>CAYGSJ010000001.1:0-504981 GCA_964352665.1 uncultured Micavibrio sp.
CTCAACACGTAACGGAACCCCTTTCTTAATGGCGTTCCACATTTTATCAGGTGTACGCATATCGCGCTTGTCAATATGGACGCGGATGTTATTTTTCTTCAGCTTTTCTTTTAGCGTCTGAATATAGGAGTCCATTTTTGATTGGTCCTGATCATCTTTGACAATTGGTATTACAACCACATGATGGGGGGCAACGCGTGGGGGCATAATCATGCCGTCATCATCGGCGTGTGTCATAATCATACCGCCTATAAGGCGTGTTGAGATTCCCCAGCTTGTAGTGTAGGCGTGCTCTTCTGCACCATCCCGGCCCTGAAAGGTAATACCTATAGATTTAGAAAAATTTTGCCCCAGATTATGGGATGTGCCGGCTTGTAACGCTTTTCCATCCTGCATCATTGCTTCGATCGTATAGGTTGCATCAGCACCGGGAAAACGTTCATCTTCGGTTTTCTCTCCGGTAATAACAGGCAGGGCGAGGTAGTCTTCGGCAAATACGCGGTATGCCTCAAGCATTTTAAGGGTGTCTTCTTGTGCTTCTTTAGCGGTTTCAAAGGCGTTGTGGCCTTCTTGCCAAAGAAATTCGGAAGTACGCAGAAAAAGCCTTGTACGCATTTCCCATCGCATAACGTTACACCATTGGTTTAATTTGAGTGGCAGATCACGGTAGGATTGAATCCATCTGGCCATGGCATCACCAATGATTGTTTCCGATGTTGGTCGAATAACATAAGGCTCTTCCAGTTTTCCTGCAGGCACAAGGCCGTTTTCACCTGTTTCAAGTCTATGATGCGTTACAACAGCACATTCTTTTGCGAAGCCATCAACATGATCCGCTTCACGGCTAATAAAACTTAAGGGTATAAGTAGAGGGAAATAGACGTTTTGAACCTCGGCTTCTTTGATCATTTCGTCGAAGATGCGCTGCATGTTTTCCCACAGCGCAAAACCATATGGTTTTATTATCATGCAGCCACGGACGGGTGAATTTTCAGCCATCTCAGCTGCTTTTATAACTTGCTGGTACCACTCTGGAAAATCTTCGTCACGCGTTGGTGTAATTGCTGTTTTTCGTGCTTTTTCTGTCATTTGTGCTTTCGCCATAACTCGGTCCCTGTCCTACCTAATTAATTATTGTAACGGGGTTTTGACTCTTCTGGATATTGTCCTTCAATTTTGTCATTTTCTTTGATAGAGGAGCGTACGGTATCAGGGGCTTTATGTCCATGGCCTTGGATGTCATTCGTGTCGTTTTTTAACTCTGTACTACACAATTTTTCTAAATCTTCCGAGATGTCTTGATCGCCAAATCTTATGCGTCCGTTAGACATGATTTTGATTTTTGTTATTTCCGGCTTCAACCCGATTTCAGGTGGCAGAGCTAGGCCGTATTTTTGGACCAAATCTATTTCCACAGGTATAATAATTGGGTCATCCAACAAAGTTGAATTAGAGTTAAGGTCAGCAGACGCTACTTTCTTTCCGTGTACATCAACACTGGGTATATAATCTGCCCCCTCTTTTTGTTTTTCATAGAGTTTTTGGCACAGAGTCTGAAGCTCCTGATCAGCTTTTGAAAAAGCCAAATGAGGATATAAAAAAAGACAAATAAATACTAAAGGAATGAGGCGCATATTTTAGCCCTGCTTTGCTATTTCTCTGAAGTCTATGAGTTCCGTATCAATAATAAAGTAGATTATCAGAAAAAGTATAATTGTTGTCACCGTTGTAATGACTAATTTTTTCTTCATATTGAGCATTTTAGGGGCGCCGGGAGCTCTATATGCTTCTTCAGGCTCTAATGGTTCGTATTTAGTGGCTTGTCCTATTGGAAGAACGCAAAAAAACACCATCCACCATATCATAATGAAGACAATAAATGCGGATACGAGGGTCATTTTGCCAATACTCCTATTCAATAATGTTTACATGCACCGTTGTTTTGGGTTTCAGGCCCAGAACATCCTGTACGTAGCGTCGTAACGGAATGCGGATATGTTCCGCTATAGCTTCCTCATCATGAGGGTCATCAGGCTCAAGGCCTTTTAGGGCGCTTGAAATTGTGTCATGCAATTCTGATACCATACAGTCTTCGTTCCTATCACAACTTAGTCCGACGGTATCAATTTTAATTTTTCCTATAGGCTTTAGATTTGAGCCTAAAACCACAGACGCATGCACCGTTCCTGAATATTGCAGTTTGCGTCTTGCTGTAATAGATTGGTGCGTTGCTGGTATAATCCGCCTTTGGTCAACCGCAAGAAGCCCAGTTTCCACGTGATCTACAATTTCCGGCTCACCTGGTGCAAGTCGGATCACTGAACCGTTATTGGGAACCAGAGTTTGGTTCACTTGACAATCTTTGGCAAAAATTGCGTGTGCATCCAGCTGCTGTCTTTCACCATGAACGGGAATAACGCAATTAGGCCTAACCCACTGTAACATTTGTGCAATTTCATCTCTGCAGGGGTGACCGGAAACATGTATAGTGTTTTTTGTATCGCTTGGGGTTACGATATTAACGCCAGCAGCGCTTAAGTTATTTTTAACTTCGTTAATTGTACGTTCATTACCGGGAATAGCCCGAGAGGAAAAAATAACCGTATCATTCTTACCTATTGTTATGCCTCTAAACTCTCCACGTGCAATTCTTGCCAGCGCTGCTCTATGTTCACCTTGAGAGCCAGTTACAACAAGAACGATGTTATCGTCTGGAATTTGTGCGAGGTCATCATGATCTACAAAATTTTCTAAATGTTGGAGGTAACTACATTCATGAGCCGCGCCAACCATTCTGTGTAATGAGCGTCCGACAAGGGCTACACTTCTTCCTACTTTTCTTGCTGCTTCTGCAATGCTTATTATGCGTCCAATATTTGAAGCAAATACAGTAATAGCAATCTTACCCTTACAATTTAAAAATTCCTCTGCAAGTCCAATGGCGACGTCAGCTTCTGATCCAGCATATCCGTCAACTTGTGCGTTGGTAGAGTCACCTACATAAGCAATAACACCCTGTTTCCCGACCTTCTGGAAAGTTTTTGCCTCGGTTTTTTTACCTATGACCGGTGCAGGATCTAAATTCCAGTCTCCACTATGTAAAACATTACCGTGTTTGGTTTTGATAAACAGAGAACAACTGTCGGGGACTGAGTGTGATACGGGAATAAATTCAACGTCGAAATTTCCAATTTTTATACTCTTACCCTGATCAATAATATAAATTGGAACACCATCTACCCCTTCTTGTTCCAGTTTTTTTCTAAGCACGTTTGCAGAGAACCGAGTAGTGTATATTGGGCACTGTAGACGTTCCCAAAGATATGCAACTGCACCGATATGATCTTCATGTGCATGCGTAATAATCAAGCCAGTGAGCTTTTCTTTATTTTGAGCAACAAAATCAGGATCAGGCAAAAGTAGATCAATTCCAGGAAAGCGATCATCGGCAAAACCTATCCCGCAATCGACAAGCAGGAATTCGTTATCAGACACGTACAAGTTAAAGTTAGCACCAAATTCCTCGCTTCCAGAGAGAGGAACAAAATAAAATTCATTATCTTTAAACATGCGGCGCATCAGTTTTTTGCTTTTACTTTTTGATAAATGGATTGCAGTCCTTTAAGGATAAGCGTTTCGTCTACCGCGTTTATAGCGTTTGTACTTTCGGCGTAAAGTGGTGCTAAGCCGCCAGTTGCCAAAACAAATACCTCTGACTTCATTTCTTCCTTTATTCTTTCGACTATGGTTTCTATGACACCGATATAGCCCCAATACATGCCGGATTGCATGGCACTTTGAGTGTTTTTACCAATAATTTTTTCAGGTTTTTCTATATTTACCTGAGGTAGTTTTGCAGCATGCTGGGTTAACGCTTTTGCAGATAATCTAATCCCCGGAGCAATAACCCCCCCGCTATATGACCCATCTTTTTCTATGACGTCAAAAGTGGTGGCTGTTCCGAAGTCAATGACAATAGCAGGCGTTGTATAATAATGAATAACAGCCACAGTATTAACCAGCCTGTCTGCACCTATTTCGTCTGGCTGATCAAGATTAACTGTAACACCGGCAATTGTGCTATCAACGAATATGGCATCTTTATCTATATATTTTTTACAAAACTTCAAAAGATGAAAATCAGCATCAGGAACAACAGAGCTAATAATAACATCAGAAATGTCCGACCATGATAAATCAACAAGATCAAAGAGTTGCTTTAAAAAAACAGCATATTCGTCTACCGAACGCGATTTAACAGTTTCGCAGCGCCAAGAATGTTCAAGAGTGTTACTCTTAAATACCGCAAAAACAGTATTTGTATTTCCTACATCGATTGCTAACAACATAAGCTAACCTTTTACACTAAAAAAACGTCACCTGAAGATATTTTTTGAATTTCTCCTTTTTCTTCAGAGAGTATTAGTAAATTTCCAGCGTTATCAATATCTTCAAACTTTCCTGATATATTCGTGGCTCCATTTTTTACAGACATTAATGAACCCTTTTTATAAGTCTTGGAAAGCCAAAGTGCGCGGATTTTTTTGAAACCGGTATCTTTCCACTCCTGATATAGATGAGAAAAAGAATTTAAAAAGTCTTGCAGAAAAACCTCATTGTTTAATCTGTCACCTTTGTAATGTGAGAGATGTGTTGTGTTTTTATCTGCCGGAATGTTTGTGTTCACCCCTATTCCAATAATAAGGGCAATGTTTTTGTTTTCTGTGGAGGGTATGGACTCTAGCAGTACACCGGAGCATTTTTTATTTTCAATAAGAACATCATTGGGCCATTTTAGAGTTGTGGGTTGATCAATGTATTTCTTAATTGTTTCTGCTAGTGCCAAAGAAGTGAGTAGAGAAATTTCGCCAATTCTTTTTATAGGGCAATTAGGCGTTAAATAGAATGAAAACAAAAGATTACCGTCTTTGCTTTCCCATTTTCGTCCGTGACGACCATACCCATCAGTTTGGTTCTTTGAAATAATAACCTGTCCTTCTTGCAAGGATGGATTTTGAGCAAGAGTATCTTTTAGGACGCTTTGTGTACTGGTAACGGTTTCGAATTTTTGAATAGACCAGCCAGTAGTCATTATATGCCTAAAACAAAGAGGATGAGATTGCTACGGCACCGTCCCAAATATAATTTGGGTAAAAAATAAAACCAAGCACAACTAAAATTGATATGAGGAGCACTATGCGTTTACCAAGTCCCATATTTTCATCGAATGGGTCAGCAGGCTCATCAAAAAACATAATTTTAATAATGCGTATATAGTAATACGCGGCAACAACAGATGAAAGTACACCTAGTACGGCTAGAATGTATAACTCGCTTTGAATAGCGGCCTGAAAAATAAATAACTTTCCAAAAAATCCCGCCATGGGTGGAATGCCGCTCATCGAAAACATTAAAATAGCTAAGGCGTAAGCCAAGACAGGATTGTTTCTGGAAAATCCCGATAGGTCTCTTACTTTTTCAGCAGCTATTCCGTTTCGTCTCATGAATAGTATGATTGAAAATGTCCCTGCAGTCATTGCAAGATAGATAAACAAGAAAACAATAACAGAGCCAACCCCCTGAGGTGTATTTGCAACAACACCAATAAGAGCATATCCAATATTTCCTATCGAGCTATATGCAAACAGACGCTTAATATTGCTTTGGGCAATTGCAGCAAAAGAGCCTAACAACATAGACCCAACAGAAACAAAGTAGATAATTTGAGTCCAGTCAGCGCTGACGGACTCAAAGGGGACAACCAAAAGCCGTATAAGCAGGCCCATGGCCGCAATTTTTGGAACAAGGGCAAAAAATGCAGTTACAGACGTTGGCGCTCCTTCGTAAACATCCGGTGTCCACATATGAAATGGAACAGCAGAAATTTTAAAAGCCATAGCAGCCAAAATAAAAACCATTCCAACCGTGAAGCCCGGGGGAATCGAGCTAAGATCCTTAATGCTGTTATGTATAGAGCCAAAATCTATTGACCCCGTAAAACCATATATAAGTGATATTCCAAAAAGCAGCATACCCGATGATAAAGAACCAAGAATGAAATATTTGGAAGCGGCCTCTCCCGAACGTATGGAGTTTCGGTGTATTGCGGCCAGAACATACAGGCTTAGTGATTGTAGTTCTAGAGACATATACAGGCTCAGCATATTATTTGCAGATACCATGAGCATCATACCAATACCAGCAAACATGATTAGCACGGGATATTCAAATCTTGCGATACGTTCTTGGTATAAATATTCAACAGAAAGAGCCAAAGATATAATCATGCCCAAAATAATCAGAAGTTTAAGGGAGGAAGAGAATTGGTCTATTATAAGCATATTATTGAATATGTATTGGGTGTCCCAATCGGCGCAGAAGAGCAGTAAGGCAGCAATCATAAAGCTTATGCAGGCAGACCATATCAGAATATCAGTGCATCTATTACCTTGAAAAACGCCAACCATAAGAAAGCCCATAGCGGTAATAGCAAGGAAAATTTCAGGAAATATTAGCATAATATTCAATGTATTCATTGCTACATTCCCTCACTCTTGTCTTCATCAATGTCAGTATTTCCAAGATCAATATCCTGGTTAGCTTCAAGCACCGAGACTATTTCTGTGACTGACGGTGCTATGTTTTTAAGAACGGTATTTGGGAATATGCCTAGATAAAGTACCAAAAAAGCGAGAGGCAAGAAAATAAATTTTTCAAGACTCACTAAGTCTTTCATCGCCGAGGCATCTTTGTGATCTTGAGGGCCAAAAATAACTCTTCTATATAAAACAAGCATATAGGCAGCCCCAAGAACAACACCTGTTGCCGCTAGGAAAGCGATAAGCGTATTTTTCTGGAAGGTCCCAAGCAACGCTAAGAATTCGCCAATAAAACCACTAGTTCCGGGTAGTCCAACCGAGCCCAACATAAAAATCATGAAAAATGTTGCATATACCGGCATATTCTTAACAAGTCCACCATATCTTCCTATTTCCCTCGTGTGCAAACGATCATACACAACGCCAACACACAGGAATAAAGCTGCAGAAATAATACCGTGGCTGATCATTTGGAAAACAGCGCCCTCTATACCTTGCTGGGTAAAAGAAAATATACCCATAGTGACAAACCCCATATGTGCGACGGATGAATAGGCAATTAGCTTTTTCATGTCTTCCTGCACCAGTGCGACTAAAGAAGTATAAATAATCGCAATTACACTGAGATACATCACAAATGGAGCAAAATATATGCTGGCTTCAGGAAGCATGGGTAAAGAAAAACGAAGGAACCCATATCCTCCCATTTTTAGAAGTACACCTGCCAGAATTACCGACCCTGCAGTCGGTGCCTCGACATGGGCATCCGGCAGCCATGTATGTACTGGCCACATCGGCATTTTAACTGCAAAACTAGCAAAAAAAGCAAGCCATAGCCATTTTTGGAGGTTCGGCGCAACATCACTTAGCATTAATTCAGTGATATCTGTGGTGCCAGTTTGTGCATAAAGCGTAAGCAAAGCGAGCAGCATTAAGACCGAGCCTAAAAGTGTATAGAGAAAGAATTTATAGGATGCGTATACTCTGTTTTGCCCGCCCCATATCCCTATAATCAGAAACATTGGGATTAAAACACCTTCAAAGAAAACATAGAACAAGACAGTGTCAAGTGCTGCGAAAGTCCCAACCATAAAACTTTCCAGTACTAGGAACGCAATCATGTACTCGCGTACACGCTCTTTAATAGAGTTCCAACTGGCTAAAATACAAATGGGCGTTAGAAAGACAGATAATAAGATGAAGTAGATTGAAATTCCATCAACGCCTAAATGGTATGATATCCCTGAATTACCAAACCATTTGTGCTTTTCTATCAGTTGAAAACCATAGATACCCGTCTCAAAATTCTGAAACATAAAAAGACCAAAGGCCAATACAAACAGAGAGCTGAAAAGTGACAGGTGCTTAATATTTTTTTCTACAACTTCTTCCTCTCCCTTTTCTCCTCGCACCAATGCAACAAGGCATGCACAAAGCAAAGGAAGAAAAATAAGTATAGATAAAAGAGGCGGCATATTCATTGCATCACCTCATACCTATTTTCTTGCATTGTTTGAGACTGATAAAAAGCCTGATCAGCTCTAAAAACAAACCATGAAAGAAGAGTAATAAGTGTAATTATCATAACCAATGCATATTGGAATATATATCCACTCTGAAATTTTGAGAGATTGCCTGCCATTCTTCCAGAGAATCCAGCTATTCCATCGGCCCCCATGCGATCGATTATGTCCTTATCACTTTTCCAGAATAAGCGCCCCAGAAACAAAGCATTTTTAACAAACAAGAAATGATAAATCGGGTCAAAAAACCATTTATTAAAGAATAATTTGTGCAGGGGTCTGAATGCGCGCACGATTGTGGCGGCGCTCCCTTGACTAAAGAGATAAACAACATAGGCAAGAAAAATCCCTAAAAACCCTGAAATTAAAGGCATTTTTTTAACCCAGAATGGTGCCGAGTGTGCGGCTTCTATCGTATCATTCTCAGGGAGTACTTTGATTGATTGGTGCCAGAAATAATCTCTAGACCATAAATTAATCGTGAGGTTATCTTCATGGTCCCTGATTTTCTCATGATGTCCCTGAGCCTGTTCCGATGACGGGGCGTGATGTTCGTATGTAGAACCAACGAAGCCCCCGTAAAATATTTTTCCTGCAAGCAATGCGCCGATGGCAAGAATAACCAAAGGCATTAACATTGTGCCAGGTGATTCATGGACGTTTTTCATTACTTCTTCACTGGCTCTGGGCTTGCCATGAAAAGTCATAATAAGCAACCGCCAGCTATAGAAGGCGGTCATAAAGGCCGCCATGATACCCATCCAATAGGCGTAATTACCAAACCATGTATGATCTGCCCAAGCAGATTCCAAAATAATGTCTTTTGAATAATAACCTGCGAATGGCCATATTCCGGCAAGTGCAAGTGAACCAACCCACATCATGGTATAAGTGACAGGTATTTTTCGCCAGATCCCACCCATATTACGCATATCCTGCTCATCAGACATTGCATGTATTACGGAGCCAGCTCCTAGGAATAGAAGAGCCTTAAAGAAGGCATGTGTCATAAGGTGAAAAATTGCAGCGCTATAGGCAGAAACCCCTAAGGCGAAAAACATATATCCGAGTTGGCTCATGGTTGAATAAGCAATCACTCTTTTTATATCGAATTGTGTTAGCCCTATTGTAGCAGCAACGAAAGCTGTGGTCGCTCCAAAAATTGTAACAACCATAAGCGCAGCTGGTGCATATTCAAATAATGGTGAGAAGCGTGCAACGAGAAATACACCTGCTGTTACCATAGTTGCGGCGTGAATAAGAGCAGAAACCGGCGTTGGTCCTTCCATAGCGTCAGGGAGCCAAGTATGCAGTCCTAGCTGCGCAGACTTACCAACGGCACCCATAAATAAAAGCAAACAAATAACGGTTAATGCGTGAAGTTCAAATCCCAGAAAGCCCATGCTTATGGTGCTAAAGCTTTCGGGATTAGAAAATATTTCACTGAATTCTATACTGCCAAAAACTACGAAAATTCCCATTATGCCAAGAGTAAGCCCAAAATCCCCTACCCTGTTTACAATAAACGCTTTCTGCGCCGCGGCATTTGCAGAGTGTTTATGATTCCAGAACCCAATAAGCAAGTAAGAGGCTAGGCCGACCCCTTCCCAACCAAAGAAAAGTTGAAGCAGGTTGTCTGAGGTTACAAGCATAAGCATGGCAAATGTAAATAGGCTCAAATAAGCCATAAAGCGTGATTTACAGGGATCATGGCTCATATAACCAACGGAATATACGTGGACACAGGCAGAAACAATATTGATGACACACATCATCACAACCGCAAGCTGATCAATTCTAAGGGACCAAGACACGGTAAAATTATCAGATGTTACCCAGTCACCTAGAATGGTGATATAGGCCCCATCGACCATATTTTCTGTAAGAATGACGTCAAAAAATAGTGTTATTGAGGCTAAAGCGGCAATTATGATAGCGCCACAAGTAATAAACTGTGCGCCTTTATCACCGATTTGCTTACCGAAAAGCCCGGCTATGATGAATGCGAATAAAGGAGAAAAGACTGCTAGTAATTCCATACTTTATCCCCTTAATTCCGATATATCTTCAACAGCGATTGATCCCTTGTTGCGGAAAAATACAACAAGGATAGCCAAGCCTATAGCTGCTTCTGCCGCGGCGACTGTTAAAATAAACATTACAAAAATTTGTCCCATCAAATCGTCAAGATAGGCAGAAAAAGTAACAAAATTAATGTTAACGGCAAGAAGCATCAATTCTATGGACATCAATATAACAATGACATTTTTTCTATTAAGGAAAATGCCGAAAACACCTATCGTAAAGATCATGCCTGCAAGAACCAGAAAATGTTCCATTCCTATGTTGGAAGCAGTATCCATATTATGCCCCCGTTCTCGGTGTTACTTTTTTCATTTCTAAAACATCACTTGCTTTGCGTGCCTGTTGTTTTGAAATGCTCTGTTTTCTGATGCCAGGGCGTTTTCGTACTGTTAAAACAATGGCTCCAATCATAGCCACAAAAAGTATCAGCCCTGCCATTTGGAAAGGAAATATATAATCCGTATATAGAACCAACCCTATAGCATGCGCATTTCGCTCATCACCGAGGCTGCCGATAGGAAGAGAAGCATTAACCGCAGCCATGGGAGAGAATTGCCAATAAGAATACAATGTAATGAGTTCAAATAAAAGAATTCCTCCTATTGTCAATCCAATTGGGACGTATTGCATATTTCCTTTTCGAAGATTTGAGAAATCAATATTGAGCATCATAACCACAAACAAAAACAGAACAGCAACTGCACCTACGTAAATAATAACCAATATCATTGCTATAAATTCTGCGCCTAAAAGTACAAACAGGCCTGACGCATTAAAAAAGCTTAATATAAGGAAGAGAACAGAATGAACGGGATTGCGCGCAGTAATTACCATTAAGGCGCTAATGAGAAGTATTGTTGCAAATAAATAAAAGGCGAATGCCTGTATGACCATAGATAATATCTCTACCTTAATTTTGTGTTATTTGTTAAACCTTTATTCCTTTGTTCGCAAGGTTAGAAATAAAATTTTTCCTTAATATTGGTTTTTCTGTTGCTTTCCAAACTTAAAATACTCATTATTTTATACAAAGCACTGCTTAGTTTTTCCTGCCTTTTTTTACTTTTGGTCCTTATTTATTCACAATGAAGTTTCAAGCGCGTTTTTTTGCAGCCTTAATTGGGTTTTTTGCACTTCTTAATTTGCCCTCTTTTGCAAAGGCAGACGGGTTTTTAGGCCTGTCTATTGGCTATTACAATGCTTTGGATCAGCAAGAGAGAGTAAATAATTTCCGTTTGGAATATTTTCCTTCAAAATCTATAACTTTAAAAAATTTAAGACCTTGGCTGGGGATGGATTTTACAAAAAACTTAAGCATGTGGGCCGGTGGTGGTCTTGCTATGACTTTTGAGCCATATAAGAAAATTTTTGTAACACCCAGTGTTGGTTTAGGGTTGTATAGACATGGCCGTAAGGACGTTGATTTGGATTACCCTGTGATTTTCCGTTCACAGCTTCAGGTTGCTTATGGGCTGGCTAATCAAGACCGTTTTGGCCTTGCCTTTAGTCACACATCAAGTGCTGGACTTGGTGGCGATAATCCGGGGGCAGAAATTATATCGCTCTATTACACGATAAAATTAAGGGACTGAAACATTCTACGCGGGGATAATTTGAGAATCTGAGATTTGTATGCCGTGCTTTTGTAAAAATTCCGGAGGTAGTTCCGTTTTCTCGGCATCAGATAAGCCATGAAAATATTCGGCATCAGGATGTGAAATAATGATACGAACCAGTGTTCTGCCCTCTCCATGAAAGGCACTTTCTACATGATATGTGAATTCGGTACCTCTGACGACTTCATAGGGCTCCGCTTGTCTCATAAGACCGGCTTCTATAAGTTCTTCAGGCGTCCTCTCCCCATTCAGAGTTTCTTTAGGGTCTATTACAGGCTCATCCTGAACGATTGAGCAATCTGCGTTAGACACGAGATAAATGTAGTCCTCAGCGACGGCATCTTGATTTCTGCATGGGTCAACATGAACATCACGGCTTTTTTGTTCGCTTGGAAATGTATTTTGCCTGAAGGTGAAAGTCATTCTTGTATGTCTTGCCAGTGGGTTGATTGATGTCTGATCGGAAACGATTTGCCCTAAGACTTCCTGCATATGGGCAAAACCCCTAGGCAGTGTAATTTCATTTGAACCCGGTTGTTTGATTTCGGTATTGAGGTGTTCAACAGAAACCCCCCTGCCGAGCATAACCTGCTCAAAACCATCATGATCCGTAAGAGTGCCTACGCTTTCTGCAGGCATGCCATAAGGGCGCTCTCCGCTTAATTGCGCAGCTGTAAATTCATCGGTATCTGGTGTAACCGATTTTGCCCATGCTTCGTGAAGTTCTGACGGCTTTGCCATACTCAACCCTGCTTATCTTTTCCCATATTATAAACATGATAAATCAGAAAAAGCAAAGAATTAAGCCGATTTCGGGGTGTAAAAGTTACCTGTAGGGGGCGTCCGCAACGATATTAGCGGCGAGTTGTGCCTCCCAACGATCACCGTTTTCCAGAAGTTTTTGTTTGTTATAGTAAAGTTCTTCTCGAGTTTCTGTGGCAAATTCAAAATTTGGACCTTCTACAATGGCGTCAACTGGGCATGCTTCCTGGCAAAGTCCGCAATAGATGCATTTAGTCATATCAATATCGTATTTTGTTGTACGTCTTGACCCATCATCTCGAGGCTCTGCTTCTATTGTAATGGCCAGAGCAGGACAGATGGCTTCACACAGTTTGCAGGCAATACACCGCTCTTCTCCATTGGGATAGCGCCTGAGCGCATGCTCACCTCTAAATCGAGGAGATATCGGTCCTTTTTCATAGGGGTAATTGATTGTAACCTTCGGCACAAAAAACATGTATTTAAGGGTAAGTAAAAACCCCTTAACAATTTCCGTTAAAAGAAATGATTTTGCAAACCCGTCCATTTTAATATTCGTCCTCCAGCAGCATCATATCTTCATCTATATAAAGCGCCTCATTAAGTTCTTTGGATTTCTCTATTTGTCCAGGTAGAGCATTAAACGTCATAAGAGTTCCCGCTACTACGACCACCCATATTAGGGTAAAAGGCAGAAATACTTTCCATCCAAGACGCATGAGTTGATCATACCTGAATCTTGGTAATGTTGCACGTGCCCATATAAAGAAGAAAAGGATAAGAGCGGTTTTCAGTGCAAACCATATAATTCCCGGTATGTATGGAATTGGTTCAAGACCAAATGGTGGCAGCCATCCACCAAGAAATAGTATTGTTGTCATTGCACTCATCAAAATCATATTGGCATATTCACCAAGGAAGAAGAGCGCATAAGTCATGGCAGAGTATTCCACCATAAATCCACCTGTGATTTCTGACTCTCCTTCAGGAAGATCAAACGGTGCACGATTGGTTTCTGCCAAAATTGAAATCAAAAATACAACCAACATTGGAAATAATAAAATTTGAACCCAAAAAGGTCTGGGAGCCAGAACAATTTCCTGCAGATTAAGAGATCCCGTTGTCAAAAGAACACACACGATAATTAACCCCATTGAAACTTCGTAAGACACCATTTGTGAAGCTGAACGTAGTCCACCAAGAAACGCATAGCGAGAATTTGAGGCCCAGCCAGCCATAATAACGCCGTATACCCCCATAGATGAAATTGCAAACAAATATAGAATTCCAACATTCACATTGGCCAAAACCCACCCTTTATCAAAAGGAATAACGGCCCATGCAACTAAGGATAGTGCAAAAAGAAGCATGGGGGCCAGAAGAAAGACAACTCGATGTGCCTGGGAGGGAATAATGGTTTCCTTTGAAAAAAGCTTAATGCCGTCTGCGATGGGTTGTAAAAGACCAAATGGTCCAACCATCATGGGCCCTTGTCGCCGTTGCATTGCTCCCATAACCTTGCGCTCTGCATAAGTCATATAGGCAACAGAAATTAAAATTCCTACAATCACAATCAGTGTAAAAACGACTGTTCTTACAAGCCAAAAACTCCAGCCCCAGAAAATAAAATCCATCAAGGCTTCCATTTAGGCAGCTTCCTCTCTGTTCTCAATAAACTGGCCCATATCTGGCTTGAAATAATTAGGGCCCTTTAAAATTTTGCCATCTGATTCACGTCTTATAGGCTTGCCGTCTTCTCCGAGCTTACTCATGTTAGAATCGTGAACTTCATTGAAAGCGGGTGTTTTAAGTGCCTGCATTCCAAAGGATAAAAATGCGCCATCTATAACATATTGAAGGTCAATAAGTGCATCCAGCGTTTCAACAAGGTCGCCCTGCTCTAAGGCTTCTTTTAATTCTTCCAACTCTTCTGCAATCAAATTTATTCTTAATTCATTTGTCTTTTCATTAGAAATATCCGGTTGATCCAAGACAGGAAGCCCATAGGTTTCATGAAATTCTTTAACTTGTTCAATTGTAGATTTTTGAAGATTAGTCATTATTCTGCGGCCTCTTGAAAATTATCGGATTTTTTAGAAAAAGATTCTACGCAAGCCTTCATGGTTTTAGAAGCACGGCATATAGGGTTTGAAAGGTAATAATTTGTTAAGTCCAATTCAAAATCCTCTTTGTATGCTTTTTCCTTAGACGTAAATTTTGTCCATTTTGAAGGTATTACCTCATCAATTTTTTTGAATACGGCCCATTCTTTCTTTATTCTGTTTTGCAATTCAAATTGAGTCTTATAGGGCAGAGGTGTTCTACAAATATGTCCCGATAGAGCCCTTATAATTGCCCAATCTTCCTTTGCTTCGCCAGGAGGATTGACGGCACGTCTCGCCATTTGGGGACGTCCTTCAGTATTCACATAAATACCCTCTTTTTCTGTATAGGCGGCAGAAGGTAGAATTATGTCTGCCCTACTTGCGGCATGATCGCCGTGATGTCCCTGATAGATGACAAATGTCTTCCAGCCTAGATTAACCCGTGCGTTAAATTCGTCCGCCCCCAGTAAGAAAAGAACATCTATTGATCCATCTTTGGTACCCAAAAGTATCTCTCTAAAGCCTTTCGCATCTTTTTGTGGTACAAACCCGACATCAAGGCCACCGACGCGGGAAGCAGCCCTATGTAATACATTAAAGCCATTCCAATCAGGCTTTATGGCCCCTATTTTTTCTGCTGTATCTTGCAGCAAGGTTAGCAAAGCATCTGAATCTTCCCTTTCAAAGAGGGAGGATCCGGCAATAATCATTGGCTTGTTATATTTTTGGGTTTTCTCAAGGTCTTTAGAAAGTGTTTCAATTGCTTTGCCATTGTTACCAAGATGTGTGTAAGGATAAGTTAATTCTGAATTATGACCGATCACATAGACTGGTATTTTCTTTTCAAGCCAGTTTTTACGTATGCGGGCATTAACCATTGTTGCTTCATAGCGCGGGTTGGTGCCAACGAGAATAATGAGGTCTGCCTCATCAATTCCGGCAATTGTAGAATTAAATAGATAGGAACTCCGGTTTTCGAAATTTAATATACTGCCATCGGTGCGGCAATCCATATTCACCGAACCTAAAGCGCCCATAAGATCTTTCATTGCAACCAGAGATTCAACGTCAACAAGGTCGCCAGCCAATGCAGCAATGTTATCGCCTTTAACACCAGATAAACGGTTTTTTATATGTGAAAAAGCTTCTGACCAAGAGGCTTCTTCCAATTTACCGGTATCCTGATTTCTTATATAAGGGCGATCAAGGCGGGCGTAAGACAAACCATCATATGAAAAGCGTGTGCGATCATCTATCCATTCTTCGTTTATATCCTCGTTTAACCGTGGAAGAACACGGAGCACTTCGCGGCCCCGTGAATCTATTCTGATATTGCAGCCAAGTGCATCGTGAACATCTATGCTTTCTGTTTTTTGAAGCTCCCATGATCTGGCCTTGAATTTGTAAGGCTTTGATGTCAGCGCCCCTACAGGGCAAATATCAATAAGATTTCCTGAAAGTTCAGTATCAACTATTTCGTTTATAAAAGTTCCTATTTCAGCATCTTCACCGCGGTTAAATTGTCCAAGAACTGGAGTTCCTGCAATTTCTTCTGCAAACCGGACACAACGAGTGCAGTTAATGCATCGTGTCATAATCGTGCCTACTAGAGGGCCCAAGTCTTTATCTTTGAATGTACGCTTTTCTTCCGCGTAGCGTGAACGGTCGAACCCATAAGCCACAGCCTGATCTTGGAGGTCACACTCTCCGCCCTGATCACAAATAGGACAATCGAGAGGGTGATTGATCAAAAGCATTTCCATGACGCCTTTTCGTGCCTTTTTGACCATTTTTGATTCGGTTTTGACAATCATGCCCTCGCCGCAAGCCAGAGCACAGGATGCTTGTGGTTTTGGTGGACCGGGTTCTACTTCAACCAAACACATACGGCAATTAGCCGGGACCGAGAGCTTATCGTGATAACAAAAGCGCGGGATTTCAATACCTAGCTGTTCTGCCGCCTGAAGAATACTTGTTCCTGGCTCTACTTCAATTTCTATGTCGTTGATCGTCAGTTTAGGCATTTATTTTTTTATTCCGCTTAAAGCAATTACAGTATTGAAATATCTTTCGGACTACTATTTAATCTGCGCGAGCGTTGAGATCAACAGTTAGTTCGTAATTATATGCAGACTCGAATAGAAATTCTAGCCCATGAAGACGATGGTCGGGCACATCAAATAGAAAATATACTACAATCTATGGGCATCCAGTCGACCGTACGGGCTGTGGATGTTTATTCTTCGGAAAGTCCCGAAGCACAAAACGATAGATTTGCTAAAAGCCTAGCTAATCCAGTTACTCAAAAAATTAATGAAACGCCTGATGATTTTGACTGGGCCTTGGAAATTGGGTTTCTTCCCGGCGTTACAGATAATGTAGGTAGTACGACCTCTGAGTTACTTAAGCTTTCTGCTGATAATGATAATACGGATCATGCCTGTTATTCTTCTAGGCTTTATCTGATAAAAGCCAAGGCGGATGAAAGTATTATTAATGCTCTTGCGCAAGTGATTTCAAACAAGCTAATTCAGCGCGTATCTATAAAAAGTCAAAAACAGTACAAGCAAGATGGGGGAATGGACATAGTTATTCCAAAGGTTTTGCTTGATAATAAGGGGGTAGTTGCCGATAAGGTTGATTTGAATGTTTCAGATGAAGAACTGGAAAAAATAGGAACTTATGGCATTGAAAATCAGGACGGGACCCGTAGAGGTCCGCTTGGTCTTTCTCTACTCTATCTTAAAGCCATCCAGGAATATTATAAAAAGGAAGGCCGTTTGCCAACGGATATAGAGTTGGAAACGCTGGCACAAACATGGTCGGAGCATTGTAAACATACCATTTTTGCTTCACCAATTGATGATGTCAAAGATGGCCTTTACAAACATTATATCAAACGCGCCACCAAAGAAATTCGTGAGGCACGTGGCAAAGATGATATATGTGTTTCTGTTTTTTCAGATAATGCGGGTGGCATCATCTTTGATGAGAACTATCTTATTACAGATAAGGTTGAAACGCATAACTCTCCTTCTGCCCTTGATCCATTCGGTGGTGCTATTACCGGTATTGTTGGTGTAAACCGTGATTGTATGGGTTTTGGTAAGGGAGCCAAGCCCGTTATTAACCGGTATGGATTTTGTTTGGCAGATCCTCGAAAAAAACCAAATTATTTCCGTGATAAAGATTGTACCGATTCCTTGTTACCACCTGTGAATATAATGAATGGTGTTGTGGCAGGTGTAGAGGCTGGTGGAAACTGTTCAGGTATCCCGACCCCTTCTGGATTTGTATATTTTGATGATCGCTTTGCTGGAAAACCTTTGGTATTCGTCGGGACAATCGGGCTGATTCCGCGTGAAATCAATGGTAAACCCGGACATGAAAAATGTGCACAGCCCGGGGATAAAATAGTTATGGCCGGTGGTCGTGTCGGTGCCGATGGTATTCACGGCGCTACTTTTTCTTCTGTTGCGCTAGATGAGGGTTCCCCTGCTACCGCTGTACAGATTGGCGATCCTATTACGCAAAAGAAAATGTCTGATGCGGTCATAAAAGAGATACGCGAGAAAGATTGGTATAGTGCTATTACCGATAATGGTGCGGGTGGTTTGTCGTCTTCCGTGGGAGAGATGGCTGAAGGTTCCGGTGGCTTTCATGTTGAACTGGAAAAAGTACCTTTAAAGTATCCTGGTCTTTCTCCTTGGGAAATATGGATTTCAGAGAGTCAGGAACGCATGACGTTTGCTGTACCGCCTGAAAATACAGAAAAGCTAATCAAGTTTTTTGAAAAACGTGGGGTTGAAGCCGGTGTTGTCGGTACGTATACGGATAGTGGACGCGCAGAAATTACATGGCACGGAGAAACAATCATGGATATTGCCATGGAGTTTTTACATGATGGTAATCCTGAAACACCTTTGAAAACTACATTTACACGCGGTGGCGATAAAGAGCCTGGTCTTTCTGAGCCCGAAAGCTATGAAGAAGCGCTGAAAACAATGATGGCGCGTTTAAATATTTGTTCGAAAGAATTTATTGCAACCCAGTATGATCATAATGTTCAAGGTACGGCTGTTCTTGGCCCGCTTCAAGGTAAGGGACGTGTCTATGCGGAAACAAGCGTTTCGCGCCCGTCTTTAAATTCACCAAAGGGTGTTGTTTTATCGCAAGGGCTATTCCCGCGTTACAGTGATATTGATACAGCAGCTATGGCTGCCGCCGGCCTTGATATGGCTGTAAGAAATGCAGTAGCAGCGGGAGTGGATTTCAATCATCTTGCCTTGCTTGATAATTTCTGTTGGTGTTCTTCGGATGAAGCGGAGCGTTTAGGGCAACTTAAACGCGCTGTTGAAACTATTTATGATCTGGCTGTGAAGTATGGAACGCCTTTTATTTCGGGCAAAGATTCTATGTTTAATGACTTTAAGGGATATGATGAAAAGGGCCAGCCGATAAAGATATCAGCTCCCCCTACACTTCTGATTTCCAGTATCGGCGTTATCCCTCATATTGAACGATCAATTTCTTTGGCACCTAAGGCAGTAGGTGATTGCGTTTATTTGCTTGGTATAACCAAAGATGAGCTTGGCGCATCCGAATATTATGATGAGCTTGGACATCTTGGGAATAATGTTCCTGAAACAGATGCCCATGAGAATTTAAGACTTTATAGGCTTTATTCACGAGCAAGTCGTGATTGCTTAATCTCTTCTGCTCTAGCCGTTGGTTATGGCGGTTTAGGTGTCACATTAGCAAAGAAGGCTATCGCAGGGCAGCTTGGGCTTGATATTGATTTATCCGGATTTGATCTGCGCGCCGATAAAGCGCTATTTTCCGAAAGTACAGGACGGATTGTCGTGACTGTTGCGCCACATAATAAAAAGGCCTTCGAGAGAAACTTCAAGGGATTTGATCAATGTCACTATATTGGCAGTGTAGCGCATAGTGACAACTTGTTTATTCGTGATATTGCTAAAGTTTCTATTGTCGAATTGGAAGAAGCTTATAAAGCACCTTTGAGGGATTATTGATATGAGTGCAAAAGTTATTGTTTTGGCAGGATACGGCCTAAATTGTGAAGAGGAAACGCTTCACGCTTTTAATCATACCGGAATTGAGGGGAATATTCGTCATATAAACGATTTGATAGAAAACCCGAAAGAGCTCGATCATTATCAAATTTTAGCAATACCGGGTGGGTTCTCCTACGGAGATGATACAGGATCTGGCAATGCATTTGCCCAGAAAATGAAACTGGCTTTATGGGATAATCTCAAAAAGTTTGTAGAAAGAGACACACTTACCATTGGTATATGTAATGGTTGCCAAATCCTTGTTAATTTAGGTTTGGTTCCAGCCCTTAGTGAGTATGGGTATCGTGATGTGGCTGTTACTTACAATGCCTCTGCTCGCTACCAATGTCGTTGGATTGATATAAAAATTGAAGGTGCATCTCCCTGGATGGCCGATATTGAGACTATGCACATACCCGTTGCGCACGGTGAGGGCCGTTTCATGATGGAAAAAGATACAGCCAAAACTATTGAAAATAACGGACAAGTTGCTGCGCGTTTTATAAAGCCGGATGGGTCTAGTGCCAGTGGAGAGTTTCCTTATAATCCTAGCGGATCTGTTAATGATATTGCTGCCATGACTGACCGGAGTGGCCGTGTTCTTGCGATTATGCCGCACCCAGAGCGTGGTATGTTTAACTGGCAACGTGATGATTATCATGAATTAAAGGATCAGGCGCAAAGAGATGGGAAAAAGCTCGAAGACGACACCGATGGTATTAAGGTGTTTAAAAATGCGGCAACCTATTTTGAGTCTGCCCTTAAAAAAACAGGCTAGATTATTCAGGAAACAGTGCTAAAGCACGCACGCAATTATGAGAATCTAAGTTTGATGCAGGTCTGGCATGCAACACTCTGCCATCATTACTATGCATTACAACTCTATGTCCTTTTGTCCATCTCTGTTCATATTTATCAGAATCAGGTATTGCCTCATACACCTCTGCTGTAAATTCTTCATAAAGTTGTCCTAAAGTTCTTCTGTCTTGCTTTTCCCCTGCCCCAGAAAATGAAAATTTATAGTCCGGTTGTGCCATTCTTTTTATCACCTCTATAACTTCACGGGGCAAATCAAGTGTAAAATTATCAGCGCTTAAGGCTTTTTGAACTGCCGGTTTGGTGGCATAAAAAGTAGGCGTTGCTCTTTCTAGATGGGGTTTCTTAACAAATATCCCCGCAAAGTCAGGGACCCCAGACCAACCATCTACATGGAAAGGATCCTGCGAGAGAGTAAAATGTTCACTGGCCCCTGCTGTTAACCTTCTTCTTCCATCCTTTAAGATACTTGCGTTTTCTAAGACAACAACTGGAACCCTTTGGGATAAACCGAACAAAACAGAATTTTTTTGGAATCCTTCGTTTGCGCGTACTTCTCTATGTCCCGCAAACTCATTTGCAGTAGCTGAAAGCCCTAGAAAAGTACTGAGATCCGCTGTTCTTTCAAACTCTACTCTTAGGACAAAATTCCGTATATAGGTACAAGAGGCGATTGGGTTCCAAAACGCATCTGTTAGCTCGGCTTTGATTTCATCTTCAGTTGGTTGCATCGATGGATGCTAACAAAAACCATTAAATAATGTCAAATAATGAAAGAAAAAAGAAATATAATTACAATGAAAGGTGCAGCCCATTCAAAATATTACCACTATCGTTAGTAGAGCTTGGTCTGCCGTGTAAAACAGTGTTGGGCAGATTACTATGCATTACAACACTTGGTTTTGTCTCTGCCCAACAATGGCTATATCTAAGATCCTCAGGTACTGCTTCAAAAACATCATGTGTAAAGCCATCATATTGCGCCGCAACTTTTACTCTGGATCTTACGTGAGCAGGCTTCGTATAGCCAAAGTCATAAATTGCCATTGTCATAAAGAGTAAATTTTGGATGATATCTTCAGGAACATTGCCTAATGGTAGTCCCGCTATTGCAGTCTGTACGCTTGTGTGCATAGCATAATAAGTGGGCGTTCTTCTTATAGCTCCCGATTTTTTATATAAAAGAGTAGCTTGTCCTGCTTGCAGTTCCCCAATGTCATCTCTATGAAAAGGGTCTTGCATAAGAGAAAATCGTCCGTGTGGCTCTTTCGTGAGCCCTAGAGAAGAGCAAATAGAGATATGAGCATTGTGAAAAACGACAACAGGTAATTTTGCAGAAAGTTGACATAGAGGTTGGCTCTTGTGCGGTTTTCCTTGTGCGGCCGCAATAGGCGAGCGTCTTATGACTGCTCGACCTACATCTGTCATTTTTGCGAATTCAACGCTGAGGGTTATCGGGTTAATATAATGACAGCGTGCTATTCTGGATTCGCACGCGTCCTCAATAAAATCTTTAGATTCTTGCTCTGTTAAAATCATCGAGGGAATATAGATGTGCGGACATAATTATGCAAAGTTTTTAGCAATAAGTACTTCAGGCTGCCATTTTTCTATATTGCAAGATGCGTTTTTCCATTTCCGGACGGAAATGCTTAATGAGGCCCTGTACCGGCCAAGCAGCAGCATCACCAAGAGCACATATCGTATGGCCTTCTATTTCCTTGGTAATTTCATAAAGTTGGTCAATTTCTTCGATGGTTGCGTTGCCTGTTACCATGCGTTTCATCATGCGCCATAGCCAGCCCGATCCTTCCCGGCATGGGGTGCACTGACCGCAACTTTCGTGCATATAGAACTGGGAAAGTCGGCAGATGGCTTGAATGACGTCTGTTGACTTATCCATGACAATGACCCCTGCTGTTCCCAAGCCTGTCCCAACTTCTTTTAAGGAGTCAAAGTCCATGTGTATATTGTCGCATATGTTTTTAGGCAGCATAGGTGTAGAGGAGCCACCAGGAATAACAGCAAGTAAATTATCCCATCCCCCACGTACACCGCCACAATGCTTATCGATAAGCTCTTTTAGCGGGATGCCCATTTCTTCTTCTACATTACAGGGTTGCTCTACGTGACCCGAGATGCAGAAAAGCTTGGTTCCAGCGTTCTTTTCATCACGTCCGAGCCCGGCAAACCAACTTCCCCCACGTCTTAATATTGTTGGTACAACTGCTATTGTTTCAACATTATTTACTGTGGTTGGGCAAGAATACAGCCCTGCCATAGCAGGAAAAGGAGGTTTGTTACGTGGTTGTCCTTTTTTTCCTTCAAGGGATTCAATAAGCGCAGTTTCCTCTCCACAAATATAGGCGCCGGCTCCTCTGTGAACGATGACATCAAAATCCCATCCTGATCCGGCAGCATCTTTGCCTAGAAGGCCACTATCATAAGCCTCATGAATGGCTTGCCATAGCGTAGAGCCTTCATTAAAAAATTCTCCACGAACGTAGATAAACGCTGTATGCGCGCCCATCGCAAAACCAGCAAGCAAAGCGCCTTCAATAAGTTTATGGGGTTCATTACGGAGAATATCACGATCTTTACATGTGCCGGGCTCTGATTCATCAGCATTGATAACAAGATAATGAGGGCGTTCTCCTAATTCCTTGGGCATAAACGACCATTTTAAGCCTGTGGGGAAACCCGCGCCTCCTCGTCCTCGAAGGCCGGAAGCTTTCATTTCTTCAATAATCCACTCACGACCTTTAGTAATGTAATTTTTTGTCTTATCCCAATCGCCTCTTTTTTTCGATGCCTTAAGATCAGAGCTCTCCCAGCCATAGAGATTAGTAAAAATCCGGTCTTTATCTGTTAACATTTATACAACCCCCGCCTTTTTTGCGTGTTCTTTTAAGCTAGTCGGGCCGGAAGCAGCCATAGAGGTTTTTCGTCCTGTTTGTGATCCTATAGTGGGTTGAAGATCTTCTTTGAGACTTTTAAGAACGGATTTCATATTCTCGGGGGTTAAATCTTCGTAATAATCGTCATTTATTTGTACCATTGGGGCATTCACACAGGCACCTAGACACTCAACTTCCATCAAAGAAAACTTGCCGTCTTTTGTTGTTTCACCCAGACCTATTCCAAGATGTTCCTTCGTCGCTTCGACAATTTTATCCGAGCCACATAGCCAACATGGTGTCGTAGTACAAAATTGGACAAGATATTTTCCTACTGGTGCCGTGTTATACATTGAGTAGAAACTTGCTACTTCGTAGACCTTTACCTTATGCATATCTAGTAATTCTGCGATGTAATCCATTGCCGCACGGGGGATCCAGCCACCAAATGGTGGATTAGATTTTTTCCCTGCTTCGGCCATTTGTCTCTGCGCAAGGTCTAATAGCGGCATAACAGCCGATTGTTGTTTGCCTTCCGGATAGAGCGCAATTGCATCTTCTGCACGCTTTTTGAATTTCTCGTTAAATTCAAACTTATCCGGTTGGTATTCCGCATTTAAATCAATTGTTTTTTTCATTCGTCTCTCTTAGCGATCTATTTCCCCAAAAACAATATCCAAAGACCCGATTATTGACACTGTGTCAGCTAATTGGTGTCCTTTACTCATAAAATCAAGTGCCTGCAAATGGGCAAAGCCGGGAGCCCTAATTCTACATCTGTATGGTTTATTCGACCCATCACTTACAAGATAGACGCCAAATTCGCCTTTAGGAGCTTCTACCGAGGCATAAGTCTCCCCTTCAGGTACATGAAAGCCTTCTGTAAAATGTTTGAAATGATGGATCAGTGCTTCCATTGAGTTTTTCATTTCTGCTCTTGGTGGAGGCGTTACTTTATAGTCATTTGCGCGAACATAACCTCCTGGCATACTTTCTAAGCATTGCTTCATTATTTTAATGGATTCATACATTTCGGCCATACGGACCAGATATCTTGCATAGCAATCGCCTGTTTTTCCAATAGGAATATCAAATTCCATATCTTCATAAACCTCATAAGGCTGTGCCTTTCGTAAATCCCATGCAATGCCGGAGCCGCGAAGCATTGGACCACTAAATCCCCAATTTTGAGCTTCTTCCGGCGACACAATACCGATATCTACCGTTCTTTGTTTAAAAATTCTGTTGTCTGTTAAAAGACTTTCAAGATCGGCTAGGAATTTAGGAAAATTATCGCACCATTCCATCATATCTTCTGATAGCCCTGCAGGCATGTCTTGCGCTACACCACCGGGACGAAAATAATTTGCATGAAGGCGTGCTCCACAGATGCGCTCGTAAAATTCCATACCTTTTTCACGCTCTTCAAATCCCCACAAAGCAGGTGTTATAGCGCCAACATCAAGAGCAAAAGTTGTAATATTCAAAATATGATTTAGTATTCGCCCGAGTTCGCAAAACAGAACACGTATATATTGGCCTCTAGGTGGAACTTCTGTACCGAGCAAATTTTCAATTGCAATAGCAAAGGCGTGCTCCTGATTCATTGGAGCGACATAATCAAGCCTATCAAAATAAGGAAGTGCCTGGGTATAGGTCTTATATTCAATCAGCTTTTCTGTACCACGATGCAGCAGACCTATATGAGGATCTGCGCGCTCTACTATTTCACCTTCCATTTCAAGAACCAGTCTAAGAACACCGTGAGCCGCGGGGTGCTGCGGCCCGAAATTCATAGTAAAGGGCTTGATCTGTGTTTCTTCTGAAATTGTAATATCCGGTGTTTCAGCTCTATCCTTCAGAGGCATATTTTTCATCCTCTTCTGTCTGCGAGTGGTCTACCTGATCAGATGATTTCACTGTTTCGTAAATAGATTTCCATCCGGTTGGTATATTACTTTTTTCATCGCCCGGAAGTTGGACATCTGTCATACCCTCCCATGGGCTCATAAAATCAAAGCGGCGGAAGTCTTGTGTAAGTTCTACAGGCTCATAGACAACACGTTTGAGTTCTTCATCATATCGAAGCTCTACATAACCCGTCAGCGGAAAATCTTTGCGTTGAGGATGACCTTCAAACCCATAATCTGTTAATATGCGTCTTAGGTCTGGGTTGCCTCCAAATAAGATGCCGTACATGTCCCAAGCTTCTCTTTCGTACCAGAGAGCGGAGCTAAAGATGTCTGTAACGGTTGGGACAATTTGTTCCTCTTCGATTGCAACTTTAATTCTTACACGGTTATTTTGTCGAATAGAAAGCATCGTATATACAACATCGAACCGTTCCGGCCTGCTTGGATAATCAACGCCACAAATGTCCAAAAGAGTAGTGAACTGGCATTCTCTGTCATCTCGTAAAAACTGCAGAACTTCCTGTATATCGTCTGCATTTGCGCAGAATACCATCTCATCACGTTCAAAAGAATGTGATATGACACGTTTTTCTAACTTTTCACTAATGTAGTCAGCCAAGTCTTTAAGGGAGTCATCGGGCAATTCTGGTGTCCTCCCTCTGTATTTTTTTCTGGAGTTGTAAAAGACCATAGACCATAGCTTCAGCAGTTGGTGGACACCCAGGGATATAGATGTCTACTGGTACAATACGATCACAGCCCCTTACTACGGAGTAGGAATAGTGGTAATACCCTCCTCCATTTGCGCAAGACCCCATTGAAATAACCCAACGCGGTTCTGGCATCTGGTCATAAACACGCCTAAGAGCCGGTGCCATTTTATTTGTGAGTGTGCCGGCAACGATCATTACATCGGATTGCCTTGGGCTTGGACGAGGAATAATCCCAAAACGATCAAGATCATAACGGCTCATGTAACCATGAATCATTTCAACAGCACAACAGGCAAGACCAAATGTCATTGGCCACAGCGACCCTGTTCGTGCCCAATCAAAAAGCTTATCAGTGCTTGTTAAGAGAAAGCCCTTTTCTTCAAGCGTTTTTGAAATAGCTGCAGGGACAACGTCCTGTGCTTTTGCTTCAGGAAGTGCTGTACTGGTTTTGAAAGCATACTCTGGTGCTTTTATAATTTTACGGTCATGTCCCATGATTTATAGCCTGCTATACTCTATTCCCATTCTAAACCACCCTTTTTCCATTCATATATAAAGCCAACGGTTAAAACGGCCAAAAACACCACCATAGACCAGAACCCGAAAACACCAATTTTGCCTAATGTAATTGCCCAAGGAAATAAGAACGCAATTTCAAGATCAAATATAATGAATAGAAGTGTGACCAGATAAAATCTGACATCAAATTTTCCGCGTACATCGGCAAAAGCATCGAACCCACACTCATAGGCTGATAATTTTTCTGCATCCGGCTTACGAACACCAGCCAAAAGAGAGCCTAATATCATTGCACATGAAATTGCTGATGCTATAAAAATAAAGATAAGTATTGGTAAGTAATTTATAAGTAATTCTTGTGATGCCATCGCTTATGAATCTTTCGCACAGTTCCTTGTAAGTATTATCAGTTTAGCAAGACATTGCAAAGACTTTAAGCTTATGTTTTTAGTGGTTTTTACAAAAAAATCACCTGTTTACGGCTTAAAAGTTATCTGAAAGATAAAGATCTCAAATGGCGCGAGTGACGAGACTTGAACTCGCGGCCTCCGCCGTGACAGGGCGGCGCTCTAACCAACTGAGCTACACCCGCGCATTCGAGATGAAAAGTGTGATATCAGGATGACAGGTTTTCGTCAAGAAGATATCACTAAAAATTAAAAACAATTACTCTAACTAGGCTGCCAAAGCAGTTTGTGGGGCAATATCATCCATACCTAAAGCTTCAGCTACCGGTCTATTTGTTATTCTGCCCTTACAAACATTCAATCCATTTAGGAAATTTGGATCCTGAGACAGTGTTTCCTTCCAACCATCATCAGCCAGCCTCATTGCATAAGGTAAAACCGAATGGTTCAGTGCTAGAGCAGAGGTTAATGGCACAGCGCCCGGCATATTCGCGACGCAATAATGCACAATATCATCAACTACATATGTAGGATCGGCGTGAGTTGTCGCCTTGCTTGTTTCAAAACAGCCACCCTGATCAATAGCGATATCAACCATGACAGCACCTTTTTTCATAGTGGAAAGCATTTTTTTAGTAACCAGCTTGGGGGCAGATGCACCAGGGATTAAAACAGCTCCAATAACAAGATCAGCCTCTTTTATAGCACGCTCTAGCGTATCCAGATTTGAATAAATAATATTTGCGCGCCCATGGAAATGTTCATCAAGAAAGCGCATACGAGGATTTGAGCGCTCTAGAATAGTAACATTAGCGCCAAGGCCTGTTGCCATTTGCGCGGCATGAAAGCCAGAAACACCACCGCCAATAATAAGAACTTCTGCAGGTTTTACGCCTGGAACACCGCCAACTAGGCGACCTAATCCGCCCATGTGCTTTTGGAGATAGTAGCTTCCAACTTGCACAGAAAGTCTGCCTGCAATTTCGCTCATAGGCTCTAGCAAAGGAAGTCCATAGCCATTAGGGCCTGTTACAGTTTCGTATGCTATTGCAATACAGCCAGAATCTACCAGAGCTTCTGCTTGAGGTTTATCTGCTGCGAGATGAAGATAT
Source organism: uncultured Micavibrio sp. (assembly GCA_964352665.1). Classification (GTDB taxonomy): domain Bacteria; phylum Pseudomonadota; class Alphaproteobacteria; order Micavibrionales; family Micavibrionaceae; genus UBA1672. The sequence continues at coordinate 28,146 of CAYGSJ010000001.1, forward strand.
GTGAAAAGAAGTTGATCTTCGCGCAGCATTTTGCATTCTTCGGGTTGCGGTTCTTTAACCTTAATAATCATTTCAGCCTGATCAAAAATCTCTTTTGCTGTGTCTAAAACTTTAGCGCCGGCTTCTTCATAATCCTTATCAGTAAAATTGATTGCCAAACCCGCATTTGTTTCAATGATAATACTGTGCCCACGTGATGTCAGTTCTTTTACTGATGAAGGAACCAAACCAACGCGATGTTCAAGTGTTTTTATTTCTTTTGGAACGCCAATTAACATGACAAACTCCTAACTTTATAATTTTTCGATTCAAACCTAATTCATGTGGCTGGACTGTATGATAATTATTCTTATTCATCCAGCATAAATTATGCTGCACTGCCGTAACGTTTTTCTACATAAGAATCAACTAAATCTTGAAATTCTTCTGCAATATTATCACCTCGTAAAGTTTTCTCTTTTTTGCCATCAATAAAGACTGGTGCAACCGGACTTTCACCCGTACCTGGAAGACTGATCCCAATGTCGGCATGTTTACTTTCTCCTGGTCCATTAACAATACATCCCATTACAGCAACTTTCATAGTAACAACTTCCGGGTATTTTTCTTTCCATACTGACATTTTAATATCTAGATGCCTTTGGATATTCTGTGCAAGTTCCTGAAAATATGTGCTGGTTGTCCTGCCGCATCCAGGGCAGGCTGTAACTTCTGGCATGAAAGAGCGTATGTTAAGAGATTGTAAAATTTCACGGCAAACACGGACTTCTTGTGTGCGATCGCCATTTGGCTCTGGTGTTAGAGAGGCGCGAATTGTATCACCAATACCTTTTTGTAAAAGTATCCCCTCTCCTAGTGCTGTGGCTACAATTCCTTTTGATCCCATGCCTGCTTCTGTTAAGCCTAAATGCAGGGCATATTCGGATCGTTCTGCCAAGGCGGTGTATACTGCAATCAAATCTTGCACACGACTAACTTTTGCGGAAAGAATAATTTTATTTTTTGATAACCCTAACTCTTCTGCTTTTTGAGCACTAAGAAGAGCTGACTGTACAAGAGTTTCGCGCATAACTTCGTCAGATGACCAAGGCATATTACGCTTTGAGTTTTCATCCATCATTTTCATGGCAAGGTCTTGATCAAGGCTACCCCAGTTCACACCTATACGAACAGCCTTATCGTATTCTATAGCTTTTTCAATCATTTGCTCGTATTGAGTATCGCGTTTTTTTCCAAATCCGACATTACCTGGGTTAATTCTGTATTTATCGAGAGCCTCGGCAAGAGAAGGATGGTCTTGTAATAATTTGTGGCCATTATAATGAAAGCATCCAACAAGCGGCACGTCTAAGTTTGCCTTATCCAGACGGTCACGGAGTTTTGCAACACCAATAGCTGCATCATCATTATTTACTGTAACCCGAACAATTTCAGAGCCAGTCAGAAAAAGCTGCTCCACTTGTTCAAAAGTTTTAGCAACATCTGCCGTATCAGTGTTTGTCATAGACTGAACAACAATAGGCGCATTTCCACCTATCATTGTATTTCGTACTGTGACCGAATGTGTTTTATGTCGATTAATTGCTGCTATTTTTACCATGTCGAACTTTTAGAACATAAAAATAAAAGACGCAACTAAAAGAATGCCTGTAACCCAGTCTGTGCGCGGCCCAGAATTAACGCGTGCACGTCATGGGTTCCCTCATATGTATTCACAGACTCTAAGTTACACATATGGCGCATCACATGGAATTCATCTGCAATTCCATTTCCTCCATGCATGTCTCGTGAGATACGGGCAATGTCTAATGCCTTGCCACAATTATTCCTTTTAATAAGGGAGATCATTTCCGGTGCAAAATTATCTTCATCCATGAGGCGCCCTACCTGTAAAGCAGCGTGAAGCCCAAGAGATATTTCTGTTTGCATATCTGCGAGTTTCTTCTGTACAAGTTGTGTTTGCGCCAAGGGTCGTCCAAACTGAGATCGATCTAGCGTATACTGCCTTGCCGCGTGCCAGCAAAACTCGGCAGAACCCATTACGCCCCAAGCAATACCGTACCGCGCTCTATTTAAACATTCAAAAGGTCCTCTCAGGCCCGAAGCTTTGGGAAGCATATTTTCTTCTGGAACAATTACCCCGTCCATCACTATCTCGCCGGTTATAGAGGCTCTTAAGGATAATTTCCCTTCTAATTTTGGTGCTGTAAGCCCTTTCATTCCCTTATCAAGAATAAAGCCTTTGATTTTGTTATCATGTTCGGCTGATTTAGCCCAAACAATGAAGACATCTGCTATGGGTGAATTACTAATCCATATTTTACTACCTGTTAATTTGTAGCCACCGTCTACTTTTTCAGCGCGGGTTTTCATACCAGAGGGATCTGATCCTGCATCTGGCTCTGTGAGACCAAAACACCCAATAAATTCGCCCGTTGCAAGTTTCGGCAGGTATTTTTTCTTTTGGTCTTCTGATCCCCAGGCGTAGATGGGGTACATCACAAGTGAAGACTGAACAGACATTGCAGAACGATATCCTGAGTCTACGCGCTCGATTTCACGGGCGATCAGCCCGTAAGAAACGTAGTTAACCCCTGCTCCACCGTATTCTTCCGGAATATTTGCACCAAGCAAACCAAGCTCACCCATTTCGGTCATAATTTCCGGGTGAAAGTGATCTTCTCTGTATGCTTCTAAAACACGGGGTTGCAATTTATCTTGCGCAAACGCGCGTGCAGCATCTCTGATGGCACGCTCATCATCAGTTAGTCTGGTTTCCAGAAGGAGTGGGTCATCCCATTGAAAAGTAGCGGAGCTCATTTTTTCCTCGTTTTTGTACTTTTGTTTAATCGCGGGCACTATACACGAGGAATTCTCAATGATAAAGTCCGCCGGATGAAAGATCGGGCAAAAATAGTAAATGAGAATTTTTTAAGGCGTGTGGAAGCGCGGGATTTTCCGCAAACCACTGTTTTTACACCAGAATCTGTTGGCCTTACAAATGCTCAATCAGTTGAGATATTTGAAAGTCAGGTCCTAAGTCGTCAATTAGATATAGGATCGCGTGAACTTCAATCACGTCGTGAAGGTTTTTATACAATTGGTAGTTCCGGTCATGAAGGTAATGCAGCAATCTCGGCTTCGGCACGTCTTGAAGATATGGCATTCTTGCATTACAGAGATGCGGCTTTTCTTATTCAACGCGCGAAAAAGTTACCCGGGCAAACACCTGTATGGGATATGTTGCTTAGTTTTACAGCTTCTAGTGAAGACCCGATTTCTGCTGGACGTCATAAAGTACTTGGAAGCAAGGCTCTTTATATTCCTCCACAGACAAGCACTATTGCCTCGCATTTACCCAAAGCTGTTGGTGCTGCTTTTAGTGTTGTTCTTAATAAAAAGTTTGGTGTAGAGGGAGAGCTTCCTTCTGACTCTGTGATTCTTTGCAGCTTTGGTGATGCATCCATTAATCATTCAACGGCACAAGGGGCAATAAATACAGCTTGCTGGACATCATATAAAGGACTTCCGCTTCCACTCGTTTTTATCTGTGAAGATAATGATATCGGAATTTCAACGCCGACGCCTAAAGACTGGATTAAGAATAACTATAAGGATCGTCCGGGGCTTGAGTATTTTTATTGTGATGGCTTGAATATTTTTGAAACGTATAAAGTTGCATCTGAGGCTATTGAATTTGCCCGTAAATATAAAAAGCCGGTTTTTCTTCATGTGAAATGTATACGTCTATACGGCCATGCGGGTCCTGATGTGCAGACATCTTATATGAGCAGTGCCAGAGAAGTCCAAATTGAAGGGCAAGATCCTTTGCTTCATAGTGCCAATCTTTTAATTAAAAATGGTATTCTAGAACCCAAGCAAGTTCTGGATTTATATCATAAAATTGGTGAAACAGTGGCAGCTGCAGCTGAACATGTTATTAAAAGGCCCAAGCTGATTACATCAGAAGAGGTTCAAAACAGCCTTATTCCTGATAAAATCATGCCTTTTGTTAAAGACGTTTCTGAAGAGACTAGAGAAAAAAGTTTTGGTCGTGAACTAAAAAACTTGGAAGAACCACAGCATATGGCTCGTCTTTTAAATTGGGCGCTTCATGATTTAATGCTGGAGCATGATAACATAGTTATGGCGGGTGAGGACATTGGGCCTAAAGGTGGTGTTTACGGTATTACAACAAAATTGCATGATCGCTTTGGCCCTCACCGTGTTATTAATACCCTTCTTGATGAGCAAAGCATTTTAGGCTTAGCGATAGGAATGGCACACAATGATATCATTCCAATTCCTGAAATTCAGTTTTTGGCTTATCTGCATAATGCCGAGGATCAATTACGAGGCGAAGCGGCAACTTTAAGCTTCTTTTCAAACAAGCAATATACCAACCCCATGGTTATCCGCATTGCGGGGTTAGCTTATCAGAAGGGTTTTGGTGGTCATTTTCATAATGATAATTCTTTTGCAGTTATAAGAGATATTCCTGGTGTTATTCTTGCGTGTCCTTCTAATGGTGCCGATGCTGTAGAAATGATGCGTGAATGTGTAAGACTTGCAAAAGAAGAACAACGTATTGTTGTTTTCCTTGAACCTATAGCCCTTTACATGACACGCGATCTTCATGAAGAAAAGGACGGCCTCTGGACATTCAATTATAGCCATCCCAAAAAAGCGAAGGCAGTGAGATTTGGCGAGCTACACATTGAAGGAAATGGAGAAGAGCTTTGTATACTTACATACGGTAATGGCTATTATCTCTCACGGCAAGCTGCAAAAGCTCTTGAAGAACAGCATAAAGTTAAGATTCGTGTGATTGATCTACGTTGGCTTGTACCCTTAAATAAGAAGGCTATTTTGGATGCTGTAAAATCATGTAAAAATATTTTGATTGTTGATGAATGCAGACGTACAGGATCAATAAGTGAAGAGCTTACAACTCTGCTTCATGAGAATGTTAACCCCCTTCCAAATCTAGGAAGAATCACCGCAGATGATTGTTTTATACCTTTGGGCAAAGCATATGCATCGACATTGCCAAGCGTAGAAAGCATTATAAAAGAAGCACTTAAGCTAGTTAAGAAAGACTAAACCATGGCAAAAAGAGCACTAGTCATAGCGCCGGGGCGCGGTACTTATAACAAGGCAGAACTTGGATATCTTAATTTACACCACAGCGATAAAAAAGATTTTATCCAAATGATAGATGATTACCGGGTTTCTCAACAACAGATTACAATTTCCGAGTTAGATGGTAAGGATGTTTATTCTATTAAAGAACATACACGTGGGGATAATGCTTCTCCTTTAATTTATGCGTGTGCTTATGGCGATTTTCTGTCAATAGATCAGGAAAAATTCGAAGTTGTTGCTGTAACCGGTAATTCAATGGGGTGGTATATTGCCTTAGGATGTGGTGAAGCTTTATCAGAAGAAAGCACAGTAAATTTAATTAATACGATGGGTACAATGATGCAGGAATCTTTGATTGGAGGACAAATTATCTATCCTTTTGTTGATGAAAACTGGCATGTTATTCCAGATAAAAGAAAAGAACTTGAACAAATTGTAAGCAAGATAAACAAAGATGTTTCTTGTGAGGTTTACACATCTATTGAGCTTGGAGGCTTTGTTGTTTACGGCGCCAATGCTGATGGTATAAAGGAATTGCAGAAACATCTACCTGAAGTGCAGGAACGCTTTCCTTTGGTTCTACCAAACCATGCTGCTTTTCATACATCCTTGCAAAATCCTATTTCAGAGAAGGCGTTGGATATATTCTCACCCGATATTTTTGAATCTCCTCTTATTCCCCTTGTGGATGGGCGCGGACATATTTGGACACCCTACTCTACTGATCCTGAAGAACTTTTCGAGTACACGCTCGGTCATCAGGTGTGTCAGTACTATGACTTTACGAGGGCCGTTCAAGTTGCAGTTAAGGAGCATGCGCCAGATTGTATTATTGTACTTGGGCCAGGGACAACGCTTGGTGGTGCAATCGCGCAAAGCCTTATTCAAATAGGCTGGGATGGGTTAAATTCAAAAGAAGACTTTACCGAAAGGCAGGCGGGAGATAATCCTGTATTGTATGCCATGGGTATTGATTATCAAAGAGAAATGGTTGTTTAAGCTATTTCGGGTGATAGCTTACTTCGTTTATCTAACGCTTTTTTCCAAGTTATTTCTATTTTTTCTCCGGTCTTCTTTCCATCTCCGGTAATAGTCAAAATGCCCGTATCTTTATCATATTGAAATTTTCTTACAAAATCTCTTACATCAATGCCTTTTGCCCATTCCATATGGTGCATTATTTCGTCTTTTCCAGTAATTTCAAAGCCACCACAATATTCAAAATCCATCCTCCCCTTTGGAGAAGTAGTATCAGTCTTATGAATTTCAGCAAAAACTGTTCCTAGACTTGTATAGGCAAGCATGCCGTGAGAGCCTTCATTGGTAATGCGTTCACCATCGGCACGTATAGTGGCAATTGTTTCCATGACCCATTTACCGGTAATTACTCTCAATATTGCGTCGCGTTCTTCTGCAGTTACAGGCACTTTAATCCTCTTGGAAAATAAAATGTATTGCTACAATAATGGAGGGAATATGTCAAAAATGGCGCGCCCGGCAGGACTCGAACCTGCAACCTACGCATTAGAAGTGCGTTGCTCTATCCAATTGAGCTACGGGCGCAAACAGGCCTTTTATAATGATAATATTTAAAAGGTACAACTTCTTATTTAAAATTATCTGTGTAATTTTTGGGTTTAACCCGCCTATTACGTTCTTGTATAACTTTGTAGTCCCATGACTTTTTCTCTGCATAAGCTACAGCTTGTTCGCAAGTATCGAATTTAAGTTGAATCTGGCCCAAAGTGCTATTTGATGAGGTCCACCCCATTAGCGGCTCGCTTGTCTTTTGTGCGACTGGATCACACTCCATAACCCATAGGTGGGTTTTTCCTCTTCCAGATTGCATCGCATTTTTGCTTGGTTTGTAGATTGTTACATCCATAATCGATTTTACCCTTTAAAAAATGTCACTTGGAAATTCTAGAAGCATTAAAAAAAATTACCAGCGATAAATGCGTTTACCTATTAAAGCCGCAATTAAACCAAAAACAATATAAGGCAGAAGATGGGTAAAACACAAATGGGCAATATCATCAGAGCCGCAGGTAAGGCGAAGTCCCAAATATCCTAACCCACCAACGGCAAGAACATTCATAAAAATCATAACATTAGGATGTGTCGTTCTCCCTTTTGTAGCCAAGATCCATATTGCAAAAGCTGGGATAACACCAAATATTACCGATTTTAAATGACAGTGATGCCATTCCATTTCTGGTGTATTAAAGGTTTCCATCATACTTCTGAGACTGACCCAAAAAAGAAAACTGATGAACAGGGTTGTTGGAACAGCAATTAACCACTTTTGACCACGCATATCGGGCACACAAAGCCAAACACTACAAAAAGTAGCCGTGATCGATATAGCTAATATGTTGATTAACTCATAGATATAAAGAGGATCTGTTAGTTTTAAAGTAAAATCATTCCGAAGACCCAGAAAGTATATGGCAATAACAATGTACAGAACACCATAGAGGCTCCAAGGTAAAGCTCTTAGCATAGGTCTTTGTAATACCTTTATTTCTTTTAGTTCATTCGAGAGCGAGGTTACTAAGTCCTCTATATTTTTTTTTCCTACTTCCATTTTAACCCAACATATCTTTAAGCTTATTCGTTGTGCGGTGTGCGGCCACTTTGACAGCTGAAACACTCATATCCATCTCGTTAGCAACTTCTTTTGCGCTATAACCCTCGATTTTCATCATTTTGAATATCTTTTGTTGTTTTTCTGGTAGCGCACTAATGGCGTCTTCTATGTCTTTCAATTCGCCGGAAGTGTCCTGAAAAGTTACATTTTGTTCAAAAATTTCTATACTATCTTGCGTGGCTTCCTTTGTTTTTCTGCTCTTGTAATGTTTTCTTAGGAAGTCAGTGCGTCTAAATTTTATAATTGCATTCAGCCATGGTTTAAAGGGCCTGTCATTACTGTAGGAATGCAGAGATTTATGCACCGATATTAGTACTTCCTGGGAGATATCCTCAATCCAATCAGGGTTGGCAAGCGTACCGGATAGACTGGCTTTTACAAATGGAATTATATCTCTGAGAAGTTCAGAATAGGCTTCCTTATCTCCATTTTGTGCAAGTAGTGCCAAATTTTTCCATAAATCATCTTTGGAAAATTCGTTATCTGCGGTATATGAGGCCATATTTCCTCTCTTAGATGTAATGCAGAATATCTTATAAATGGTCGGAGCGAGAGGATTCGAACCTCCGACCCCCTGTTCCCAAAACAGGTGCGCTACCAGGCTGCGCTACGCTCCGAACACAAGATTATGGGGTTTTACACGATGCTCAAGAAAACGGCAAGAGAATATAGGAAAAAAGTGATTAAAACAGTTATTGTGCGTTATTATTTAAAAAGACGTCGTATAACACTCTGTCCCCTATATTTATATTAAGTTTTTCTGCTTCACCACCGCCAATTTCAAGAGCAGCAAAGACCTCACCGTTTGATTTTATAATATCAAGACTTTTTGGGGTAGCCATTGGGTGAATGTGATGTACTACACCATCCCTTCTGATAAAGAGTATATCCAGAGGAACTAGAGTATTTTTCATCCAGAAATTGCGCTCTTTTTTGTCTGTGTATAGAAAAAGCATGCCAGTATTTTTTTCAATTTTATCCCTATGCATCAAACCTTTTGCTTGTTCTTGCGCGGTTCTTGCGAGCTCCACTGTAAAATTGTGTCGTTCTGACCCTGCTGTTAAAATTGTAATCTCTGCCTTTTCAAGAATTTGTCTGTAATATTCATCTTGAGGCGGGATCAGACCCTCTATTGGTGGTGGAATTTTAACGGTTGGAGCTGTATTATCTGGGGTGGCATGAACATGTATGGTATTTAAGAATAGAAAAAGAAAAATAAGAGAAAAGATTGATAAAAGTAGAAATATTGATATTAAACTCTTTTCTGCTTTCATTTTCTTTCTCAACTGTCTTCGGAAACCATATTTTCTAAATCTTCGACTAAGGAATCATAGGTGATAATGCCATAAAATTTGTCATGATCATCTACGACACAAAGAGGACTACCGTGTCTGGTAAGTTCACTGACACCCTCCCAAATCGGAGCATCGGGGAGGATTTTCGCAGGTTTTCTGTCCATTAATTCCAAGACGCTCAATGTTTTGACATTATTTAGTCTTTTTGCAACTCCAGGGGCTGCCGTTAATTTTATGTCTATTTCAACACCATTTGCCATGGCGACAGAAACTGGGATCAGATTTTTTAAAAGAATTTTAAGCGAAAACAAACCTAAAAAACGGCCATTATCATCAATAATCGCTGCTGCTGTGACTTTACCTTTTTTGATCTCAGCCAGAACATTTTCTACTGAATCGCTAGGTTTTACTGCAACGCTTTTTTTTACTACAGCAGAATGGCAAGGCATCCTTATTACTCCTATATTAATTACTCAGCATTTCTATTGTGACTTTGAAAAATCCCACTCAAAAACTCAATAACATATAACTCTGCATTGAACTCATATAAATTATTGTGGTTACCGTCCTTAAAATCAATGAATTTTTTTGGTTGTTTTGCAGCATCAAAAAGTTTTTGTGCATATTTTAAGGGCACAACCGTATCTTTATGGCCGTGTATAATAAGGATTGGCGCCTTAATTCCGGCAATTTTTTCTGTATTTAGAAATCTATCTTTTAATAATAAGCGTACAGGTACAAAGAAATACTGTGCAGCGGCAATATCTACAAGACTTGAAAATGGTGTTTCTAATACTAAAGCGCCTATGTCGTATTCAGTTGCAATTTGAATGGCAACGCCGGATCCAAGAGATTCCCCGTATAAAATTATGTTCTCCGCAGAGACCTTCTTTTGACCTATAAGCCACTCAATATAAGCCCTTCCATCTTTATAAAGCCCTTCTTCAGAGGGGCTTCCTTCGTTTCCTCCATACCCCCGGTACTCGGCAAGCAAAACACTATAACCTTGTTCAAAATAAGCGGCTGTTTTAAAAAATCTGTGTGCGTAATTTCCACCATTACCGTGAAAAAAAAGTATGACACGGTCGCTTGATGACGTAGGTTGTAAGAATGCTGCCTCGAGTTTATTTCCATCAGATGTTACGACGTTTACCAGATCTACAGCCTTACTGGTTTCTGGCTTTAATTTATCAGGGAAATATATGAGGGATCTTTGTAATTGAAAAAGTATCAAAACAAAAAGCCCGTAAACTATACCAACGGTAACCAAAATTTTCATAAATCTATACCTTAATCAGCTTTTAAGGCCAGCTTTATACATAGATTCATAGACTCCATTGTCCTTTATTAGGTCATCGTGTGTGCCTCTTTCTACAATTTTCCCCCGATCAAGGACTAGAATCTGATTGGCATTTTGTACGGTGGTCAGCCTGTGTGCAATGACAAGTGTCGTTCTGCCGGCCTCAAGTCTTCTTAAAGCATCTTGCACGAGTTTTTCTGACTCGTTATCAAGAGCGGAAGTTGCTTCATCAAGAAGCAAAATAGGTGCATCGCATAAAATCGCGCGAGCGATTGAGATGCGTTGTTTTTGCCCTCCGGAAAGTTTAATACCATTTTCTCCTACAATTGTTGCATAACCCTCTTCAAATTCTTTAATGAACTCGTGCGCTGCGGCTATTTTTGCGGCATCAAAAACTTCTTCATCTGAGGCATCAGCTTTACCATATCTAATATTTTCCATGACGCTGTCATTAAAAATAGTTATGTCCTGGGAGACAAGTGCTATGCTCTGACGCAAAGACTTGATTGTCAGGTCCCTTATATCCTTATCATCGAGGAGTATTTGACCTTCCGTTACATCATAAAATCTAGGAATAAGACTTATAATTGTACTTTTCCCACCACCTGAGATGCCTACTAGAGCAGTTACTTCTCCCGGCTTTGCCTCAAAAGAAATATTATTAAGTGCTTTAAGCTCAGAATTCTCATAAGAAAAACTAACGTTCTTAAATACTATTTCCGGCTTTTTTGTATTAAAAGTGATTGCATCCTTCTTGCTGATTATTTTTGCTTGCATATCAAGCATGTCAAAGACACGTTCAGTTGCTCCCAGTCCCATCTGGAGTGTATTATTCAATCTGGCTAACTTCTTCATTGGTTCATAAGCCAGACTAAATGCTGCAATAAATGAGGCGAGATGTCCCGCGGTTGTGTTTCCGGCTATAACTTCATAACCGCCATAAATTATAATGCCGCAAAAAATGAAGCCAACGATAGTTTCATTCACGGGAGTTGATAAAGTAGAAACACGCACTGCCTTTATGTTCAGCTTTTTCACTCTGTTGATTGCACAACCTATTTTTTTAATTTCGTAATCTTCCATGCGATAAGATTTCACAAGCCTAATCCCTTGGAATGCTTGTGTTAAAAGATCGGATAACTCGCCAAGCTCACTTTGAATATTTTTAGATATTTTCCTTAGTTTGTTTCCAATATACACCACAAAGAACGCCAAAAGCGGAAAGACGATGAATGAAGCAAGTGTCAACTTCCAGTCGGTAAGAAACATAAGCGCTACAAGAAATAAAAGGGTAAAAAAGCTTTTGCCAAACCCTGTTAGACTTCCTGTTACTGCCGTTCTAACAACATTAACATCACTTACTACCCGAGATAAAAGCTGTCCACTCGGATAAGCATGAAAAAATGCCATGTCAAGCATCATAAGATGTTTGAATAATTGTGCCTGAATATCTGCAACAATGGTTTGTCCGACTTTATTCATTAAAATAGTATGTACGTAAGTAGTAATACCCCTTACGGCAAAAGCGGCGGCAAATCCTAGCGCTACAGGGATTATTAGAGCCTCCTTTTGACCATATAAAACATCATCAAGGACTGGTTGAAGTAGTGCAGCAACCAGTGCAGTCATGAGTGATGAAATTGCCATAAAAATCACAGCCACAAATAGAAGGAATAAATGCTGCGACAAGTAATCTTGAATTAGCCTTTTAACAAGTGCATGTGTGTATGATTGTTGCATTATCTTTTCTGTATTTTTTGGCAGTGCAGCAGGTATCTATATATCTTACGTTAACGTCTGTGTGTTATAATGTAAAAGAGAGAAAGATTAAAGTTCAAACTCAATTCTTTGGAGGTAATGTGTCTTTTAGTATAGAAAATGGGCAACCAGGATTAGGTTTAGCCCTGGGCGGCGGGATGGCAAGGGGGTTTGCACATATTGGGGTCCTTAAATCATTAATTAGAAACAATATTTTTCCAACAGTCGTTGCTGGTACGTCTATAGGAGCAGTTGTTGGCGGGTGTTATCTTAGTAAAAATCTTGAAGAGCTTGAAAATTGGGCGCTAGCTTTGAACAGATTCAAGATATTTTCTTATCTGGATTTTCGTGTAAGAAGCGCCGGACTTGTTGGTGGTAAGCGTTTAAAAGAAAAGCTTGATGAGCATTTTGCAGATATGAGATTTGAGGATTTGCCACATTCTTTTGTGTGCATTGCAACAGACTTGGCAACAGGCCATGAAGTGTGGCTTCGCAAAGGTGATTTAATTGATGCTATGCTTGCTTCTTTTGCTCTTCCTGGTATTTTCCCCCCCGTACAATTGGAAGACAGGCATCTTGTTGATGGTGCATTAGTTAATCCTTGCCCTATTTCAGCCTGTCAGGCTTTAGGGGCAAGAATGACAATAGCTGTAGATCTGAATACAGATTTAATAGGTAAGGCGTCCAAGCCAGGTACGAATTATCAAACCATAACCGGCTTTGATGTTTTTAATAAAGACGATGTTCCCTTGGAAGATCAGAAACAATTTAAAAGCTCGGCACTTTCCAGAAGGCTCTTTAGAAGAGAACAAAATGATCCGAGTTTATTCGGGGTTATGGTATCAGGTCTTGGTATTCTACAAGATCGATTAACAAGATCACGTTTGGCCGGTGAGCCACCGGATATCCATATCAAACCACCTATTGGCCATATTGGACTTCTTGAATTTGAAAAAGCGGGCGAACTCATAATGCTTGGAGAAGAAGCTACAGAAAAGCTTATGCCTGATATTAAGGCGGCAATGTCGGTACTACTTCGAGCAGATGTTAGCGAAAAATTTCTAGAAATGAATGGCCCTATTGACTAAGTTTAGGCCTGTTTTGCCGCGCGTTTTCTATGCTTTCTATCTGGAAGTGCTTTACCCCACTGCAGGTTGTCTACCAAATATTTAGGACGAATATTGTTATATTGACGCACTAAAATATCTAGCGCGTTATCTACATCTGCTGGCTCTTTGCAATGTCCAAAAACAGAGCTATGCAGGCCACTTTTTACCAAACAGGAATCTATATTTACCAAAGACCCACCAAGGATATCATGCGCCATTGTATCCCCTACAACGACGGTTTGGCCGGGATATATATCATGCTCCTGTAGAATTTTGATGCAATGTTGGAATATATACTGGTGAGGTTTTCCAATATATTCAACAATACCTCCAAAATCGTTGTAGCGTGCAGCAAGACTTCCAGGGCCCATAATATTTTTGCTACCCATAATGCCCAGGCTATCAGGATTAGCGCATATAGCTTTCAAATTATAACGTGCACAACGCTTTAACAACGGCTCGTATTCTTCCATTGTTACTTCCGGAGCGTCTGTGCCGCTAATGAGCAGGAAGGAGGCTTCCTTGGGATCTTCTACAATTTCTATATCCAGACCATCAACAATAGAAGTATCGCCCCCTCTACTGATAACAACACACTTTTTCCCAATATTCTTAAAATATCCCTCAGTTTGATCATTAAGACCCTGCCATGTAACCTCCCCCGAGGTGATAAGATGATTGTACATATCAGATGGCAAGCCAAGCTCTGAAAGGCGATCAATATTTTGCTGTGCTCGCTTTCCAGAATTGGAAAGAATAATTACGTATTTTTGCCGCTCTTTAAGTTGGCCCATACATTCCATAACGCCGTCGTATAACTTAACACCATCATGAAGAACCCCCCATTGATCAATAATAAAGCCTGCATAACTGTCTGAAATATCCGATATTCCCTGACAGAACTTCGTATTCATTATTTTACTAGGTCCTAACAACGCAATTACCCCTTGTTTTTAATGACATGCTTCATAAACGCAATACGCATTATGAGCGTAAGAACTACTCTAATCAATAGGCTTTTAAAAATGGTAAATTATTGATCGCTTTTTAAATTTCGAATGTATTCCCTAACATCTCTTTTTATTTCTGGAGCAAATAAATAAAGCCCTAAAATGTTAGGAATAGACATGGAAATGATGGCTGCGTCAGTAAAGTTGATAAGATTGGAGAGCTGGGCCGCAGATCCAACAACCACACAAAGGCAGAAAAATACCTTGAAGATCATCTCTATTTTGTCATTTTCGCCAAATAGATAGCGGAATCCAGATGCTCCACAATAATACCAGCTAATCATTGTTGAATAGGCAAAAAGCAAAACAGCAATAGTCAGAACATATTGGAAATTAGGTAACACACTCTCAAAGGCCATAGAAGTAAGACTAACGCCCGTTAAGCCATCTGCCTGTGTATAAACTCCAGTCAAGACAATAACCAAAGCAGTCATGTTACAGATTACGATCGTATCTATAAAAGGACCCAGCATGGCAACAATTCCTGTTCCAACAGGTCCATCGGTATTAGTGGTTGATTGCACAATTGATGCGGAACCAAGTCCAGATTCATTAGAAAAGGCAGCACGTTGAACACCAACAAGTATTCCTCCAACAAACCCGCCAATTCCAGCTTTCATAGAAAAAGCTGATTTTAGTATTGTTAAAAATGCTGTTGGCACCTCAGTGAGATGTGCACCTATAACAACACAGCAAGCTAAAATATAAAGTATTGCCATAATTGGGACGAGCTTTGAGGCAACTGCAGCAATTGATTTAAGGCCACCTAAAATCACAAGGCCAACTAAAATTGCCAAAATAATTCCAAAACCCCAAGCATAGCCCGCCAAGAAACTTGTCTCCCCACCTGTTGCAAGCAGCGCCTGCTCATAGGCTTGATTGGCTTGGTACATATTCCCTCCGCCGATTGCACCCATCACACATAGTGCAGCGAAAAGTATGGCCATAGCTTTTCCTATAAGAGCCATATTTCTGTTAGCAAATCCTTCTTTTAGAAAATACATGGGGCCGCCACATACCTTCTTGGGTTTTTCTGGGTCTGGATGTATCCGGTATTTAACGCCAAGCATAACCTCTGCGAATTTTGATGACATGCCGAAGAAACCCATTACTGTCATCCAGAAGACAGCACCTGGCCCTCCTACTGAAATTGCTATTGCTACACCACTAATATTTCCTAATCCAACCGTACCTGATAAAGAGGCCATAAGGGCTTGGAACTGGCTAATCTCTCCATCTTCACATGGCTTCATGCCATCACCGAAAAGAAGTTTTATGGCATGTTTGAAGTATAGAATGTTTATGAAACCAAGATAAAAAGTAAAAAATACTGCTGCGGAAGCGAGCCATAAAAGTACAAGTTTGACATCATGCCCTTCCACTAATGGAATAGAATAGAAAACAATGTCAAAAGTGATTTTTGTAATGGGTTCAAAAAAGGAATCGATAGTTTGATCTATGCTCATACTGCACCAGCCTGTTAAGTTCTGTGCTTAATAGAGTATGATTTTTTTTTGTACTTTTAAAGGTAATCTTATAAAAAACAGTCGTTTATCAACGATAAATGACATAATCATGCTCCGTGACTATGGTGCATCTGTGCATATGGGCCTTGAAACCGGATGGCCAGGAAATGGTGTGGCTGCCCATTTTCTGAGTGTATCGTGATCCATTTTTGCTGCTTTTTCTATTCGGGTTGAATAAGTTTTGCAAAAAATGTCCGGGCGCATTTCTGCAGCATCATTAGAGATGTTGTTTGCAAATTCTGTTCTTAACTTATGAAGAGATTTTTCAGAATTTTTATCACCCGTTCGTTTCATGAAATTCATCATGATTTTTTCATATGTTGAGAAGAGGTCTTCATGCTTTTTTGTGAATTTTTTATGTTCGAGATACAAATTATTACCATTGGCATCTGCGATATGAGCACAGTTAAGCCCGATAACCATTAGTTCACTATGAATTCGGATGCCCTGCTCGGCCTCGGCTTCCGCCTTGCTGTAACAGGCGGCGGCATGTGCGTATTCAATAAAATTAAGACAGAGTAAAAGACTAAAGAGGGTAATACGCATACAAGATTTCATGTTTTAACCAGCTAATTTAACAGGAGTGAGTAATGGTTTGCCTTCAAAATACGCCAGAAGATTGTTTATCACAAGTTGCCCCATTTTTGATCTGGTTTCAACCGTTGCTGAACCAATATGAGGTAATAAAACAACGTTATCCATCTTTATCATTTCCTCGGGCACATTAGGTTCGTTTTCATAAACATCAAAACCTGCACCTGCAATAGTTTTATTTGCTAAAGAAATCAAGAGATCCTGCTCATTTACAACGCTGCCTCTGGCTATATTGATAAGGTAGCCTGTGTTGCCCAGAGATTCTAATACCCTATGGTTAATAAGGTTTTCTGTCTCCTTTCCCCCGGAGCAGGCTACTATCAGAAAGTCACAATCCTTAGCCATATTTTCAAGATTGTTATAAAATTTATAGGCAACATTTTTGTCCGTACGGCCATAATAAATAATCTTAGTGTTAAAGACCTCTGCTCTTTTGGCTATAGCGGAACCAATCTTGCCAAGTCCTACAATGCCGATCGTCTTACCCGAAACAGATGTTGCAAGCGGCATAGAGCCGGACTGCCATCTACCTACTCTTACAAACATATCGGCTTCAACGCCACGTCTTGCAACGGCAAGCATTAAGAGTAGTGCTATATCGGCAGTATCATCAGTTAAGACGTCTGGTGTATTTGCAACCATAACACCGTGTTTTTCTGCTGCAACAAGATCGATATTGTCATAGCCAACACCGAATTGGGCAATTATTTCAAGATTAGGGAGCGCCTCTATCAATCGATTACTGACACCTCTGCTGTTATAGGTAGAAAGAATGCCGGATATTTTATGGCTGTTATCACGTATGGTTTTTTCCGGTTCTCTGCTTTCCCATAGACGGATAACATGGAATTTTTCCTCAAGGTCAGCCATTTCTTTTGCAAGGAGCGGTTGCAGAGCCAGGATTGTTCTTTTCATATCAAAACGCTTGATTTTCTGTATGTTTTTATGGTTTATGACACAGTTACTAACAAAAGCAACAATAATATATTATGGCACAGGCAAACAAGAAACTTTATATTAAAACATGGGGCTGTCAGATGAATGTGTATGACAGCAATCGCATGGCTGACATCTTATCTTCTCTGGGATATAAACCTGTGGATACACCGGACGATGCGGATATGATGATACTAAACACCTGCCATATCCGTGAAAAGGCAACCGACAAAGTTTTTTCTGAGCTTGGCCGACTACGTACTCACAAAGAAAAAAAAGAATCCGATGGCGGCAAGATGCTAATTGCTGTTGCTGGCTGTGTTGCTCAAGCAGAAGGTGACTTCATTCTAGAGCGGGCACCTTATGTTGACATGGTTTTTGGACCGCAAACCTATCACGAACTTCCAGAAATGGTTTTAAAAGCGTCTGGTGACGAACGTGTGGTGAATACTGAGTTTCCCGCAATTTCTAAGTTTGATCATCTTCCCGAACAACATACTATCGAAGGGGCAGCAGCTTATCTTTCTATTCAGGAAGGATGCGACAAATTTTGTACATTTTGTGTGGTTCCCTACACAAGAGGGGCAGAATATTCACGCACAGCACAAGAGGTAATAGATGAGGCACATAGGCTGGTTGAGCAAGGTGCTTTAGAAATTATGCTTTTAGGTCAGAATGTTAATGCGTATCATGGTAAGGGGCCGGACGGGAAAACTTGGTCTTTGGCGGATCTAATTTATAAAATTTCTGAAATAAAAGGTCTGGAGCGTATTCGTTATAGCACCTCTCATCCCCGCGATATGGATGATCATTTGATTGCAGCGCATGGCGAGATAGATAAGCTTATGCCCTTCCTGCATCTGCCTGTTCAAAGTGGTTCGGATAAAATTCTTGAAGCTATGAACCGTAAACATACAGCTGATCTTTATCTGGATATTATTGGCCGTCTTAGAAAAGCCCGTCCAGACATAGCCTTCTCTTCCGATTTTATTATTGGTTTTCCAGGTGAAACCGAACAAGATTTTGAAGATAGCATGCAATTAGCAAAGAGTACGGTTTTTGCTTCTTGTTATTCCTTTAAGTACAGCGCCAGACCCGGAACGCCAGCGGCTAATATGCAGGCAGCACTAGTTCCTGATCATATCGCTTCCGAACGACTTCAAAGATTTCAAACTTTGATAAACGAACAGCAAACTGCCTTTAATAAAAGCTGTATTGGAAGAACTTTGCCTGTTTTATTTGATAAAAAAGGCAAAAAAGAAGGGCAGTTAACAGGGCGCAGCCCCTACTCCCAATCTGTTTATGTACAAGGGAAAGAGCGACTTATTGGTAATATACTAAATGTTAAAATTACAGATGCCTTCGATAATTCCTTGACAGGGGACCTGGAATTTTACGATAGTATGTAAAATCAAAAACACTGAGTAGAGTAATGGGTAGACGAGTACAAGTATATGCTGGCGGTTTTCAAAAGCCAAATTCGAGCCGTTTGGGCATTGGCTGGGTTGTAGTAAATGGTGGTAATGATAGAGAACCTAAGCCTAAGGCAAGAAGGCTTTCTCTGAAGGAAGCCAATATTTCTATTGCTCAAATATGTGCCGTAGGGGAAGCTCTCAGATCATTAAAAGCTAATAGAGATGTCGTTATTCACTCAGGGTCTGCCCTTGTTGTTGATGCTATTGTTACGAATGCAGTGGGCATTAATGCAAAAAGAGAAAAAAATAAAAGTTTAAGAAAAGCTTGGGGCGCGCTGTTAAGAGAAATAAAGAGACATTCTAGTGTAACAGCAGTATGTAGCGAGGCGTGTGAGCCTAACATGGCTTTGGCTATAGATAGTGCCCAGAATGGCGCAGATTTGCCATTTAGAGAGGCAGCAACGGGCGGTAAAAGGCTTACTCCACATCGTAAAACAGCCCGGCAGTCCGTGTGGGACGATGAATTGGATGGCGAACACCTAACCGCGTAAATATCCATAGTTTTTTAATGTTTTTACTATATACTTGTTTCTTAATGATTATATGAAGCAAGAGTGCATATTTGACACAAGAACTTATACTAGAATTTTCGGATAATGATCTGGTTCCCTTTTTATTCGGGGAATATAATGACCACCTGAAATATATAGAGAAAAAACTGGATGTACGTATATCTGACAGAGGTAATTTATTACGTATGTCGGGTGGGAAAGAGTCCGTCGTTAAAGCCCAAAGCATTTTAAACTCTCTGTATATCAGGCTCCAAGAGCAGGATTTGGTTAACATTTCCCATGCAGATATAGATGCAGAGCTTCGCTTTTTAGAGTCGTCAGATAAGAAGTCGTCTAAGAATGGCAGTATTCCGGAGGATGATGGCGGTAAAATTGTTATAAAAACCAAGAATAAAAAAATTGTTCCAAGATCACCCAATCAAGCTGAATATCTTAAGTTAATCAATAAACACGATATGGTCTTCGGCTTAGGCCCTGCCGGTACTGGTAAAACATACTTGGCTGTTGCTGCCGCTGTAGATATGTATCTTCAAGGAAAAGTGGAAAGACTTGTTTTTTGTAGACCAGCAGTGGAAGCAGGTGAAAACCTCGGGTTTTTGCCCGGAGATATGAAAGAAAAAATAGACCCCTATCTTAGGCCTATTTATGATGCTTTGCACGATATGCTTCCATGGGATTTTCTTTTGAAAAAAATGGAAATCGGGGAAATAGAAATAGCTCCACTGGCTTTTATGCGCGGGCGTACGCTTGCACGGTCTTTTGTAATTCTAGATGAGGCACAAAATGCAACAACCGCACAAATGAAAATGTTTTTAACTAGAATGGGTGAAGCATCTCATATGGTTATTACGGGTGACCCAACGCAAACCGACCTTCCATCCCATGTCAGATCTGGTTTAGACGAAGCTATTGATATATTGTCGGACGTAGATGATATTGGATTTATTACCTTCAGCGGTGAAGATGTCATAAGACATAATTTAGTTCGCAAAATTATTTATGCATATGAAAAATCTGGCAAATAAATATGGCATATGAAATTGACGTCATCATAAAAGATGATCGATGGACAAAAAAATTCAAACACATCGAAGATCATATACGAACAGTTATAGAGACAGTTCTGGTAAATTATATCCCTGCCCTAACCGAGCATGTGGAAATAAGTTGTGTTCTAGATACGAATGAAGGAATACGTATTCTCAATAAGAAGTACAGAGGAAAAGATAAGCCAACAAATGTTCTTTCTTTTCCTCAAACAACACCTTTGGAACTTGCTGAAAAAGTAGCTTATCTGTGCCTTGGAGATATTGTGGTGGCTTATGAAACTATAGTACAAGAATCCGAAGAGCAAAAAAAGACTTGTGAACACCATCTAACCCATATGTTGGTGCATTCTTGTCTCCATCTCTTGCATTATGATCATGAAGATCAGGATGAAGCTGAAGAAATGGAAAAATTAGAAGTTGAAATACTGGAAAAAATGAGCATAAAAAACCCTTATGAAACTCTTTAGTTTTGTGGCAATATTAAAAAATAGTTATGTTGAAAATGAACGATCAAGAAGAAGAGCCTCCTAGTACCAACGCATCACCCTTTAAAAATGGTGGTGCGACAAGACGTAGTGACAACTTAGAGACAAAAATGTCTTTTATGGATAATCTAAAAAGATTATTCGCCCCGAGGCAGGATACTACTCTCAGAGAAACAATAGAAGAATACATTGAAGATGAGTCTTACCATGTTGCAGAAGAATCGGTAACGGCGCACGAGAAAATTCTAATCTCTAATGTTCTTGATCTTCGGGATATGTCAGCTGCAGACATTATGGTTCCACGCGCAGATATTGTTGCAATTCCACACGACACTACAGAAGAAGAGCTATTTGCTCTACTTTCCGAGAAGCAGTATAGCCGCTTACCTGTCTATAAAGGAACTTTGGATCACGTTATTGGCTCAATTCACGTCAAAGATATATTGGCTGTTTTAGCAAGAAAGGAGCCAATTAAAATAATGCATTTAGTAAGAGATATCCCTATTGTTTCTCCTACGATGCAAATGCTGGATCTTTTATTGCAGATGCGCATAACAAAAAAACATATGGTTTTGGTCATAGATGAATTTGGAGGAATTGACGGACTCATTACTATTGGTGATGTTATAGAATCTATTGTCGGTGAACTTGACGATGAGCATGATCATGACCAGCAGCCCGAAATCATGATGCAAAATGATAGCACCATTAAGGCTGATGCGCGTGTTGAATTACAGGAATTTGAAGATTTATTCGGTGCGGTTCTACATGCCGAAGAAAGAGATGAAAATGAAACCTTAGGTGGGCTTGTAGTATTTATAGCTGGACGTGTGCCTACACGGGGCGAAGTCATTCATCACAAAAGCGGGATTGTTTTTGAAATTCTTGAAGCTGATCCTAGACGTGTAAAAAAACTCCTTATTAGAAACATTCCAACTAAAGGTTAGGGTGTTTTGCTTTAAAGTTACATATTGCCATTAAACGGAACTGGCTATAAAACTTGCGAATGAAAAATATAATACTTATTTTCTTAGCAGGAATCTTGGCCTCGTTTTCTATGGCTCCCTATTCCTTTCCTCCTGTATTGTTTCTGGCTTTAAGCTTTCTTTATATCATTACGACAAAAAGTGAAAAACCACGCAAGGCTGCTTTGTATGGATTTCTTTTCGGCTTGGGATATTTTGGCTTTAGTCTTTCTTGGATTGGGAATGCCCTTCTTGTTGAAGGTAATCCCTATAAATGGTTGTGGCCATTATCGATTATTGGATTGCCATTAATTCTATCACCTTTTATTGGTTTGGCCTGTTATTTGTACCGTTTATCACTAAACCGGATAAGCTTAAGCTCCTTTATCCTGTTTGTTGTTATTCTTAGTTTATCGGATTATGCGCGCGGTCACTTTTTTTCTGGATTTCCCTGGAACTTATACGCTTACGCATGGGAGGCATTCCCCCCTATAGCACAGGTAAGCTCTTTATCAGATGTCTACCTCCTTAATATTTTGACTATATTTTGGTGCTCTGCCTTAGGTTTTCTGTTTCTTGATGTTTCTACGAGACAGAAAAACGCCTTGATCTTATTTATAATTCTAAGCTTTGGAACTTTTTCTTATTATGGTTACTATGAGCATAATAATAGCCATCTTGCTTCAAAAGCGCGGATACGAACAATTATTGTTCAGCCCAATATAAAACAAAGCGAAAAATGGAAGCCTGAAAACAGGGCTTCCAATTTTGAGAAATTAATAAACTTGTCACGTTTTTTTCGAAATGAAGAAGACGTCATACCTGATATTACCTTAATAGTTTGGCCTGAGACGGCTATCAGTCAGGATATTATGGATAGCACCAACGCCATGCAGCTTTTTCAGGATATGCTTGGCGAATATCCAGAAAATACTTATCTGATTACGGGGGCACTAAGATATGAAAACGATACAGAAAATTACTACAACAGTGTCATTACGTATAATCAACAAGGAGATATAATCGATGTTTACAATAAACATCATCTCGTTCCCTTTGGGGAGTATATTCCGTTTGATGGTTTTATTAAGATATCACCTGTTGTAGGCTTTACTGGCTTCGCTCCTGGTTCAGGTAATAAACAAATTAAGCTCGTTGATCGTTTTAGTTTTAGCCCCCTAATTTGTTATGAAGTTATTTTTCCTGGAAAATCATATGACAAAAAAGTCTCTAGACCTGACTTGCTTGTCAATGTTACCAATGATGCTTGGTATGGTGATTCAGCAGGCCCTCGTCAACATCTTGTTCAAACAAAATTTAGAGCCATAGAGACAGGAATCCCCATAGTCAGAAGTGCTAATACAGGAATTAGCGCGATTTTTGGCTCTAAAGGTCAAAATCTGAAAACTTTGAATTTATTTAGTGAGGGCAGAATTGACGCTTATATTCCTGCCAGGACTTTTTATCCCCTTAAACTCCCCAGTTTTTTTGTTCTAACATCTTTATTTCTGACGTTGTTTGTTGCGGTGTTCAGACAGCAATCTGCAAAGCCTTAGCGCTTACGTAATTAAACGTAGTTGAGTAATTATTTCCAATACTATACTTAAGGTGTATTGCATACACATGTACTCTTGTTGTAGTTAATAGACTGAGTGAGTGTGGCTTCAAGCTACATATTTTTTTGCTAACAAAAACTAAGCTATTTGAGTTATGACACAACCTAGAAAAACCAAGGGTATACCAGACATTGTTGATAAACATGTTGGGCAACAATTAAGAAATAGAAGAACACTTATGGGCTTGAGCCAAGAAAAATTGGCCGAGCACATTGGAGTTACTTTTCAGCAAGTTCAAAAGTATGAGCGCGGCACTAACAGAATTAGTGCAAGCAGACTTTTAAGTTTTAGTAAAATTCTTGAAGTTTCGATTGATTACTTCTACGACGGATTAGAAGGAGCTAGATCATACAAAAGATTAACACAAGGTATGGCCGATAACAGTCAAGAAAGCTTTTCATCCGAACCTCTCGTCAAAGAGCTTCCAGAAGATATTTTCACAAGAAAAGAGACCATTGATTTACTAAAAACATATTATACCGTTAGTGATCAAGAAGAGCGAAAGTCTATTCTTAAATTCGTTAAATCTATGGTTAAAAAAGTTTCCTAGAAAAAAAATCTTCTATATTTTGTATTTTAAGCTTGAATAACCCCTTTTCTTTGATTTAGGGTGCAGTTTCTGTATGTAAATTTTATTATATAAGTGAGCGATTAATGCCAATTTCAGGACAAGCTATTATGCAAGAAGAAAGCGTTGCCCCTTCTCAACAGAAGGGTCTGCAAGACTATATATTTACAAGTGAGTCAGTATCAGAGGGGCACCCGGACAAGATATGTGATCGCATATCTGATGCTGTTGTGGATCTTTACATGAAAGCAGATCCCTATTCGCGTGTTGCTTGCGAAACTTTGGTGACCACTGATACTGTTGTTATAGCAGGGGAAACCCGCGGACCGGAAAGTGTTACAAAAGAGAAAATTGAAGACGCCGCCAGGAATGCCATTAAGTCGATTGGTTATGAGCAAGAAGGCTTTAACTGGCAAACCGTTAATGTAGATGTAAAATTACATTCACAATCCGCTGACATTGCTCAAGGTGTTGATGAGGGATCAGGGGTTGATAAAGAGGAAGGTGCAGGAGATCAGGGTATTATGTTCGGGTATGCCTGCACAGAGACAGAAGCATTAATGCCGGCCGCTATACATTATTCACATCATATCCTAAGGGCGTTGGCAGAAGATCGTCACGCTGGTATCCTTGATAAGCTTGAACCAGACGCCAAGTCTCAAGTTACATTGGAATATAAAAATGATGTCCCTATTGGTGTCAGGTCAGTCGTGGTGTCTACACAGCACGCCGAGGGGCTTAGTCAAGAAGATGTTAAGGAGATGGTTCGCCCCTACATAGAAAAGGTGCTTCCCGAAGGTTGGATGCCTCCGGAGGAAGAGCTTTACGTTAATCCTACTGGTCGTTTTGTTATTGGTGGCCCTGTAGGTGACTGCGGGTTAACAGGCCGTAAGATTATTGTGGATACCTATGGTGGCGCTGCCCCTCATGGTGGTGGTGCATTTTCTGGTAAGGACTGCACAAAAGTTGATAGATCAGCTGCATATATAGCAAGATATCTAGCCAAGAATGTTGTGGCGGCTGGCTATGCTAAGGGGTGCACAATTCAGCTTTCTTATGCAATCGGTGTTTCTAAACCTATTTCTGTTTATTTGAATACACACGGTACTGGCACAGCACCTGAGCTACAAATAGTCAACGCATTACAAAAGTTAGTTGATCTTAGTCCGCGTGGTATCCGTGAACATTTAAAATTAAACAAACCTATTTATGAGTGCACAGCCGCTTATGGTCATTTTGGGCGTAAACCTCGTGAAGACGGTAGTTTTTCATGGGAAAGAACTGATTTGGTAAATGAGCTTCAGCGCATTTTAGGATAAGCTTTGTCTTCCTTTGATAGTAAAAATAAAAAAGACTCCGTTTTGTGTGAACGGAGTTTTTTTGGTAGACGACAAGGACGTGCTTTATCACCTGCACGTAAAAGAGCCTTAGACAAAATTTTACCCCAGTTCTCGATATCACCTGAAGAGTTAAAGGAAAGTCATAATTTAGATCCGGCCCAGCTGTTTCCAGATCAGTATAAGGAGTATTGGCTGGAAATTGGCTTTGGACATGGAGAACACTTATTAGGTCTTTCACAGAGACACCCGCAAAGCGGTTTTATAGGTGCAGAGCCCTATATAAGTGGGATGTCATCCTTCTTACAAGATGCGAAAAAGTTAAAAAACAGTAATATGAAGGTTCTTATGGATGATGGGATGATTGTGTCTAAGTCGTTGATAGAAAACAGTCTAAACGGTATATGTATCCTTAATCCTGACCCGTGGCATAAAAAAAGGCATCATAAAAGACGTATTATAAATCAGCAAAATCTGGATGTTTTTGCAAAAATTTTAAAATCAGGAGGCCAGCTTATATTAACAAGTGATGTTACTGATTTAGTAGAGTGGATGTGCCTACAGACTTTTAACCATCCCGCTTTTAAGTGGATTGCCCAAACAAGGACTGATTGGAGCAGTCCTCCCCAAGACTGGATTACAACACGCTATGAGACTAAGGGCGCCAAGGGTGCCAAAAAGATGGTTTATTTATTTTTTGAACGGCTTTAATTATTGCTTGCATTTGCAAGTTTAGAGGCGTATAAACCTCATAAATATCCGATCTATTTAGACGGTGGGCTCAAAAAGAGGCCCGCCTTTTTTATTACTTTTTGGATAATTAGAGGATTTTTAATGCACTTATCACCGTTGGAAGAAAAAGTTGCAAGTTTGGTAATTCCGGTTGTTGAAGACTTGGGATTTTCTTTTCATTCCATCAAGATAACAGGAAGTTCAGGTACAGCGGATGTACAAATTATGGCAGAAGATCCTAAAACAAGAAACCTCAAGGTTGATGATGCGGCAAAGATAAGCCGAGCAGTCTCCACAGTGCTTGATGTAGAAGACCCTATCAAGGATGCTTATAAACTAGAAATTAGCTCTCCCGGCATAGATAGGAGATTAATTAAAGAACAAGATTTTAATGATTATAAAAATTTTGAAATAAAGATTGAAACAAATATGCCCGCAGAGAATGGCCAGAAAAGGTTTAGGGGTATTTTAAACGGTATAAAAGATAAAAAGATACTTGTGACAACAGATCAAGGGGATGTTGAAATTCCCTACTCTTCACTGTCACAGGCAAAATTGGTTTTAACAGATGAACTTATTAAAGCGACATCGAATTTTTAGGAGATAAGAGATGGAACTGTTGCAAGTTGCCGACATGGTAGCAAGAGAAAAGAATATTGATCGTGAAATTGTTTTGACAGCTATGGAAGAAGCTATTCAAAAAGCTGGAAGGTCTAAATACGGACATGAACAGGATATACGTGCACAGATCGATCGTACAAATGGAGATATTGAACTCAAACGTTACCGTGAGGTTGTTGCTAATGATGACGAGATCGAAAATGAAGTTGCACAGTTAAAGCTTGATCAAGCAAAGCGTATTAAACCAGACGCACAGCCAGGCGAATTTCTTGTTGATGATCTCCCTCCTCTTGATTTTGGTCGTATTGCCGCTCAAACAGCCAAGCAAGTTATTATGCAAAAAGTGCGAGAAGCAGAGCGTGCCCGTCAATATGAGGAATTTAAAGACCGTATTGGAGAAATTGTGAACGGGGTTGTTAAGCGAGTTGAATATGGTAATGCTACGGTAGATATTCAAGGACGTGCAGAAGGTATCATTCGTCGTGATGAAACAATTCCTCGGGAACCAATAAATGTAAATGATCGTGTTAGAGCTATTATTTATGAAGTACGCGAAGAAGTACGAGGGCCACAAATCTTCCTATCCAGAAGTCATCCCGAGTTTATGGCAAAGCTTTTCATGCAGGAGGTTCCTGAAATTTATGATGGCATTATTGAAGTAAAAGGCGTTGCACGTGACCCCGGAAGTCGCGCAAAAATCGCTGTGTTTTCAAGTGACAACTCCATTGATCCTGTTGGTGCTTGTGTTGGTATGCGTGGAAGCCGTGTTCAAGCTGTTGTGAATGAACTTGGCGGTGAGAAAGTAGATATTATCCCATGGACTGAAGATATAGGAAGTTTTGTTGTAAGTGCACTTCAGCCAGCAGCTGTTTCTAAAGTTGTGCTGGATGAAGAGAGAAAGCATATGGATGTTGTTGTTCCTGAAGAACAACTGAGCCTGGCAATTGGAAGAAGAGGTCAAAATGTGCGTCTTGCTTCGATTTTAACAGGTTGGGACATTGATATTATGACAGAGGAGCAAGAATCAGAGAGGCGTGCGCTTGAATTTGAAACTCGCTCTGCTCTATTCATTGAATCTCTTGATGTTGATGATACAATTGCACAGCTTCTTGTTGTAGAAGGTTTTACAACTGTTGAAGAAATTGCTGAAACCCCAATTGATGAACTTAATCAAATTGAAGGTTTTGAAGAAGAAATTTCAATGGAGTTGCAACAACGAGCCCAAAGTTGGCTTGATCAGCAGCAAAAGATTCTTAACGAAAAGCAGGCAGAATTTGGTATTGCTGATGACCTTATGAATGCAGATGGGCTTCGTGCCAATCAAATTCTTAAGTTAGGGGAACAAGGCGTCAAAACACTTGATGATCTTGCTGATTTAGCAGGTGATGAATTGGCCGAAATGTTAGGTGAAAATCAAATGACCGAACAACAAGCTAATGATGTCATCATGAAGGCTAGAGCACATTGGTTTGCTGAGGAAGATGCTCTTGCTGAAGCAGAGGTCAATGAAGAATCTGTGGAGGGTAATGAAGATTCCCTTTCGGAAAGTAGTGAGTAACAGCAAATTTAAAAATGCTGTAAATATAAATAAATTTGGCACTATGCTTGGCGTAGTGTATACCTAAGTGCTAGGATTTTGGACAGAAACGTATGAGTGAAAAAAAAGAAAAAGAAGATAACAAAGAGAAGGATAAAGGAGGTAAAACCCTTAGCCTATCTGGAAAGACTTTGAGCCTTAAATCTGGCTCGTCGTCTCGTCCCCCCTCTTCTTCTGGTAGGTCCTCAGTTGCTGTGGAAGTACGTCGAAGCAAAAGATCTAATCCTACTGATGCTGCAAAAAAACAAGATCAGGAAGATGTAAATCTGACTTCTAGCGAGAAAGATGCAAGGGCTCGTGCTTTACAAGCTGCATTAGCAGGAGACACAAAGAAAAAGGCTTTGCCAAAACGTCGGGTTATGACGTTAGAAGATAAGAAAGCTGAAGAAGCAGAAAAAGCTGCTAGAAAAAAGACCGAAGAAGCAGAGGCACAAGACAGCAAGGGCCAGGAAACAATCCTTACTACCGATGAATTAGCTCAACCTGTACCTCCAAAAGAAGAAGGCCGTAGAAAAGCTTTTCCTCAAGAAGAAAAAGAAAGCGAAGAGAGTTATCGCGACAAGGTTAAAAAGGCTGCTCCTAAACCTACTCGAACCACAGATGATAGGCGTGGTGGCCGGATTACAATTACTCAGGCATTGAATCGTGACTACGAACGTGACCGCGGACCAAGTTTGGCAGCTCAAAAACGTGCAAGAGAACGAGCGCGAATGGCTGCCCAACCTTTCCAGGAGCCGCAGGAAAAGAGATCTAGAGAGATTGTTCTTCCTGAAACAATCACAGTTCAAGAGCTTTCAAACCGTATGGCAGAGCCTGGTAAGGAAGTTATTAAATTCCTTATGGGTATGGGTGTTATGGCAACGGGAACACAAATTATTGACGCTGATACAGCTGAACTTATCATTCATGAATTTGGTCATGTAGTAAGACGTGTCACCGATGCAGATGTTGAGATCGGGCTGAATGATATGGAAGATGAAGAGAAGGATTTAGAGCCTCGTCCTCCTGTTGTTACGATTATGGGACATGTTGACCATGGAAAGACATCGTTATTGGATGCTTTGAGGGAGACAGATGTTGTGGCCGGCGAAGCTGGTGGAATTACGCAACATATAGGGGCATACCAAGTCACATTAGCATCAAATGAGAAAATTACCTTTTTAGATACTCCGGGGCACGCTGCTTTTACAGAAATGCGTGCTAGAGGAGCAAATGTTACAGATATTGTAGTTGTCGTAGTTGCAGCCAATGACTCAATAATGCCGCAGACAATTGAAGCAATTAACCATGCTAAAGCTGCAAATGTGCCGATTATTATTGCAGTTAACAAAATTGATTTGCCCGATGCAAACCCTATGAAGGTAAAACAAGACCTTCTTCAGCATGAGGTTATTATTGAGGAAATGGGTGGTGATGTACAGTGCATAGAAATTTCTGCACTGCAAAAAACCAATCTGGATAAGCTTGAAGAAGCCATTTTACTTCAAGCAGAAATACTAGAGCTTAAATCAAATCCAAATAGAAATGCACAAGGCTTTGTTGTTGAGTCAAAAATTGAAGTAGGTCGTGGCTCAGTAGCTACTGTTCTTATTCAAAAAGGAACCTTGAAGATTGGGCATATTTTTGTTGCCGGATCTGTTTTTGGTAAGGTTAGGGCCATTATTGATGACAAAGGAAAACATATCAAAGAGGCTATTGCAGGCCAGCCTGTAGAAATTTTGGGTGCTAACGCCACTCCTTCTGCGGGTGATATTTTTAATGTTACGACAGATGAAGGTAAGGCAAGAGAAATTGCAGAATACAGAGAGAGAAAAATTAAAGAAACAGCCGCAGCAAAAGCTGTAAAAGGCCGTACAACTATGGAACAAATTCTTGAACAACGTGAAGTTGGCGAGAAAACAAGACTTTCACTCATAATACGTGCGGATGTTTTTGGTTCTATTGAGGCTATTACGGGTTCTTTAACAAAGATGGAAGATGAAAATGAAGGCATCCATATACAAGTACTTCATACCGGTGTTGGTGGTATCACCGAGTCAGATGTTATTTTAGCAAATGCTTCAAATGCGATTATAATAGGTTTTAATGTAAGAGCTAATCAGCAAGCGAGAGATCTCGCTGCACATGAAAGCGTAGAAATGCGATACTATAACGTTATTTATAACGTTATAGATGATGCGAAGGCTCTTCTTACGGGTATGCTTGCACCTACAATACGAGAAGTATATCTTGGGCAAGCTCTTATTAAAGAAGTATTCAACATTACAAAGGTCGGCAAAGTTGCCGGGTGTGAGATATCAACTGGAAGTGTCAAACGTGGTTCAAAAGTGCGCTTGCTTCGAGATGATGTTGTTATACATGAGGGAATGCTTAAAACGCTTAAGCGTTTCAAGGAAGAAGTTAAAGAAGTTAAAGAGGGGCAAGAATGCGGAATGGCATTCGAGAGCTATGACGATATTAAAGATGGCGACATAATTGAATGCTACGAAGTAATCGAAGAAGATCGCATTATCGAGTAAGATTTTACTAGAAAACTGGATTGTTAATTAATGGGACATAAACATCATTCATCCCAAAATGGCCCTACTCAGAGGCAACTGCGTGTTGGAGAGCAAATCAGACATATATTGTCAGATACTTTGAAACGCGGTCACTTCAGTAATGAACTTTTGTTAAATAGAGGGCACAATCTTATTGTATCCGAGGTAAGGCCCTCCCCTGATTTACGACATGCACGTGCGTATGTGATGTCTATAAATGGAGAAGATTTAGAAGATCTCGTAATAGCCTTGAACGAGCAATCCCATGTTTTTCAAAAAGAAATAGGTAAATCCTCTAATTTGAAATTCACTCCTCGTATTAAATTCGTAACAGATACGTCATTTGATGAAGCGCAGCATATAGAAGCTTTGCTTCGTGATGTAAAATCAAAGAACGACGATACGGAGTAATATTATGGCACGCCGTAAGAAAGGTGATCCAATTTCAGGATGGGTCAATCTTGATAAACCCTATGATATGACGTCCACGCAAGCCATAGCAAAACTTCGCAAGATTATGAACTGTCAAAAAATAGGGCATGCGGGCACGCTAGACCCTCTTGCTACAGGAATTTTACCTGTTGCAATTGGAGAGGCAACAAAAACCATATCCTTTGTACAAGATGCACTTAAAGTCTATGAATTCACTGTGAGATGGGGAGAGCAAAGAGATACAGACGATATGGAGGGCAAAGTAATTGCAACTTCCAGCTATCGCCCTACTAAAGCAGAAATAAATACTATTCTAGATAAATATACCGGAGAAATACTACAAACCCCTCCTCTTTACTCGGCAATCAAAATTAACGGGGAGCGTGCCTATGATCTTGCTAGAAGTGGTGAAATCCCTGAGATAAAGGAACGCAAAGTCTACGTAGAGCAGCTTGAACTTATAAATGTCCGTGCAGATGAGGCTGATTTTCTGATTAAATGTGGCAAAGGCACGTATATTCGCTCTATAGCAAGAGATATGGGTGAAGATTTAGGGGCTAAAGGGTTTGTAAGTGGCCTAAGGCGTACAGAGGTTGGGTGTTTTAATCAAAGTAGTGCGATTTCTCTAGACATTTTACAAAATATAGACTATATTTCGGCCCGTAATGAAGCATTACTGCCCCTTGAGACCGTGCTGGACGATATCCCGGCTCTGGATTTAAAAGAGGAAGAAACAGCAAGGCTTCGTAATGGACAGGTTCTAAATTTTGTAACCAAATCTGACTTTGAACGGTTAACAAAAATTGGGCTCGGCAAAAAAGAAATTATGTTTGCTTTAGCAAAATTTCAGGACAGGCCAGTTGCTCTTATAGAGCAGGAAAGAGCAGAAATTAGACCAGTTCGCGTTTTTAACATTTAATATTAAGGAAAAAAAGATGTCGCTAGAAGTAGCCCGTAAGGCAGAAATTATAAAGAAATATGCAACTAAAAAAGACGATACAGGTTCTCCTGAAGTCCAGATTGCTATTTTAACAACACGCATTTCAGAACTCTCACTGCATATGCAGCAGCATAAAAAGGACTTTCATAGTCGCCGTGGTCTTTTAGCCATGGTTGCAAGACGCCGTAAACTTTTGGATTATCTAAAACGCAATGACGAAGAGCGTTACAAAACGATTATTGAAGCCTTAGGCATCAGAAGATAGAAATTTAAAAGGCCGCAAAAAGCGGTCTTTTTTAGCCCTCCAAAAAATAACGCTTTTGAATAGTTCCGTTTTCTATTTCAAACACTAATGGTTTTCCTGTAGGCATTTCGGCTTCATTAATTGTTTCTGGTGTTTCTACACCTAAAATAATAAGCATTGCCCGTAGAGAATTTCCATGAGCAGCAATGAGAATGCTTTTTTCTTCGTCAAGTAGCGGTTTAATTTTTTCAATAAAATAGGGACGTACACGGTTCTCAACTACATCTTGCAGACATTCACCGCCTGGAGGTGCTGTATCATAAGATCTGCGCCAAATATGAACTTGTTCATCTCCATATTTATCACGTGTTTCATCCTTATTTAAGCCCGTAAGATCACCATAATCACGTTCTCTCAGGTGTGGGTGACGTATCATAGATTCAAATAGCTTGGGCTCTCCGGCCTCGTTTAAGGCTATTTCTGCAGTTCTATTGGCCCGTGTCTGTGTTGAGCTAAACACTTGATCGAACTCAATACCCGCATTTTTAAGGAGTTTGCCTGCTTCCTTTGCTTCTTGTTCCCCGTTTGCAGTTAAATCCACATCGTGAAACCCAGTGAATTTATTAGCTAAATTCCACTCACTTTGGCCGTGTCTGAGAAGTACAAGATAGTGAAGCATTGCAAAATTTCCTTTAATTACTTTGACTTTTGCGGCGGATCATGGCATGTATACACAAATTTGAAAAGTCGAAATTTGGAAAGGCTTTACGGTTGACTATTAAAAGCAAAGTTTTTTTGTTTTTAACCGTCCACCGAAACCCCCAAAAAAAGCTTTCAAAAGATACTAAAGTAACCAGTTTGCATAAGGCAAGGTGGTTAAACAGATATAAAAGGAAAACAATATTATGTTTAATGTATATAAAAAAGAAATAGATTTCGCAGGAAAAACCTTAACTCTTGAAACTGGTAAAATTGCCAGACAAGCAGATGGGTCCGTTCTAGCTACTATGGGCGAAACAAGTGTGTTGTGTTGTGTAACAGCAGCAAAAAGTATAAGAGACGGGCAGGATTTCTTCCCTTTATCGGTTCATTACCAAGAGAAAACTTACTCCGCAGGTAAGATACCTGGTGGTTTTTTTAAAAGAGAAGCTCGCCCGAGCGAGAAAGAAACACTCACTTCACGATTAATTGATCGCCCTATTCGCCCCTTATTCCCTAAAAACTTCTTAAATGAAGTACAGGTTGTGGCAACTGTGGTTTCTCATGATTTGGAAAATGATCCTGATATGATTGCAATGATTGGCTGTTCTGCGGCGCTTACATTGTCTGGTATCCCTTTTATGGGCCCAATTGGTGGCGCACGTGTATGTTATAAAGATGGTGAATACCTTGTTAACCCGCCTATGCAAGAAGTCAAAGATATGGATCTTGATCTCATAGTGGCGGGTACTATGGAAGGGGTTTTGATGGTTGAATCAGAGGCATCAGAACTTACCGAAGAAATAATGCTTGGTGCTGTAACAATTGGTCATGATGCTTATCAGGCAGTCATTAAAGGTATTATTGAGCTCGCAGAAATGGGGGCAAAAGATATGTGGGATGTTCCCGAGACACCTGAAAAAGTTGTACAGATGGCTGATGCCCTTAAAAAGAAGTACGGAGCAGAAGTTGAAAAAGCATATAAACTTACTGATAAAATGGAACGTCAAGCAGCCGTCGGTGCAGCAAGAGATTCTGCTGTTGCTGAATTTTTAGACGAAGAGAATGGTCTGAATGAGGCTGTAGTTAATTCTAAATTTAAATCTTTGGAAGCCGACATAGTGCGTGGAGCAATCCTTAAAACAGGTAAACGTATTGATGAACGCGACACAAAGACTGTTCGGCAGATTGTTTCTGAAGTTGGTGTTTTACCAAGAACACACGGTTCATGTTTGTTCACACGTGGTGAAACGCAGGCTTTAGTTGTTGCCACTCTGGGTACAGGGCAAGACGAGCAAATCATTGATGCAATGGAAGGTGAATATAGAGAGCGTTTCCTTTTGCATTATAATTTCCCTCCCTATTCAGTTGGAGAAGCAGGTCGTATGGGCCCCCCTGGGCGTCGTGAAATTGGGCATGGTAAATTGGCATGGCGCGCTATCCATCCTCTTTTACCTGCTGTAGAAGAATTTCCATACACTATGCGCGCTGTTTCAGAGATTACAGAATCCAACGGTTCGTCCTCTATGGCAACAGTTTGTGGTACTTCTCTTGCGCTAATGGATGCTGGTGTACCTTTAGCTAGACCGGTTGCAGGTATTGCAATGGGTTTGATTAAGGAAGGTAATGACTTTGCTGTTCTTTCCGATATTTTGGGTGATGAAGATCATTTAGGGGATATGGACTTTAAAGTTGCGGGTACCGAAAAAGGTATTACAGCCCTTCAGATGGATATCAAAATTACATCTATTACCAAGGAAATTATGGAGACTGCTCTTGAGCAAGCAAAAGATGGGCGCCTTCACATTCTTGGTGAAATGTCCAAAGCCCTTTCTGAAAGCAGAAAGGAACTTAATGCCAATGCACCACAGATCGTATCTATCCAAATACCGGTAGATAAAATTCGTGAAGTTATTGGTACAGGCGGAAAAGTTATCCGTGAAATCATCGAGCTGACAGAAACCAAAATTGATATCGAAGATGATGGATCAATCAAGGTAGCGGCTACTAATGCCGAAGCTATTGAGAAAGCCATTAAGATGATTAAAGAAATTACAGATGAGCCTGAAGTTGGCAAAGTTTACGACGGTAAAGTTGTAAAATGTGTTGATTTCGGTGCATTTGTTAACTTTATGGGTTCTAAGGATGGCTTGGTACATATATCTGAACTTGCTGACCATCGTGTTGCCAAAACAACGGATGTAGTCAATGAAGGTGATGCAGTAAAGGTGCTTTTAACCGGTGTCGATAACCGAGGTAAAGTAAAGCTTTCCATGAAGAAAGTAGATCAAGAAACTGGGGAAATCCTTGAAGATTCTGATGAAGACGTACAGGAAGCCGGTTAATAAAAACCCATATATATCAATAAAAAAGCCGGTTTTGCCGGCTTTTTCTTTACTGATTATTATCTTGATATCTGCTATAATTCTTACATGGCAATATCTAAAGCAAGACGCAATTTTCGGGTTTTTTTAGGGGTAATCTTACTTTTAAGTTTGGGCTTTTTTTCTATAAGCTCTTATTTCTATGTTGCAGTCAAACAATGCAAAATTTCTATGCTATCTATTGCACCCACATTATTTCAAATTGATGTCTATCAACATTATGCTAAAGCCTATTTTGAGGATAATGACGGAAAGTATAAAGTTGCAATGAAATTGTATAAAATGGGTTTTTTTCATCCTCTATACGGTGAAGCAGGACAATATATGATGATAGACCTTGCAGAACAAGGGCATGCTCCCTCTCAAGTTTTTAGAGGTGATATGATTTGGGCTTACGGTACGTCAGAGGAGCGTGGGAAAGCCATAAGTTACTATGAGAAGGCTGCCGAGCAAAACTATACACCTGCTATAGAAAGACTAGCTCAGTATAGTACTAAATAGTGTGGCAATTTTCTATTTCATTTTATGCTATTAAATGCTAACTCCTTTCAATGACTTTAAAATTACCTAAAATCATTGGTCATAGAGGCTGTGCAGGATATGCACCAGAAAATACTCTCGTTGGTATTCATACAGCGGCAGATCTAGGTATTGAATGGGTAGAGCTTGATGTGAAAATCACCAAAGATGAAGTCCCTATTATTTTTCATGATGAAACACTGGACCGTACTACAAATGGCAGCGGCCTTGTTGCAGAAAAAACATATGAAGAGCTTTTGGATTTAGAATATGGAAGTTGGTATGCGGAGAGCTTTGCTGGAATTCTTATTCCCACGCTTGAGGAAGCCATAGATGTGATTATAGAGCGGGATTTGGGTTTAAACCTTGAAATAAAGCCATGTCCGGGCAGAGAAAAAGAGACGGCAGAAGTAGCGCTAGATTTACTTTCAACGATTTGGGATGAGCATGACAAGCTCCTGATTTCTTCATTTCAATATGTAAGTATGGAAGTAGCGCTTGATATGGCAGAAGATTGGTACAGAGGGCTGCTTTTACCAGAAGAATGGCCAGAAAACTGGGCAGAATTGGCAGATTATCTTCAAGTCTCTACTGTAAACGTAAATGCTGGTACAGTGACGCGAGAACAAGTTGAGAGCGTTATGGACATGGAAAAAAGCATTTTAGCGTACACAGTTAATGATCCGGATCAGGCGAGAATGCTTCAAAGCTGGGGAATTGATGGATTTTTCTCGGATACTCCCGATGTCTTAAAAGAAGGTGTTTTCCTAGTACACTAAGGCTTTACCTAAATTAGCTTCTTTATTTTTTTATTTGCTTTTTCCCTGTAGCTTTCCCTATTATGCCCACAATATGTTAATTAAGAGGTTAGAAAATGCCAACAACAAGAATTTCTCTCTATGTTGCTGCTGATGAGCCTAGGCCAAGGCATAAAAGAAAAGATCCTGGAAATCTTGATAGGCTTAGGGATATAGCAGCTCAGCATGGGTTTACTGTCGTGGACAAAGGAAAAGGTAATGAGCGCCATTTAGAAGGACCAAGAGACAAATGGCGAGAAATCGAGCGATCCCTAACACGAACAGCAGGATTTACTATTTTTATGGTCACCGGAGAAATCCAAGCTGAACCATCCTAACAAAACAAATTCTAATCAAGCCAATTTTTCTGCAGATTCATGTGGAATCATACCCATAGCATTAAAGCCACAGTCGACGTAGTGTACCTCTCCCGTAACAGCAGAAGATAAATCAGATAGCAGGTATAATCCTGTTTTTCCAAGATCTTGCAAATCAACGGGACGCCTAAGAGGAGCCGTAAGTGTACTGTATTTATAGGTCTTGCGGGCACCGCCAATAACAGCCCCTGCTAATGTCCGCATTGGCCCTGCAGAAATGGCATTTACACGTATTCCATGACGACCATCTTCGCTTGGGCCCAGATCAGCCGCTAAATACCTGACTGACGCCTCTAATGCAGCTTTGGCAACACCCATGACGTTGTAATTAGGCATAACTTTTTCAGCTCCATAGTACGAAAGCGTGACTGCGGAGCCTCCTTCATTCATCAAATCCTTGGCACGTCGCATAACAGAGGTAAAAGAAAAGCAAGAGATGTGCATTGTCTGCACGAAATTTTCAAGTGTTGTATCAACGTAGCGTCCTTGAAGCTCATCTTTATTAGAGTAAGCAATTGCATGTATAACAAAATCAAGGCCTCCCCATTTTTCTTTCAAAATATTGAAAACCTTATCAAGGTCTTCCTCGTTAGAGGCATCACAGTCCAAAACTATATTGGCACCTATACTTTCGGCTAGTGGTTTGACACGTTTTCCAAATGCATCACCCTGATAAGTAAAGGCCATTTCTGCTCCAGCCGCATGTAGAGCACTGGCCATTCCCCAGGCTATGGAATGGTCATTTGCTACACCCATAACGAGCCCTTTTTTGCCCTTCATTAAATCCTTCATGTATTTATCCTTATCATCAATACAGGCGCCCACCATTTGGAACCTGTTGTGTCGGTTGCAGTAATACTACATTATTCTCATTATCGGGCAGACCTAACACTAAGACCTCGGACATAAAGGGGCCAATTTGTCTTGGTTTAAAGTTCAAAACTGCGATAACCTGTGATCCTATTAAATCTTCTATCTTGTGGTTTTCTGTTATTTGTGCAGAAGACTTTTTAAGGCCTATGTCCTCTCCAAAATCTATAAAAAGTTTATAGGCAGGTTTTCTAGCTTCCGGGAAATCCTGAACATCGGTAATTGTCCCCACACGTACGTCTATTTTTAAAAAATCTTCAAATTCTATCGTCATTATCAGTCTCTATAACGGCTCATTGCAAGACAGCAATTTGTTCCGCCAAAGCCGAAACTGTTTGATAGAACTGTTTCGTGGTTAACATTATCAACGCGTTCTCTGGCTATTGGAAAACCTTCAGCACCCTCATCAAGAGTTTCTATATTTATGCTTGGTGCCACAAAGTTATTCTGCATCATAAGGATACTATAAATTGCTTCCTGCACCCCGGTAGCGCCGAGCGAGTGGCCTGTCATAGATTTGGTAGCACTTATATGCGGTGTTTCTTGATCCAGAGGCTCAAAAACTTCACGAATTGCATTAAGTTCTCCAATATCCCCGACAGGTGTAGAAGTACCATGCGTATTTATGTAAGTTACCGGCGTTTGAACTGTCTCAAGAGCTTTAAGCATAGCTCGTTTTCCGCCCTCTCCACTTGGGGCAACCATATCATGTCCATCTGATGTCGCGCCATAGCCCGTTATTTCTGCATATATTTTAGCACCTCGAGCTTTTGCGTGTTCTAGTTCTTCTAAAACAACGATTCCGCCACCACCAGCAATAACAAAACCATCTCTATTGGCATCATAGGCTCTTGCTGCGCGCTCTGGTGTTTCATTGTAATTAGAGCTCATAGCACCCATAGCATCAAACAAGACTGATAGGGTCCAATCAAGCTCTTCACCTCCTCCCGCAAACATAATGTCCTGCTTTCCCCATTGAATAAGCTCTGCAGCATTACCAATACAGTGCGCGGAAGTTGAACATGCTGATGAAATAGTATAATTGACGCCCTTAATTTTGAAATTAGTGGATGCTGTTGCAGATGTTGTAGAGCACATAGCTTTCGGTACAGCAAAAGGTCCAACACGTTTTGGGCCCTTTTCCCGTGTAACATCGGCCGCTAGCACCTGAGCTTTTGTAGAAGGGCCTCCTGAGCCCACGATAATACCTGTACGTTCATTTACGACATCGGCTTCTGTTAATCCGGAACCAGCTATAGCTTGCTCCATAGATAAATGCGTATAGGCAGCAGCATCCCCCATAAAACGCATGAGTCGCTTATCAATATGATCTTCTAAAACGATATTAGGCTTACCATGAATTTGTGATCTAAAACCAAGCTCAACATATTCAGGAGCAGAAACAATACCTGACTTACCAGCCTTAAGCGAACTCAGAACTTCATCAAGAGTATTACCAATACAAGAAACTATTCCCATTCCTGTAACAACAACACGGCGCATAACATACTCCTTTACAATGTTATCTATATTTTTTTAGGCTTAACATCAAGACGCTGAATTATCGAATAGCCCTACTTTCAGACCCTGAGCCTTATATATTTCCTCGCCGTCAGCATACATAGTGCCATCACCTATGCCAAGAACAAGCTTTCCAGTCATAACTCTCTTTATATCCACGCTATACTTAACAAGCTTAACGTCAGGCGTAACCATACCGGTTAACTTAAGTTCGCCCAGGCCTAGCGCACGACCAGAACCAGAGGCGCCTGTCCAACCTAGATAAAAACCTAGAAGTTGCCATAAGGCATCTAGACCTAAACAGCCAGGCATAACCGGATCACCTTTGAAATGGCAATCAAAAAACCATAATTCCGGATTAATATCGAATTCTGCCTCTATCGTCCCTTTACCATGCGCACCACCTTCTACAGAAACATTTGTTATACGATCAAACATAAGCATAGGTGGTAATGGCAACTGTGCATTACCTGAGCCAAACATTTCACCATTTCCGCATGTAATTATCTCATCATATGAGTAGCTAGATTTTTGTACGAAAGTCATGAGTAAATATTATCCCTTTTCTTTAATTCAAAGGGATTTATACGAGGTAATCCTAGTGGGAGCAAGAGGCAATCAGTCTTTTCTAATAAGAGACCATTTCAAAATCGAGGCACACAAACTTATAACTCTCTGTAATGGCTGACATAGCTAATGGTTTAGCAATTGCAGGTTCTATTTCAGGTAAATCCCCGCCTGAAGCTACAGCAATCATGCGTCCCGCTGCTTTTGCGCAGGCTACGGCTTGGTCATAAGGGCTGGTCATACCTATAGCCCTAAAAAATCTTAGACATCTAGGCTCCAGCTCTCTTATAAGTTCTACGGGGGCATTGATTGGCGTGTCATTTGCTGCCAGACCAAAGCGCCAGTCGCTACCAGCAGGCACACCTAACCTAATGGCTTCTTGTGTCATAATATAGACAACGCGATCAAGGTTTTCAGGTAAATCCGAGCCTCTAAAGAAATTACAGACATCAGCAGAACTCAAAGATATAGCAAGTCTTTGACCGGCTACGCCGCTTAAGGATGCAATGCAGTCCCCAATCATCCACCCTCTTCTGCCAATTTGGCATTCAATGGCAACATCACAAAGTTCTTGCGCTGCAATTTCAAAGGCCATACATTTTTTTACACACTCCATAAGAAGTCTGAGCGTTTCTTCTCGTGGAACACCCATATCTTCCCAACCAACAATAACATGCTGAAAAACCGTAAGTATCAAATCGTGTAATTCAAAGTTGCAATCTAGCCATTCCTCAAAAAAGTCCCTTGCTGCGGAACGTCCACGTTCGGTTTCAAAATCAATTATATCAGCAGGCGGCAATGCATACGGGGCCAGTATACCAGATGCGGGATGGCAATTTAACAAACTAGACAGTTTACTGAAGCTTGCCTGCATAGCTTGATCGGAATCATCAAAAAGATAATATGTTTCTACCAACACACCAGCCATATGTTGAATCACTTTCATGCTGTCAATACCACGTTCGTGATCAGCAGCCAGCTGAATCAAAACAGAGTAGAAACGGGCGCCCATTTCTGGCTTATTTGTTAGTGCAAACATTTAACAGTAACCTAAGGAGAGTTTGTTTATAGGTTTGAGGAAGGACGTAACGATTGTTACATCCGTGATTCTAATCGATATTTTCCGTTTCGTAAACACCCCAAAGGAATTTTCTTTCGACCCACCCCGATAAATCTCCGGATTTAACTGTACACCAACGTTCTCGGCAATGCTCTATCTTTACTATGACAGAAGGCTCAAAACGTAGCTTAGCTCTTGTTTTTACTTCATTTTCTTTATACGGAGCATCATAAGCTATGACAGGTTCATCATTT
Source organism: uncultured Micavibrio sp. (assembly GCA_964352665.1). GTDB lineage: Bacteria > Pseudomonadota > Alphaproteobacteria > Micavibrionales > Micavibrionaceae > UBA1672. Next base: position 69,630 of record CAYGSJ010000001.1, read on the forward strand.
GTGATGATGCCTGCTCTCACCCCAGATAAAAGTGTGTGAAAAACCCATCCTTCATTGCCTTCTATGTCTCTAATCTTTCTCCAGTTATCGAATTCAAGAATAACTTCGACTGGAAGGCCTTTGCGCTTTAAAACCCATTGAATGGGGTATTTCTTGCCCGGACCTGCACGTACATTTATATCGTCCTCAGCCAAAGTAACAAAACGTGGTATAGGCAGCCCACTACTACTATATAGCTCATTGTTAGAGGCGCGGGCTGGTGTCTGTAATATTAACAGAGAAAACAAGGCCAGAAAAAAAAACAAATAAATATGTCGCATCACCTGCATTTTATGATAAATAACCCCGCATGAATCAAGTAAATAAAGTATTATCAAGAATATCGGTTGCGCCAATGATGGATTGGACAGACCGTCACTGCCGCTTTTTTCATCGTTTGATCTCTCCTAATAGCTTGCTTTATACTGAAATGAAGACAACTGGGGCCCTCTTAAATGGCGATACAGAGCGCTTTTTAAGATTTGATCAAAAAGAGAATCCTGTTGCGCTTCAGTTGGGTGGTTCTAACCCAGAAGAGATGGCTAGATGCTCAATAATGGCTGAAGATCAGGGTTATAACGAGGTTAATATTAATTGCGGATGCCCCAGTGATCGTGTCCAAAAAGGAAAAATCGGGGCTATTTTAATGGAAACGCCGGAGATTGTTGCTGAGAGCGTTTTAAAAATGAGAAAAAATATCGATATTCCAGTAACAGTGAAATGTCGTATAGGTATTGATCATCAGGATTCTTACGAATTTTTAGATAAATTTATTAACATTGTGAAAGAATCAGGGTGCAAGACGTTCATTATTCATGCCAGAAAAGCCTGGTTAAATGGTCTTAGTCCCAAGGAAAACAGGACTAAACCTGAAATTAATTATGCCCGTGTTAAAGAAGTAAAAAAGCAACACCCGGAATTAAATATCGTTGTAAATGGCGAAATTAAAACCATTAGCCAGATAAAAGAGCAACTTGAGGTTTTCGACGGCGTTATGATTGGGCGCGAGGCTTATCAAAACCCTTATTTTTTAGCTCATATTGAAAAAGAAATATTTCAGAATAATAGTGTTAGGCCTCGAGAGGATATCTGCAGAGAAATGGTTGCCTATATTGAAAAACAAAGCAAGGAACACGGAACGCCAGTAAAATCAATAACCAGACATATGATCGGGCTTTTTCACTTGGAGCCCGGTGCTAAAAAGTGGAGGCAATCGTTAAGCACTCTTCCACACCTGGAAAATGCAAACTCTCAAGTTATAAATGAAGCCCTGAGATCAGTTGCAGCTTAAGAATCTTTAGGTAGCCCTCCACCAACCTGAAAGCTTTCCCCGCAACCACAGCGTCCAATTTCATTTGGGTTTATAAAGTCAAAACGCGTATTCCCTAATTCATCGGTGATATAATCAATAGTGGTACCGAACAGCATCCATGAATAGATTTTAGGAATGTAGATGTCTGCATCATTTTCTGTAAACTTTTCATCTTTTGAAAGTTCATGGCTTTCGTTTACATATTCCATTTTATAGCTATTACCTGAACAGCCAGTGGCTTTAATAGCAAGCCGCACTCCTATAGTTCCTTTAGGAGCCTTTTCCAAAAGTTTGTTTATTTGTGCTGCTGCTTTATCAGTGATTTGTATAGGGGCGCTCATAAAAATTCTTTCTTACATAAACATATTAAGCTGCATTTTTGCTGTCTCTGCCATCATTGAAGGGTTCCATTGGGGCTCCCATATTACTTCTACCTTCACGCCTCCAACGCCTTCGAGTGGTAAAATGGCTCCTTGCACCCAACCTGGCATTTCTTGTGCTACTGGGCATGCGGGGGAAGTGAGCGACATTTTTACATCAATGTCGCTTAATCCGCCTTTTTCTCCTTCTATATCAACTTTATAGATAAGACCAAGTTCATATATATTAACAGGGATCTCGGGGTCATAAATTTCCTTCAATACCTTTAGAATTTCTGGCCATAACTTATGCGTTCGTGGCGCTTCCACATGTGGTGGCTCTGCCAGATGATCATAGTTTTCTGTATCTTTAGGTTCAATATTTTGGGTCATTAGCTATCCAAATAACTCTCTTACTTTTAAAAGTCCTTTTATCAAAGAATCAACATCACTTTGGTCATTGTACAAAGCCAGTGAAACACGAGCTGTAGCATCTAGCCCAAGTGCTTCCATTGCTGGCATGGCGCAATGGTGTCCTGTACGTATGGCAATTCCACATTGATCAAGCACCATTCCTATATCACTTGGGTGCGCACAATCCATAGTAAAGCTTAAAATGCCGGCTCTTCGGGCTAAGTTTTGTGGACCTAATATGGTTAGTCCATCAATTTCATTCATACTATTCCAAGCATATTCTAATAGTCTATGTTCATGTTGAACAACTGTTTTCATAGATATCGTGCTGAGGTAATCAATAGCAGCACCTAGTCCAATAACTTCTAGAATAGCTGGCGTTCCCGCTTCAAACTTATAGGGAGCCTCACGATAAGTTGTTCCAGATTTAAAACTAACACGTTCAATCATATCACCGCCACTTTGATACGGCGGCATAGCTTCAAGAAGATGATGTTTACCATACAGCACACCTATGCCTGTGGGGCCATATAATTTATGTCCCGTAAATACATAGAAATCGACATCCATATCAGTAACGTTTACAGAACTATGAACAATCGCTTGTGAGCCATCAATAAGGATAACAATATCCTTATTGTATTTTCTGGTAGTCTTAATTATTTCATTAACAGAATTTATAGTTCCAAGTGCATTGGAAATTTCAACAACACTTACAAGCTTGGTTCTTGCACTTAATAACTTTTCAAAAATTTTCAAATCAAGAGTGCCCTGCTCTGTCAAAGGAATAACCTTAATAACGGCCCCTGTTTTTTCAGCCAAAATTTGCCAAGGCACAATATTAGCGTGATGCTCCATCTCACTTAGAATAATCTCATCACCCTCGGATAAGTTTTGTGTGCCCCAACTTTGTGCAACCAAATTTATTGCCTCTGTTGTGTTTCTAGTGAAAACAATATTTTTCTGACTTTCAGCCTTAATGAAAGTGGCAACTTTTTGGCGAACATCCTCAAAGCTTTTTGTAAGGTTCTGTGAGATTTCATAAAGTCCCCGGTGAATATTTGAATAACCGAACTCAATCACATCATTCATAGCCTTGATAACGGCCTGTGGCTTCTGAGCGCTTGCGGCACTATCAAGAAAAACAAGGGGGACATCCCCGTGAACCTTTACTTTAAGCACAGGGAAATCATCGCGCCATGGTGAGGTAATATCTATCATTTCCTCTTCAACACATTCTCTAGCCAGCAAGCCATTTTATCCTTCACTTCTGGTTTTAGATCATTACATGAAATTTTATCGGCAACTTCATCTACAAAGGCCTGCATTAAAAGTTTGCGGGCTTCTGCCTCTGTTAAGCCTCTGGAGCGTAAATAAAATAAAGGATATTCATCCAAAGAACCAGTCGTAGAGCCGTGAGAACACTTAACATCATCAGCATATATTTCTAACTCAGGTTTAGTGTCCATTTCAGCTTTAGGTGACAGTAAGATGGCGTTTGATAACTGATAACCATCTGTTTTTTGTGCTTCCCGGTGAACATGCACTTTTCCTTGAAAGACGCCACGAGAACTCTCGTCTAGAATTGTTCTGTAAAATTGATTTGAATTACAGTTTGGCTTTTTATGCTCCATTAATATCGTTGTATCACCATGTTGTACGCCCTGTAACAAGTTGATACCGTTAAGAGCACAATGTATATTTTCATCATCTAGTACGATGTGAATATCATGTCTGGTTAATTTTCCTCCTAGATTAAGAGAGAAGCTATTGAGGTTAGAATCACGGCTCATATGGACATGAACAATGTTTGTCTGTACTGCATCAAGGCTGTCTTCTTGTATACGAACATGCTCCAAGCGCGCATTGGCGTGCAGTACAATTTCTGTACTCATGTTTTTCCAATATGAACCATTACCAATATGACGTTCTACAAGAATAAGTTGCGCGTCCTCCTCCAGAATAATTTTTAAGTGCAGATTTTGATGCTTTCCATCTTCACCTATCCACAAAATTTCCTCAATTTGTTCACAGACTTCTCCACGCTTTTTGTGGATAATTATCTCCTGAGGTTTGGATGGCTTAATGTTTTTTAGTTCTGTACCAAGTGCGCGTGAAAGATTTGTATACTTCCAACTTTCCATTTTTGGGTCGGGAATATTATCCTGGTCAATCAAAGCTATATTTACCACGGTAATCCTCCCTTAAGAGAAGGATCGGTGTATATCCACTTTTCCGTTATTAGGAGCCCTTCGTTAGTCATGGTCTCAAAAAACTCATATTTCAGAGAAATTTGTTTATCTGAGGGTGGGAGCCCCTCATCTACTGTGATTTGAACTTTTTTCCCATATTTATTTTCCAAGCAAGCTGTCCCTGCCTCATTATGTCCTTGTGTCATAAGGGCGTGATGTATCTCTGCTATATACACATTTGGTTGCCTAGTGTTTTCAAGTGTAGCTTGCACTTCACATTCGTACCAATAGCTTGCATTGGCAAGATTGGAGCTAAGGGTAATAAGAAATATTATAAATACAAAAAAAATTCTCATGCTGCATCTCCCATAAATTCGGCATAGCCCTTTTCTTCAAGCTCTTTGGCAAGTTCTGCTCCCCCTGTTTTAATTATTTTCCCATCTGCCATAATATGAACGACATCGGGCTTAATATAATCAAGAAGTCTTTGATAATGTGTAATAACAAGAAAAGATCGTTCTTTACTTCTAAGTTTATTAACGCCTGCTGCCACAACTTTTAACGCATCTATATCAAGGCCGGAGTCTGTCTCATCAAGCACACAGAATTTTGGCTCCAATATTGTCATTTGGAGCACTTCATTTCGTTTTTTCTCGCCCCCTGAAAAGCCAACATTTACTGCTCTTTTCATCATATCATCGGATATGCCAAGCTCTTTTGTCTTTTCTTTAATAAGTTTTAGCATTCCAAGTGCATCGAGTTCATCCTGTCCTTTTTGCTTTCTAATAGCGTTTATAGCTGTTTTTAGAAATGTGCTCATATTTACACCCGGTATTTCTACAGGATATTGAAAAGCCAGAAATAAGCCTTGCGCTGCACGCTCTTCCGGGGCCAAGTCCAAAAGGTCTTGATTATTCATTTGAATAGAGCCTTTTGTCACTTCATAATCCTCTCGTCCTGCCAATACGTAAGACAAAGTGGATTTTCCTGATCCATTTGGGCCCATAATTGCATGAACTTCTCCAGCCCCGATATTTAAGTTTAGGCCTTTAATAATTTCCTTCTGTCCTTCATCTGTATCGATAGAAACACATAAATTTTTAATATCAATCATGGTTTTAACTGCTCCAACTCATCTGGTCTTACTTTATCTATTATAAATTTTGGTAAGGGCTTGGTTGGGCCCTTTGTATTATTAGTAATCGGCGTATCTACAGTGTTTTTAGAGGGTTTCTTAATAATTTTATAAGCAAAAAAAACGCTGAAAATTATCAACAAGCAAGTAAAAGACATAAGAATGTAATGAAGCGTCTGCTCCATTTTTAAATTTCTTAAATCCCTTCTGTCTTCTTCTGTTCTCATTTACAATTAATTTCCTGTAGACTAACTTATGTCCTCAATATTATGCTTGTTGTTAATTTATTGTACGTTACTGTTATCATATGAAAAATCAGCTCACTCTTACTACTCTTATTAGGCAAGTATTAAATTTTCTAAATGTGGCTGATAATGCTTTCAGTAATTTAGATAAAGTTCCTGCAATTGTTTGGCTTTTTATGCTCACTACAATAGCTGTTCTGCCAATTCCAATGGGATACATTTTTGCCGAGCCTGTATATTTTTCGTACAAAGACCTTGCTTCGGAGTTCATAGCAAAGCACCCAGAAATTAATAATAGCCTTTTATTTTTCCATGTTTTAGCAGCCATCTTTTCCATTTTAACAGGCCCTTTTCTGTTCATTCATCCATATAGAAAAGCCTATCCAGCCTGGCATAGACGCCTTGGTAAGATTTATATATCTGGTTGCATGATTAGTGCTATTACTATTGTGCCTCTGGCATGGCACAATAGCCCGGGTACTATTGCACGTTATGGGTTTACCCCTATGGCTATCATTTGGTTTTTTACCAGTTACTTTGCCTATACGGCTGCAATCAACAAGAATTTTGTCACGCATCGAAGATGGGCTATGCGCAGCTACGCCATGACGGTTGCTTTTCTTCATGTAAACTTGACTTTTAAGCATCTTGTACCAATGCAAGATCTTACACTGGATGGGCAAAAAGCCATGAACAGTATGGTTAGCTGGCTGTCGGGTTTGATGATTGTCGAACTCTATCTTGCGGGAACCACTTTTGGTGGGCGCTATCTTGGCCTTAAAAAATGGGCGAAAAATCTCACACGCCTTGCCCCCGAAGATATTCCTTATTGGAGTTATAAAAGACCTATTAATAAAATTGAAACATAACACACTCATAGATTGGAATTTCCCAATGCTGAGAAAACCTCTTATATTTCGGGTAAACGACGACATTTTAATCAACCCTTCCCATTTCCTCTATGGCTTGAGCCAGGTTATAATCTTTTTCTGTCACTGTGTTATTGGCATCATGGGTGGTAAGCGTTAATACGACCTTGTTGTAGGCATTCTCTATTTTTGGGTGATGATTATGCTTTTCTGCTAAAATCGCTACTTTCGTTAAAAAAGAAAATGCCTCTATAAAGTTTGAAAATTTGAAACTTCCTTTTAAGCTTGCGTCTGTCTTTTTCCAAATTTTTGAGTTTTCTATAAATTGCATTTAACCCACGCTTCCTTCAAGACTGATGCCCACAAGCTTCTGTGCTTCCACTGCAAATTCCATAGGAAGATGTTGCATAACTTCTCGTGCAAACCCATTTACAATCAAAGCGATTGCTTCTTCTTCACTTAGACCTCTCTGCACGCAATAAAAAAGCTGATCTTCGGATATTTTGCTTGTTGTTGCCTCATGGCCCAAGGTAGCTGTTTTATTACGGCTTTCTATATAAGGCACTGTATGTGCACCGCAAAGATCCCCTATAAGAAGAGAGTCACAAACGGTAAAGTTTTTTGCACCATCAGCGGTAGGCATGATTTTAACCAGCCCTCTATATGTGTTGTTACTTTTTCCTGCACTAATCCCTTTAGAAATAATTCTGGATTTTGTATTTTTTCCGATATGGATCATTTTCGTGCCAGTGTCTGCTTGCTGTCTTCCGTTCGTTATTGCTACGGAATAGAACTCACCTTGCGAACCATCACCCTTTAAGATGCATGAAGGGTATTTCCATGTAATAGCAGACCCTGTTTCAACTTGCGTCCAGCTAATCTTAGAATTACGTCCTTCGCACAAACCGCGCTTGGTAACAAAATTATATATCCCGCCTTTCCCACTTTCAGGATCCCCCGGATACCAATTTTGTACTGTGGAATATTTTATTTCAGCATCCTCATGTGCTACTAACTCAACTATCGCTGCATGAAGTTGGTTTTCATCCCGCATGGGTGCTGTACACCCTTCCAGATAAGAAACATAGGAACCTTTATCTGCTATTATTAGTGTTCTTTCAAACTGTCCTGTATTTAGCTCATTGATACGAAAATAAGTCGAGAGTTCCATCGGACATCTAACGCCAGGAGGAATATAAACAAAACTTCCATCAGTAAAGACCGCACTATTGAGGCAAGCATGTTTGTTATCGGAATAAGGTACTACAGAGCCCATATACTTTTTGATAAGGTCAGAATGTTCTTTGATTGCATCTGAGATTGAGCAAAAAATAACGCCATGCTTTCTTAATTCATCTTTAAAAGTAGTAGCAACTGACACAGAGTCAAAGACGGCATCTACAGCTACTGGAGTTCTGTTTTTTACACCGGCTAAAATTTCTTGTTCTCTTAAGGGAATACCAAGTTTTGCATATGTTTCTAAAAGTATAGGGTCAACGTCATCTAGGGTTTCTGGCATATTTTCCATAGATTTGGGGGCTGCATAATAATACGAGTCCTGATAATTTATGGGCTTAATATCAACTTTAGCCCAATCAGGTTCCGGCATTTTAAGCCAGTGTTTGTAAGCCTTCAGACGTCTTTCTAGCATCCATTCTGGCTCTTTCTTTTTTGCAGAAATAAAGCGAATTGTACCCTCATTCAAACCCTTCGGCGCTTTGTCACTTTCAATATCTGTAACAAAGCCAGCATCATAGCTGCCTGACAATTCTTTAACTTGTGCAATTGTTTCTTCTGTAGCTGCCATAATTATCTTAGTTGTTGAATGTTTGTAGGAAGTTTCATGTTACCCATCATATCTGTAAGCGAGACTGAGCTTAAAATCTCTGAGATAGCAATATTAATATCGTCCCAACGGCCTTTTACTGCGCAAATCTGGCTTACAGAGCAGTCTGGTTTTGAGCCATGTGAACAAGATGTAATGAGAACAGGGCCATCCACTGCCTTAATAATATCCTCAATTGATATTTTATTGGGGGGGCCTTTAATACTATAGCCACCATAAATTCCGCGTGTTGATTCTACGATACCTGCCTTTAAAAGCGCTTTTAAAACTTTGGATATGGTAGGCTCAGCCAATCCCGTACTGTTGGCAATTGTAGAAACACTGATTTTTTGCTGATTTTTGTTTGCCATATCGGCAAGAATAACTACGGCATAATCAGCAATTTTTGATATTTTTAACAAGACGTCACCTTAACTGTACAAATTTTGTCCTGTTTTCTCATTTTATTCTCTTAATTACAAGGGCTTTTAGGATTTTTTTTCTATGTCTTTATTTATCTCAATGTTACGATGCTACGCGGATTATATAATAAAAAAGTGAAATCTTATGAAATTCTATGTCTCTGTCTACTCTCTTACACTCTTGCTAAGCGCTATTCTGGTTTTTACCGTCCAACCGATGTTTTCAAAAATGATATTGCCTCTCCTGGGTGGTACCTCTCAAGTTTGGACAACAGCCATGCTTTTTTTCCAGCTTTGTTTGCTCGCCGGTTATGCTTATGCTCACGGCTCAAGTAAATTGCTCAGCATCAGAATACAAGCATTCCTACATTTGATTTTACTTAGCGTTTTTCTTTTTGCATTGCCTTTTGGTATCCCTGATGGCTGGTCACCTCCAGAAGCAGAAAATCCTACTTTTTGGCAGCTTTCTCTTATGACCATGACCATAGGCGGTCCTTTCTTCGTTGTTTCTGCTTCTGCACCTATGTTGCAAAGGTGGTTTGCAGCTAGCAATCATAAAGATGCAGATAATCCTTATTTCCTGTATGGAGCGAGTAATTTAGGGTCTATGTCGGCTTTGTTATCTTATCCTTTTATAATCGAGCCAATGCTTACTCTTAATGGGCAAGCGGACATGTGGAAACAAGGTTACTTAGTGCTTATTGCTATGATTGCTTTGTGTCTTATTTTAATTTGGAAAAATGGTAATAAAAATAAAGAAGAAAAAAGCGATGTTGATACTCGATACAAAGATGAGATTATTACAACAAGCCGGCGTATAAAATGGATACTACTTTCTTTTACCCCCTCATCGCTAATGCTGGGCGTAACCACATTCATTACGACTGATATTGCATCCGCGCCCTTATTATGGATTTTGCCCTTAGCGTTATATATAGGAACATTTATAATTGTTTTTGCTAGAAAACCTGTCTTCAAAACAGAGAGTATTAATTTTGCCAGTGCTCTAAGTATGATTTTTCTGATAGCACAGATGATAATAATAAAAGAAATGTATTTTTCTCCACTTCTCTTCATTCTTTTTCATCTCATTGTTTTCTTCTCCATTGCTCTTGCTTGTCATACTGAATTGGCAAATTCACGCCCTACAGCAAAACATCTTACAGAATTTTACCTTATAATGTCTTTAGGTGGCGCTCTTGGAGGAATTTTTAATGCCGTTATTGCACCTACGTTTTTTATTGTACCAGTTGAATATGCAATAGCTTTGGGCCTTGCTGCATTTTTACGTTTTGCCAATGACGAGACTAAAAGTTTTAAAAATGTAAAGGCAATTTTTGATAAGGCACCTAAAGAATCACTTACTTCGGATAAGGCTTTGTGTTTTTACTTCGGTATTCTTTTTTCTATTTTAGGAATGCTTCTACCGGCAGATAATGTAGCAACTAATTTATGTGCCATGCTTAGTGCCGCTCTTCTTATATATTTGGTGAGGACAAGATGGGCCTTTGCCGGGGTGGTTACACTTGCTTTGTTACTATCCCCTATTTCTCTTCCTCTTGAAATTTTAGTGAAGGCCGAGTTAATCCATCAGGACAGAAATTTTTTTGGAATCATAAAAGTAATTAACAGTGGCGAAGAACGCCTTTTACTCCATGGAACAACTAATCATGGTACACAGCCCTTACCAGAAGAATATAGATTAAAAAGAATATCATACTATAGCGAAACGAGCCCTCTAACAGATGCTATGACTATGCTGGATCAACAGGATGGGCCTCAAAAAGTTGCCGTCATTGGGCTAGGTGTCGGCGTTATGTCCTGCTATACAAAAGAGGGGCGTGAATTTGATTTATACGAGATAGATAAAGATATAGCTGAAATAGCTGAAAATCAGGACTTATTCACCTATTTGTCTGGTTGTGGAAGCCCATATAAAATTATTCTTGGTGACGGCCGCTTGAAAATAGATGAGCGCGAAAACGAATACTATGATGCTATTTTGATAGATGCTTTTAGTTCAGATAATATTCCCATACATCTTTTGACTAAAGAGGCTATTGAAATTTATCTTAGTAAACTAAAACCTAATGGTATGATTGTTTTGCATATTTCCAATAACTTCATTGATCTAGAGCCTGTTCTCGCACTCGTTGCAAAAGAACTTGATGTGAGCGCTATTGCACGCTTGGCTGATGCTTTTGATATTGAAGGTTTGAATGTAAAATCATATCCTGCGCACTATTTTACGATGAGCAAAGACCCAAGTAAAATCGATTACCTTAAAAATTCTGGCTGGACTGATGCTAAGCAAAGAGAGGGCTTAAGGTTGTGGACTGACCAGTATTCCAATCTTATTAGTGTTTTAAATAACAGAACACTGCAGATTAGATTTAAAGAAGCCGCCCAGAAAACTAAGGGAAATAAAGAGAAATTAGACAAGTCTTCTGAAGAAAACTAGGAGACTATTTTGTTGCTTGAAACAAAATATCTTTAAACTTTTCTTCTGTATCCGCTAAGTGCCAGGCATTTCTAGCCATAAAAACAGGGTCATCGTCGTGATCTTTTGCGATTGAAGCCTGATTAGCATCAATAAATTCTTTTAAAGAGGCGCTGTTTTTGCTAGATACCCAACGAGCTGTATACAAGCTGGTTTCTTCAAACTTTACAGGTATCTCATATTCACTTCTAATACGATCTCTGAGAACGTCAAACTGAAGAGGGCCAACAACGCCAACAACCCAATCTGGATCACTATATGGCTTAAAAATTCTTGCTGCACCTTCTTCGGCAAGCTGTTCCAACGCTTTTCCTAAATGCTTTGCCTTTAAAGGGTCTTCTGCTCGGGCGCGCTGCATGTATTCCGGCGCAAAACTAGGTATTCCTGTAAAAACAAGATCTTCACCTTCGGTTAAGGCATCACCAATACGCAAACCACCATAATTAGGTAAGCCTATAATATCACCAGGATAAGCTTCTTCTGCTACTTCGCGATCTTGTGCTAAAAAAAGCTGAGGAGAATGAATGGTTAGTTGTTTACCTGAACGCACGTGCTTAAGTTTCATACCTTTTTTAAATTTGCCCGAGCAAATGCGGGCAAAAGCAATACGATCTCTGTGTTTTGGATCCATGTTTGCCTGTATTTTAAATACAAAGCCTGTAACTTTACTTTCATTGGGATCAATATTTCTTGAGGTTGTATGTTGCCCTTTAGGGGGTGGAGCAAACTTAGCGAGCCCTTCTAATAACTCTCTAACACCGAAGTTATTGACGGCGCTTCCAAAGAAAACTGGTGTCATTCCGCCTTTTAGATAGCTGTCCAAATCAAAGGCAGAGTAGACACCCCTAATCATTTCGACATCTTCTCTTAGCTTTTCAGCTTGCTCTTGAGGTAGAAGCTCATCAATTTTCTTGTCATCAAGGCCAGAGCATTCTACAGCGTTTGCTAAAGTATCGCCCTTACTTCTTTCAAATAAAATCAGCTTATCTTCAAGAAGGTTGTAACAGCCTTTAAAATCCCTTCCCATGCCTATAGGCCAGCTTGCTGGCACAATCTCAAGAGCAAGTTTTTCCTCTATCTCATCAAGCAGGTCAAACGGGTCTTGCCCATCTCTATCCATTTTATTAACAAAAGTAATAATCGGAATATCGCGTAATCTACAAACTTCGAAAAGCTTTAAAGTCTGGCTTTCTATGCCTTTTGCACAATCCAGAACCATGACAGCACTGTCTACGGCTGTTAAAGTTCTGTAAGTATCTTCGGAAAAATCTTCATGACCTGGTGTGTCTAACAAATTGTAGGTAATACCCTTATTTTGAAAAGTCATCACAGAGGATGCAACTGATATTCCCCTTTCCTGCTCCACTTTCATCCAGTCAGATCGAGCACGTCGTCTCTCTCCTTTAGCTTTAACCATGCCAGCAAGCTGGATGGCTCCACCAAATAGAAGAAGCTTTTCCGTAAGTGTTGTTTTTCCGGCATCCGGATGCGAAATAATTCCGAAAGTTCGACGTTTTTCTATAATAGAATTTAATGAAGACAATATATTTTCCGGTTTCTACAAATTAAAAGGTGTCTTCAATTTTTTCGCCGGCTTTCTTAATATCGGTTCCAACACCATCAAGTGTATTTGTACAGCTGTTAATAAATAAAGCCGAAATAACGAGCATCATGTATAATACATATTTTGACATAACTTTTTATCCTTTAATCAAATTATTTATCTTCAAATGGGTTTTTCATTTCGCGGTCCTCTATTTCTATAACCCATAAATCAGGATCGCGTTGTATTGCACGCTGAATATACTGATCTGCATCGGCTTCTTCAACTTGTTCTTTTGCTAAAGCACTCATCCAAGAAAGCTTTCCTTCAAGATCTCTCTGTTGTAAAATAAGCGTACACAAGCCCTCAAGGTTATTGATTTTTAGAAGTATCGTACCTGTATTTTTTTCACCTCTTTGGTGAACATAATAAAAAATTCCTTGCCCGTTAAGAGAGCCTAGTTTGGCGTCAATCATTATATGAATAGGAAGCCTAACTTCATCCCCGCTGAGCATATAAAATCCTAACTAATGCAAACTATTCTGATTTATCCAGCGTTCTACCGTCAGCGCTTGATCATGCTTACTGTCTTCAGGGTGATGATAACTATAAACCATAGTTGCAGCTTCAAGGGCCACTAATTTAGGTTGCCCTGCGCCAAGCAATTCTCTATAGGCACGCATTACTGAATTGTAACATTTACAATCCAATGGGTTTTTTATATTTTTTTGAATAGGCAGATTACAAGACATGTATAGGGTTATTTCTTAAGTTTTTTGCCATAAAGCTCTAGACGGTGGTCTATGAGCTCATAACCGAGCTCAAGTGCAATTTTTTCTTTTAGCGCTTCCAACTCTTCATTTTGAAATTCAATAACTTTACCCGTTTCAAGATCTACAAGGTGATGGTGGTGGTCCCAATTCACTTCATAACGTGAGTAACCCTCTTGAAACTCATGTCGTATTACGAGTTCAAGCTCATCAAGCAAACTAAGTGTTCTATAAACAGTTGCTATACTAATTGATGTGTCTATTTTTTTTGCTCTGTCATATACGTCCTCTACAGAAGGATGGTCTGCGGAGCTACCCAGAACCTCAAGAATAACTTTCCTTTGTCCTGTCATTTTCAGACCTGCCTCAATGCAGCGTTCTTCTAAGTCAGACATAGTTCCTGCCCTTTTTTTGTTATATGAAATTCGATCATAAAACCTGCAATGCTATATCGCAAGACAATTTCTAGCTATTGGGAACAACTCTGCTTGAGGGCAAAGTAAAATGAACAGTAGTTCCTTTACCTTTTTTAGAGACTAGTTCCAAAGTACCACCGTGTAATTCAACCATGGCCTTTGCAAGCGGTAGCCCTAAACCAGTGCCCTGCTGTTCTACAACTTGCTTGTTATTAATGTCACTGACCTGACCGAAAGGCTCTAGAGCCAAATGTATCTGTTCGGGAGATATACCTGATCCTTCATCTATTATTGAAGTTTTGATATTTCCTGATTCTGTGACATGTGAAGAAACGGTTATTTTCGAGCCTGAAGGCGAAAACTTAATTGCATTAGAAATAAGATTGATAACAACTTGCCTAAGAAGTCGGTAATCAGCGTTTATAATCAACTCCCCATCGCCTAGATCTCTTATAATTTCTATATTGCTTGAAAAAATCTTAGAGCTTAGCATTCTTGTTACAGAAATAATCATATCATAGACATCAAAATGTTCTTCTGCCAGTTCAACTCGTCCAGCTTCAATCTTAGACATATCAAGAACCTCATTGATAATGTCGAGTAAATGCTCAGCACTCATATAAACATCATCAAGATATTCTCTATACTTATCATTTCCTACAGGGCCAAAGGTTTCCTTTCTCATTATTTCTGAAAAACCAATAATTGCATTAAGAGGTGTTCTTAATTCATGGCTCATATTAGCAAGAAAAGTTGATTTAGCTTGATTAGCACTATCTGCTTCATCCTTGGCAATTCTAAGAGATTGCTCCATTCTTTTCCGGTGGGTAATATCCATAAAAGTTGTTACAAGAAATTTTCTATTTTGGCTTAGCTTAAGTGTTGCAGAAGTAAAGAGCACATTAGCTATTTCTCCACTTTTTCTTAACATTTTTACTTCGCCTGTACTCCTAACCCCTACACTAATAAATTTTTTATGATTAACTCTGGTTTGCTCTTTTTCATCATCAGTAACAAGTGTTGTAAAATCTGCTCCAATAATTTCATCTCTGGTCCAGCCGTAACTTCTAATAAAACTATCATTGGCTCTAACAATTTTTCCAGACTCGTCAGAGACAATAATTCCTACTTCACTAACCTCGAAAATTGACGCCAATAAAGAAATAGCATCATCACGCTCACGCTGCAAAATTGACTGATCACGTACATCAAGCTGACCCAAGACATCCAGATAAATAATATTTTCATCTTCATCCATAATAGGACTAACCCAAAATCCATAAACTTTGAAATCTCCGGGAATAGTTGGTAAAGCTTGAATTGTTACTGCTCTTTTACGTGATAAACATACCTGAAACGACTGAAAGAAATGCCGCGCGTTTTCAGTATCCATAAATTCCTGGATTGTGTGATTTATAACCAAAGATTTTTTACAGTTAAAATACTTAACTGCTAAATCATTTGCCTGAACTATGTGTGACGGCTCGCCGTTTTCAACACCAACAATAAACCTTGGAAGAGGCATAGAGTTAAATAGTCGGCCATAGTCAAAGATATTTTTGTCTGTTTTCATGTAAGGCCAATCCGGTTCTGGATTCTTATCTCTACACAGTTAAGTTGGCTATTCTGCTACACCTTCTTGAACAAATCTCTGTAAAGGGCTTAATTCATGGTATCTAAGCACAGCATCTTCTTCTTTCTTAACGCTTTTAACGAGATCTGCTTTTAAATTTTTTACTAAATCTTTTACGTTATCGCCAGACATGGGTTCTGCTATACAGCATGAAACACTCAATGGCTTTTCTGTGCCGTCTTTAAGATGTACCATAACATTTTGTTGCTCCAGTTCCTGTCGGAGACGTTCCAAGGCAGAAATGCCACCAGAAACATCTGCCTGCTTCAGACATAACATAAATTCGTTATTACCCATAAAATAAGCATCATCAAATGAGCGTATACTTAATTTAATTAAGCCCGAGACAAGCTTGAGATACCCATTTCCTTCGTCTTGTGAGGATGAAGAAATAATTTTATCAAAGTCATCAATAACAACAAGCGCTACACAAAAGGCTTTGCCACTACGCTCAAGCCTATCAAGCTCTCTTTGTACATCTTTGTAAAAAACATTCTTATTACGAAGGCCTGTAAAGGTATCAAAACCGCTACCCTCTACTAATAAATCTTTCTCTATGCGCCTGACATAAAGAATAAACTCTTCAAATATTGTCAAAAATTTCTGGAAATCTGCATATGAAGGCTGCATTCCCGTTTCCTTTAAGGCAAAGACTAGCGTATCAGCCATTTTAAACAGGTCTGAATGTAAAGCAGCCAGCTTTTCGATAATTTCTGGTGGCATACCACCTTCTTCATTATTAGCATGAACCATCCATTCAGCAAAAGAAGTAGGCCTTTGAATTGATTGTAAAATTGTAGCTTCTTCCGGGTAAAAAAAGCACTGCACTAGTGCATGGAACCATTCTGTATGGTCCTCAAGTATAGGCAGCAGCATTTCCCACTGCTCACTTTCGCGATATCTCAATGTCATCTTGCCAAGCTCTCAACTGCTCTCATTAAGGTTATAATACAGGAAATTAGTTAATCGTATTTAAAAAAAAGAAATTTATTCGGAAATGGAAAGCCATTTTGCCTCTAAAGCGTTTAAATTAGAGGTTTTTATGGCTGTACGTATCTCTCTCATAAGCATATTTATGGTTGCAATATTGTGTTGTGCCAGTATTTGCGTTGCCAATAACTCGTTCGCCTTTAAAAGATGATGAATATAGGCCTTTGAAAAGTTTTTTGAAGCGGGAATGTCTATGTTCTCGTCTAAAGGGCTTTGGTCTTCACGATATTTTGAATTTTTAAGATTAATTGTTTCGTTGGAGCAACCCTTTACAAAGGCAGAACCGTGTCTTGCAAGACGAGTTGGAATAACACAGTCAAAAGTATCAATGCCAAGTCGTACAAAAGTAAAAATATCGCGGATCCTCCCTATTCCTAAAAAATGCACAGGGCGCGCATCATGAATGTAGGGAATTGAGGAAGAAACAACTTCATACATTTCCTCGTCGCTGCCCCCCAAGCATCCACCGATTGCTGTTCCGAAAAAATCTCTATCTTGTGTATAGGCAGCAGAAAATTTTCTTAGATCACTATAAACTCCGCCCTGAACAATTCCGTATAATGCCTGCTTACCATCATGATGCCGCTCAAACTCTGTTAAACATCGATCTCCCCACCTTATGGACATCTCCATTGAGCGAGCTGTATAATCTTTATCTACATGATATGGGGTACATTCATCAAATTGCATAAGTAAATCAGCCCCGAGTTTTCTTTGGATTTCCATTGAATACTCTGGTGTTAGCTTAATTTTTTTTCCATCAATATAAGATTTAAATACACAACCCTCTTCCGTAATAGAAATAAGGTTTTTGTTTTCATGTCCCTTATTGGCTTTTCCCTTAATTTCATTCGCCATGGTACCTTCGCCCAACGAAAAAACCTGAAATCCCCCGCTATCGGTTAACATAGGGCCATCCCAACCTGTAAATTTATGAAGTCCGCCCATTTTCTCAACCAATTCAGCGCCCGGTTGCAACATAAGATGATACACATTAGAGAGAATAATATCGGTCTTGGCTTCCTTTAATTGTGAAGGTGAGACATTTTTGACAGTTCCTTTTGTTCCACAAAAAATATAGTTAGGAGTTTCAATCGTGCCATGTGGCGTCTTTAGCACGCCTACACGCGCTTTAGAACTTTTGTCCTTCGCTTTGACTTCAAAAGAAAAATTGGGGTAATCCAGCATAGTCCACTTTTATTCCATTAATAAACCCGCCCAATGGCGGGTTCATAATAATCTTTTCTGTATAGAAAATAAATGCTTAGGCGGCTTTTTCGGCTAGCACTTTTTCTACTTGTACCTTTACCGGCTGCAAGGCAGGGTCAAGCTTCGTCTTAGCTGTGCCTGTGAGAAAGGAATCAAATCCGCCTTTATGTTCTACTGTGCGTAAGCCAGCCGCAGAGGCACGAACCTTAACCCAACGATCCAATGCCACACTATACAAGCTTGTATCTTGAACATTTGGGAGAAAGCGGCGCTTTGTCTTGTTCATAGCGTGAGAAACATTATTTCCACTCATCACGCTTTTTCCTGTGATCATACAACGACGGCTCATAGCCTAAATCCTTCTTTTAACTAGAAATTCTTAACTGCCATTCTAAACAGATGCGGAAAAGTAGTCGAAGAGCATACTGGAAGTCAAGCATTTCTGTAAAAAAACCTAAAAAAAATTACTAGAAAAAATGGCCCGAATACACATAAGCCGTCAGTAACGCCAGAATAAAGAGGATATGCGCGTAGACATTAATTAAAATACCTCTCTTGAGGTGTTCATAGCTAATTTGCGCCGTGGCACCTTCCGGCCCAATCCAGGCACCCTTTAAGGTGCTCCCCGATATATCCTGCACCGGGCCTCCAATGCTTATATCCAGTGGCCATGCAATAGCGCTCAAAACGATACCGCCCTGCTCGTAAGGCGCCTTACCTTTTTTTGCCCACCATGAAAGAAGGGCTTTGTGAAGTTTTGCTGTCGGAGTAAGTGCGGCTGCGGCAGAAAATATAAATCCGGCAAATAGAGAGGGAATAAACCCCACTATTTTTTCTAGAGCCAGTGCTATGGTTCCAAAGCCCTTCGAAAATCCCTTTTTTCCAAATCGCCATGCTACAAATGATATAGAACAATAGACAAACAACAAAGGAATGCCACCTATAAGATACCAAATCGAGGGTGCTACTACTCCCTTGTCAAAGCTATTAGCGGAAAAACCCAGGGCTACTCTGGTGATTCCAAAATCATCTGTGCTGTTTAAATCAACTCTACTAGAGCGGGACAAACCATAATAGGCACCTTCGCATTTACCCTGCATTTTTAAAGCAAAATATAGCTTTAACAAA
Source organism: uncultured Micavibrio sp. (assembly GCA_964352665.1). Classification (GTDB taxonomy): domain Bacteria; phylum Pseudomonadota; class Alphaproteobacteria; order Micavibrionales; family Micavibrionaceae; genus UBA1672. The sequence goes on from CAYGSJ010000001.1 coordinate 88,631, forward strand.
ATATACCAAACAGTACCGGATGTCAGACAAGATGCTATCACTAGTATTTCATAGATATGCGATTTAATAATCTCCGAACAAGAGGCCAAAACTAAAGAAAAAAACATAATGAAACTGCTGAAAAGAAAACCTCTAAACACCAAGTCAGACTTAGATCTATTCAAACGATCCATTCTGTCTCCCATTTTTCCGAATAAAATATCAAAAAGACCATAAAAAAGAGAATTGGCATTTCCTGCTACAGGACCTATTATCATACCAATAACAATGGTGGCAAGGATGGCAATAATTAGATATGGAATACGCTCAGCATCCATAATTGAACCATGAATCTCCAATAAACTTTTAAACATGACTATCCCCTGAATTTAAACGCTTTTGATCCTTATTAAGATATGGCAATATTGTAATACGTTACATATGCGTGTATAGTGATTTTGTGCAGTGCAAAATATATTATCTATTTCACTTTAGTTTTCATACATTCCGATATTAGCAGGAGACTTCATGCTTTACCATCTTCATGAATTGCAACACGTCCTAATGGCACCTCTGCGCCTACAAGCACAGTTGATGCGTACTGTATTTGATAATCCTCTAAATCCACTTTATTACACCTCATTTGGAAGGACTATGGGAGCCAGTGCGGTTATGTTGGAGCGTCTTACCAGACGATTTGGAAGACCAGAATTTGGCCTTGATAAAACAGAAATTGACGGAAAAATAATAAAAGTAAAAGAAAATGTAATTGTAGAGAAGCCATTTTGTGCCCTTTTGAATTTTAAAAGAAACACCAAAAGAAACGATCCAAAAGTTTTAATCGTGGCGCCGATGTCCGGGCACTACGCTACACTTCTGAGAGGTACCGTTGAAGGATTGCTTCCACATCATGACGTATATATTACAGACTGGGAAGATGCCAGACAGGTACCTATGTCTATGGGCTCCTTTAACCTAGACGATTACATTACCTATTTGCGCGAATTTTTAAGCTTACTAGGACCAGACACCCACGTTATTGCAGTATGCCAGCCAGCTGTTCCTGTTTTAGCCGCAGTATCGCTTATGGCATCAGAAAATGACCCTAACCAACCACTAAGTATGACTTTAATGGGGGGGCCTATTGATACAAGAGTTTCTAAAACCGAAGTAACTGAACTTGCTGAGACCCGCCCTATAAAATGGTTTGAAAATACAGTGTTATACAACGTTCCATTTCATTACCCCGGTGCCCATAGAAGAGTATATCCTGGTTTCCTTCAACTTTCGGGCTTTATGTCTATGAACTTAGATACGCATGTAGGCTCCCACATGAAGTTTTTTCATCACTTAATTACTGGGGATGGTGAATCAAGTGATAAGCACAAGACTTTTTATAATGAATACCTCTCTGTGATGGATATTCCAGCAGAATTTTATCTTCAAACAGTAAATGAAGTGTTTCAAAAACATTCACTTCCAAGAGGTATTATGAAATGGCGCGATCCCCATACAAATAAACTTATGGATGTAAGGCCACAAGATATACAGCACACAGCTCTTATGACAATTGAAGGTGAGCTTGATGACATATCAGCCCGTGGGCAAACTACCGCTGCCCATATGCTTTGTCATTCTCTCCCACAAAGGAAACAATATCACCATTTTCAATTAGAATGTGGGCATTATGGTATCTTTAACGGCGGACGTTGGCGCACACAAATTATGCCAAGAATTAGAACTTTTATTCGTAAGTTTGATACAGATAAAGACCCGGTTCCAGAGGCAGATTTGGCTAAAGTACCTGCTCTTGAGGCTGATCGCTACGATCATGACAAACACGGAATTGTTGCAATTAGAAGATGGCTTAAACAACATCAGCCCGAAAATTACAAAAACACTCGTATTATGTCAAACATACAATCTCATCCGCCCAAAAAGAAAGAAGCTATTATTGCCAAGGAATCCAGTAAAACAAAGGATTACAGTAATAAGAAAAACGGTGTCAATACCACCAGCCCAAAAAATAATAAAAAAACCACTATCAAAGCACCACAGTCCTCTGCTAGAAAGACAGCACACAGTAAAAAGAGCAAAAAAGCTGTTATAAAGACAAAATAGCGGACTACAAATGATTGAAAACCTGGTTACCGTAAGACGTAGCAAGCGTGCCAAACGTGTTGCATTAAGACTGGATCCCTCAGAGCAGGTTGTAAACCTTGTTGTGCCTCATCGCATGCCTTTAAAAAGAGCCTATTATTTTGCCGAAGAGCATACTGACTGGGTTAGGCAGACCCTAAAAGCCTTACCACGGCCTATTCCTTTCCGACATGGCACAAAGCTTCCTTTTTTTGGTGATACCTTGCGCTTAAGCATTAAGATAGATCCAACTTTAAGACGTACAACTATTGAACATGATGTTGATGTTCTAAGGGTTCATACTTATCTTGAGGATCCAACTAGCAGAATAAAGGCTTACCTTAAAAAGCTTGCTTTAGAAGGATTGTCGGACATGGCCTCCGATAAAGCTGACAAGATAGGAAAACGTATATCCTCAATAAGTGTACGTGATACCAAAACGCGTTGGGGCAGCTGTTCTCATGATAAATCTTTATGCTTTTCATGGCGCCTGATATTTGCTCCATATGAGGCAATAGATTATGTAGTTGCCCATGAGGTTGCGCATTTAAAATATATGGACCACAGCAAGAAATTTTGGGCGTTGTGTCAGGATTTATCCTATGACTATGTAGAGGGTAAATACTGGATGCAAAATCAGGGAAACGACTTAATGCGCTACGGTCTTGGCTAGCTCTTTGATGACAAGAGATTTAGTGCATTCTGTAGTATGACTTGCGCCGCCAATTTATCAATAATCCCTTTATCTTTAGCCCGACGCTTTGAAATATCCACAGATTGACTAACAAAGATTTCCACTGAATTTGTGGATAAACGTTCATCCAACAGAGCAATCCATATATCATTGCCTTTTAACTCCGTACAAAGCTGGTTTTCAAATTCTATGGCAAAATCCCGTATAGACTGGCATTTAGGCCCTTCTGTACCATCCATATTTATTGGATACCCTATAACATACCCGCCAACACTATATTCTTTGGCTATGTTCTCTATTTGCCTAAGATCATGGGTAAATTTTTTTCTTTTCAGGGTTTTTAAAGGCATGGCTATGCTATGGGCGCTATCCGTCAAAGCAATGCCAATTGTTTTTGTTCCAACATCCAAGCCCATAAGTACTGTATCACCTGGGCATTTGTCCTTAATATTTTCTAGTTTATCAATCATTTTCATTGTCTATATAGGTCTTGCACGCTACACACGTGAATGATAAAAGTCCAAGGGTTATTTAACTACCAATTATAGGCTTAATAATGTCTCTTGATAAAGAAACTGTCAAAAAAGTTGCACGATTAGCACGTATCAGAATGAATGATGAAGAGCTAGAACGTATGGTTCCCCAACTTTCAAATATTATCGGCTTTGTCGAACAGCTTTCCGAAATAAATACTGATGATGTAGAGCCATTGGCTAATGTTGTTGAAATTATTCCCGAACTTAGGGACGATGCTGTCATTGATGGTAACTGCGTTGAAAAAGTGGTTGCCAATGCCCCTGAAGAAACACAAAACTATTTTGTAGTACCAAAAGTTGTAGAGTAAAAATGCCTAATCAAAATTTTAATTCAAAAAGAAAAATGCTTCAGCCTCTTATGCTGGCTTCGGGCATAACGTTCTTGGCTGGTTCGGCTTTTATGCTTGCTTACCCAGAGTACATCATTGAAAACTTCGGCTTACAGCAAGAAATTGCTCAATTATTGCCACTTATTTTAGGGCTTGTTGGTCTTGGTGATGTGATAGTTGCCTTATTTGTTTTTCGTAGCAAGGATAGAAAATGACAAATTTAACCTCCCTAACTATAGCAGAAGCACTAGATGGTTTAGAAAAAAAGAACTTTTCATCTACTGAGCTAACTCAGGCACATATAGATAATATGGCTCAGCATAAAAACTTGAATGCCTTTATCGTTGAAACACCTGAACTAGCATTAGAACAGGCAAAAGCTTCGGATGAAAGACGTGCTTCTGGTAAAGTTAAGGCTCTTGACGGGATTCCTTTGGCAATAAAAGATCTTTTTTGTACTAAGGATGTACAGACAACAGCTGCTAGCCGTATTTTACAGGGATTTATTCCACAGTACGAGTCAACGGTCACACAAAAGCTGTTTGATGATGGCATTGTTATGCTAGGCAAGACAAATCTTGATGAATTCGCCATGGGGTCTTCTAATACAACAAGCTATTACGGAAATGTTATTAGCCCCTGGAAAAGAGGAGACGGAAAAGATCTAACCCCAGGGGGGTCTTCTGGTGGCTCTGCTGCTGCTGTTTCAGCCCAGTTATGTATGGGGGCCACAGGGTCAGATACCGGAGGATCAATAAGACAGCCCGCAGCGTTTTGTGGTATCTCAGGCATTAAACCAACATACGGACGATGTTCTAGATGGGGCATTGTCGCCTTTGCTTCCTCTTTAGACCAAGCGGGTGTTTTTGCACGCTCTGTAAAAGATAACGCACTGCTTTTGCAAAGCATTAGTGGGCATGACCCCAAAGACAGCACATCAGCAAATATAAATGTTCCAGATTTCGCAGCAGCTATTACAGGCGATATAAAAGGCATGACGATTGGTATACCCAAAGAGTATCGTGTTGATGGCATGCCTGATGAAATTGCAGAGCTTTGGGAGCAAGGCATAAAATGGCTAGAATCTGCCGGCGCAAAAACCATCGAAGTTAGTATGCCGCATACTCATTATGCCTTACCAACTTACTACGTTATTGCGCCCGCCGAGGCGTCTTCTAACTTAGCAAGGTATGATGGTGTTCGGTATGGCCATAGAGCCAAAGAGAATGATCTAACCGATATGTACGAGATTACGAGAGCAGAGGGTTTTGGCGCGGAAGTTAAACGCAGAATTATGATCGGAACTTATGCCCTTTCATCCGGTTATTATGATGCTTACTATATTAAAGCACAAAAGGTAAGAAGGCTTATCGCACAGGACTTTCAAAAGGCTTTTGAAAAATGTGATGCACTTCTTACACCCACAGCCCCTTCTGCTGCTTTTGCAATAGGCGAAAATGAGGACGACCCAATCAAGATGTATTTAAACGATGTTTTTACGGTTCCCGCATCTCTTGCCGGCCTACCGGGTATGTCAATTCCAGCTGGGCTTGATAAAGATGGCCTTCCTTTAGGTTTGCAAATTATTGGTAAAGCTTGGGATGAAGAAACAGTATTTAAAGTTTCTGGTATCATAGAAGATATGGCACAATTTACAGCTAAACCTGAGTAACGAGAGTTTTAGAATGAATTGTTATAAATACAGACACAAAATTTTCAAAAGTCTAATGTTCAGCCTTTTACTTATTAGTGCCTTCACTTCTTTGGCTAGAGCACAAACCTTAGAAGAGGATCGTGTACAGTCTCTTGGCGAAATCTTTAATCCTGAAGGTCCTAGCTTGAATCAACAGGCAACTTCTTCCGAGTTAGCTAATATCTATTTTGAAAACTGTTTAAATAAAGAAAGTCTTGCCTTTAATGACACAGAAAAGGAAACGCTCTGCGCTTGTACCTCTTCAAATATTGCAGAGACTATGGATACAGAAGAAGTAAAACTCCTTGAAGCGAGTGGCAAGAAGGGAAAAGATGCGCGTAGCAAAATGCTGGCATTCTCTTATGCCCCTTGTATGCAGCATGTTATAGAAACCAAGGTTCAAGGAGATTGCTACACTTCGGGATATTTGGACGATATTATTAGAGGAAAACAGTTAATATGCGGATGTGTGGCTAAGCGCTATCAGGAACTTATAAATAAAAATGCGGCATTCATTATAACAGACGCCATGCACTATAATCCCATGACACTTAATCCTTTAGAAGATTACTTTACAAAAGTTAATTATTTTGCGCAGCAAAATCATTTTATTAAGCAATGCAAATATCAGTTTTCTTATGACAGAGATAATAAATAGTTTTTAAAAGGACCGAAATAAGATGGCAGAAATGATAAAAGGTGAAACTGGAGATTGGGAGATTGTCATAGGTATGGAAGTGCATGCCCAGATAATCGCTGAATCAAAGCTTTTTTCAGGTGCCTCAACAGAATTCGGGGGCGCGGCCAATACGCAAGTTTCTTTAGTAGATGCTGCCATGCCTGGTATGCTTCCTGTCCTTAATAAAAAATGCGTAGAACAAGCCATAAAAACTGGATTAGGACTTAACTCTCGCGTAAATAAAACGTCAATATTTGCTCGTAAAAACTATTTCTATCCTGATTTACCACAAGGCTATCAAATTTCACAGTTTGAAAGCCCTATTGTTGGAGAAGGAAAAATTGAAATTGATCTCTCTGATGGCACTGTTAAAGAAATTGGTATTACAAGGCTTCATCTTGAGCAAGATGCAGGAAAATCCTTACATGACCAACATCCACAAAAAACCTATATTGACTTAAATAGATCTGGCTGTGCTTTGATGGAAATAGTATCGGAGCCTGACATTAGGGGGGCCGAAGAAGCTGTAGCGTATCTATCAAAAATCAGAATGATTCTGAGGTATTTAGGAACATGTGATGGTAACATGGATGAGGGCTCCATGCGTGCAGACGTAAATATTTCTGTCCGTAGACCTGGGGAGGAATATGGAACGAGAGCAGAGATTAAAAATGTAAATTCTCTAAAAGCTGTTCAGCAAGCAATTGAATTTGAAGCAGAGAGACAAATTACTATTATAGAGTCCGGAGGCTCTGTTGATCAGGAAACACGCCTTTGGGATCCAGGGAAAATGGAAACTCGATCGATGCGGTCTAAGGAAGAAGCGCATGATTATAGGTATTTTCCTGATCCAGATTTGCTGCCACTAAAACTTGATCAAAAATGGATAGATGAAATAAAGGCAACTTTGCCAGAGCTTCCTGATCAAAAGAAGCACCGTTTTATGAATGAATTTGGGCTTAACACTTATGATGCAAGCGTGTTAATAGCTGAAAGAAGTCGTGCTGATTATTTCGAGATTGTAGCGGATGGCTCTGACGCAAAGCTTGCTGCAAACTGGGTTATTAACGAATTGCTGGGTATTTTAAACAAAAATGACAAAACGCTTGGGCAGAGCCCTATTAGGGCAGAGCAACTAAAAGGCCTTATTGAGTTGATCTCGGATGAAACAATTTCTGGCAAAATTGCTAAAGATGTCTTTAGTGAAATGTTTAGCACAGGCAAAGATGCTTCAGATATCGTTGAGGAAAAAGGCCTAAAGCAGGTTACCGACACGGGAGCAATAGAGGCCATTATTACTGAGGTCATTGGAGATAATCCTGACAATGTACAGGCCTATAGAGAAGGTAAAGATAAGCTTTTTGGATTTTTCGTAGGGCAAGTTATGAAGAAAACCCAAGGAAAGGCTAACCCCGCAACCGTCAACAAATTACTTAAAGAAAAACTAGATAAGAAATGACACAGAAATTTGAATATAAAGTTGTAATTTATCGCGAAAGCATGCTTGGCTCCCTTTTCCTTTCTGGCTCCAAAGTTGATCCACTCAAATTCTCGGAATTTCTTAATAAAAATGGGGATCAAGGCTGGGAAGTGGTGACAATGGAGCGCGAGGCAAGGAGAATGCTTTTATTTTTTAGTAGAGAGGCATTTCTTGTAGTTCTAAAAAGAAAGAAACAGGAGTAAGGCATGAACCGACATCTATTAGTATCTATCATCGTTATGGTCTGTATAGCGGCATTGCTTTGTATAGCTCAACTATGGACGAACTTTATGCCATGGGCCGTTTTTTCTAAAACTATTATCACACTAGGTATCCTTATAGTTTTAGCTGCTTTTGTATTAGTGGTGAAATCAGATCTTGGCTCTCATAAAAAAATGAAAGATGAAAATTATCTGGATTGACCCTTATCTTTTGGTTTTAGAGATAAGCGCTTTACTTTCCCAAAGTAATCGCATAGTAAAAGTGTTGTTTGGAGACGTGGCCGAGTGGCTGAAGGCGCTCCCCTGCTAAGGGAGTATAGGGTCAACGCTCTATCGAGGGTTCGAATCCCTCCGTCTCCGCCATTTTTCTATACGTTTTTTAAAAAACCCTACCCTCTTGCAAGGTACGGTTTTGATAAGTTTCTAAAAATATTGAATTTGAGCAAGATGGCGCGCCCGAGAGGATTCGAACCCCTGACCTTCTGATCCGTAGTCAGACGCTCTATCCAGCTGAGCTACGGGCGCTTAAAAGATGTCGGAACATACTCCAACAAAAAAAATAATGCAAGTAAGAGATTAAATAAATTAGCATTCTTGGGCTATAAGGGCATTTATACCTTTTTCTATCAAATTATATGTGTTTTCAAAGTCTTGCATTGTACCGTAATAAGGGTCTGGCATATCCATACCACGGTGTTGATCGTCATAATCTAGTAATAGCTTAATTTTTTTGTGATATTCCGGCTTTTCTGCCAGTTCTATCATAATTTGCTCATGTCCCTTATCCATCGCAATCAATAGATCAAATATTTCAAAATCGTCAGGTCTTAGTTTTCTAGCAACCAGATTAGACATCTCGACACCTTTTTTCTGGGCCACCTGGATTGATCTATAATCAGGAGGCTCTCCAGTATGGTAAGCATGGGTTCCGGCTGAATCACATTTGAACTCTCCGCTATCATTTTTTACCTTATCTTTAAAAACAGCTTCAGCGGTAGGCGATCTACATATGTTGCCTGTACAAACAAAAAGTACTGAAATCACTAAATAAATGCCCCTTTCTATACGTTAAACTTCTTGACCCCTATGGTGTATTCTTTAGGATGTTAAGGCAATAAAATTAAATAAATTAAAAAGCTTAAATTTTGATGATTGAAACATCTGCCATACCGGTGCCCAATGACTCCAGCCTGAATGCCTACGTCAGACTCGCAGAAAGTGGTACAGAAATTAACGAAGCTCAAAAACTTCGTTACGCCGTATTTTATCAGGAGCAAGGTGCAGAGCCAACGGCAGAAATGAGGGCAGAAAAGAGAGATTTTGATGAGTTTGATGAGATTACCGATCATCTGATTGTGCTCATTCAGGACCTTGAAACTGGACAAGAAAAGATTGTCGGCACATATAGATTACTGCGGCAAGAAATAGCACAGAAACACGGAAGATTTTATTCAAGTACAGAATATAACATTGACCATCTTGTTAATAGCGAACTTTCTTTATTGGAGCTAGGCCGTTCTTGTGTCCTTGCCGAATACAGAACTAAGCCAATTCTAAATCTTTTGTGGCAAGGTATTGCTTCTTATATTACCGAACATAATATTGATTTGCTTTTCGGATGTGCAAGTTTTCAAGGGGTAGATATCAAGCAAGTTGAAGAACAGCTTTCCTACCTACATCACTTTCATTCTACACCCGATAAATTAAAACCAGTTGCCTTGGAACACCATGCTGTGAATATGAATATTCTTCCAAAAGAAAAAGTTAATGAAAAGCGTGTGTTCGCAAGTCTTCCCCCGCTTATTAAAGGTTATTTAAGACTAGGGGCTACAATAGGACAAGGGGCTGTAATAGATTATCAATTCAACACAATTGATATTTGTATTGTTGTGCAAACAAGTCTTATGACTGATCGCTATCGCAAATATTATGAGCGAAAAATACAAAAGGCCATGCCCGGACAGAAGGCAGCAGAATAAAATGAAAAACATTCGTGCTAGCTTTAAATTCTTTCTGTTTTTTACTTTGACAGTGCTTATAATTCCCCTTCAATCAATAGTTTTAGTTTTTACAGATGGGCCTTTATCTTATTACTTCCCCTTAATTTGGCAAAAATCCGTGTGCTTTATTTTTAGAATAAAAGTTAAAGTTATTGGAGCTCCTAGCCAGAATAGCCAAACCATTTTTATTAGTAACCATTTGTCATACCTTGATATCCCTGTAATCGGTAGTACGATAAAAGCCTCCTTTGTAGCAAAAAAAGATGTAGAATCATGGCCTGTTTTTGGCTTTTTATCAAAACTACAGCAAACCGCTTTCATTAGTAGAAGCCGTGAGGATGCTGCCAAGGAAAAAGATAAACTCGACCAAATGTTATTTGATAGGAAAAACCTTATTATTTTTGCGGAAGGAACATCAACAGATGGCAAGGAAGTTTTACCATTTAAATCTAGTTTGTTTTCGATTGCGCTACAGAAAAACTTATCAGAGTTATTAGTACAACCTGTAACAATAGCTATGAACAGTGTCGATGGAAAAAAAGTTATAAATCCAGAGGACAGAGATTTATATTCGTGGCACATTAATATGGATACACCACTTGCAGTGCATCTTTGGTTATTTGCAAAAACTACAGGAGCTATTATTACTGTAGACTTTCACCCTCCTATAAGGGCACATGATTTTGCAGATAGAAAGGCTTTAGCCCTTGCATGTCACAAACAAGTATCTAATGGATTAAGAAAAACTGGTTAACTAAAAAGGAAAAAAAGATGAGTTTTACCCCTGATGAAATGTCGAAATTAAAAAATCACCTAGAGAGAACTTTTAAGTGCTCAGGAATTACTGTGATGATGCGGGAGAAAGCCGAAGACTCTATAGAAATAATGATGAATGGCGAGTTTATTGGCGTTATCTATAAAATTATAGATGAGGGTGAAACATCATATGATTTTAATATGGCCATTTTAGACATTGACCTTGTTTAAAGCCTATAGAATAAAAAGTGATAGATTTTTGCGGTGCGCGCACTTTATTTGTTATAATTTTAAATAGTTTTGAAGGGCAGTCTATGCGCACATTTATAACAATGTTAATCACTACCGTAATTTCTATAGCTTATATACCTCAGGCAAGTGCTGTTGAGTCACTTAGTTACGAGAAACAACAAAGTCCACTGGTAACTAATCTTATAAATAACTACCTCATAAAAGATTATAAAACAGATATTTCTACCTTTAGTATTGCAGAAATAGATCTTAATAATGATGGTATTCCGGAATATATTCTTAGACAAAAAAAATGCGGTGTAGCCATAAGAGATTGTACGCACGTTATCTTGGCACAGAAAAATGATGAAGTTTTAAAGTTATCGGAAATACGCGCACAAAACCTTATGGTTGGTGGAACATTTTCCTATGGTATAAAAGATCTTCTTGTTTTTAATGACAAGATTAATGACTACATCTTTGATATATATGTGTGGTCGCCAAAAGAAAAAACATATATAATGAAGCTTGAGTGAGTAAAGGTTTGAACAGGATCGTGTTAAAATTAAAAATTAATTCAGATTTTCTGTGTTTGATGAGCATAATTTTTATGCTTTTTATAAACATTCCTGCTTTTGCTGGCGCTTGCTCTCCCGGAATTCCTTGTACGGGTTATGATATTTATACGGATACAACGGCAGGAACAGATCCTGCGCTTAACGGTCCTAAAACCGGCACCCCTGCTCCCCATACTAACGTAACTGGCAATACAAGCAGTGCTTGTGACGGTAATTTTATGAACCAAATTTATAGTCAAGCCTTTATGGAAGCTAGTAGAGAAGTAATTATGGGCGAGCAAATGATCCATAAACCGGATAGTGTTCTGGAATATACTTGCTTTGATCAATGGATTTCTGTGGCAGCGCATAATGGGGCTTATTTTAGTGAAAGCACAGAGTGGGAGGACCGTGATGTGGAATTATGGACCGGCGGGTTTGATACAACAAATAATGGTGTAGAACCAGATCACGGAGATACAACAACCATGAATGACGGTTCTTCAGGAGGATTGCCTTTTCCAGATCAGCAAGATTACTCTGTTTTTGAGGATGACCGGTTGGATAATATCTTGGCACCTCTTCTTTTTTCCAGCTTAGAAAATTATATAGACGCAAACTTTAGCCATACGTTTCTTGGTGAATCAACAACAATTGATGAGAATATGAATACCGCCAGCATAGGAGGATCGAACTATAATTGTACGCATATGGCAACGGTCTGGGAGCTAGCCAAATGTATCGACTTTGGTGAGGACGACAGATTCAGGTCATTCCAGCATCTCGTAGATTTCGATCCAAGAACAATTCCTCTGGCTTGCTCTCCTGGATTTGAATCATCTGATGCTGTGATACAAGGTAGTGCAGGTACTAAACTCGATAACACTACACCTGGGGCCGGACTTGGTGTTATGCCCAGTGAAGGTCTTTCTTCCCCCTGCCCAGCACCCGGCGGCCCTGTGGCAGGAAACAACACTGATTTTTCCAACGATCTTATTCGTCTAGCCAACAACTGTGAAAATGCGGCTTCCGACCCCAACTCTTTTGTTTCTTTTGATTTAATGGAGACTTATACAGACTTAATTAATGGACCTGGGGTGTACGTACCTGGTGTTGGTAATTCTTTTGGCATTATCATATGTGGCGATCCTGTTCCAACAGGTGTGCCTGTTATAAGCTATGATATTTCTCTTAATTTAAATAGTACAGCGCCTTATACCGGTATTGAAGCAACACGACAGGCATTTGTTCACTACGAGCATATATGCCCTAATGCTGGTTGCGTTTATATTGCACCTAAAATACCATATACTCCTCTGGTTCTTCCATTGGAAGCTTCGCCTTTTGATACAGTTTATGCTTCTGTCTTAAATGCGGCACCAAATGTTTGTATACCAAGATTTTAAATTGCTATTTGCTAAAATATAGGGAATTGGACTACAATATAGAATAGAAAATTAAGGTGAAATTAATGAGATTAGTAAGTATTTTTTTTAATAAAGTGCCTGGCTTAACCTTAGCTGCGTTATTTGCCTTTCTTCTTCTTTTACCTTCTGTGAAAGCCGCTAGTCTTATACCTGACTCACCTTGTGATGCTCTTTACTACGAAACTTTGTCTGCGAGAGCTTGGCTGGAAGCACAAAGAGAAATTACACAAAACCAAAATTTAATTTTAAAACCAGATAGCGTATTTGAATACACTTGTTTCGACCGTTTAGCTTATGAATTAGCAGACCATGCGGATGAAATGCTGAGTGAATCGGGAGCATATGGATCACCATTTAATCCCAATACTATGGACGTAGCCCTCCAAAATTTGGTTTTAAACTCTCTTTGGTCTTATCATGACGCTAATTTCGGCTATTATATCGGCCTTCTAGGAGGTCATACTGCTGCAACGGCCATCAAACATACACCAGCAGCAACTATAGGTGCTTCGTCTCCCTATAGTTGTGACATTATGAGACGCGTATGGCAGGCAGCCAAATGTATCAATTTTGTTTCAGATCCTAATACAGATGGTTTTTATCGTTTTGAAGAATACCAAAATGATGTTGATAAAAGGATTTTGCCTGATGCTTGTAGCCCTTTAGGTCTACAACCCCAGTGGATTGCTAACATTGCTACTGGTTTGACTACCGGTCCTTGGACAAACGATCCTGTTCAGTCATATTTACTTGAAACAGCACCTCAGGACTGTTCTCTTTCTGCTGTTCCAGCTCAATGTAGATGTTCTGGAGAAGCCATTCCAACGGGCGTAGCTGTTATAAGGTCAGGTGCTACTGCTGTAACTTACGACGAGCATATATGTATACAGCCAGGTTGTAGATATCACCCAGGGGATGCAACAATCCCTCTAGCTGGATGCTATGGTCGCTAATATTACTTGTTTTTGTTAAATCGTAATTATTCCTGCTGACCTTTTACTTCTATTAGTATAGCTTCTGAATATGTACAAATTATACAGATTGATAACATTCTGTAGTGGCCCTTTATTAACGCTTCTTTTGAAATTGAGGTGCAAAAAGGGAAAAGAAGACCCTACTCGAATAAAAGAACGTCGGGGTCTGGCTAGCTATGCACGTCCTGAAAATAGCGTGATTTGGGTGCATGCAGCCAGCGTGGGTGAGGCACAATCCGCGCTTATAGTAATTGATCGTTTGGTTAATGAGTATCCTGATGCAAGTTTTCTGGTTACAACAGGCACTGTAACATCTTCTTCTATTATGCAAGGACGCCTTCCGGAACAAGCAATCCACCAATTTTTTCCTTTAGATCAGCCTCATTGGGTAAAGGCATTTATAGAGCACTGGGCCCCTGACTGCGTACTATGGCTTGAGTCAGAACTATGGCCGAATATGCTTCATGAAATAAAAGAGAAAGATATACCCTGCATTCTTTTGAACGCGCGCCTATCCGATAAATCTTATAAATTGTGGTCTAAAGCAACCGTAATGGTAAAAGAACTTCTGTCTACTTTTGATATAATCCTATGCCAGACAGCCATAGACCAACAACGATATAAAGACTTAGGTGCTCCAAAGACGCTTGTTACTGATAATTTAAAATATAGCGCTTCATTATTAAAATGTGATCCCGATGATTTTGAAAAGATGACTAAAAGCTTAAATGGTCGACCGGTATGGGTGTGCGCCAGTACACATGAGCCAGAGGAACAAATGGCAGCAAGGATACATCAAACTATAAAGAAGGATATTCCTGAACTATTAACAATTGTGGTACCAAGACATCCGGAAAGAAGAGATGAAATTACTCAAGCAATTAAGCCTATAACTAAAGGTTTTACAATCAGAGGAGATGAAAAAACACTGCCAAGGGAAAAAGACGAAGTTTATATTGCAGATACACTTGGCGAGCTCGGACTATTTTATAAGTTGGCCCCTATCGCTTTCATTGGTAGATCTTTAAGTCATGATGGCGGTGGGGGGCATAACCCTATAGAGGCTGCTCAGTTAGGCTGTGCTATTATACACGGGCCCTTAACCCAGAATTTACAAGAAATTTATGCAGAAATGTGTTCTTGCGACGCAAGTCTAATGATTGAAAATGAGACAGAGCTCTGCAAGACATTGCGGGAATTATTTAGTAATAATGTAAAAACAAAAAAGTTGCAAAAGGCCGCAAAATCTTATGCCCAAGCAAAAAATAAAGTTGTTGATGTGGTTATGAAAGAAATTATGAAAATCATAGAGAAACATAACTTAAATAATAGCACTAAAGCCGTATAGACTGATATGACCTTCAAAACTCCAGATTTTTGGTATAGAGACCTAGATACGAAAGCGCCATTTATTGAGCAATTACTAGCTCCCTTCTCTTATATTTATCTTTTAGCCAATAAAATAAATCAAGCAGTACGCGTGCCGCAGAAGATTACAATACCCGTGATATGCGTTGGCAATATCACAGCTGGAGGAAGTGGAAAAACACCAACAATTCTTGCTTTAAGACAGTTAATTAAAAATCATAATATTTTTCAAAATCCATATTTCTTATCCAGAGGCTATGGATCAAATGACTGTGGACCAAGGCGCGTTGAGGTTCATGATGATGCAAGTGATGTAGGTGATGAACCCATTTTACTCGCAAATCACTCAAAAACAATAATATCTGTGAACCGATATAAAGGTTCAATAATGGCGCAAATGGAGGGGGCAGATTGCATTCTAATGGATGATGGGTTACAAAATCGTGATTTATCCAAAGACATATCCCTATTGGTAGTTAATGGTAGTATGGGCTTTGGTAATGGCAAAGTTCTTCCCTCCGGACCTTTACGTGAAAAGCTGAGTGCTGCATCTGGGAAAATTGATGCTGTTGTGCTAATTGAAGAAGACATACGGTCTATAAAAGACATATTACCTAAAGATATTCCTGTTTTTCCTGCTTCTATTAAAGCT
Source organism: uncultured Micavibrio sp. (assembly GCA_964352665.1). Taxonomy (GTDB): domain Bacteria; phylum Pseudomonadota; class Alphaproteobacteria; order Micavibrionales; family Micavibrionaceae; genus UBA1672. The sequence continues at coordinate 104,346 of CAYGSJ010000001.1, forward strand.
ATAAATACCAATGATTTTGATGTTTCTTCTCCATATATTGGGTTTGCAGGACTTGGTTACCCACAGAAATTTGAAAAAACATTAAGAGATAATGGGTTTGATTTAATATTGTTTGAAAATTACCCAGATCATCACCTCTATACACGTACGGAGTTACAAAGCCTAATCAGTAAAGCAAAATCTAAAAATGCACGTTTAATTACCACTGAAAAGGACCATCAAAGAATTCCTAAGGATTTAAAAGAGCACTTTGATTATCTGCTTATAGAACTTGAATGGGAGAATGAAACTAAGGTAGTTTCTTTCTTAAAAAATAAGTTAGGAAAAAGGCAATGAAAAAAATACGCTATTTCCTTGAGGCAGTTCTACTACATATTCTTTTTACTTTTTTTAAAATGCTATCACCAGAAAAAGCCTCCAATACAGGTGGCTGGATAGGAAAAACTATCGGGCCAAATTTATCGGTAAATCGTAAAGCAAAAAGACATCTTGAAAATGCCCTTCCTGAAAAAAAACCTGATGAAATTGACATGATTATTTCTGGAATGTGGGACAATCTTGGACGGGTTATGGCTGAGTATCCACATCTAGAGGAGATCAGCAAAAAATATACCGAAGTAATAGATAACGCTAATTTACCTCAATATCTTGAAAAAAACATACCTGTTATTTTTATTGGAGCCCATATAGGTAACTGGGAAATAAACGGTATGGCGACGCTTACACAACTTAATCATCCAATTGATTTGACTTACCGCGCTCCCAACAACCCTTGGGCTGGTAAACTCTTAGAGAAAGCACGTACACTTGATGGAAAGCTAAAGGCATATCCCAAATCAATGGAAAGCGGACGTCTGATATTACAGGCACTTAAAAACTCGTCTTCTATAGGTATTTTAGTAGACCAAAAATATAATGAAGGCATTGAATCCAATTTCTTTTCTCTTCCCGCTATGACCAATCCTATTTTTGTTCAATTAAGCCAAAAATTTAAATGCCCCGTTATTCCGGTAAGAAATGAAAGAATTAAAGGGTGCAAATTTAGATTAACTGTGTGCGAGCCTATTGTAACTATCCAACAAGATCAAACCGTCAGATCCGTTGAGGATGTTATTGAAGACACACACAAAATCATAGAATGTTGGATAAAAGAGCGGCCAGAACAGTGGATCTGGATTCATAAAAGATGGAAATCTTTAAGCTGATTTAGAAAGCATATAAGACTTATTTCCATTATCAAAGTCCTGCCTTACTCGCTCGATAATATCGTCAAGATTTTTAGACCCTAGATATTGAGCGGCATCCGTTACCATTCTTTGATCACATATATCCTGTAAAAAAACGAGGGTATCCTGAGGCAGAGCTGCTTCCCTCCCAATTTCCTGACTGATGGCTATTGATTCCAGAATTGTGGTTTCATAGGAAACTGCTGCTGAATTCATAATATCGGCTTCATGCAAAATCATGCACAATAAGCATAATACAGATTTATCTGCTAAGACTAATAACTCAGAAGATAGATTTAAAGTTTCAGGATCATCGTCATCGTCATAACCATAATGATATTCGTACGCTCGTCTTAACTGATTTGATGGGCTTACGGGATCTCCAAAGGGCGATACGTCAGTAGTGATTAACATAACTTTTATGTCGGCCAGATCACTCTCATCTGTATCAATTAGCCTTAGATAAGGTGCCGCCAGTTCAAAAGACTCGATCTCTGTCTTTGCCATTTGATATTTTTTATTGGTCACATTTCCTCGGCCGCGATGTTTAAAATCATGAATAGCAGCCGCAATCAATAAATTTGTAATTCTGCTTTTATCAAAATAAGTTTTTACATTAGAAAACAGTCCGTTATGGATACTTATCAAACGAACAGTGTGTAGTATTACTTTTTTGAAATGTAAGTTATTATGATAATCAAGAATATTTGGAATTGATGCTAAAATTCCAGCCATCAAAACAGATGTGCTGTTTTGGCTATCATTTTTTTCATTAAAATCGAAACCATCAATCGCAGCTGCCATCAACGCTACTATAGAATATTTTTGATTTTTTTCGGAATTCCACCTTTCTATTAGCTCAATAGTTTTGGATATTTGGTATTTAGAGTTATTATTTCCTGAGAAAATATATTCCAAATCATTTGCGGCTATCTCGTATTCTCTGTCGAATTTATGAGATGCTTTTTCTGCAGCTTTTAGGCACTCGTCATTAAAAGGGAATTCTTTGTCATCGAGCCCCCTTAATGTACTTATTATTTTTTGAATGTTCTCTGTGAAATTATTCGTCATATCAAAAGCAGTCATAGGCGATTAAATAGATGCTTACAATCTTAAAATGAGTTTAAACTAATAAAACCTAAAAAACCATAAGTGTCGCAGCTTATCTTGCTATTACTATTTGATTATCCACTGCATTTCGGGCATAAAAGCTTTCGAACAGTAAAAATGGAAAGTTATTCATTGTTATGACACAAAACTGGACACCAGAAAGCTGGAGACAAAAACCGGCAAAACAGCTCCCTGTATATCCAGACGAGTTAGCGCTAGCACGCGCAGAGGAAGAGTTAAGAAAACTTCCGCCGTTGGTTTTTGCCGGAGAAGCAAGAAATTTGCAGGAGAGTTTAGGAAAAGTTGCAAACGGGGAAGCTTTCCTTTTGCAAGGTGGCGATTGTGCCGAAAGCTTTGCTGAATTTAATGCCAACAAGATTAGAGATACGTTCCGTGTTTTATTGCAAATGGCTGTTGTTATGACCTACGCAGGATCCATACCAATTGTAAAAGTTGGTCGAATGGCCGGACAATTTGCCAAGCCAAGATCAAATGATACAGAGACACAAGATAATAAAACTTTGCCTAGCTACAGGGGTGATAATATTAATGGGCTGGATTTTAGCGAGGAATCAAGAAGGCCTGATCCTCAGAGAATGGTAAAGGCATATCATCAGGCTGCTGCGACTCTGAACCTTCTGCGTGCCTTTGCAGGCGGTGGATACGCGAATTTGAATAGAGTGCATCAGTGGAACCTTGATTTTGTAGAAGATAGCCCTCTTGGAGAGCGTTATATCAAAATGGCAAAGCGCATAGATGATGCACTTCGCTTTATGAAGGCCTGTGGAATTACATCTGAAAACGTTCCTGCTATTAATCAGACAAGCTTCTACACATCGCATGAAGCTCTTTTGCTTCCTTACGAAGAATGCCTCACACGCGTAGATAGCTTAACAGGAGATTACTATGATACGTCCGCGCATTTACTTTGGGTTGGTGCGCGCACACATCAAGAGGATAACGCGCAAATCGAATATGTGCGGGGTATTAAAAACCCACTTGGCCTAAAGTGCTCACCAGATCTTAAAATTGATGAACTTTTAAGGCTCATAGACATTTTGAACCCTGATAATATTCCGGGACGTCTAACACTAATTTCAAGAATGGGCTTTGAGCACGTTGGTGAAAGACTTACACCTCTTGTAAAAGCTGTAAAAAAAGAAGGTAAATCTGTGGTCTGGTCATGTGACCCTATGCACGGAAATACAATCAAGTCCTCTTCGGGTTATAAAACACGGCCGTTTAATAATGTTATGTCAGAAGTTAAAGATTTTTTTGCCGTTCACAAAGCCGAAGGCACGCATCCAGGGGGTATTCATATTGAAATGACTGGACAGGATGTCACGGAATGTGTGGGAGGAGCCAATTCAATTGCAGATGAAGATTTATCAAGCCGTTATCATACGCATTGTGACCCTCGCCTAAACGCCAATCAAGCCCTGGAAATGGCCTTTCTTATTGCCGATGAGCTTCGTAATGCACGCTCTAAAGAAACTTTGGATATTGCTGATTTTAGCGCAGCAGAATAGCTAGCCATGAGAAATACGCTACATCTGACTTTTGCTCAATTAAACCCAATAGTTGGTGATTTAAAAGGCAATGCTGGCAAAATAATTGAATTTTGGAAGGAAAACCAAAAGAGTGATGGCTTGATCTTCTTCCCCGAGCTTTTCTTATGTGGCTATCCTCCGGAAGATTTAGCACTTAATACCTCGTTTTTAGAAGAGACTGGAAAATACGTAGAACAAATACTTAAAGTAAGTAAGACACTTAAGGGGGCTGCCTTTATTCCAACAATCCAAATCTTGGATAACGGTACTTATAATGTGTTGCATCTCGTAAAAAGCGGCGAAATTATTACAACAATCCAAAAGCATACCCTTCCGAATTATAAAGTATTTGATGAAAAGCGCATTTTTAAGGCTGGCCCTAAACCACAACCTATTGAGTATGCGGGATATAAGCTAGGCATTTTAATTTGTGAGGATATTTGGAACGCTGAAATTCCGGCACATATACAAAAATCAGGCGCGGAAATTCTTATTTCTGTTAATGCCAGCCCTTATTACGATGGAAAAGACACAATAAGAAAGTCTACCTTTCTACAAAACATTGGTTCAACCAACTTAAAGCTGGCATATCTCAACATGGTTGGTGCACAAGATGAAATTGTCTTTGATGGACATTCCTTTATCATGGATCATAAAGGAGACACCCTGTATCAAGCTCCTGCCTTTAAAGAGCATCGTTTTAGCGTGACCCTGAACCATGACTTACAGTTAGAGTGCCCAAAAGAAAAGAATGTATATGATCGCCTTGACCTTCTTTACGAAGCACTCAAAGTGGGTGTCAAAGATTATGTCCATAAAAACGGCTTTACAAAAGCTTTATTGGGCCTTTCGGGGGGAATTGATAGCGCGCTAACAGCCGCAATTGCTGTAGATGCCTTAGGGTCAGAAAACGTTGATTGTTATATGCTTCCTTCTGAATTCACCTCAAAAGAAAGTCTTGAGGATGCCAATCAATGTGCCCAGTTTTTAGGCGTTAGTTACAAAACTTTGCCTATTTCTTCTACTATACAGGTTTTTGAGAATACCATCCCCGAGCTGTCAGGGCTTGCACATGAAAATACACAATCACGGATACGTGGAACTATTTTAATGGCTCTATCAAACAAAACAGGTGCCCTACTTTTAACTACAGGAAACAAATCCGAGATAGCTGTAGGTTATTGTACATTGTACGGAGATATGAATGGAGCCTTTAACGTTCTAAAAGATGTTTACAAAACAGAGGTGTACAAACTTGCAGAATGGCGCAATAGACAAGCTACGGTTATTCCAGAACGTATAATTAGCAAAGCCCCTAGTGCGGAGCTTCGTAAAAATCAGACAGATCAGGATAGTCTGCCGCCGTACGAGCTTCTGGATACTATCCTGAAAGCCCTTGTAGAGTACGATGAAGTTGATTGGAATAATGCCTCAGACGAGGCTAGAAATCTAAAAGAACGATGCCAAGAACATCCAGAGCAAGTAGAGAAAATTTCCAAACTGCTAAAAAATAGCGAGTTTAAACGCTACCAGTCTGCTCCAGGAACAAAAGTTACTCCTAAAGCCTTTGGCCGAGACAGGCGTTATCCTCTTACAAATCATTTTGTAAATATGATTGAAAAATAGCAACAATCCAGCTATTTAGGATAGCTTGAACTTTGATTAAGGTAATAAAATGAGCGTAAAAGTAAGATTTGCCCCCTCACCCACAGGCATGCTGCATGTTGGTAATGCGCGTACAGCGCTTATAACATGGCTTTTTACGCGCGCGCATAGTGGTCATTTCCTTTTACGCATAGACGACACAGACAGTGAACGTTCAAAAGACGAGTATGAAAAAGCTATTGAAGACGGTTTAACGTGGTTAGGACTAAATTGGGATGAAAAGACCAGGCAGCGTGATCGCGGTAATATTTACGAAAAAAAAATAGAGAAACTAAAATTAGAGGGGCGCTTATATCCCTGCTTCGAAACTTCAGAGGAGCTTGACCTTAAAAGAAAAAGTCAGCTATCACGTAAGTTACCGCCTATTTATGACCGAGAGGCTCTTAACCTTACACCAGAGCAAATTCAAAAATACGAGAAACAGGACCGTATGCCTCATTGGCGATTTAAATTGGAACATAAACCCATAGTATGGAATGATTTGGTCAGAGGCGAAGTGAAATTCAACGGCGCAGATTTGTCCGACCCTGTTCTTATTCGTGAAGATGGCACCCCTCTTTATCATATTTGTTCGGTCATTGATGATATCGAGTATGGTATTACACATGTTGTGCGCGGTGAAGATCATGTATCAAATACGGCCTGCCACGTACAGATGTTTGAAGCATTAGGGTCTGAACCTCCTTTATTTGCTCATCTTCCATTACTTTCCGATAAGGAAGGTGGCAAACTATCCAAACGTATTGGCTCACTAAGTCTGGAAGACCTTAAGGCCGATGGTTTAGAGCCTATGTCTATTGTGAGCTTACTGTCACGCCTTGGCTCTTCAGATCCTATTGAAGCATTCCAAAACCTAGAAAGTGTTGTTTCTAGTTTTGATATTTCCAAGTTCTCCAGAGGAACACCCAAGTTTGATCCTGATGAACTTTTAAGGCTGAATGCTAAAATCCTTCATAACCTCAGCTACGATGAAATTTTAAAGCGTTTACAGGAATTAGGGTTATCAGATATGGACCAAAGCTTTTGGCTAGCTGTACAGCCAAATTTAGAGAGACTTTCCGATGCTAAGGAGTGGTGGCAAGTGGCAAAGGGCCCCGTAACACCTGTTATTAGTGAGCCAGAGTTTATTGAGGCAGCCTTAGAAGTGCTTCCACCAACCCCATGGAGCGAAAACACATGGGCTGAATGGACATCCGCCGTTAAGGAAAAAACCGGCAAAAAAGGAAAAGAGCTGTTTATGCCACTTCGTCAGGCAATCACCGGCATGGATCATGGACCGGAATTACCAAAACTTTTGCTTTTAATTGGTCCGGAAAATGTAAAGAAACGCTTACAGCACCATAAAAAAGCAGCCTGACCAGAGAAAACAGGCTGCTTTAACTCTACTCAGTTGTGTGTGCGGCTTAGTGAGATCTGTTTTTTAAAGTATAGAGAAACTTTTCCAGCCTTTTAGCATCAGAATTAGAAGATTCAGGCCATAACAACTCAACCGTATTATAGAAGGCTTGTCGCCCTTCTGTGAATAAGTGATCGCATAAAAGTACCTTACGACGTGGCGTAAGACCCGAGAATTCTTCAATTACATTGAACTCTTTATTTGCGCCTTCTAAAAAATCACGCAATCCTGACTGCATTAACATAATTAAATATCCCCATAACTAGAATCGCTTTTTTTATTTATTAGTTAAATCTGATACTACACTTTGAGGGATAAAAAGTAAAGTTTTCTTGCAATTTCAATGATAAGTACTAGTCTTTCGTAAAAGAAGATAAGATTTCCAATGGTTTCTATAATACTTGTCGACCCACAAATCGGTGAAAATATAGGTGCAGCAGCACGCAGCATGCTTAATTTTGGCTTCCAGGATCTGCGTTTAGTAAACCCCAGAGATGGATGGCCTAATCCTAAGGCTGAGGCGACAGCCTCAGGCGCTTTTGATAGCATGCCTCAAGTTCGTGTATACAAATCTTTCAAAGAAGCCATCAGCGACCTACATTTCGTCTTTGCTACAACCTCCAGGTCTCGTGACATGGTAAAGCCTGAATTTTGCCCAGAAAAAGCAGCGCTAGAATACCAGACAAGGTCACAAGACAATCAAAAAATAGGTTTTGCTTTTGGGGGAGAAAGATCGGGGCTTCATAATGGTCATATCAAATTCTGCCAGGCAATCCTTGAAATCCCTTCTAATCCAACGTTTCCTTCCCTAAACTTGTCCCAAGCTGTACTTTTGATTTCCTACGAAATAAGCAAATTAAGTACCTCTGTCTGGTCGGAAAAGAAAAAGGATCAAGGTCATCCACCTGCAAAAATTGAAGATATCTCTGTCTTTCTGCAGAGATTAGAGGAGGACTTAGAAAATCGTGATTTTTTTAGAACTAAAGATCTAAGACAAACTATGGTCCAGAACATAACCAATATTTTCACCAGAGCAGACATAACAGAGCAGGAGTTAAAGACCTTGCACGGTATTTTATCCGCTCTAAGGGGCAACAAAAAACCTGTTAAATAAAAAAAGACCGCTTTTCTGCGGCCTTTTAAAATAATTTAACGTGAATAAAATTCGACGATCAGATTTGGTTCCATCTGGACAGGATAAGGGACATCCTCCAAAGCAGGAATACGAAGAAATGTAGCTTTCATTTTCTTATGATCAGCATCAATATATTCAGGAACTTCGCGTTCAACAGCTTCTACAGCCAGAATAACCATAGGTATTTTTTGTGATTTTTCACGTATCTCGACGACATCCCCCTCTTTAACAAGATAGGAAGGAATATTTATTACTTCGCCGTTTACAGTCACATGTTTGTGGTTTACGAACTGACGTGCTGCAAAAACGGTTGGTACAAAACAGGCGCGATAAACTACAGCATCTAAACGACGCTCTAATAATCCAACAAGGTTCTGACCAGCATCCCCTCTCATGCGTTTTGCTTCTTTAAAGTAGCGACGGAACTGCTTTTCACCAATAGAACCATAATAACCTTTAAGTTTTTGTTTGGCTAAAAGCTGTAAACCGTAATCTGTAGGTTTATTGCGGCGTGCGCCGTGCATACCTGGCCCTGTTTGGCGCTTGTTATAAGGTGATTTTGGGCGCCCCCAGACGTTGGCACCTATACGACGGTCAAGTTTATGCTTGGATTGGACTCTTTTTCCACTCATTGTATTTTCCTTTGTTTATTTGTCCCGATAGACCACATTAGGTTTGAAAATTAATTTCAACGGAAGAGACTATCTCTTCTCTTTCTCAGGAATGGGCAGATTTATAACGATTTTGAAGAAAAAGTCAAATTTTATTGTTAAAAAATTTGGTGGGCCAGGCCGGACTTGAACCAGCGACCAATCCGTTATGAGCGGACTGCTCTAACCAACTGAGCTACTGGCCCTTTAAAAAAACATTGCTGTTTATCGCTTATATAAAATTCAAAAGCAATATTTTTATCAATTTAGGCTGCGGGTAAGCCTGAAAAATCTCTATATTCATAGTCAATATTGCTGTAATTTTGAAAAAACAACGTTAATGGAACAATCATGCCTGTCAAAAAACTAGCTTTTTACAATCCTTTTCTTTCTACAAAGAGGAATAATCATATATCTATAAAACTCCTTAAAAAGGAACAATTCAAAGCTTGGCATAAAGCGCAGAAGAAAAGCCTTCAGATGCAAGCAAATGAGCAAGGTTTTGCAGGAAAATCGGGACAGTTATTTGTGTTATATGACAGTTCCGGACATGTTAATGAAATAACTGCAGGCACAAGCCCAGATTTTAGCATAGAGGATGGAAGCAAAATACGTAATGCAGTTGCCTCGTATTTTTCGAAAAATGCTCTTAAAAAGCTTAGTTTTTCTTTTGAAGACAGCAAGCTATCCGAGGAGGAAAGTAGCAGAATTCATGTGGGATGGGGTTTTGCTTGCCACCATTTTTCGTTTTATAAATCCGAGCCGGATGTAAAAAATACATCTCTGGTCATATCAAAAACTGCAAACAAAAGAAAAGTGAAAGCATTTGTTGAATCTGTCTGCCTTATACGTGACTTGGTTAATATACCTGCAAATGACATGGGCCCTGAAGAATTAGAAAAGGCTGTTAAGTTTCTGACACAATCACATGAAATTGAAATGAAGGTCATAAAGGACGAGGCTTTAAATAAAAAGAATTTTCCTATGATTTATGAAGTAGGGAAAGGGAGCCCAAGAAGGCCTCGGCTAATTGACTTTAAATGGGGGAATTCAAAGCACCCGAAAGTAACATTAGTAGGAAAAGGTGTTTGTTTTGATACAGGGGGCTTAGATATAAAACCTTCTTCTTCTATGCTTACAATGAAAAAAGATATGGGGGGAGCCGCACATGTTCTTGGTTTGGCACATCTTATTATATCCCTTAAGTTACCAATACGTTTGCGCGTTCTTATACCAGCGGTAGAAAATTCAATTTCAGGGGAATCTTATCGGCCTTCTGACATTTTGAAAAGTCGTAAGGGCATAACGGTTGAGGTAGGCAATACAGATGCCGAAGGCAGACTTATTTTAGCCGATACTTTGACCTATGCCTGTGAAGACAATCCAAAACTTCTGATTGATTTTGCAACACTTACCGGCGCAGCAAGGATAGCTGTCGGTTACGATCTGCCAGCTCTTTTTTCCAATAAAGACGAAATAGCACAGCTTATACAAAAAAAATCGGCAAAAAAAGAAGTAGAAGATCCTGTGTGGCACTTGCCTCTTTGGAAGCCCTACAGAAAAGATCTGGACAGTAACATCGCGGATATTAGCAGCACAGGAGGAAGAGCTGGCGCAACAACAGCAGCACTTTTTCTTCAGGAATTTATATCTGACAAAGTCGAATGGATACATATGGATATTTTTGCTTGGGAACAAAACGGCCGGGCAGGAAGGCCAAAAGGCGGTTCTGATACAGGTATGCGGGCTATTTTTTCATTTTTAGAATATAAATATAATAAATAGATTAGCCAAATAAATTAAGGACCTCATGTGCAAAACTGTGCAAAGTGTCATCTCTGGCACCCATAATCACTATTCGATCACCTTTTTTTGCACTATAGGCAAGAAAGTCTGCTATTTCTTGTCTTTCCGAAAACCAATGTGCCTTCAGCCCTAATTCCTTTAACCGGTTAATAATATCCTTTGCTGTCACAGAGCGATCAACCGTACCGCCGGCATAATAGACTTCGGGCATAAGGATCACATCATCAGGACCCAAATTAACAGAAAAAGATTCTATAATTTCCCTGCCCATTAGTTTTAAAGGCCCATAACCATGCGCCTGAAACATTACAATCAGGCGGCCATCAAAAGCTTTAAGTGTACTAAGCGTCGCTGAAATTTTATCTGGATTATGGGCAAAATCGTCGATGACTGAGATACCATCTTTTGTACCTATAAACTCCAAACGTCTATGAATGCCTTGAAATTTTTCTAAAGCAGTAACGCACACCTTCATATCAAGCCCTATGGCAAAACATACGGCAAGCGCCCCCAGAGCATTTTCTACATTATGTTTTCCCGGCACACCTAAATTGACCTGAAAAGTTTCGTCATCGATTTGTAATAAAAAAGAAATACCTCCTGCTAAAGGGCAAATATCCTTTGCCAGAAGATCCGCATCTTTTGATTTAATTCCGTAGCTTATAATTCTCTTATGAACTTTGCTATTACAGAGAGATTTAACCTCTTCCTGATCTAAATTTACAATTATTGCATCTGAAGTTCTGGCAAGGTAATCACCAAATAATTGCTGTAATTCAGCAAGAGACTTATGATCAAGCGCAATGTTGTTCAAGACAGATATGGAAGGGTAATAGTGCGCAATCGAACCATCACTTTCGTCCATTTCAGCTATAAAAATATCACTAGCATCTTGCCCTGCCCTTACGCCAGAAAATTTATCTGTTTTACTTTCGCGCAAATTAATTATCTCACCACCATTTACCAAGGTAGGATCAAGGCCCAGCTCGCTGATTATTGTACCAATCATACCTGTAACCGTTGATTTTCCGCTTGTACCTGCGATAGCTATTTTTTGTTTGGCTTGATTAAAAACTTTCGCGAGAAGTTCTCCACGCGAAATTATTTTTAATTTCAAATCAAAAGCTGCTTTTACATCCGGAATAGTATTTTCAACAGCTGTTGATACTACAAAATAGTCAATGGCATCCGTTACGCTCTCGCCATCTTGGGAAACGATACTAATCCCTACGTCTTGTAAGCTTTTAAATTTCTCTGGGGTTTTTCCATGATCATAGGCACGATCAGATCCTAAAATAGTATGCCCTGTTTTTTTTAGCAGCACAGCTAATGGCATCATACCGCTTCCGCCAATGCCACAAAAAAAATAGGTTTCAGACATTCTTATTATTGACCCGGGTATAATGATAAGGGATCATCACTGACCACCTCTCCAGCCTCTGGATTTAAGTCCTGTAAAACAGAATGTAAATCGCCTTTGTTCTCACCATCTTGGGCAGGTTCTTCTATATAATCATTATAATCATTTTCCATGCCCTCTCCTCTTCTGACTAAAGGCTGATCAATTTTATACTTATCAGAGTTAAGTCTTGGCTTACCAGGTAAAAACTCTTCCAGATCATATGTTTCAGGCTGTCGAATATCACTATTATTATGAGTTGGAAGCGGATTAGGAATAATTTTTTCCTGTGAAAAATCTATTGCTATATATGACGGATAATAAAACAAAGAATTTGAAGCGTAATCCCAAGCCATGCCCGGAGGACCACCCCATATAGCTCTTTGACTGAACTGGGCCGGTACTATGGTTTCAATCGTTCTGTTACCCGGGGCATTACACTTCACGGTCATATCCTTTTCAGATTTTTTAATATTTACTGTCTGTGGCGGAAAAACCCGATATTTCAATTTATTTACGTAAACATAGCAAACCGCGCTTTGTGCGTCTAAAGTTTCAAAAGTAATATCCTGATTAGATGACTCGACACTATAAGCGCAGCCATTTAAAACAAATAATAGTAAAAAAATAAAAGTACAAAAAAGAGAGTTACGTAGAATCATTAAAGGGTCCTGAAAAAGCGTTTACACAGTACAGAGTATAGAAATTGATTACTTGTTACAATTCTATGATCTTACATAGCCATTTTTAAGCCACAGACTTTTCTTCTAAATCTTTGTTACTTTTAGTGATAATAAAGTCTAAGGCATCTTTTTTTACATCAATTTTAACAGACGAATCCATAGCTATATCTCCGTTTAAAAGCATTTCTGCAAGCTTGTTTTGCAAATATACTTGAATAACGCGTTTAAGAGGGCGTGCCCCATAGGCTGGATCGTATCCACGTTCCGAAATCCAGCTTTTAGCACTATCACTTAGTTCTAGAGTAACGTGTTGTGCCGCTAAAAGATCGTGCAAATATCCAAGCTGAATATCAACAATACCTTTAATTTTATCGCGTGTAAGGCGGCTAAATAGCAAAATTTCATCAATACGATTCAAAAACTCCGGGCGAAAAGATGAGCGCACAACACTCATCACGTCTTTGCGAACTGAATCAACTGTTTCGTCATCTTTCTGATTTACCAAAAATTCACTGCCCAGATTTGACGTCATGATAAGTAGAGTATTACTAAAGTTAACAGTACGCCCCTGCCCGTCTGTAAGACGCCCATCGTCTAGAACTTGCAAAAGCACATTAAAAACATCGGGGTGAGCCTTCTCAATTTCATCAAATAAGACAACCTGATAAGGACGACGACGAACAGATTCTGTTAAAGCTCCTCCCTCTTCATACCCCACATAGCCAGGAGGAGCCCCTAGCATGCGTGAAACTGAGTGTTTTTCCATATATTCTGACATATCAAGACGGACCATAGCGGTTTCATCATCAAACAAAAATTCTGCCAATGCTTTAGTAAGCTCTGTCTTTCCAACACCTGTTGGACCAAGAAAAAGAAACGATCCAATAGGACGATTAGGATCTTGAAGACCAGCACGCGAACGTCTTATAGCATTAGAAACAGCAGTTACGGCTTCTTCCTGACCCACGACCCTCTGACAAAGTTTATCTTCCATGCCAAGTAGCTTTTCACGCTCGCCTTCCATCATTTTGTCTACAGGAATACCTGTCCATTTGCTCACGACATAAGCAATATCATCGGAAGTCACTTCTTCATTAATTAAATTATGGCTATCAGTAACAGAAGAATCTCTTAATTTTTCTTCAAGTTTAGGAATTGTGTCATACTTTAACTCGCTTGCCCTTTCCCAGTTTCCCTCTCTCTCTACTTTTTCAAGCTCTATCCGGGCACGATCCAGACTTTCCGTATAACGTTGACCTGCGTTAAGTTTTTCTTTCTCTGCTTCCCACTGGCCTGTCAAATCAGCAGACTTGGACTCCAGATCTTTAAGTTCTACATCTAATTTTTTTAACCGTTCTTTGGAGCCCTTATCTTTTTCTTTTTTTAGGGCCTCTCTCTCAATTTTCAGCTGAACAATGCGCCGATCAAGTTCGTCAATTTCCTCCGGCTTGCTATCTACTTGCATGCGAAGCCTTGAGGAAGCCTCGTCTATAAGGTCAATTGCCTTATCAGGCAAAAAACGATCTGTAATATAGCGATGTGATAAGGTTGAGGCAGATACGATGGCAGCATCAGTAATGCGCACCCCATGGTGAAGTTCATATTTTTCTTTAAGGCCGCGTAATATAGAAATTGTATCCTCTACAGTTGGCTCGGAAACAAAAACGGGCTGAAAACGACGTGCTAGAGCAGCATCTTTTTCTACATGTTTACGATATTCATCAAGTGTTGTGGCACCAACCATATGCAATTCACCCCTAGCCAAAGCTGGTTTAAGCATATTAGAGGCATCCATAGATCCTTCGCTTTTTCCTGCGCCAACAAGCGTATGCATTTCATCCAGAAATAAAATAATTTCACCAGAAGCCGACGCAATTTCATCTACTACGGCCTTCAGACGTTCTTCAAACTCACCTCTGAATTTTGCCCCTGCTAACAAAGCCCCTAGATCAAGAGACATAAGACGTTTATCTTTTAGGGACTCTGGCACATCTCCATTTACAATGCGTTGGGCTAAACCCTCTACAATAGCTGTTTTACCAACACCGGGCTCTCCTATTAAAACCGGATTATTTTTTGTACGACGAGAAAGAACCTGAATTGTTCTGCGAATTTCCTCTTCACGCCCTATAATAGGATCAAGCTTTCCTGAGCGTGCAGATTCTGTAACGTCTTGCGCATATTTTTTTAGGGCATCAAACTGATCTTCTGCCATCGGAGAATCTGCAGTGCGGCCTTTTCTGACATCATTAATAACCTGATTAAGGTCTCTATCACTAACATTAGCTTCTTCAAGGTAACCGGCAACATCTGTTTTCTTGGCCATGATCATAGCTTGTAGGAACCGCTCTGTTGTGACAAAGCTATCTCCCGCCTTTTCTGCTATTGTCTCTGCGTCAGCTGCGATTTTTGCCAGATCGCCTGATAACCTTAGCTGTCCTGAACCTGAACCTTGAACGACTGGAAATTTAGTTATAGCGCGATCAATAGAATTTTTAAGATTTGGCAAATCTCCGTCACAGCCCTGCACTAGCTTTGCAACCTGAGCATCACGATCATCAAGCATAACTTTTAACAAATGTTCGGGCTCAAGAGACTGGTGACTATGACGTATTGCAAGCGTCTGTGCCTCTTGTAAAAAGCCTTTAGTTTTTTCGGTCAGTTTGTCAAAATTCATAACCATCCTCCGGTTATTACAGTATTCGTAACAAAGCACATTTTGCTTACAAAAAAAACCATTGTTAAAAGAAAAAGGGCAGTTAATAAACCGCCCAATAGCAAATAAAACTGTCCTTAATACTAATCTGCTGTTTCAGTTTCTTGATCAGAGTGCACTTTTTCTACTGAAACATCGGGGCCCAAAATGCTTGCTGGCAATGACAGATCTTCAATAGCTACAGATGCTTTATTCTCTACTTTGTTGCCTTCGTTTTCCTGAACAGGCTTGCTATCTCTAAGGCCTTTAATACTCTCAGTATCCTGCGCATTACTAAACTCATTGATAATGCGAATATAATGCTCTGCGTGCTGATAATAATTCTCTGCAATAGTATGATCACCCGAAGATGAGGCATCCTTTGCCAAAGCCAAATATTTCTCAGCAACTTGATGCGCTGTACCTCTGATGCGCACATCTGGGCCATTACTATCAAAAACTTGAGTTCTTTGTTGGCCATTACTACGGCGACCGTTGTTGCTACGGTTTCTGTTTCGTCTACTTGATGTTCCGTGTCTCATTTTTTAGCCCATAAGATATTACAAAATTTTACACAAAGTTATGCACAACAAACACTTCCACCATACATGATTCACGTAGGTACAAGAAGCCCGATCACTAAAGCTTTCAAAGTTAGACACAACATTTTGATATCGTTTTGTCCACACTCACCGTATGTTGTGTCTTCGTTGTGTTGAACATCTACAAACTACAGCCAAGTCGATTTTTCAATCAAGCCGTATCGTTAAAAAAAAATTATTTATCCCCACTAGAGATTTCCACAACCCGCGGATTCCCTGAGTGATCAAGATGAACACGGCGTAGCGCAAATGTAGAGTCTTCCGCGAGTCGCATCACTTCTTTTTGCTGATCATAGCCAATTTCAAAAAGTGCGATTCCATCATTTTTTAAATAGTTTTTTAGTTGAGGAAAAATAATTTTATAGGCATCCAATCCATTATCTCCACCATCAAGTGCCAGAATCGGATCATGATTCTTAACTTCTGGAGCTAGTGTTGGTATTACCTGATTCGAGATATAAGGTGGATTTGATACAATAAGATCAAACTTTCTTTGTACAGATTCAAACCAGGAGCCTTGCAAAAAAACAGTTCTATCATGCACGTTTAAAGCTTTTGCATTATTTTTTGCAATCTTTAAAGCTGGTTTTGATAAATCAATGCCGCAACCATTCGCATGAATCATCTCACATAAAAGAGTTATCAAAATACAACCTGATCCAGTGCCTAAATCCAATATTTCAAAAGGTGATGTTCGCTTTGAATATCTTTCGAGGGCAATATCGACAAGCCGCTCTGTATCAGGTCGTGGATCAAGTGTGTTTTCTGATATTTTAAAAGATCTACCCCAAAAGTCCTTATATCCAAAAATTCTTGATAACGGCTTGCCGGTCAATCTTTCGTTTAAGTCTTGTTTAATTTGAATGTAACAATTGTCATCAAGTTTTTGATCAGGATTAACAATAATATCCGACATTTCAAAAGATGACCGTTCTTCAATTATAAACCGCGCATCTAATTCAGCTGTTTCAATACACGCTTGTTTTAAAGCGGCTGCAATTTCTTCATACACCTCTTTTAGAGTTATATGCACTTCAGGATTCCAATCCAGCTAATGCCTCTGCATTACTCTCAGCTATCAGAGCGTCTATTACTTCATCCAGACATTCCCCACTTACAACATCTTCTAACTTGTAAAGTGTAAGGTTGATTCTGTGGTCTGTTAATCGGCCTTGCGGAAAATTATAGGTCCGAATACGTTCTGATCGATCACCGGAGCCCACTTGTGATTTACGATCTTCTGCTCGCTCATCAGCTAATTGCTGCCTCTTTAGATCATATAAACGTGTTCTTAAAACTGCCATACCTTTATCTTTGTTTTTGTGCTGAGAACGCTCACTTTGACTTTCCACCACCAATCCTGTGGGAATATGGGTAATACGAACCGCGCTATCTGTTGTATTAACGTGCTGACCACCTGCGCCTTGTGAACGAAAAGTATCAATGCGCAAATCTTTTGTATCGATATGTACATCTACATCTTCTGCTTCGGGCAAAACTGCAACCGTAGCAGCAGAAGTATGAACCCGCCCTTGTGTTTCAGTTTTAGGTACACGTTGAACTCTGTGCACTCCTGACTCAAACTTAAGTTTAGAAAACACATTTGCGCCAGCAATTTGAACAATCACTTCTCTATAACCACCAATATCATTTGGACTTTCTTCCATAACTTTGAATTGCCAGCCCATTTTCGAAGCATAGCCGCGGTACATAGAAAACAAATCTGCACTGAATAATGCTGCCTCATCACCACCTGTTCCAGCTCTAATCTCTAAAATAGCATTTTTAGTGTCGGCTTCATCCTTGGGTATAAGGGCTAAACGAATTCGTTTTTCTAAAACAGGAATGCGATGATCAAGCTTTCTGATATCGTCCTCTGCCATAGTTTTCATTTCAGGATCGTGAAGCAGTTCCTCTAACTCACTTTTTTCTTCTTCTGTTTTCTGGAGTTCTTCAATAGCTTCTACTACAGGACTGAGCTCTGCATATTCTACTGAGAGCTTTGTATACTGTTCGCCTGTTAATCCTCCTTCGGACATTAAGGACGCCAGTTCTCTGTGGCGGTCCTGAATAGACGATAGTTTTTCCTTCATGGACATTATTTAAGCACTTTATAAATATTGATTATTCACGGGATATCTAACTATATGTTTTTGATAAAAAACACAATAGATAGCTAAGGTACGCCTGCTTCAGAAGGCTCAGGATTTTGAAATTCCAACGTTCCCAGATAAGCGCTGTTTAGCGGAATATCCCTTCGAACATCACCGTCCTTACCTAAAGGTTTAAGCGCCCTACCATTTAATAAAATTTCGACATTCGCAGCATTTCCTAAAGATATGCTTAGCCCTGGGCTATCAGGAACAAAATATTGGTCTCCTGAATTTAGTACTTCGGAAACAAGAACTTCGCCTTCGCTATTTTTTATTTCCACCCAACTACTACCATTAATATTCAAAATAATGCCAGTATTTTGTTTCTGATTATCACCCATATTTTCTACAACCACATCATCGGTTGTCTCAGCTATTGGGCCAGAAACTTCAGGAATTGGTGGGTCTAACAAAATATCTCTATTCACATGCGTTTTTATGCCTTTTGGCACATCATCAATTTTAAGGATATCTGTCTGGTCAATCCTATTGATAGAATAAATCGCTATAAAAAAGGCGCATGCCAAAATCATACTTAAAGTAAATAACCAAAAAGGCGGGGTTTTAGTTTCAGACGCTGGAACAGGAAAAGACAAGGAATCATTGGCCGGATTATCCATATATTGTGCCTTGAATAACTGTACAACTTTTGCACCATCAAGACCCAAATATTCAGCATAGTTACGCACAAACCCTATGGCATAGACACGCCCTGGCAATTGTTTTATGTCACCTCTTTCAATTGCATCAATCTGAGAGCTTCTGATACGAAGTGCCGCTTCAATATCTTCTAATGTCTGGCGATAATGTATGCGCGTCCTACGTAACGCCTCGCCGACTTCAATATTCGCCATAGCTTCCAGTTCTTCGACTGGTAATTCATGTGTCATAGTACAAAAAGTTTACGCTATTTATTATTCTTTATCCAGCCCATAAGCAGCGTGAAGAGAACGCACTGCAAGCTCGGTGTAATCTTTTTCTATAAGAACACTGATCTTGATCTCTGATGTCGCAATAACCTGTATGTTTATGCTCTTTTCTGCCAAGGTTTTAAACATTGTGTTGGCAACACCAGCATGGCTTTTCATACCAATTCCAACAACAGAAACCGTAGCAACGTTCTTATCTACGATTATATTGCTATAAGTTAGATCCTTAGTAGCTTTAAGCGTGTTCACTGCTGTATCCACTTCTGATAGAGGAGCTGTGAACGTCATATCTGTTTTGCCATCAGAAGAAATGTTTTGAACAATCATGTCTACATTCACGGCAGCTTTTGCTAGAGGCTCAAAAACCCTAGCAGCAACTCCCGGCACATCTGCAACACCTACAACTGTAATTTTTGCATCATTTGTATTGTGCGCAATACCACTTACTAATTCCTGTTCCACTATCTGATCCTCCGTTGTTACTAATGTACCTTTGCGATCGCTGCCAATATTTTCAGAAAAGCTTGAAAGCACTTGTATTGGCACACCATTTTTTGCGCCCATTTCAACCGAGCGCGTCTGTAAGACTTTGCTACCCAAAGAAGCCAACTCAAGCATTTCCTCATAAGAAATCTTATGAATTTTTCTTGCGTTAGGGACTATTCTTGGATCTGCTGTATAAACACCATCAACGTCCGTATATATATCACAGCGATCAGCTTTTAAAGCGGCAGCTAGCGCGACGGCCGAAGTATCAGACCCTCCCCGACCTAGAGTTGAAATTCTGCCTCTATCGGTTAAACCTTGAAATCCGGGCACGATAGCAACCTCTCCAGCTTCAAGCCTTCTATTCAGCTCTTCGGTGCTAATATCTTCTATACGGGCCTTACCATGGACGTCATTTGTCTTAATGGGTATTTGCCAACCTTGCCATGATCTGGCGGTTACCCCTTGCTTTTGTATTGCCATTGCCATTAAACCAGAAGTGATTTGTTCACCACTGGAAACAACAACATCGTACTCACGCACATCATGCATAGGACTGATTTGGCTACAATAATCTACAAGCTTATTCGTCACGCCTGCCATAGCCGATACGACAACTACAACTTTATGCCCAGCCTGAACTTCGCGCACAACTTTATCCGCAGCACGCTCAATGCGCTCTATATCTGCGACAGAAGTTCCTCCAAATTTTGCAACAATCAGTGCCATGCCTCTTAAACCATTGTGCTCTTGTAATTTTTCCAAGGGTTATCCATACTCGTAGCCGAGAAAAAAATCAAAGGAATTTGCAATGACAGCAAATGAAAAAACGACAATCGAGCAATCAGAAATTGATCATTTTGCAAAAGATTCAGAGCATTGGTGGGATGAAAACGGTCCTTTCAAACCTTTACATCAATTAAACCCTGTGCGTTTGGAATACATAAAAAAGCAAATTTGCAGTCATAAGAACCTGGATTATAACGATTTCAAAGCACTCGAAGGGCTTAGTATTTTGGATGTTGGGTGCGGTGGAGGTCTGGTTACTGAACCTCTCGCGAGAATGGGTGCGAATGTTGCAGGAATAGACGCAGATGAAAATGCGATTTCTGTAGCAAAACTCCATGCAAAAAATTCTGGTCTGGATATAAAATACACTGCTGGGGATGTGCAACATACTCAAGAAAAGTACGATATTGTATTAGCTCTGGAGATTGTTGAGCATGTTTCTGATATAGATAATTTTATAGACGGTTGCGCAGATTGTTTAAAGCCCGATGGCTTATTAATTCTTTCAACACTAAACAGAACTGCAAAATCTTTTGCCCTTGGGATCATAGCTGCTGAATATGTCTTGCGTTGGGTCCCTACTGGAACACATAACTGGAAAAAATTCGTAAAGCCATCTGAGCTTACAAAATCAACAAGAAGACAGAAATTAACCCCAGTTAACGCGACGGGGCTAGTTTTCAATCCCATAAAAAAATGTTTTGAGCTTTCGGAAACCGACTTGGATGTTAATTATTTTATGACTTTAAGCCGCGTCTGACATTTGTCCATTAACAACACTTAAGGCACTTTCCATTATATGTCTGGGCACAGGGATAAAGCTGTTCTCTTCATCACTGCATCTTAAAATAGACTGAAGCTGCTCCAAACAGTAAATTGCATCTGTTTTTGCCTTAGGATTCGCAAAGTGCACTTTGGGCTTAGAACCCAAACTCCAGCGATAACTCCAGAAAACATCTGATGCGTTTTGTCTATACTGCATAATCATTCCGTTACCCTATGTTTTATACATAATTAATGCACAATAAGTTATGTATTAATACACATTTATAGGGTTTATGTCAAATTTCTTGTTGTTATATTAAACGCCGGAATGGATAGCCTAAAATAACCCCCTATACAACCCCTTTAAAGATGTTTAGATTATTTTTCTATGAATATCCTTCTTCCAATGCTCATTATTCTTTCTCTGATTTCTGTGGTTGCGGTTTTGCTGCTTGGCATCGTTTCTATGATTAAAGGTGGGGAGTTTAATAAGAAATATGGTAATAAACTCATGTGGTTACGTGTGGGTTTACAAGCTTTTACAATTGTTTTATTAACTCTTTCTTTTTATTTATCTCAGGGTTAAAACTCTAAAATTATTATTTCTGGAGATTTATTTAATGAAAATTATGGTCCCAATCAAAAGAGCCGTCGATTATAACGTAAAAATCCGTGTAAAATCGGACGGAAGCGGAATAGACCTCTCCAATGTAAAAATGTCAGTCAATCCCTTTGACGAGATCGCTGTAGAGGAGGCTGTACGTTTAAAAGAAGCAGGTAAAGCCACAGAAGTTATTGTGGTTACTATCGGGCCCGAAAAGGCACAGGAACAACTAAGAACAGCTATGGCTATCGGGGCTGACCGTGGAATCTTGGTAAAAACGGATATTCCAACAGATTTAGGAGGTGTAGAGCCTCTAGCCGTAGCAAAAACTCTAAAAGCCTTGGTAGATAAGGAAAGCCCTGATCTTGTAATCATGGGGAAACAGTCAATTGATGATGACTCAAATCAAACCGGGCAAATGCTAGCTGCGCTTCTGGGTTGGTCTCAAGGTACATTTGCCTCTAAATTAGAGCTTCAAGATGACTCTCTACATGTAACAAGAGAGGTTGATGGCGGTCTTGAAACCCTTGAATTAAAAACCCCTGCCATTATTACAACTGATTTAAGGCTGAATGAACCGCGATATGCTAAACTTCCTGATATTATGAAGGCCAAAAAGAAAGAACTTGAAGTTCTAGAGCCCTCTACCCTTGGTGTTGACTTCACCCCCCGCCTTGAAATTTTAAATGTCTGTGATCCTCCGGTTCGACAAGGGGGCATTATGGTCTCTAACGTTGATGAACTCATTGACAAATTAAAGAACGAAGCAAAAGTTATTTAGGAAATTAGAATATGAGCATTCTTGTACTTGCAGAACACGACAATAAGGAATTAAAAGCTGCTACTCTAACAACAATAGGGGCAGCGATTAAAATAGGCAGAAATATTGATATTCTTGTAACGGGCTCTAATTGTTCTTCCGTAGCCGAGCAAGCATCACAAATCACAGGTGTTAGCAAAGTTATAAAAGCAGACGCCTCACATTTAGAACATTTCTTAGCTGAAGAGATTGCCCCTCTTATTGTTGATTTAGCAACTAACTACACACATGTTTTGGCTCCCGCCACAACATTTGGTAAAAATATTTTACCCAGAGCAGCAGCATTACTAGATACCCAACAAATCTCAGATATTATTGATGTTGTATCTGAAGATACGTTCAAGCGCCCTGTTTACGCAGGCAATGCAATTGCGACTGTTAAATCGTCAGATAACATCAAACTAATTACTGTCCGTGGCACAACATTTAATTCTGCTAAGGCCTCAGGGGGTAATGCTACAATAGAAGATTATTCTGTCCCACAGGTAAAAGGCTTAAGTAGTTTTGTAAAACAAGAATTTTCTAAATCAGAGCGCCCCGATCTTACTTCTGCCAAAGTTGTCATATCTGGTGGCAGAGGCTTAGGCTCGGCAGAAAACTTCACGCTTATTGAAAAGCTTGCAGACAAATTAAATGCCGCTATAGGGGCATCAAGAGCTGCTGTTGATGCAGGTTATGTGCCCAATGACTACCAAGTTGGGCAAACTGGTAAAGTTGTGGCTCCTGAACTTTATATAGCCGTTGGCATATCGGGCGCTATCCAGCATTTGGCGGGAATGAAGGATTCAAAGGTCATTGTAGCGATTAATAAAGATGAAGAAGCTCCTATTTTTTCTATTGCTGATTATGGCCTAGTCGCAGATTTATTTGAAGCTTTACCGGATCTGGAAAGTAAAATCTAATCTTATTGTTCGGTAGGTATTTTGAAAACAGGGCGGTTCTTATCCTTATCAAAAAGGGCTCCCGCGGATTGCATATCCTCTAATATAGTGTTGTCCATAACAGCGCCGGTAAAATCTGCGTCCCGAACATCAGCGCCAGTAAAGTTTGCATAAGATAGATCTGCCCCTCTGAAAATTGCATCCTTTAATTGAGCGCCGGTAAAATCAACATAACTCAACCTGGAACCTTCAAAATCACATGGATTAAAGCGACTTGTGCCCCCTGCTCCCAACATAAGTGCCGAGCAATTGGCCCGTTTTAAATTAGCATGTGCAAAATTAGCTCCTTTA
The DNA here is from genome assembly GCA_964352665.1 of uncultured Micavibrio sp. Lineage (GTDB taxonomy): Bacteria > Pseudomonadota > Alphaproteobacteria > Micavibrionales > Micavibrionaceae > UBA1672. The sequence continues at coordinate 128,041 of CAYGSJ010000001.1, forward strand.
AATGAGGATCCTCTCAAATCTGCTTCCTCTAGATCACAATTTCTAAAATCCGAACCATCTAGAGCTGCACTTTGTAATTCTACCTTGTATAAATTCATTCCAAAAAATTTTGTTTTGAATGCTCTGATAGCCGTAAGACGCTCCTGCTTCAAAGAACCCAGTATCCTTAGATCCACAGCGCTTAAATCCAATTGCCTACCTCTTTGCCCCTTATACTCCAACCACTCACGGTGATATTCTAGTAACTGTGGTAATGGCTCCTCTAAATCAGAGACAGAACGACCAATATTTTCATCGGTAATTGCTTCAGAGAGATCCATTCCCACATCTCTGAATTCATTCAAATCTACGCCCATAAAAATTGCAGATTTAACATTTGCTCCATTTAATTGGGCACCTTTAATTTCTACGTTTGAGAGGTTGGCACCCTCAAGCTTGGCTCCACGCAAATCAGAATTACACATATTTGCACCAACAAGCATTGCATCGGAAAAATCTGCATTAGAGGCCATAGAGCCGGCCAGTCTTGCACCACTTAGGTTCGCTCCCTTGAAATTAACGACCTTGGCCTTGCCTGCAAAACTATCGCCTGAAGCAACACCCCCGCTTCTTAAATCCGCAGATTCTAAATCTGCCCCTTCAAGGTTTGCATTTTCAATTTTTGCCCCTCTCAAATCAGCGCGAACAAAAACGGTTTGAAATAAATTTGAATTACTAAGATCACAAGCATATAACGCGGCTTCTTGAAAGTTTGCATTCGATAAGTCCATATGATTCATCAGGCAAGCAGTAAAACTTGCTTGCTTTAGCTCTTTTCCTTGAAGTGAAAGCCCTCTCATATCCGTATTTTCAAGAGAAGCTCGACGACCACCTATACGACCACTAAGAAAACGAGCATGTAAATCCACAAGGGCATCGAGTTGGTCCTGTGTTATTCTTTCAAGATTTTCATGCTTAGCCTGCATAAATTATAAGTCCTGATGAAGCAAGAAAGTGGATGCAGCGTTGATACTGCTCTTTCACAATAGCATAAATAGTATTAAAAAAGTGCATATAAACGCTATAATTAACCCTTAAAAAAAATAGTCGCATACATTAGTAAACTTTTCGAATAAGTTTAAGAAAATCAACGATTTCCTTGTCATGCCAGAAAGCGTCCCCATAGACTTCGTAAAGAATACGCCCCCTGTTGTCTATTAAAAGTGTCATAGGTAATTTTTCTATATTTACTGCCTTTTGTAGTGCGCCACTATAATCATAATAGTTTGCAATATCCTCAACTTTATACTTTGCTGTAAACTCAGCTACTTTTGGCAAACTCTCTTCTGAATCTATTGAAATTGCGATAACTCTCCACCCGCTATCATACGGTAAAACTTCACTCAATCTTCGTAAAGACGCTAACTCTTTGACACAAGGAGCACACCAAGTTGCCCAGATATTCATAACTGTATATTTATCGTTGTTGTCAGATAACTTTATGATATCGCCGGCGGGCCCAGCAATCTCCATATCAGGAATATAGACTGGATCTTCATTAATTTTGAGTATTTTGAATTTAGAAGTAATTTCAATTTCAAACTGTTTTAATTTAGTATAGTTATGAATATTAAAGACAGCCCAACTTACAAAAAAAACAAAGATTAGCCCTGCTGGTAAAAAATAGCGTTCTAAATAATTTACAGGTACGTCCGCCATTATTTTTCCCTTACATAGATCCAGCAAGTTCTAGTTTATTGTTTCTTTTTTTATTATTCCACGATAAACAAGAAGAAATTGCTTTGGAAAAAAACCATGAATTATAAAAAAAAATTACGATATCTCTTTTTATACCTGACAATACTAGCTCTTAGTTCATGTGGGGTCAAACCAGCATTTGTTGATCCCCCAGAAGGTGCAGAGCATAACACTTTCCCACGCACTTATCCTGATGCTAGCACAGATCCTATGCCAGGAATGGAGAAAAAGAGTATTTAGCTATTATTAGGTTTATGAAATGAAAAAAGGTTTTACTGAGCATAACAACGTTTTGTGTGCTGACAATGTTACTCTAACAAACATTGCCAGTGAATTTGGCACACCCTGTTATGTCTATAGCCGCTCCATAATAGAGAGCCAATTTTATGCGCTAAAAAAAGCTATGGAACTTGCTATTCCCGAAAATCGTCAACCTTTACTTTGCTACGCCTGCAAAGCAAATTCAAATATTGCTATATTGAAAATTCTACAAAATTTAGGCTGCGGCCTGGAAATAGTTTCCGAGGGAGAACTTTTCAGGGGGATCAAAGTTGGATTTTCAGGTGAAAAAATAATTTCAACCAGCTTCGGTAAGAGCATTGAAGAAATACGCTCTTGCCTTAAAGCTGATATATTGCAATTTAACATTGAAGCCCATGACGAGTTACAGAATATAGCGAATGAAGCTAGCCTCATGGGTAAAACTGCCGATATACTATTCAGGCTCAATCCAAATATTTCTGGTGGCGGCCATTCAAAAATATCAACAGGACGTAAAGAAGATAAATTCGGAAATACTGCAGAAGATATTCTCGATCTATACAAAAAAGCCAGTGAAATGACCGGAGTAAATCCAGTCGGTGTTTCTATCCATATTGGCTCACAAATTACGCAAGCTGATACTTTTAAACCAGGCTTTGAAAAACTGGCTGACCTCGTAAATATGCTTCGTAAACACGGACACAAAGTAACGCGCACGGATATTGGTGGAGGGTTTCCTATTGCCTATCAAGACGAAGCTCTTCTTGATCTGGGGGCCTATGCACAGTGGGTGAATGATATTATTGTGCCTCTTGAGACAGAAATACAGATAGAGCCAGGACGCTACATGGTTGGTAATGCCGGTATTCTTTTGTCTAGTGTCCAGTATGTTAAAAAAACACCATCTCGCACGTTTTTAGTTCTTGATGCTGCTATGAATGATTTAATCAGACCAGCCCTTTATGATGCTTATCATGCGCTATCCGTTGTTAACCCCAAAAGTGATAACGAAACCATATATGATATTGTTGGGCCAATTTGTGAAAGCAGCGACGTATTTGCTAAGGAAAGAAAATTAAGGACGGTAGCCTCCGGAGATTTGATTGCCATTAGATCCGCTGGTGCCTATGGCTTTTCCATGGCTTCAAACTATAACAGTCGCCCTCTTGCAGCTGAAATACTTGTTGATGGAGATAGGGTAGAAATAATAAGTCAAAGACAAACTCTGGATGAAATGCTTACCCGCGAAACCATTCCAAACTGGCTTTCGGAAAACAAATAAAATCTGTCGAGAAAACTGAAAAATCAAAAAACTTTTGTTGGGTTAGTCCAATAAAACCATGTATCATATTAGGTATATGCTTGACCCGCTAGATTTTGAAAACAGACCTTTTCTGGAAAGCCTTGCACGAAGACGCAGGGGGGCTTTTTTTGTGCTTTCAATAGAAAATATCATTCTTCATGGATGGAGATTTTTCTTTTGGGTTTTACTTTTTTTAGGGTTGTGGATGTTAGAAATCCCTGTATTTCTAGGAAAAACAGTCAGTTTTCTTACCTCGTTATGCTTTTTTATAGGGCTGTTTTACTTTATAAAAAGGGATGTCCTTTCTTTTTATTTTCCAAATGAACGCGAAATAGATAAAGCATTAGAAAAAAGGAGTAATTTACCACAGGGACATATCTCTCTCTTGGATGACATACTTGCCAACCCCAAGAAACGTGAAACACGTACACTTTGGGATTTTGGCCAAAAGAATATTCTTCATGCCCTTAATTTACTTAAAACTCCTAGATTAAAAGCCATACTATCGCGTAAAGACCCCACTGCTATAAGGTTTATAGCTGTCCTTATCTTTATTTCTGGCCTTATGATTGCCGGTAGTAATTGGAAATCAAGAATTTTTGATGGGCTTTTTCCGGTAAGCCCTTCTTATATGATATCAAATGGTAAAGAAACAAATCTATGGATTACACCCCCAGAATACACAAGACAGCCAAATGTACATTTATCAGGCTACGGAGCGTATAACAAAAAACTTGATATCCCGGAAGACAGTAAAGTAAGGGTACGTGTGCACAGCCTATTAGGCGAGTGGCTAGCTCCTAAACTTTATAATGGTAACAAAGTTTCTTCTATGAACTATCTGGGAGAGGGTTTGTATGACATTGAAACAACTATTGCTACAGGAACCTCCCTTTCCGTTTATCAAGGTATTATTCCGCGTGCCAGTTGGCCATATAACTATATAAAAGATCAGCCCCCCGAAATACATCGAGGTAAAAAAAAGAAACAGGAGAATCAAGACAATAGTAGTGAGAATCAAGAGCATGCATCTTATGAGTTTCTTGATAACGCACAACTTAGGGTTAACCTAATTGTAAAAGATGACTACGGCGTCAAAGACTTACAATTAAAAATGGATATTGATGAAATTGTCGAAGATCGTCCTCTGGGTAGCCCCGCTTTTGACACAAGGTTGGTAATGTCGGAACCACAAAAGGAATTTAAAATATCTCCCATCTATGACATGGCTTGGCATACATGGGCCGGCTTACCAGTCACGTTTGAATACACAGTCTTTGACCATAAAGGTCAAAAAGCTACTCTTGATAAAATTGAACTCGTCCTCCCAGAACGCATTTTTGAACACCCCATGGCAAAATCTTTAATCGCTATGAGAAAAAAACTTGCGTGGAATTATAAAGAAAGCTTTTCTGAAATAGCGCTTAACCTTGAAACTTTACTTAGTGCTCCAGATTATTTTCAAAACGACCCTGTGATTTACTTAGCAATAAAAACATCAAGTGCACGCCTTAATTATACAAATTCTAAAAATGAAAAGGAAAAAATTGTTGCCGCAAAAGAGGTAATAAAACTTTTGTGGCATACCGCAATTGCCATAGAGGAAGGAAATCTTTCTCTTGCAATGCGCGAGCTACGTGATGCGCAGCGCGAACTTGAAAATGCAATGCGCGATCCCAATACTTCTGAAGAGGAAATCTCCAAACTAATGGATAACCTAAGGGAAAAGATGGCAAATTATTTTTCAGAAATGCAGAGAGAAATACAAAAACGTATAGCGAATGGAGAGCAGTTTCCACAAATCCAACCAGAGAATTTCAGCCAAATGATTTCACCCGATATGCTATCAAAAATGATACAGGAAATGGAATCAGCTCTTAAAAACGGCGATGAGCAAAGAGCACAAGAACTTATGTCTCAGATGCAAAGAATGATGGAAATGATGGATCCGTCAATGATGCCGCGCATGCCAATGGATATGCAAACCATGGACAAAGGTATAAACGAACTTCAAGAATTAATTGAGAGGCAAGAAAAATTGCTTGGGCAAACACAAGAGCAAGCAAGAATTAAAATATTTAAGAACGGACAAACTGGTTCTCCACAAAACATGCCTACCATAGAAGATATGCTTAAGGAGTTTGGTATTGAAACTTCTCCACCTCCCTCTCCCAGAAATGAAAAAAGTCTGAATTCTAAGAATCAGGGGGACACATCCGATGAAGGAAAATCAGAGCAAGAAGCACTGCGTTATATTCTAGGCCAGCTTATGCTGGAATCAGCAGAACAGCTTGATGAAATACCTGAAAACATGGGGCTTGCTGAGCAGGAAATGAGAGGTTCTGAGGATGCTTTAGGTCATAGCAATCCGGAAGGTTCTATTCCACATCAGGAAAAAGCAATAAAACATTTAAAGGAGGCACAAAAGAATTTAAGTGAGCAGCTTAAAAAACGCATGCAACAAATGGTTGGTATAGGGCCTAGTGGTGGCCAGCGTTATGATCCTCTGGGGCGTCCATTTAGTGGTGAGGATCAGGAGAACGGGAATCCTCATGGTTCTCGCGTGAAAGTTCCGGATGAGGCTGAGAAGAAGCGTGTGGATGAGATACTTCGTCAGCTTCGTGAGCGTTCGGGTGATTTGAATCGTCCTGATGATGAGCTTGACTACTACCGCCGTCTTCTTCGCCAATTCTAGGTGCCGCAATCTCCGAAAGCAAAGCAAAACGAAGATGTATATTTGAATTATCCAGAGCTTGCTCCTCATCCTCTTTGTAATAAAGGAAGTCAAATTCAGCCGTTTCCTCTGGTTCTAAGTACTCTTTGGGAGGCCTAACATACCACTCCTTTATAGGATTATCTTCGTGATCTGTTAAAGTTGCTTTTAAAAAAGGAATGTTATTTGGCTCAGACATGAGATTCGTGATTTTACCTGCGACTCTTAAGGTCTCTCCATTATCCTCAGCAGCAATCTGATCAAAAATTAGTCCTTTGCCAGGAACTGGTACACTTATTCCAAACAATGAATAAAAACCATTCATCGCAGGATTATTATTGATTATGGCTTGGTTGTTTAAAAGGAGATAGGTAAAAATACATAAAAAGAAGCAAGCAGCTATTGCGTAGCTTAGTTTCACGTCCCTAGAGTCTTTAACAAATTTTGAAACAGATAGCTCCTGCTCTACTTCTACCCTCTCTTTAATCTCTTCAAATTTCTCATCAATATCAGCCGCAACATTTTCTATAACAGATTCAAATTCTTCAACAGCTTGCTCTTCATGAAATTTCTTTAATAGCTCCTCGTCTAACTCCTGGTACCAAGTTTCCTTACAAACAGAGCACCTGACATCACGACCATTCTCTCCTAAAAGCGCGATATCAAGCTTAAATTGGCAATTACAGTTGGGACAAGTTACTATCATTGCAATCAGGTTCTTCTCTTTCACATGCGAGTTTAGTACAAATATAATATTAAGAGTTTGCCAGAATTGGGCAAAAAACACAGGAACTATATATGTACCATAAATTTGCACTATTTTTGCCGATTTTTTTGTTTTTTCTTACTACAGCATTTCCTTTATATGCTCAGGAACAGGAAAATACTTGCCCTATCAGTGATAGATCATGTTTGCTTGAGGAAATTATTCGTAGTGCGGAAAGCATTGATAATGTGGCATGGAGAGATCAAACATACCGAGAAGCTGCTAAAACCCATGCCTTTGAAGGTAATTTTGAAGTTGGTTTATCGCTCATTGAAAAAATTAAGACACCAGATACGAAAGCCATGACAATTCGTGGTATTGCTATGACTTTGGCGGCGCAAGATCATACAAAAACAGACTTAGATGAGATGTTTTCTTCATTAAGGCGAGAGTCAGAAAAGATTACACATCCTCCCTCTTATGCCATTGCTCTTACCTATATCGCGATGGCCCAGGCCTTTGCCGGTGATAACGAAGGTGCTTGGCAAACAGCTTCAGAAATGGAAAATGATGCTTTAAGGTATAAGGCGTATGGAGAGACTGCTGAAATACAGGCAGAAAGAGGGAACTTTAAGGCCGCAAAGATAAGTATAGAAAAAATTGAAAGCCTTGCATTTAGAAACAAAGCCTATGGCATTGTTGCAGAAATACTTGCATCAGCTGGGCTATATGAGGATGCATATAAATCAGCACGAACCATTTCAAACCCGTATAAAAGGACACAAGCCATTCAATTTATTCTAGATGCACAAAAGCCAAGAGAAGTAATACACTAGATGATCAAGTTTAAACAAGTTGGTTTTAAATACACCGACAATGGAGAGGAAATTCTTCATAATGTGAGTTTTGAACTTACGGCTGGGTCATATCATTTTTTGATAGGACCGAGTGGATCGGGAAAAACATCACTTATGAATCTCCTGTCACTTGGTAATATGCCTACATCAGGTAGTATCTCTATGTTTGAGAAAGAGACCTCTTCTCTAAAACGGGAGGAGTTATTTGGAATGAGACAACGTATAGGCGTTGTATTTCAAGATTTCAGATTACTAGAACACTTATCTGCATTTGATAATGTGGCCCTACCCTTAAGAATTGCAGAAAGGCCGGATGCAGAAATTAAAAACCATGTGAGTGAATTGCTGGATTGGGTTGGTTTGAGAAATGATAAGTACTCTCTACCTCACACCTTATCAGGGGGACAGCAGCAACGTATTGCAATTGCCAGGGCTGTTATTACTCAACCTAAGCTTCTGCTAGCTGATGAGCCTACTGGTAACCTTGATGATGACATAGGATACAGGTTAATGGGTTTGTTTGAACAACTTAACCGTATGGGCACAACAATTCTTATAGCAACACATAATTCACAAATTATTGAACAATTTGCCCATCCCTGTCTAAAACTTGCAAACGGCACCCTTAAATATAATCCGTCAAATAACCGTGTAGTGCAGAAAATAAGGAATGTTTTTTAAAATGAAAAAAAACAAGGTTCCCAAAATAGTAAAAGACGCATGGTATATCAAGATACTCTACCAACTTGAAAAAATCCGTTTGATAAAATATATCCTCAGAAATGTTGGCTATTATGATTGCGATATCCCTCTGCACAAAAGTGAAGATACAAAATTTCTGGTTTTCCTTATTAGTCTCATGAGCTTTTTGGCTGTAATTGCTTTTGGTGGAGTATCAGCCTTAAATAACATGACTAATCGTTGGTCCTCAGGCCTTGAAAATAAGGTAACAATTGAAATAAGCGTAGAAACAGATGACGGTCACCTTTTGTCTAATACTACTGTGCAACGTGAAACACAAAAAATAGCTAAAGGCTTAAAAAATAATCCGGTTTTGAAGTCACTTCGTATTTTATCCGGGGAAGAAATACAGGAACTGATTTCTCCATGGATTGGAGATGGATTGCAGTTAACAGACATTCCCTTACCGGGACTTATTGCGATAGAATTAAAAAATACCGACGAAGCAAGTTTAAACACGTTGCAAAATGAACTCCGAGAATTATCAGAATATGCAAATTTGGAAACCCATAAAGAATGGCTTGCTGATCTTATCGCTTTTGCAAATACTTTACGCGCACTATCCATACTTATTGCTTTCATTATAAGCGGTGCAACAATCACAGCAATTACAGCAGGAATTAAGACACGCCTCGCAATATACAAAAAAGAAGTGGAATTACTGCATTCTATAGGAGCGAGCGACAGCTACATTGCCAGACAGTTCCAGTTTCACGCTCTTCTTCTTGCGATAAAAGGAAGTTTTGTTGGAACTGTTTTGGGCTTAGTAACTATATTTTTCATTAGTGTATTATCCAATCATTCCGGATCCTCTATGATCCCTACGATATATCTTTCTTTTTCTTCAGTAACTATGTTGTTTTTAATTCCTCTTATTATCTGCGTTATTGCGTCCACGTCCTCACGACTTGCAGTCTTGCGCAAATTGGTAAAAATGCCGTAAAACTAGTTATGATTAAAAAAATTTCTCATTTTGTTTTTCCTTTCATAGTTACCCTGTGGCTTGCTGGGTATCTTGTTTATGTGACAGATATTTTCATAAAACGTCCCGAGCGTAATAATACAGAAACAGATGCCATCATTGTTTTGACTGGCGGAGGCATGAGAATTGATACAGGCCTTGATTTGCTCTCTTCAGGATTTTCAGGGCAACTTTTTATAACAGGTGTTCACGTAGGTGTGCATATTGACGAGATACTAGCATCATGGCCAGAAAAAGATAAGTTCTCCGAGTGCTGCATAACTTTGGGATATAAAGCAAGAACTACTATAGAAAACGCTCAGGAAACAAAATCTTGGGCACTGGATAAAGACATAAAATCAATAAGGTTGGTGACATCGGCTTATCATATGAAGCGCTCTTTGCTTGAGTTTGAAAATGAATTGGGTTTTATAGAAATCATACCGCATCCCGTACCTGAAGAAAGTAATGAAATTTACAATTTTGACTTTTGGCTTCTGGCCTTCAGTGAATATAATAAATTTATTTATCGCTTTATAGTGCTATCATACAAAAAATATGACCAAAAATTTATTTCGCTCAACAATATTTAATATCTGTTTTTATGCTCTAACAGCCCTTAGCTGCGTGTTGCTGATACCAACGCTTATGCTACCCCGCAAAGCGTTCCTGACAGTTGTCAAAGCTTTTGTTCATACCACGGCTTTTTTAGAAAAATATATACTTGGTCTAACCTATGAAATAAGAGGTCTGGAGTATCTCCCCAAAGCAGGATCCTATATTGTTTCAGCAAAGCACCAATCTGCTTATGAAACTCTTAAACTCCATATTTTGTTTAAGGACCCTGCAATTGTTTTAAAAAAAGAACTGTTACAAATACCACTATGGGGGAGTTACCTTTGGAAAAGTGATGTTATCGCAATAGATAGAAGCAGTCCTAAAAATGCAATAAAATCCATGCAGGACGAAACCAAGCGCGTTGCCGCTCAAGGGCGTCCTATTATTGTATTTCCACAAGGAACACGTGTGGGCCCAGAAATTACCCCTAGAGAAAAACCTTACAAAATCGGTGTATTTCGAATGCAAGAAGCTTCCGGCCTCCCTATTATTCCTCTAGCACTGAATACGGCAGTTTTTTATCCAAAGCACTCTTGGTGCAAAAAACCGGGCAAAGTTATATTTGAATTTTTGCCCCCTGTCATGCCATCCAACGAGCCTGATAAAATTTTGAAGGAGCTTGAAATGAAAACAGAAGAAGCCACAAGCAGGCTTATGGAAGAAGGAAAAAGTACTATGCCTCAAAAGTCAGTGAAGTCTATAGCGGTGTCCGTTATGTCGATCATTTTGGTAACAGGATTATACGTTGTAAACTGGCAAGTGGCAGCTAATATAACACAAAAATCTGCCAATAATTTTTTAGATAGTATTAAAAAACAACCGGCAGTAACAAAGTATGAACTTGGCTCCCCTAAAATCTCTGGCTTTCCAAAAAAGATAGAATTTTCTTTGGACCAGCAATTCATTAAAACAAGAAACGAGGAATTTGCTATAGAATTTATTAAGGCAGAAAGCTGGCCCATTATGGGCATGCCCATAGATTTAAAGACAGGAGGTATTACATTATTTCAAGAGGGCTGGAATGAAATCGTTTTATTCGACTCGTTAGAAGGGCAATTTGCTTTCAAAGACGAGGTATTGGTAATAAGCGATGCAACCTTGCTGGCCAATAACACTGAGTTAAATGTAAAAGGCCATATGGATTTTAATGCTCTCCCCTACCCTGTATTTGACCTCGAGGTCAATGTTAAAAACCTGGCACCCTTTATTACTGATTTAGTACGCAAAAACATCATAAAGCAAAAACAGGCAATGACCTTAACTTTTGCTTTACAAGCACTTCAAAGAGATGGGGTAATCAAAACATCTATCACTACCCAAAAGAACAAAATTTATTTGGGGCCCATAAAAATTATGGAGATGCCGCTTCACGAATCTTAAAAGAATTAGGCTTGTCCCTGATCAATGATAGCTTTTCTTATGGCTCTGGTTTCTGCGAATCTGTTAAATAAATAATCGCCATCTTCCTTACGGATTGCTTTTTGCAAGGCCGTCAAATCCTCGTTAAATCTCTGTAAAATCTCAAGAACGGCTTGCTTGTTATTTAAAAAAACATCTCTCCACATTGTAGGGTCAGACGCCGCTATACGCGTAAAATCCCTGAAACCACTTGCTGAGAATTTAATAACTTCGGATTTGATATCGTCTTCCAAATCAGTTGCGGTTCCAACAATCGTGTAGGCAATTAAATGGGGTAAATGTGAAGTGATCCCCAGCACGAGATCATGATGTTTAATGTCCATGATTTCTACAATCGATCCGCAAGCTTCCCATAGCTTTGTGACTTCTTCAATCGCGCTTATACTGGTTTCTGGCATAGGCGTTAAAATACACCAACGCCTTTCAAACAATTCTAGAAAGCCAGATTCAGGGCCTGAGAACTCCGTCCCTGCAATAGGATGAGCCGGGACAAAATCTATCCCTGAGCGACAAAAGGGAGCAACTGCATCTACAACAGATCCTTTCACTGAGCCCGTATCTGTAATAATTGCACCCTCTTTTAAATGCGGGGCTATAATTTTTGCCACATGTCCCATAGCACCAACAGGTACAGAGAGTATAACCAGACTGCTATCTTTGACACTTTGCGCTAGATCGTCTGTAACAAAATCAGCAATGCCCAAATCAACAACTTTTTGGCATACAGCCTGATCTGCATCTGCTGCAACCAGTGTTTTAGCAAGTTTTCGTTCCATTATGTTTCTGGCAAGTGATGAGCCGATTAACCCCATGCCAATAATTGTTATTTTCTCAATCATTTTTTTCTCTTAAAATTTAGGAATTAGTTTTTATATGTTTTAAACGTAAGCTATGAAATATCCGGCATCACCGGATACCCGCCTAAAACATCAAAAAAAGTGCAGTTACTTCCCAACTGCTTATAAAGAGCAACGGCCGCTCCAGAGTCTTGCTCTATAAAACCTTCACATTCCATAAGATAATTATTTTTTTCATAAAAAATATTGATTACCGCTATGCCTGCTTTTGAGGCAAAATTTTCTATTTCTTCCAGAGTAATTTCTTGCTCTACCTTAAACCCTATAAAACTATTATCCTGATCCGATGGCATAAAATTTATTTTGGAGAGGACAACGGACTTTGCTTCAATATTGCTTGATTCATGATCTTCTAACACATATGGAAGAAGACAAATAATAGAAAGCTTTTGATCTGGCTTTCTACCCAAAAGGGTAACCCACCATTTTTGATTTTTTGGCCAAGGTAAAACTAAGAATGAAACTTTTTCTTCTTCTAGGTCATGTACTGCCTTTTCGTAAGACGATTCTTGATACATTGGAATTGCACTTCCAAAATAGTTTTTGGCCATATTCCAACGCACTTTGTCATCATTCTCAGATACAACGGTAACGCTTAAACCTGCCTGTAGAAGAGAAACAGAGCCAACAAGTTCTCTCCATATTCTTACAATTGTTGCTCTTGGTAATGGTCCACTATGGCGTGTAAGAAGGCGTCGCATCATACGCGCTTCGCGTGCTGGCTGCACCACCTGAAGCCCATCTTTTTTTTTGGCCGCAGCAACTGATGCAATCAAAGCGGCACGCTGCATTAACAAATCGTGAACATGATTGTCAATCTGGTCAATTTCTAGACGTATTTCATCTAACTTTTTTTGCATTTATGCCCTGCAAACCTTGCCTGATACAGCCTTACTACATGTAAGCTGGAGATAAATCAATGGGCTGGAATGATTTTGTATTTATGCTTGTTACTTCTTTGCCCATCAGGAAAGAAACCTTGAGGAACACTGCTTGTCTTTCCTATTAGAATTTCTTTGGTTTTGGCTAAAACCGCAGAGCCCCCGCCCCCACTGTCTGCCTTCGCGTATAGTTGCTTGCTCATCTCTACAATATGGACGCCAGCTACAAAAGGAAGTAGACGTCCTCCCGTCCGTTCAATAATATTTGCTGATTTCATCATGACAGGAGAATCAGGTATCGGTGGAACAAAAAGTGCAGATTTATAATGCTCTTGTACAAATAAACTGTCTTTCAAATATCCACAAACCTGTGAGGCTGTAAAAGGATGCCCATGTCCAAAGGGCGACCATTCTGCCTTAGCCCACATCCCCATACGATTAGGCACAATAACAAGTAATCTGCCGTTTCCTTTTAATACCCTCCATATTTCTCTTAAGGAGGTCTTTAAATTATCGCAAGCTTCAAGGTGATGGATTAACAAAATTCGATCTATAGAACTGTTCTCTATGGGCATACGATCTTCTTCACTCATCAATACAAGGTTTTTATTACGTGGAACCCAGTGACCTGCCCCCTGTTTTTTAGGCATCATTGCAAAAACACGCTCGGCGTTATGATAAAAATCATCTAAATAAGGAATGGCATAACCACAGCCCAATATTCTTAACCCATGCGTATCTACCCATATTTCATTAATATGCTTCTGAAGGATATTACGGACAATAACCCCGATTTCCGTGTCATAAAATTTTTCAAGATCTGTAACCGAACAATGCATATCAGCACCTTACTACAAGTGATCACGCAATTGGTAAATAAGTGGAATATCCGCTTCCGGCATAGGATAATCATACATATCCTGAGGATAAACCCACCGAGTTAACTGGCCCTCTTTTGGTTTAATTTCTCCACGCCAAATTCTGCATATAAAAAGTGGCATAAGCAGATGAAAACTGTCATAGCTATGTGAAGCAAAGCCAACAGGCGAAAAACAGCATGTTCTTGTTTCTATACCAAGTTCCTCTTCCAATTCACGCATAAGAGCGTATTCAGGCGTCTCACCCTCTTCCACTTTACCGCCTGGAAATTCCCAAAGCCCTGCCATAGACTTATTTTTAGGGCGCTGCGCCAATAGAACCTGCCCTTTTTCATTTACAAGAGCAGCAGCAGCAACCAAAAGTACTGGCAAATCAGGAGCCTTTTCCGGCTTTGGAGAATCCAAGGCTTGTTTACAGGTTTGAGTTTGGTTCATAAGTGTTTCCTAAAATAAAAGCCACGACATAAAAATCGCGGCTTTTAATACTTAATATAACTATATAAATTCTATTCCTGAACCCGATCAGCAGACTCTTCTTCTACACCTTTTTCAGTCAAATCACTTTGCTGTTCTGACTCTTCATCGCCAGCAGCAGGCTCTTGATCTTCAGGTAACGGATTACCATTAATATCAAAGCGCTCTATGTCGGCATCTTTTCGAAGATCCTGAATTACTTCACCTAAAAGCTCACGTTGAAGCTCTTGCTCTATAAAAGGCTTGGCCTGCTCGTATGGCGCTGGTGGTCTTGTCCTTTTATCATCCACTCTAATGATGTGATATCCAAAATCTGACTTCACAGGCTTTTTAGTATAAGTGCCAACCTGGGTTGCAAACGCAGCATCAGCAAACGAAGGGACAACATCGCTTTTAGCAAAATAACCAAGTTCTCCACCATTAGCCGCAGTACCATCTTTTGAGTTTTCTTTTGCTAAAGAGGCAAAATCATCACCATTATTTAACTTCTTGATCAGCGACTTTGCTGTATCTTCATCTCCTACAAGAATATGGGCAACTTTCACTTCTTCAATTTCTGGGAAATTTTTTAAATACTCCTGATAGGCATTTTTCAATTTTTCTTCCGTAATTCTGGCCTTCACTTCATTTTCTACGTATTTAGTGCGAATTATTTGGGTTTTAGCAATTTTAAGCTGCTTTTTAACATCCTCATCTTTCTCAAGACCAGATTTAGCTGCATTCTTATCGACAATCTGATTATTAATAAGCTGCTCTATTGCCAAAGAAAAAAGCTGCTCGACAGGCATTTGCCTCATTTGAGCGGGCATATCACCCATAAGATTCAAAACCTCCTGACGTTTTATATCTTTTCCATTTACAACAGCTACTACTGGGTTTTCCTGTCCTGCCGATGATTCTGATTCGGCAACATCTGTGTCCATGTCACCTTTTACAGAATCCATCTTACCCGACATATAGGCCATACCGCCAAGAGCGGCTACAAGCAACACTACAAGCACGACAACCAGTGCATTTCCATGTTGCGCCAAATAAGGCTTACGACTAAGTCTTTTTTCGTCAGTCATGATTTTCCTCTAACTCATGTTAAAATTTTTTGTAATAGTTCTTGAACCCTAGCGAATGGGTTAACGGTTTTCAACACTAATTATACGCATTACCCACAGAGCGGTTGTTGACGTAGGGTGTTTTGCACCTTATATCAGAACGACTTAAACTTTTTCAGGAGTTTTTATGGTACTGGGTTTGGCAACAAAAATTTTTGGCTCTTCTAATGATCGTGTTTTAAAGACACTAAGTAGGCACGTTGAACCTATCAACGCGCTTGAGCCACGTTATGAAGTTATGGATGATTCGCAACTCCGCAATCAAACTGATATCTTCCGTGAAAGATTGAAAAATGGAGAGCCACTTCCAAATCTTTTGCATGAGTCTTTCGCAGTTGTACGGGAAGCTGCCAAAAGATCACTAGGCCAAAGACACTATGATGTGCAGTTAATCGGTGGCATTGCTCTCAATGAGGGAAAAATTGCAGAAATGAGAACCGGTGAAGGTAAAACGCTTGTTGCAACGCTTGCTGTTTATCTGAATGCCCTTTCTGGTGAAGGCGTACATGTTGTTACAGTTAACGATTATCTCGCAGTTCGTGATGCCGAGTGGATGGGAGAAGTATATGAATTTCTAGGACTAACTACTGGCTGTGTTACCAACAATCTATCTCCTGATGCACGACAAAAAGCTTACGCTGCAGATGTCACATATGGAACAAATAATGAGTTTGGTTTTGACTACCTCCGTGACAATATGAAATTCAGGCTAGATCAAATGGCTCAGCGCCCGTTTAATTTTGCCATTGTCGATGAGGTAGACTCTATACTTATTGATGAAGCCAGAACGCCCCTTATTATTTCAGGCCCCTCTGAAGGAAATACCGAGCTTTATAATTCTGTAGATAAGATTATACCTTTATTAGATAAAGATGACTTTGATCTAGAAGAAAAGCACAGAAGCGTTGTTCTAACAGAAAAAGGGCAGGAACACGTTGAAGAACTGCTAAGAGAAAAAGGTATTTTGCCTGAAGGCAGCATGTATGACATGAATAATATTTCTATTGTACACCATGTAAACCAAGCCCTTCGCGCGCATAAACTCTTTCAAGGTGAGAAGGATTATATTGTAAAAGACGGAAAAGTAATTCTTATCGATGAATTCACAGGACGCATGAAAGAAGGCAGCCGTTTGTCAGAGGGGCTTCATCAGGCAATTGAAGCTAAAGAAAACGTTGATATCCAAAATGAAAACCAAACTTTGGCCTCTATTACTTATCAAAATTACTTCCGTATGTACCCAAAACTTGCCGGTATGACAGGAACAGCAATGACTGAAGCTGCTGAATTTGAAGAAATTTATAAACTCGGTGTTGTCTCTATACCTACACATAAACCTATTTCGCGAGAGGACCACGAAGATAAAATATACAAATCACTGCGAGAGAAGGAAGATGCAATACTAACACTTGTTAAAGACTGTCAAGAGCGTGAGCAACCTGTTCTTGTGGGAACGGTCTCAATTGAAAAGTCTGAAGAGCTTTCTGCCAGATTAAAGAAAGCAAAAATAAATCATAGCGTTCTGAATGCGCGTCATCACGAGCAAGAAGCTTATATTGTAGGACAGGCTGGACAGCCAGGTGTTGTTACAATAGCAACAAACATGGCGGGACGAGGAACCGATATTCAGCTAGGCGGAAACGCCGAGATGCGTATTGAACAGGAAATTGACCCAAGCTGGCCTGATGATAAAAAACAAAAGGCAGAAGAAGAAATTAGAGCTGATGTAGAAAAGAAAAAGCAACTGGTAAAGGAAGCTGGGGGCCTTTATATCGTTGGAACAGAGAGACATGAATCTCGGCGCATCGATAATCAGCTAAGAGGACGTTCGGGACGTCAGGGTGACCCTGGTGCCTCTATGTTTTTCCTATCGGTAGAAGATGATCTTATGCGTATCTTTGCCGGACAGCAACTGGAGGGGTTACTAAATAGCAAGCGAATTGGGCTAGAAGAAGGTGAGGCCCTTGAACATCCATGGATTTCCAAGATGCTTGAACGGGCTCAGGGAAAAGTAGAATCTATGAACTTCGAAATGAGGAAAAACCTGCTTAAATTCGATGATGTCATGAATGGACAACGTAAAGAAATTTATGAAGAACGTCGAGAAATCATGCATGCAGAGAATGTAGAGGAAATGGTTACTGATATGCGTCATGATGCTATTGAAGATGCTGTCACTATGTGCATTCCTGCGGGAACTTATGCCGAACAATGGGATACTAATACTCTAGAAACAGAGGTCATGCGCCTCTTAAATATGCAGTTACCAGTTGGTGAATGGGCAAAAGAAGAAGGGATTGCAGACCATGAAATTATGACGAGGCTCATAGAAGCGTCAGATAAGAAAATGGCAGAAAAGGCAGCAAATACAGGCCCTAAAGTTTGGCGACAGATAGAAAAATCAATTGTGCTACAAATGCTAGACCAGCACTGGAAAGAGCATCTCCTTAATCTTGACCATCTACGACAGGGTATTAATTTGAGAGCCTTTGGCCAAAAAGACCCTTTGAATGAATATAAAACCGAAGCATTCTCTTTATTCCAAAACATGCTCGACTCTATGCGTGAAAGCATAACGCAAACACTTTGTCTGGTAGAGATCAATATGGATGAATTAGGTGGTGGAACCCTCGTTGCACGCCGCACTTCAGAAGAAGATATAAAAGAAAGCCGCATGGATCCAGCATTGAAACAGCAGGGAAAATCTACTGCTGGAGATCAGAATATTGAACCATTCCCTCAAAAGCATGCGTTTGACCCTACTAATACACAGACATGGGGTAAAACACCAAGAAATGCACCCTGCCCTTGCGGATCTGGGAAGAAATATAAGCAATGCCATGGCAAAATCACCTGATGTCGTTATTTTTGGAGCTGGTATTGCCGGCTTATGGACCTTCCATCGTCTAAAAAGACTTGGCTATGACGTATTACTTTTGGAAAAAGAGTTTATTGGCGGAGGCCAGACAATTGCGTCGCAAGGGATTATTCATTCCGGACTAAAGTTTACGCTTGTAGGAAAAGTAAATAAGCTCGCTAAATCTATAAGCAAAATGCCGCAACGATGGCGCGCTTCTTTGGAAGGTAATGGTGATGTTGATATACAGTCAGCCGTCGTAAATGCACAATCCCAAAATCTTTTAATACCCGCAGGATTTATGGGAGGAATTAAAGCTCTTATAACGCAAAAAACCCTAGGTGAAACGGCGCATGAAATACCTATTGATCAATGGCCTGAAGACATCAAAAAATCAGGTTTTAGGGGATCAATAATCTTTATGGATGAATTGGTTTTGAATATCCCTACTGTCATACGCGCCCTTGCCGAACCTTACCGAAATTCAATAAAAAAACTAACTCTTCAGCAAGCTGCTTGTCCAATGGAATTTCTGGAAGAAAACGACATTAAGACACAGTATGTAGTTTTAACAAGTGCGGCAAGCAATCATGAGATTGCAAAACACTACGGTCATGCAAAAGGCCTTGAAACTCAAAAACGCCCATTAATGCAAGCTATGTTAAAACCTGCTCCCTTTCCCCTATTCGCACATTTTGTTGGCAAAACAGATAAGCCCGTTGCCTCGGTTACCACACATGAAACGGAGAATGGTACTTTAGTTTGGTACCTTGGAGGTGGTGTAGCCGAAAGAAAAAAGGAGGACGATCCTAAAAATCTATATAAGGATATGATAGAATCTTTAAAGAAATACCTTCCTGCATGCGACTTTTCTAAAATTGAATGGGCCGAACTTACAATAGACCGGATAGAAGGAGAATCAAAGACAGACCACTGGATGCCGAATACACCCACAATACATCGGGTTGATAATGTATTATATTGTTGGCCCACCAAACTTACATTTGCACCTCTGCTCTCCGATATGATCCTGAACGAGATAGAAAAAAGAAATATTACTCCTTCACAAAAAGAAACTGATTTTTCTTTTTTGCCCTCAGTTGATTACGCTACAGCGCCATGGGATAAAGCAAAATGGAAAAAGTAGAGCTCGGACAGACAGGTATTGATGTATCACGCATAGGTTTGGGCACTGTTAAATTTGGGCGTAATCAGGGTGTAAAATATCCTGAATCATTTGAAATCCCTGATGAAGAGCACTTATCTGCTTTATTAGATCTAGCAAAAAACCTTGGTATTAACACATTGGACACAGCCCCTGCATACGGTAGTAGTGAAGAACGTCTTGGCACCTTACTAAAAGGAAAAAGACAGGAATGGGTGATTGTTGGAAAAGCTGGTGAAGAATATGAAAATGGAAAATCAATTTTCAATTTTTCTTCGGACCATTTCAAATATAGTCTCGAACGCTCTTTACAGCGACTTCAAACTGATTATCTAGATGTTTTTCTTATTCACTCAGACGGCAATGATTTAGATATTCTGGCACAAGACGATCTGGTCAAAACCATGCATGATTTCAAAGAACAGGGTTTGGTAAAAACCATTGGAGCATCCACTAAAACAGTAGAAGGCGGAATTCGGGCATTAGAGTTACTGGACGTTGCTATGATAAGCTATAATTCCAATTATCCTGATGAAAAACCTGTTCTTGATTTTGCCTTGAAACACCAAAAAGGCATCATCCTTAAAAAAGTGCTATCTAGCGGGCATATAAAAAACGTTGAAGAATCATTAGAGTTTGTATTTAAGCACCCGGCTACATCATCTGCAATTATAGGCACAATTAATCCTGCACATTTAAAGCAAAACATTGAAGCGATGCATAAAGACTTATAGCTCTTTTGGAGGAGTGATGCGTACCAAAGTAATTTGGTTTCTTTGTTTACGCACGATATCGATTTGAAAATTGTGAAAACGAAAGGATTGCCCTACTTCAGGAATCATCTGCGATTCAAACAAAATAAGCCCTGCAATGGTTGCATATTCATCATCTGGTAAGCGCCAGTCAAATTCACGGTTTAGATCTCTAATTGTTAGACGTCCGTCGACAATATAGGAGCCATTGGATAGCTTGCGAACACCAAGCATTTCTTCATCATGCTCATCGTCTATCTCCCCTACAATTTCTTCCAAAATATCCTCAAGGGTGACAATACCCATGAAAGAGCCGTATTCATCTACAACCAAAGCAAAATGTTCTTTTCTTTCGCGGAAAGCCTGTAACTGTCCATATAGGTCGGTGGTTTCTGGAATAAACCAAGGGGACATTGATATTCTTGATATATCAATATTACCTATATCTCCTCCAGTATCCAAAATCTCTCTAAGCAATTCTTTGGTATGAACAACACCCACAATATTATCTGGCTCGCCTTTCCAGAGCGGTATTCTCGTATATTGGCTATCTAGAACCTGTTTGACGATTTGGTCTATGGGATCATCTATATTGATCATTTCGACATTACGTCTGTGGATCATGATCTCTTCAATGTCAACATCTGCGAGATCCAGTATAGAGCGCAACATTGCACGCTGCTCCTGTGTATCCTTTTCTTCCCCTTGATGCATCTCAATAGCGCCACGAAGAAGCTCTAAGTGGGAACCAACGCCAACTTTAGAGATATCTACACCAAATAGCTTTAAAACGCGCCTAACAATCCATGTGACGGTTTCTGTTATTGGGGCAAAAATCATAATAACAAAGCGTATTGTAGGGGCCAAGCGCATCGCCATGGTCTCTGCATGATGGAAAGCATAGGTCTTGGGAAGAACCTCTGCAAAAATAAGAACCATAATGGTCATAACCAAGGTTGCTATCACCACACCGATTTCTCCAAAAATCTTAAGAAGAACACTGGTTGCAAGAGCAGAGGCAAGAATGTTTACAAGGTTATTGCCTAAAAGAAGCGCGCCAATCATGCGATCCTTATGTTCACGGATTCTATTTACCATTGCTGCGCGCTTATTGCCCTCTTTTTCGCGCGACATAAGGCGCACACGTGAAGCTGCTGTAAAAGCTGTTTCCGAACCAGAAAAGAATCCCGATAATAAAAGTAATACAAATATTGCTAGAATAGAGAGGGTTAATTCCATCTATTGTTCTCCTAAAGACTGCATCAAGATATCACGAACAGAGGCTTCTTCAACCTCTTGTGTTATGAAAGCATCTCCGATACCTCGAGCAAGAATAAACGTCATCTTATTATTTTTGACTTTTTTGTCCTGATTCATAGATCTAATCAATTGATCAGCATCTGTAGTAATATTAGCCGCATTAATCGGTAGACCATGAGCCGTTAGGTGTGCCTTTAGTCTCTCTAGATCTTCTTGCACGCATAAATCCATCTTTACAGAGAGTTCAAACGCCATAACCATACCAATCGAAACAGCCTCACCATGCAAAAGTGATCCATCAAAGCCTGCCGCGGCCTCAAGAGCGTGACCAAAAGTGTGCCCTAAGTTTAAAAGCGCTCTCTGCCCCTTTTCCTTTTCATCTTCTTCAACAATTTTAGCCTTGGCTCGGCAACTTGTCTCAACAGCATAAACAACTTCATCGCGGTGACACTTTAGAACTTTTTTTCCGTTTTGGTTTAGCCACTCAAAGAAATGTGCATCAGCAATTAGGCCATATTTAAGAATTTCAGCATACCCAGCCTGCATTTGTCTCTCTGGTAGCGTCTTTAGGCATTCGACATCCGTAATAACCGCTGCTGGCTGATAAAATGTACCTACAAGGTTTTTTCCAAACTTTGTATTTATACCGGTTTTTCCTCCTACCGCACTATCCACCTGAGATAACAAGGTTGTCGGTACCTGAATGTAGGGTACGCCTCTCAATATTGTAGAAGCTGCGAAACCCACCAAGTCACCTATAACACCGCCTCCAACTGCAAAAATAACAGAATCACGTGAAATTCCATGATTAAGTAGCCAGCCTTGCAAACGCTCGTAATGCTCAAAGGACTTAGTCTGTTCACCATCTGGAAGAGATAGGGAATAAATCGCCTCTGCACCGCCTGCCTCTATACTTTGGCTTATAACTTTTGCATAGTTTTCAACATTCTGATCGTGGACTAAAAAGACTTTTTTTGTAGAGAGGTCAAAAGGTACTAACTGATGAATGTTTTCCAATAAGTCACTCCCGATTATAATCGGATAGCTTCGACCACCTAAGTCTATCTCTATTTTTTTAACTTTCATCAAGTTTCGGAAGCTCGTTTAAGATGTTTTGCACTACAGAATCTATGTTATCTGATGGGTTATCAATATGAATATGGGCCCGAGCATACAGGCTTTTTCTTTCATTTAAAAGAGCTGTAAGTTTAGCTTCAGGCCTATCTGTTAACAAAAGCGGCCGCGTTTTATTATCTTTCAGGCGCGATAAGAGAACAGGAATGTCTGATTTCAACCAAATTGATACCGCTTTATTGCTAATAACGTCCATGGCCTCGGGAATAGTCACCGCCCCTCCACCAGTTGCAATGACGCAACGAGTTTGCACAACATAAGCCTCTATTACTTCCAGTTCATACTGACGAAAGAGTGCTTCTCCTTCTTGTGCAAATATCTCCTGTACTGTCCTACCTGTCTCCTGTTCTATTATTTTATCGGTATCATAGAATTCTATACCAAGGAATTCAGCTAACTTCTTACCTACGGAAGTTTTGCCGCTTCCCATCATTCCAAGGAGCACAATGGGCCAACCCATGCTTATCTCAGATTCTAATCTCATTATTTTAGTACCTTAGTCAGTATATCCATAGCCATGTTTGCTATATTGCAGTATATTCATTATAAGTACATTATAAAATTTAACAGATTTACAGATACTTACATGCGATTTCTTGTGAAAATTCTCTTTGCCGCCTTTGTATTCGTTATTGTTGGTGGAATAACGTATATGGCTATTGTGGATGTTAACATAGCCAGTCAAAACCTTGTAAAAACAGTACCCCAGCATATTTACTTACCCTAGGCGTTATTTAAATTCTTATATTTGCCCAGATGTATAATTTTTGCTTCATTTTGTCAGTTTGAGACTTATAAAGGCACTTATTTGCATAATTATAAAAAAATATTATAGAAAATATTGACAGACAGGTAAATAATAGTGATAAATTTGCATGTATTTATGAAAATGGTTTTGACTTGACCTTAAATTAGGGGTATACCGTGGTTTCGTTTTTTTTTCTAAACGACACCTGCCTCGAGTAAAATCATTTTGGATGTTAGTTATGAGCCCTCCATGTTTTTATGGGTTTTTAGGTTCAGATTAATATTTTGATGGGTATGAAATTTTTCATGCTCATCTATACACACACATGATAAACAACATTCTTCAGCGCCATCATTTTGTGCACTGAGAAAAACAAGGAGAAAAGACCTATGGCACGACCAGGACGTCCATCAATGCCGAAACCAGATTTGAACCCTCTTGTGGATTCTTTTCTCGATATGATCACTACTGAACGTGGTGCTGCAATGAACACTCGTCAGGCTTACTGGCGTGACCTTGCAGATGTTACAATGTTTTTAAGAAAGCAAAGAAACACTGATTTAGATAAAGCCACAACGGATGAGCTAAAATCTTATCTAAAAGACCTTGGCGAAAAAGCTAACGAAAAAAGTGACAAGAAGGAGAAAATTGCCGTACGTACAGTAGCAAGACGCTTGTCTGCTCTTCGTCAGTTCTACCGCTTCCTTGTTTCTGAGGGCGTGCGTGAAGATGACCCTACATCCACTATTGAAAGCCCTAAGCAGGGTCGTACCCTTCCTAAAACACTAAGTGAAGAGGAAGTGAATATTCTCATTCAAACAGCAGGAGAAAAAGGTACTACCGAAGGTATTCGACTTGTTTGCCTACTTGAAATGCTTTATGCCACGGGCTTAAGAGTTTCAGAATTAGTTGGCCTACCCCTTTCTGCTATTGGCGAAACTCAGGAATTTCTTGTTGTTTCAGGAAAAGGTGGCCGTGAGCGTATGGTCCCATTGTCAAAACCAGCACAAGATGCTCTAAATGCCTATCTTGATGTTCGCAAAAACCATGTGGGAAGCGAAGGCGTAAAGCAAGATAAATGGCTATTCCCGTCTAAAACATCCGACAGCGGACACTTGACTCGTCAACGTTTTGCACAACTTTTAAAAGATCTTGCAAAAGAAACAAGTATAGACAATGACCGTGTGAGCCCACACGTCCTTAGACATGCTTTTGCTACACATCTGCTAAGTAATGGTGCGGATTTACGTTCAGTGCAGAAAATGCTAGGGCATGCTGACATCGCAACAACACAGATTTACACGCATATACTTGGCGAAGATGTGAAGAAAACTGTAAAAGACAAGCATCCATTGTCCAAAACAGGTACAAAATAATTACTAATCAAGTGAAGCCAGAGCACATTCTAAATAAAGATTATGTGCTCTGTTTCTTAAGGGGACCACATTTCAAGGTGGATTTACACTCATGAGTCAGTTGGACTTTGAAAAACCAATACTCGAATTAGAAGGCAAGATTGCTGAGTTGCGTCACGTTGATGCTGATGCAGAAGTCAATATTGCAGATGAAATTGGCCGCATGCAGGCCAAAGCCGATAAACTCCTTATACAAACATACAGCAGATTAAGCCCAGATCAGAAAGTGCAGGTCGCACGCCACCAAGAACGTCCGCATATGCTGGACTATGTTAAGAGCATGATGACAGATTTTACTCCACTGGCTGGCGATCGCAACTTTGCTGAAGACCATGCTCTTCTTGGAGGACTGGCTCGCTTTAAAGGTCAACCCTGTGTAGTTATCGGACATGAAAAAGGTCACGATACAGACAGCCGTATCAAACATAACTTTGGTATGGCTCGCCCTGAAGGATATCGCAAAGCACAACGCCTTATCAAAATGGCGCAACAGTTTCAAATTCCTGTTATTACGCTTATTGATACAGCCGGAGCTTATCCTGGAATTGGGGCAGAAGAACGTGGTCAATCAGAAGCAATTGCCAAATCAATAGAAACATGCCTTAGAGCAGAGGTTCCGATCATTTCTATCATTATTGGAGAGGGAGGATCTGGTGGAGCCATAGCCATTGGCGTTGCAGATAGAATTTATATGCTTGAGCATTCAATATACTCTGTAATCTCTCCCGAAGGCTGTGCCTCCATATTGTGGAGAAGCAGAGAATATGCAAAAGAAGCAGCAACAGCACTGAAATTAACTGCACAAGATTTATTGGAACTTAAGCTTATTGATAAAATAATTCCAGAGCCTATTGGGGGAGCACATAGGCAAAAAGAAGAGACCATAAGGGCTGTTTCTAAACAAATAAGTGAAGCATTGTCTGAACTAATGCCTTGGGATAATAGCCTAACTCAAAAGCGATCCAATAAATTTCTTGAATACGGCAGAAATTTTTAATAACTTTCCTCCGTTTCCCTACTGTACAGAAGCCAACCTTTTTTCTTCCCCAAAACTATATTTTCTCTTATTTTTAAAAAAACCTTCATAATCGGACGAAATACGAGCCCTCTTTTTCATGGTATCAAAACTACCGTGCCCTGCATCTATATGCCCTTGCTCATTACTAGCTGCTTGAAAATAAAGCATAAGGAAAACTCTTATAGCGGCTGTCAAAGACGTGGCAATATTTTTACAGAGATAAACAAGTGTACAAAGATCATGTACTGAACATTTCTCTCTCTTGGCAATATCGTGTAGAGCATCCCACATTTCTGGTTCCAGACGAATTGAAGTTCTTCTTCCCATAACAGTTATGTTTCTACTAATAAGTGAACTTTGATTTTTTTGAGCAACGAGCTCGGATATTTCTTTTTGATATACGCTTTTCATATTATTACCCACACACTGAGTTTCAATTTTCCCCATGCTATAGTAAACAAAATTATAATGCAACTATGGGATTATATTAATCTAAAATTACTATAGATAACGCATGTATATATTTTAGCTCCTCCTTCAAGATATGATACAAAATTTTGTGTGCCTTTACCCTAGTCATTCCTTTTAGTTCATTAGATTTAATTGTGATTTTAAAGTGACTTTGGCCTGACCCATCATCTCCTGAATGACCCCTATGCTTATCACTTTCATTTACAACCTCTAGATACATTATATCAATTTCTTCTCTTATCTTTTTTTCTATTTTAATTTTTGTAGATTCCATTTTTCACCTGAATTCTGTTTTTATTTTAGTTGTATTTTTTTTGCCAATACTGGCTGAAATAATGACATACCCAAAGATACGCTGTATAATGGATTGATGCCTAGGATTATTTTGAAGTACAAATCGCCAGAATTTGAAGATGAGCACAATAAGCAGAAATTGTGTACGTGCGATATGCCCGGCTGCATGGATACTGCCGAACATAAGGCGCCTAAACATAGGGGCTTAAATGAATACTATAATTTCTGTTTCGAGCATATCCGTGAATATAACAAGGCATGGGACTTCTTTTCAGGCATGTCAGAAAGAGAAGTGCAAGACCATATGGTCAATAGTATATACGGCGATAGACCAACTTGGAAATACGGAGTGAATGGCGCTTCTCCCTATGATGATTTGTATTATGAGGCTCAAAAAACATATACTTACGGTAATCATTCGTCAGAGCAGCAAAATAATAGCAAAAACTCTAGCCAGCTAGGCGGCGGGCCTGAACAGGAGGCGCTTGCTCTTATGGGCT
The DNA here is from genome assembly GCA_964352665.1 of uncultured Micavibrio sp. Lineage (GTDB taxonomy): Bacteria > Pseudomonadota > Alphaproteobacteria > Micavibrionales > Micavibrionaceae > UBA1672. The sequence goes on from CAYGSJ010000001.1 coordinate 155,167, forward strand.
TGGACACGCCCATCACTTTTAATGACATAAAAACAAGATACAAGGTTCTTGCAAAAAGATATCATCCCGACCTTAATTCTGATAACCCAGATGCAGAAGAACTTCTCAAGAAGATAAATATGGCGTATACAATTCTTAAAATGGCTTATGAAGACTTTCAAAAGCTACCCGATCAAAACAACTAAATAGAGTTCGATTTATTTCATGAAAGAAAAAGAGACGGAAATCGAAAATTTCGATAAAGAAAAAGAAGCTGCCCGCGGCATGTCCTTTAGCATCACCCAGATAAAGGCCAAAGAAGGAAAATATACGAGTATTCCTGATAAAAAATTCAATGTACGGGAAACTTTTGGTATTGATGTCGACTGGGAAGTACCAGGTTTTAGCGAAGATACGCCCAATGTACCTGATATTGATACAACCTATAGGTTTGATCACAATACTACCTTGGCAATTCTGGCGGGGTTCATACACAACCGACGCGTTATGATTCAAGGATATCACGGTACCGGTAAATCAACACATATCGAGCAAGTGGCAGCTAGATTAAATTGGCCATGCGTGCGCATTAACTTGGATAGTCACGTAAGTCGTGTAGACCTTATTGGAAAAGATACTATTGTCTTGCAAGAAGGTAAGCAAATAACACAATGGAAAGAGGGGCTACTACCCTGGTCAATCCAAAACCCTGTTGCACTGGTTTTTGATGAATATGATGCAGGCCGCCCCGATGTTATGTTTGTTATCCAGCGCATTCTTGAATCCGAAGGTAAACTCACACTGTTAGACCAAAATATGGTTATCCGCCCTCACCCGGCCTTCCGTCTTTTTGCTACGAGCAACACGATCGGGCTAGGCGATACAACAGGTTTGTACCATGGAACGCAGCAAATTAACCAAGGACAAATGGATAGATGGAACGTTGTGACCACGTTGAACTATCTTCCGCATGACGAGGAAGCTGCAATTGTTCTAGCTAAACTCCCTGAATTTGATACAGCCGAAGGAAAAGATACAATTAGCAAAATGGTCACACTAGCCGACCTGACACGTGAAGGTTTTGTGAATGGTGATTTATCTACCTTGATGTCCCCAAGAACAGTCATTGCATGGGCAGAAAACATGACTATCTTTCAAGACCGGGAACTGGCCTTCCGCAATGCCTTTTTGAATAAATGTGATGAATCCGAACGCCCAATCGTTGCGGAATATTACCAAAGGTGTTTTGGTATAGACTTGCCTGACAGCGCCATCAAAAATATTATTGTCCCTGATAAATAGACTTATTTTGGTGGATCCGGCTCTATGACGAATTGTCTAGGGTCTCTTGGCCTTTCTGGCTGTGTAAATTCAGGCTGATCTTGCCTCTGAACAGAGTGACCAAAATCATCCTCTGCCCGCTCCCGAATTCGATCCAAAAACTCTCCCGTACCTTCTACGGCTGACTTCCCTGCATCATAGGCATCATCAGCAATGGCGGCTGGTGTCTGTCTGAAAAAATTAAAAGTAGCACCGTGAGCAAACTGTTTTAAATTCCCCTCTGTAGGTGTATCTGCCTTCATTGTTTCCTGACAGCCACTTACCCCCATAAAAACGACAAGAACACCTCCGGCAAACATTCCCAGACATCCTCCCATTTTTCTTCCTGCTTCTGCTATAATCCCCATAAACATCACCTTATTTTATAATTCAGTTCCATAGTTTTAACATTTTTTGACTTTATCGGTCAAACAAGATGATCTTTGCTGTAAATACCGGAAAAATAAGATAAGATTGGACTATCATGAGTAAAAAAGATCCAGAACAGTTTAAAACCTACACAACGTCAGTAATGCGCGCTATGTCCCGCAAACCGGACCTTGATGTTACTTATTCGGAGGTTGAGCAAGCTACTGGTGAAATCAAAAACTTGCAGCGCCCCCGCATCCCTGCTCCTTCTCTCAATATGCCTGAAGAAACTAGAGCCCTGATACGTGGATGTGCCGACACCTATGCACTTAAACTAGCCCATCATGATATCAACCTACACCGCCATAATGGACAGAGCAATTTACAGGCCCAAGCCGCTCTTGACGCTCTTGAACAAACGAGATGCGACACTTTAGGTATTTTAAACATGGACGGAGTGGCTTCAAACCTAGATGCAGTCCTTGAAGAAAAATCAAAGCGTCGAGGTTACGCTGATATAACAGATCGAGAAGACATTCCTTTGGCTGATGCCCTACATATTGTCGCACGTGCAGAAATGACAGGACGAGCCTCTACGCCACGCACTAGAAAAGTGGTTGAACTTTGGAAGCCATGGATTACTGAACGACTTAAAGATACAGATTTCCAGAATTTAAAAACAGCAATAAAAAACCAGTCAGAGTTTACAACGCTGGCGCAAAAACTTTTATCTGATTTGGGTTTGCAAGTAGACAGCGCTGGAGATAACGACGGCACACACAACTCTGAGACTAATGAAGAAAATTCTCAAGATAACTCTGAAACAGAGGAATCTGCCAGTGATTCACAGCAAAAAGATGACCAGTTTTCTGGTGCTCCGGAAGATATGGAACAAGGTGGCGAGACCGAAGAGCCCTTCAATATGGATCTAGAAGATATTATTGATGACCTTGGGGCAGATGACGATATGGTCATGCCGGAAGATATGCCTCCGCCCCCTGGCCGACCCAAAGAGTTCAGTGAATTTGTTTCTGGATTATATACGGTTTACACCACACAGTTTGACGAAGAGGTAAAGGCAGAAGACCTTGCAGATAGTTTTGAACTAGATCGTTTACGCACTTTATTGGATCAACAACTATCAAATTATCACAACATCATTACAAAATTGGCAAATCGTCTGCAGCGTAAATTAATGGCAAAACAGCGCCGGTCATGGCAATTTGATTTGGAAGAAGGCATCCTTGATGGCGCTCGCCTTGCCCGTGTGATTGCAAATCCTGATGTCCCCTTGACTTTTAAGGCCGAGAAAGAAATGCCGTTTAAGGATACGGTTGTATCCATTCTGATTGATAATTCCGGTTCCATGCGTGGCCGCCCAATTGCTATCGCCGCCATGACAACAGACATCATTGCGCAAACACTAGAGCGTTGCGGGCTTAAAACAGAAATACTTGGGTTTACTACCCGTGCCTGGAAAGGTGGTAAGTCGCGTGAAATGTGGCTGGAAAACGGACGCCCTGAACACCCCGGAAGGCTTAATGATATTCGCCATATTATTTATAAGGCTGCTAACGCCCCTATTAGACGTGCACGTAAAAATTTAGGTCTCATGCTCAAAGAAGGGCTACTTAAAGAAAACATAGACGGTGAGGCACTCGTCTGGGCTTACAACCGCATCTCCCGCAGACCGGAAGAGCGTAAAATCCTTCTGGTTATTTCAGATGGCGCTCCCGTCGATGATTCAACCTTGTCGGTAAACCCTTCCAACATCCTTGAAATGGATTTACGAGGTGTTATCAGATTTATTGAAGAACGCTCTCCTGTTGAGATAACCGCCATTGGTATTGGACATGATGTGACACGATACTACAATAATGCTATTACAATTTCTGATGCGGATGATCTGGCCGAGGCACTTACCGGACAATTAACCGAACTTTTTGACGATCAATAAAGGTGTTTGTCCTTGCGCCCCGTTCTTTCATACAGTAATTAAAACCTTATGAGTGAAAAGAAAAACATATATAAGCCCCGCCCGATTAGTGGATTTACTGAATGGCTTCCAGAGATTCGAAAAGCTGAACAACTCTGGTTTGATCATATCCGGCGTGTTTTCGAGGCTTATGGCTTTTGCTCCATCGAAACCCCCAGTGTAGAAGAGCTAGATGCGATTAACGCCAAGGGTGGCGATGGAGAATCCGATGCGGATAAAGAAATTTATGTGATTGAGCGCCTGCACAAGGAAGAAGGCGATAAAGAAGCCCGCCTCGCCCTGCACTTTGATCAAACTGTGCCCCTTGCGCGCTATACGGCGCAGCACTTTAATGATCTGGTGTTTCCGTTCAAACGCTATCAAATGCAGCGTGTCTGGCGTGGTGAACGGCCACAGGCGGGTCGCTTCCGTGAATTCTATCAATGCGATATCGACGTTATTAATGTAGACAGCCTCCCCTTACACTTTGATGCAGAAATTCCGGCCATCATTTGGGAAGTGCTCAGCTCCCTCCCCGGTATGGAAAACGAAAAAATCCAGATACGGGTGAGTAATAGGAAAATTCTTATTGGCTTGTTGAACGAAATTGATTGCGACCCGACCGAAGTACTTCGTGCTATCGATAAATTAGAAAAAGTCGGAGAAGATCAAACACGCTCCACACTGACAGACGAATTGTCACTATCAAAAATGGATGCCGACTCAGTCCTTAGCTTGGCTAAATTCAAAGCAAACCCTAAGGATATTTATAAAATCTCTGAAACGATTACAGATCAGGCATGTGGAGAAGGTATAAGCGAATTGATCTATGTCATGGAACAGCTATCCCACCTTCCAGAAAGTGCTGTGGTAGCAGACCTCTCCATCGTGCGCGGTCTCGACTATTACACAGGCACAGTATACGAAACCGTCTTTGTAGATGATCCGAATTACGGCTCCATCTGCTCTGGTGGGCGCTATGATGACCTTGCCGGCAATTACATTAACAAGCATTTACCCGGCGTAGGTATTTCTATTGGTTTTACCCGCCTGTTTGACCGTATCCGTAGTGAAGGCAAGCTTCCTGCTACCGGCATATCCCCTGCGGATGTTCTTGTTATCCTGCCTGATGAAGATAAACGCACGCTGATGATGGAAACGGCGAACACGCTTCGTGCTAACGGATTAAATGTTGAAACCTTTCACAGCGCCTCAAAACTTAAACGCCAAATGGCTTATGCAGAGAAAAAGGGAATTCCCTATGTATGGTTTCTTCCCTTTGAAGACGGACAAAACCACGAAGTCAAAAACATGGAAACGGGCGAGCAAGTTGCAGCCTCTCCAGTAGATTGGAAAAAATAATGAGATATTTCATTGCACTGCTTATGTTGACTTTCTTTTCTTCGCCTACACTGGCGCAGGAAAAAATGGACAGTCCTGAATACTCCCCCGATTACTGTCAGTTTACAGCCAACTTTCCTGAAGAGCCCTATAGAACCCGTCAGTGCGAAGAAGGTAACAAGAATTCGTGTTATGATCTCATTTCATACACAAAAGTTTTTGAACTCTCGACCAGTATACGTGTCGAAATTATCTGTAACCCCTCTACAGCAGAAATGTATAAGGAATTCACTGAGGAAGTCATGAAAACAACAGTCAAGGCCATGACCAAGGACAGTGTCATTGAAGCCTATGAAGTCAGCAGTCGTCAGGAAGATGGCTACCGTCAGGCAGGCTTGCTCGGTAAAGGGCGTAAAGGACTGGATGAAACAATTTATATTGCACAACTCTGGATTGCCGATAAATCAATTATGTCTGTGCAAGCAGAGTTAATTGGCGAACAATCCGAAGAATCCGATAAAACCTTTGCCGATGTTCTGCGCGGGATAGGCTACTCGGAGCTTATTAACCAAAATAAAGAAAATGTAGATGACTCTTCAGTTAGCGAATGACTTTATCTTTTCGACCATGGCATAAAAACCAGAGCGTCGATTAACACTTAAGTGCTGGTCTAAGCCGATTGTTTTAAACATTGTGTCTATGTCCAATGTTTTGATTTCCTCTAAAGTTTTTCCCTGATAAGCAGAAAAAAGCAGCGCGACAAGCCCCCTTACAATATGGGCATCACTATCTGCTTTGAATGTAAAAACGCCGCCTTCAATGTTAGGGACCAACCAAACACGAGATGTGCAACCGCGCACCAGATTCTCTTCAGTCTTTAAAGACTGCTCCATATCCGGCAATTCTCTTCCCAGATCTATGATATAACGATACCGGTCCTCCCAATCATCAAAAAGGGAGAAATTTTCAACTACTTCTTCTATTGACTGCGGTGGCATTTTATAAACCTTGTATTAACTGCCTCTTGTTATGATGTAGGCGTATAGTAATAGCAACCCTGCACAAAAAAAAATAATTAATAACATTCAGTGCATAAAGGTAAACATAGGGGTTGCGCTAGGCCTCGCCAATTGGCAGATTGAGACTGTAGAGATTCATAAAGGGACAGAAAGCCTTATATCATGAGTAAACCCGGTTCATCAGATTCTAAAAACACACTTTACTGCTCCTTCTGTGGAAAGAGCCAACACGAAGTCCGCAAGTTAATTGCCGGACCTAACGTGTTTATTTGTAATGAGTGTGTTGAGCTTTGTATGGATATTATCCGCGAAGAAGACAAAACACAGATGGTGCGCTCCGGCGATGGTGTTCCTACTCCAAGCGAAATCAAGCAGGTTCTTGATGACTATGTTATAGGTCAGGAGCGTGCAAAACGAGTTCTATCTGTCGCCGTTCACAACCACTACAAGCGCCTGGAACATGGAACAGATAACCCTGAAGTAGAGCTAGCCAAATCTAATATTCTTCTTGTAGGCCCCACTGGTTGTGGTAAAACCCTACTGGCGCAAACTCTTGCACGCATTCTTGATGTCCCCTTCACCATGGCTGATGCCACAACCCTTACGGAAGCGGGATATGTTGGTGAAGATGTAGAGAATATTGTTCTAAAACTTTTACAGTCTTCTGATTACAATGTTGAGCGGGCCCAAAAAGGTATTGTTTACATTGATGAAATCGACAAAATATCTCGAAAATCTGATAATCCCTCGATTACTCGTGACGTTTCCGGTGAGGGCGTGCAACAGGCACTATTGAAACTTATGGAAGGCACGGTTGCTTCTGTTCCTCCACAAGGTGGGAGAAAACACCCTCAGCAAGAATTTTTGCAAGTAGATACCTCAAATATACTTTTCATTTGTGGTGGTGCATTTGCGGGCCTTGATAAGGTCATTGCTGAACGTGGAAAAGGAACAACAATCGGGTTTGGCGCGGAAGTAAAGGGACCAGATGAGCGTTCAATAGGCGAACTCTTTAAAGATCTTCAGCCTGAAGATCTCCATAAATACGGGCTAATACCTGAATTCATTGGACGTCTACCTGTTATTGCAACACTTGAAGATCTTGATGTAGATGCTTTGGTTACAATCCTTACCGAACCAAAGAATGCATTGATCAAGCAGTACCAAAAATTATTCGAGATGGAAGACGCAAAGCTTACCTTCTCCGATGACGCTTTGACGGCAATTGCTAAAAAGGCAATTGAACGCAAGTCAGGTGCACGCGGTTTACGCTCTATTATCGAAGGACTTCTTTTAGACTCCATGTTTGATGTTCCAGATATGAGCGATATTACAGAAGTCATAGTTGAAAAAGACACTGTTGAAGAAAATAAAGAGCCTACATACAAGAAATCTAAGACTAAAAAGAAAAAGAAAAGCCAGTCAGCAAGCCTGAAAGAGGCTGAAGATGAAGAAGATAAAGAAGCTGCCAAAGAGAAAGAAGCAAGCTAGAAATATTCTTTAGGTATAAGTCACTTTCCCTGCTACTATTTTCACGCTATTATAGGCTGTTTTTACGCTCATTTACAATTTAGGGAGAGAATTGTCCCATGGCACAAGCAAATAAAATTATGCCCGAAACCGGCAAAAAATATCGCCTGATTACTAGGAGTGATATGGATGGACTGGTATGCGGAATCCTTTTGAAAGAACTGGATATAATTGATGACGTTATGTTCGCACATCCTAAAGATATGCAAGATGGCCTTATTGAGGTTGGGCCTGATGATATAACAACGAACCTACCCTATGCGGAAGATGCATATCTGGCATTTGACCACCATGCTAGCGAGGCATCACGCGTAGAAGGAGCTCCCGCTAATCATATTATAGATGTAAAGGCCCCTTCTGCAGCTCGCGTTGTTTATGAATATTTTGGTGCTGCTGCTGCCTTTCCGCGTGTTTCTGAGGATATGATGATTTCGGTTGATAAGGCTGACTCTGCTAACTTTTCAAAGGAAGAAATTTTGTCCCCCGATGGATGGGGCCTTCTTAGTTTTATCATGGATGCCAGGACAGGACTTGGACGTTTCCGGGATTTTAATATCTCAAATTATCAACTCATGATGAAATTGATTGATTTTTGCAGGGACCACAATGATATAAGGGAAATACTTGCTCTTCCCGATGTGAAGGAGCGCGTAGACTTATACTTTGATCATCAGGTAAGATGCAGAGAGCAAATAGAGAGATGCGCATCAGTTCATGGTAATCTTGTTATTCTTGATCTGCGCAAAGAAGAAACGATATGGGCTGGAAACCGCTTTGTTATCTATGCTCTTTTTCCGCAATGCAATATTTCCATCCATATTTTGTGGGGAAAAAACAAGCAAAATACAGTTTTTGCTGTTGGAAAGTCTATCTTGGATCGCTCAAGCAAGACTGATGTCGGCAGTTTAATGCTTGAATATGGTGGCGGTGGTCATAATGCTGCAGGAACATGTCAAATAACAAATCTTCAAGCGGAAGAAGTGAAACAAGCACTTACAAAACGTATCAATGCAGATGGCTAGATTTTAGATAAAAATGAGCATTCCTCCCCCTGCCCTCAAAAAAGGCGATACAATCGGTGTCTTTGCGCCTTCCAGCGTTGTAAATAAACAAGATATTGAAAAATCAAAGGCTATTATTGAAAACGCGGGTTTTTCTGTGTTCATACATCCCCAAACCTATGAACAAAACAATCAATCTGCAGGTACACATCTTCAAAAATCACTCGCCTTTCAAGGGCTTTGGCAAAGAGGCGATATAAAAGCGATCTGGGCAGCTGGAGGAGGTAATCGCTGCATGCACCTGATTGAAACTATTAACTTCAAAAAGCTCAGCAATAACCCAAAATTGCTAATTGGATTCAGTGATGTTACCGCGCTGCTGAATGCTGTTTATTCATACACAGAAATAATAACCGTCCATGGACCTGTATTTAAAAATCTCCATTCATATAAACAGATTGACCATCTTTTGAAACTATTGCAGGGAAAGAGTGTTGAATACCCCGTAAAAAAGGCCAATATCTATCGTGAAGGTATGGCCGAAGGAAAAATGGTTGGAGGAAATTTGAGCTTGTTTCACTATCTCCCCTCAGTTTTACCAAAAAAGCTTTATGAAGGCTCGATTTTGTTTCTTGAAGACTGTAATGAAGAAATAAGTCGCATTGACCGCATGTTTTTACATCTAAAACAATTGGGTGTTCTATCCGAGATTAAGGGCCTTGTTTTAGGTGAATTCTCGGACTTAAAAGACACGGGCACTCCATACGGCTTCACGATGAATGATATTATTGCCGAACATACCGAAAATCTGAACATTCCAATTCTAAAAGATATGCCCTTTGGCCATGGTAAGAATTTGTACAGCTTTCCTATAGGGGCAAAAGCAAAGATCGATACGAAAAAAATGACTTTTAAAATTAAGGAAACAGCCGTTACTTCAAATTAAGTAAACCCTTTTTATAGGCCTTGATATTAAAATGGCTATGCCCGGACCAAAATTCTGTATGCGAAAATACAAGCCCATCAGGACCAAAGCTTAATTCTGTCATTCCCTCCATAAGATGCTCTGTAGGCTGCTTATATGTCAAAGGCAAGCGTTTTTGCTCTTTATACCTGTAGGTCCAGAAAAAATAGGCTTTAGAGGCTCGCCGCCCCCACATAAAATCGCTCACGCTGTAGTTAGAACCAGGATAAAGTAAAAAACGCTGTGATAAGAGGTTTTGAGCACCAGAAACAGATCTGGCGCAACCATAAGGATCTTCGAAAGAAAAATTGGGGTTGCACAAGGCGTCCAGTAACGGCAAAGACCTAGGGGTTAAATGATGAAAAAATTCAACATAATCTTCCAGAGGTTTTTGTAAATGAAGATCGGGCTCAAACATAATGCGGTATTCTAAGCAATTTATTTAAAAGAATCACTTTAAAAGAATCTAGAAATCTATCTTCTAAAACACTGCAAAAGAACATAAAAAATAAAAAAATATGTAAAATTTATGTATTGCAGTCTAATTTAGTTGATAATTTCGCTATTTTTTGATAGTATCCTGCCCACGTCAAGGGTTTTAACACGGTTCAAAACAACTGTGAGAAGTGTTCAAGGAAGACACGTTGCTTCCTGTAAATGCTTTTGACTTTGATGAAATATAAATTTTTTGGAACGAGAAGGTGACATAAATATGGCTGATAATGATAATTTCGACTTCAAAGCAGGTGATAACGTAGTTTACCCCGCACATGGTGTAGGGCACGTTGAAGGCATAGAAACACAAACTATCGCCGGAATGGAAATTTCTTTATACGTTGTGAGCTTTGAGAAAGATCGTATGCGCCTCAAGATACCAGTTGCAAAGGCCAATGATTCAGGTTTGCGCAAACTTAGCACAAACAAGCGCCTTGATGACGCGCTTGAGACACTAAAAGGACGTTCACGCGTTAGACGCACAATGTGGAGCCGTCGTGCACAGGAATATGCAACAAAGATTAATTCAGGCGACCCTGTCTCAATCGCAGAAGTTCTTCGTGACCTAAAGCGCAGTAACGATGATAGTGAACAATCCTATAGTGAACGCCAAATATACCAATCGGCTTTAGAGCGTTTAGCACGTGAAGTCGCGGCAGTGGATGATATTACCGAACTGAAAGCTACAGAGAAGCTTGAAGGTATCATGGGCAAATCTGCAAAGGCTGTTTCTAAAACAGAAGATGATAAGAAAAAAGAAGCCGCTTAGTCAGTATCTATAAATTTTTTGTCAGGCGCATAAGGTTTTACTTCCTATGCGCCTGATTTTTTTGTATATTTAATTATCTTATGGGAATTTTTCTTCCCCCTCTCCTACCTGTTGATAATGACTTTGAGTAAGAAACTAGAAAAAGATAGTCGCTTTATTTCGCTTGGACGTGCTCGTAACATATGGGCAATTTCCGCCATACATGGCGATATAGAACGCCTTGTCAAAGTTCATGATGCCCTGTTTCCTCATATACATCCAAGCGACCGCCTTATTTATACGGGAAACTATACTGGCTATGGCGAATATTCTAATGACGTAATAGACGAGGTTTTAATGTTCCGTCGTGCTGTTCTGTCAAAGCCGGGGATGATTCCAACCGATCTTATATATTTGAGAGGTGCTCAGGAAGAGATGTGGCAAAAGCTTTTACAACTCCAATTTTCGCCGGACCCTCTAAACACCTTTTTATGGATGTTAGGCAACGGCCTAGACAAAACACTATATGCTTATGGGCTTTGCCCTCATGATGGTGTAGAGGCCTGCCAGCAGGGTATGGTTGGTATATCTAAGTGGACAAGTAAAATTAAGGGAAAATTGAAAGATTGCCCGGGCCATAATACATTTGCCACACAGATAGTTCGTGCAGCCTATAGCCCCGAAGACGCAGAATATCCAATGTTATTTGTAAATGCGGGGATTGACTACCAAAAACCACTTGATGATCAGGGAGACAATTTCTGGTGGGCACATCAAAAATTCGATAATATTACAGATGAATATGCCCCTTTCAAAAAAGTGGTTAGGGGCTATGATCCGGATCATAAAGGAACAGACTTCAACTGTATTAAGGCAACAATTGATGGGGGATGCGGGTTTGGCGGCTCTTTGGTCTGTGCTGGATTTGGGCAGAATGGTGAAATTCTCGACACTTTAGAATGCTAAAATTATTCCACTACAATCTTATAAAACTTGCCAACAACCAGCCTTTCTGATTGAGAAAGACCATTAAGCACTCGAAAACGATCTTCTTTATAGTCTTTTTGCGCCATTCCCTTCGCAAGCGATGCTACTGAATCGCCTGCTTTTGCACTAATAATTTTCAAACGATAGGGTTTGATTGAATTTTTTTCTGCTGGGGTTAACCGATTAAAGCTATACGTGGTACTTTTCAATGCATTAAGTTCTGCAGAAGATAAAGTGGAAGGCATAGCAATCTGGAAACGAACAATCTGGTCCTGTGCCCATTTGATTGCAATTAATCTGATTTGCATCGTTTTTCCATTCAAATTACCTTGAATAGTAGCTGTCGCAGCTGGCATACCGTTAACTTTAATGTTCTCAGCAGATTCAACTTTCTGTCCCTTCATCCAAATATCTCTAATATAAGATAATGGTGGCGCACCATCTTTATTAGCAGCAAAATCGAAAATGATGACCCCCCCTGTTTTTGATGCAGCAACAACTTGAGACGGTTGATTTGCAATTGAGTAGCCTGCCGGTACTGAAAACTTAAATCCTAGCTTAGGATGATAAAAACTGCTTCCCCTTACAAACCCTTGCTCTGCGCTATCTCCATAAGTCATACCCGCTAACTTTAATAAATAAGAATCAGCATTAACAACGCCTTTTTGCGGATATTTTCCTGCTTCCGTTAATGCATCTTGCACGCGTTGCTCTGTGGCCGGATGGGTAGAAAAATAGCTGGCACTCTGATCTTGCTTCCCTTCAATCTTAGCCTCCAGACTTGTATCTGCCTGAAGATTTGAAAGAAAACCGGCCATTGCCTTTGGTGTATAACCCGATTTCACCAAATATCTAATACCCAGCCCATCTGCCTGACTTTCTTGACCTCGGGAATATGACTTTAGATATAAGTCGGAGCCAATCCCAAGCGCTTGGGATACTCCTTGATTACCAACGGCCGCAGATATGACCATTGCGCCTAAGGATGTTACTACCCCCCTTGAATAACGTTCCGCAGAATGGCGCGCCGTAATATGGCCTGTTTCATGGGCCAGAACAGAAGCCATTTCCGCCTCGCTATTCGCAAGAGCAAGCAACCCGCGGGACATGTAAATGTATCCACCCGGTAAAGCAAATGCATTTACTATCGGGCTATCAATCACAAAAAATTTATATTCTACTTCTGGCCGTTCTGTGTGTTTTGCAACTCTACGTCCAATGTCGCTAACATATTGTTGAACTGTTTGGTTTTTATATAGCCCATATTGCTGAACAATTTTTTCATGTTCCTGCGCTCCTACTTGCGTTTCCTGCTGTGGCGACATTAGCGCTGTAAACTGATTTTCTCCTGTTGCAGGGTTCGTGCTACAGCCAGAAAGTATCAAGGCATTTAAAAAAATAGCAGATATATAAAAGTAACGCTTGATCATGTGACCTCAAAGAGTTTTGATACCAATTATGTTCAGGATTTTAGCTATATTTATCTCGCTGGCTAGCGGATTTTTAATTTTTTCTGTACTAGCTGCAGAAAACTATATGCCTCAAGGTGATTTTTCTGAATTAAAAAGAACAGGCACTGCCAAAGTTATCGAAATCGTTAACCCGTTAACTGTAAAACTTGAAGATGGAAGATCAATTCATCTGGCTGGGCTAGACTACCCCGACCTTGATTTTTATGAACCAGGAGACCTGTCTGTCACTGCAGTCAAAATTCTTGATGATTTTTTAAAAAACAAGCATGTGCGTATATACCAGACAAAAGACGCAAAGATAGGACGAACAAACCGAATGGGCCAATATATTGCTCATCTTGCACGTACTGATAATGAGGTATGGGTGCAAGGACTAATGTTAAAACTGGGTGTTGCGCGAGTGCGTACAACACAAAATAACACAGAGATGGGTTTACAAATGTTAGCTCTTGAAGATGAAGCAAGACAGATCAAAGCAGGAATGTGGGAAATGGAGCAGTTTCAGGTACTCTCACCTGAACTTGCTTCCAAACATATCGGCAGTTATCAAACTGTTGAAGGAACCATCAAGACCGTTTCCAAACGAAAAAACACTCTATTCCTAAACTTTGGTCATAATTGGCGTGATGATTTCACAGTTGGCATCACAACACAAAACTTAAAAAGTTTTTCAAAACAAAACATTGATCCTCAGCAATGGAGTGGCAAGCCTGTACGTGTTCGTGGGTGGCTAGAATCTTATAATGGACCCTATATAAATGTTGACCATGCCGAACAGTTTGAAATGCTCTTTGAAACCTTACCAGACCAAGAAACCACCGCTAACATTCCTGCTGGAAATGCCTTGCCACAAACATATTCTGATACAAACGCACAAACAGATCTCCATAAAAAAAATGATGGAAGTGCCCTGCCTGTTTTTAATGACTAAATTGTTTTTGTACTGGTAAGTGTACAAATATTAATTTATTAAGACTAATCATGGCAGTAAGGAAATCTATTGAAAAAGAAAATACTACGGCGCCCACTATACGGCGTAGCCCTTTGCTTGACTTGTTCCCTCCCATCACCCCTTATTCAAGTGGTTTTTTAGCTGTTGATGAGACACATAATCTTTATTGGGAGCAAAGCGGCAATCCAAATGGTGTCCCTATTCTGTTGCTGCATGGTGGACCTGGCGCTGGTGCTACTACAACACATAGGCGATTTTTTGATCCTGATTACTACAGAATTATTATTTTTGACCAGCGCGGCGCTGGCCGTTCCCACCCATTGGGCTGCGTAGAAAATAATACAACAGAGCTTCTTGTCAGTGATATCGAAACTCTACGTAAGCATTTAAAAATAGATAAGTGGCATCTTTTTGGTGGCTCGTGGGGTAGCACCCTGGCAATGAGATATGCTCTGGATTATAAAGAACAATGCTTGAGTATGATACTTAGAGGAATTTTTCTGTGCGAACAGGCTGAAATAGATTGGTTCTTATATGGTATGCAGACCATATTTCCAGAGGCATGGGAACAATTTGCAAGCTTTGTCTCGGAAGACGAGCAAGATAACTTACTGGATGCATACTATCAGCGTCTTATGAATGATTCCGATACTAACAGTCAAATGGAAGCTTCTGTCAGATGGAATTTGTATGAGGGTGCATGCTCTTCGCTCATGCCGAATTATGAAACAATTACAACCGAAGAACAAAAACAGCATGCTTTGGCCTTGGCTAGAATTGAGGCTCACTACTTTAAATACGAAGTTTTTTCAGAGGAAAAAAGCTTATTCCACAGAGTGAAAGACTTGCGTTCCATACCGACAACCATTATTCAAGGACGATATGATGTGATTTGTCCGATAAAGACAGCAAACAAGCTACATCAGCTATGGCCAGAAGCAGATTATGTTGTTGTGCCTGATGCAGGCCACTCTGCCTTGGATGCACCGCTACGATCGAGACTAATCGAAGCAACTGAAGCGTCGAAAAATATAGTGTAAAATGGAGACAAAATGGAATTTAACAAAATTCAATCCGTAGACATAAAAAATAAAACCGTATTGCTTCGTGCCGACCTTAACGTGCCACGTAAAGGTGATGAGGTTACAGACACAACACGGATTGATCGTCTCAAACATACTATATCTTACTTGCAGGCTCAAAATGCCAAAGTTGTTGTTCTCTCTCATTTTGGTAGACCTGAAGGAGAAATAAGACCTGATCTCTCACTAAAATTTATGGTTCCAGCTCTTGAGAAATCATGGGGCACAAAGGTACGCTTTGTAGAAGACTGTGTTGGCACCGTTGCCAAAGAGGCCGTGCAAAATGCTAAATTGGGAGATATTCTACTTCTTGAAAACGTACGCTTTCATAAGGGTGAAAAAAATAATGATTCTAGCTTTTCAGAAGAGCTAGCATCGCTCGGGGAAGTCTTTGTTACAGACGCATTCTCGACAGCGCATCGTGCACACGCCTCTACGGTTGGCGTTGCTAACTATCTTCCAAGTGTTGCAGGGTTTCTAATGGAAGAAGAGTTGAGCGCACTTACCATGGCACTGGAAAAACCTGCAAGACCACTTATGGCTATTGCTGCCGGTTCAAAAATTTCTACCAAGCTTGAGGTTCTTGATAATCTCATTACCAAAGTCGACTATCTTGTTTTAGGGGGAGGAATGGCCAACACGTTCCTCTATGCGCAAGGTTTGTCTCTGGGGAAATCGCTATGTGAAACAGACATGGTAGAAACTGCTAAGGAAATTCTAAAAAAGGCAGAAACAGTAAGATGTGAAATTATTCTCCCCCAAGACGCTGTTGTAGCTTCTGAAATAAAGGAAAATATAGAACACCAGGTGGTTGATATAAAAAATATTTCTGCTGATTTAATGGCAATAGATATTGGACCAAAAACTGTTGAATATATTATAGAAAAAGTCAAAAATTCGCGGACCGTAGTCTGGAATGGACCGGTTGGTGTTTTTGAAGTTAAGCCTTTTGATCATGGAACTAATCAATTAGCACAGGCCATTGCCTACCACACCATGACAGACGGTTGTACAAGCATCGCGGGTGGAGGTGATACCGTAGCCGCACTTGAAAATGCGGGTGTCACAGGATCTTTCTCTTATATATCCACTGCTGGCGGTGCCTTTTTGGAATGGCTGGAAGGTAAAAATCTTCCCGGTGTTGAGGCTGTCTGCAAAAAATAGAAAAAAGCCGGCACCGAAATGCCAGCCTTTTTGCAATTGAGGTTATAAAAAAACCACTCTCTACTTTTACTATATCTTGCCTTCGATTATTTCCCTTGCCATTTCTGGCGTAGCTTTGTTGTAGTAATCTATGGCTGTTTTAATTTCCTGTGTTTCAACAAGACGGCCATAATTCCAAATCTTGTTGGTCAGAAGAAACATGGAAATAAAATCCTGCTTTTCAATGTTAAAGGCTTTTGCAACCACGGCCAATCCCTGGCCATGTGTTTGTGACAAAATTTGCCCTACAGTCTCTATTGATAAATCTGTAAATACTGATATTTGCGCTATAAAAGACCTCATATGTCCCCTACGCAATGTACTCAGCATAAGTTTTTCATTGAGCAAACCTTTTTCCTTAAAACTTTTAGCCGCATTAATCATATAGTCATCAGGCATAAAATCTCTCGGTGTTGCCGGCTTAGATAATTCCTTAACCGACTTGTCTACAATCTCGGACACTAAATCAATATCAAGCTTGTACTTACTTGTTATGAACTGCTTGATTTCTGTACCAACATAGTCATAAAGACGCGCGGCAATATCTGCATCCACTTCTTCACGACGCAAAAGAGGTAAAGCCAGTGTCTCTGAGCCCTGTGCAAGGTCAGACATAATCACCAATGCGTGTTCGGTTAGCTTGATTGAATTGTTCTCGGCTAAAGCAAGCGCGGTATCAAAATCTTTTGTTTCCGCAAGTGTATTAATTACTTGATCGCTCATCTGATCGCGTTTGGCAATTGCCTGCCAGTATTCTGTTGTTTTCGCTTTAATGATGTACATTAAGTCAAAATCGCTCAACACTTTGCTTTTTGTTAATACTGGGCTAGCGATTTCAATATCATCGTTGGCCAGTTGAAGAACAAGTCGAAGCGGAACATCATCCAAAGTTGAAATTTGCTCTGCAATTGCCTGGCGAAGATCTTTTTCTGCCTGACGCATCAATTTCGTAAGAACATCAGCAACAAGCTCGCTTTCGCGTCTGGTTACATCTACTTCTAAAATTGAGCTGATTTTTCGAGAAAGCTCCGCACGAGCATTAGGATTATTATCCTTTGCTAGTTCGTATAGTTTATTTGTATCTCCCAATAACGCCGACACAGGCGCCACTCGGGATCCACTCCCTGTTATATTCATATCCATGATTTTTGCCCCACAATTATCATGTTGTTTTAATTATATAATACGCTTCCTTATTCCCGCACACACATATGCCTTCTTAAGAAAAACTAAACAAGAAATATGGCCATCCTTACGGTGTTTTAGATGGTCAAACTTCATCGTTCTAACTACCTTACTACACAAAAAGTGTTATCATTTGGTTAACATAATTAAATTTTGCACAAATTTTTGGTTTTTTTTATTCAATTTGCACTTTGTTTTATTTCATGCCATTCTTGACTAAAGAGTTTCTTAATTGTTTTAATGGTATAGTATATATGGGTTATTTATATATTTAGGGAATAACAAACAATGGCAGCACCGCTATCAGGCATAGGACAACAAAACGTACCTGTTTCACAGCCCTTTCAACCAGGCGGCAGTGATCAGACACGTGAAGTTAGACAGAGAAACCAAGAGCCTCGCGAGGATGAGGTGCAAGCACGCGAAGCTGCTTCTGCACAAACACAGGAAGCCAGTAGCCAGAATACACGTCGTGAACGCGGGACTGTCGTGGATATTGTTGTTTAGTTTTTAAATATTTTCGTTACAAAGCGCCTTCAGGGCGCTTTTTTAATGCCTAGCACTCAGTAACATTCACTGCCAAACCACCCTGACTGGTCTCTTTATAGATAGATTGCATGTCTTTGCCGGTTTGTAACATTGTCTTGATACAACTGTCTAAAGGCACAAAATGCTCTCCATCACCTCGTAAAGACAAGGCAGAGGCCGTAACAGCTTTAACTGCACCTAGACCATTTCTTTCAATACATGGAATTTGTACTAAACCGGCAATTGGATCACATGTCATGCCAAGATGATGTTCTAAGGCAATTTCGGCAGCGTTTTCAATCTGTTTGGAAGTACCCCCCATAACAGCACATAGTCCAGCTGCAGCCATAGAAGATGCTGAACCCACCTCTCCTTGACACCCAACTTCTGCACCTGAAATAGAAGCATTATGCTTTATAATCCCGCCAATTGCAGCCGCCACCAGAAGGAAAGTTCTTGCATCTTCTGGCTTTGCCCCTGGAATAAAATCCAGATAATATCTCAACACCGCAGGAACAACACCGGCAGCGCCGTTTGTAGGCGCGGTTACAATCTGGTTTCCTGCTGCATTCTCTTCATTTACAGCCATTGCATAAAGTGAAAGCCATTCATTACACACATGGTGGGTCTGGCTGTTTTTAAGTCTTTCCTCGTCAAGCTGTTCCTTAATTCCTGCCGCTCTTCTTTTAACCTTCAATTTGCCTGGTAATATGCCTTTTTTGATAAGACCGCGCTCAATACTATCGTTCATAACGCTCCATATCTTATCAAGTCGCTTATTTAGTTCTTCTTCTGAAAATAGTGCTCGCTCATTAAGTCTTTTCATTTCGGCGATCGATAATCCTTCTTTTGCCGACATCTCCAGCATTTCTTTAGCATTTTGAAAAGGATATGGGGTTTCTATATGACGTTCTATGAACTCCCCTGCTTGCTCCAACTCTACAAATTCCTCTTCTGATAGGACAAAACCACCACCAATAGAAAAATATGTTCTTTCCAAAAACACGGTGCCAGTGCCATCAGAAGCCTTGAAAATCATGCCATTTGCATGGCGTTCTAGAGGCGGCCCATAATCAAAAATGATATCAGCCTCAGGATTGAAGATAATTCTGGGAACGCCCTCTAAATCAACTTGTTTTTCTTCATTAAGTCTAGCCAGATACGTCTCGACTTTTGCTGGATCAAGGTTGGAGGGATGCATACCAAGCATACCAAGCATTATGGCATTATCGGTAGCATGGCCTTTACCTGTGAAAGCCAAAGAACCATATAAATATGCCTGAACATGAATTTTTTCCGCAGACAACTCTTCTTTGCGCAGTCTTTCAACAAATCTCAAAGCAGCAATCATCGGCCCCATCGTATGTGAGCTCGATGGGCCAATACCTATTTTAAAAAGATCAAAAACACTGATGAACATTGGCGATCTCTTGGGTTACTGGAACGCAGGTTCATCAAAAGAACGCAGTTTTCGGCTGTGAAGCTTTTCAGGCGATAAATCACGCAACAACGTCATAGTAAGCAACCCTATTTTCAAATGTTGTTCAACCCGTTCTCTGTAAAAAGAGTCCGCCATACCTGGTAATTTCAACTGACCATGTAAAGGCTTATCAGAGACGCAGAGAAGCGTACCATAAGGGACACGTAAACGAAAGCCATTTGCTGCTATGGTGCCAGATTCCATATCCAGGGCAATTGCCCTACTTTGGCTTAGACGCTTGTTTTGAGTAAGATACGACTTCAACTCCCAGTTTCTATCGTCTGTGGTTGCAACTGTACCCGTACGCATAACTTTTTTGAGATCATACCCCTCGTTTCCTGTAACTTTTGCGACCGCCTGCTCTAGAGCCTGCTGTATTTCTGCTAAAGCCGGAATAGGTATACTTGTTGGCAAGAAATCATCTAGTATCTGGTCTTCACGCAAATACCCGTGCGCCAAAACATAATCTCCTAGTCTTTGAGAGTTTCTAAGCCCGGCACAATGCCCCAGCATAAGCCAGGCATGTGGGCGTAACACGGCAATATGATCTGTAATAGTCTTGGCATTGGATGGGCCCACACCTATATTTACCATTGTGATGCCCGAACCATCGGCACGTTTAAGATGGTAAGCAGGCATTTGCGGCAACCTTTTAAGGTTAACACCTTCCTTAGGCTTTTCCTCATTATGATCCAGATTTTGGTTAATAATGACTTTATCGCCTGGCTGAACAAAGGCCGTATATTCAATTCTTTGTTGCCTTAGCTCGGCATCATCTGTGCGTGTCATCATGTCCTGACATAGTGATACGAATTCATCTATATAAAACTGATAATTTGTAAACAAAACATAGTTTTGAAAATGATGAGATCCACTCCCACAATAGTGTTTTAGCCTTTGTAGACTTAAGTCAACACGAGGTGCTATAAATAAAGATAGTGGCTCAGGGTCTCCTTCCTTTGCAATATGCGTACAGTTTGCAATTTCATCATCAAGAATATACAGATCTGGAACATCAAAAAATTGTGGCAGAGCATTCACCTGCTCATCACCCAATTTTCCTTCAAGATGGTAATCCTCCCCTAATGCAAAATGCAGTGGTATTGGGGTATCACTCACGCCGATTTCCAGGGGAACATCATGGTTTTTTATAAGAAGTTTAAACTGTTCATGATAATAATCTTCGAAAATATCAGGACGCGTTAAGGTGGTCATATATGTTCCTGGCCTTGAGACATAACCATATGAAAATCTTGTATCATCACGCCTTGCGTGTTTTGTAGTCAAAAGAACATAGGGATAATAAGCGCTTACTTTTTTAGGCTTAGAGCCCTCCTCACAGCAATACTCTTCAAAACATTCTCTTAAATAGGCTATATTTGCCTCATATATGCGCTTTACGGCTTCAATTGCCTGATCTGCGTCCTTATAGGTCTTTGCTTTAAAGGTTTCCAGTTTTCTTGCCATGTCGCTATTATGCCGTTTTTTTCTTAAAATTCAGTGAATTAAGTAAATTTTTATGAATCCAGCCCCATGAGAGAGCGGGCATAATCGCGGGCCGTAAAGTCCTTAAGGTCTTCAATGCTTTCACCCACGCCTATAGCATGCACGGGTACACCGAATTGATCCGCAAGACCAACCAGAACTCCACCTTTTGCAGAGCCATCTAGCTTGGTAACAATCAGCCCGCTAATATCAACCATGTCCTTAAATGTTTCTACTTGTGAAAACGCATTTTGCCCTGTTGTTGAATCCAGAACCAAAAGCGTTGAGTGCGGTACATTATCATTTTTTTTCTTTAATACCCGAACGATCTTTTGAAGCTCTTCCATTAAATTAGCTTTGTTCTGCAGGCGTCCGGCGGTATCAATCATAAGAACATCTATATTTTGCTCAAGGGCTGCTTCATAGGCCTCAAATGCCACAGCAGCAGCATCGGAGCCCACATCCTTTGAAAACATAACAGCATTACTTCGGCGCGCCCATTCGGCTAATTGATCAATAGCTGCTGCCCTAAAGGTATCTGCCGCAGCAATCATCACAGACATACCCTCTTTTATACGAAGCTGTTGGGTATACTTTCCAATAGTTGTTGTTTTTCCTGCACCATTAACACCACAAACTAAAATAACAAATGGCCCATGATCCGGTTTTGTAATAGAAAGAGGCTTTGCAACTGGTTCTAATATTCCAGTTATCGTCTCTGCCAATGCTTCTTTGATTTCTGTTTCACTAATATCCTTACCAAAGCGATCTTTAGAAAAAATTTCAATAATATGTGCGGCTGTCTTCGGCCCCAGATCCGCTTCAATTAAAACTTCTTCCAATTGATCCAGAGCATCCTGATCAAGTTTGGATTTTGTAATAATATCTGTAATGCCTTGTGAAATTTTTGAAGAAGACTTTCCAAGACCTTGTTTAAGGCGAGAGAACCAACCACCCTCTTCTGAATGATTGTCATCGGGCTCCTCTACAACACCTCTTTCCATTTCAGGAATACCGTCAGGAGTAGGAGTCTCATCAATGTCGTCCAGAACTTCATAACCTCTTTCTTTTAGTTCATTTTGAATGGGATCATGCTCCAGATCAGCCTCGTAATCAGTCGAAGGCTCAAGCTCTGGCTCTCCTCTTGGATGAAGAAGCGCTTGATCCTTGTCGTCCTGCTCTTGTTCGACGATATTATTTTTCTTTCGCCAAAAAACCATATTCTATGCTTGCCTTTCGTAACTAAACTATAAGGGTTTTGACTACGAAACGCACCAACTTTTAAGAATAATTTTTTTGATTTTTCATATCACAATCGAGGTCAGTGTCTGTTTTTTAACCTGAAGTGTTCGCACATTAACAAGGCTGCCTACAGTGTGGCCGCTTGCTATTTCTACTGCCAAAAAATTCTCCGCACGTCCTATACCACCTTTTTCTACAAGAACCGAAAAATCCTTAGCTGTATTGCGATGTAATAATTTTGTTACCTGAGCTACTCCTAGCGCCCTTAATCTAGCAGCACGCTCTTTACGAACTGGGATATCAACTTGATTTGGTATCCGTGCTGCGGGGGTCCCCTCTCTTTCAGAATACGGAAACACGTGAAGGTAAGTAATGTCACACTCCTCTACAATACGAAGTGAATTTTCAAACATCTCATCTGTTTCAGTAGGAAAACCTGCTATAATATCTGCACCAAAAACCATTTCAGGCCTTAAATCGCGTGCCTTTTTGCAAACATCAATGACATCTTGCCTTAAATGCCTGCGCTTCATTCTCTTTAAGATCATATCATCGCCCGCCTGCAACGAAAGGTGAAGATGAGGCATTAATCTCGGCTCTTCTGCAATCAATCGCCACAAATCCTCATCAATCTCGACAGGATCAAGAGAAGATAAACGTAAGCGTGGTAACTCTGGCACCATAGCCAAAATACGGCGTATCATCTGACCCAAAGTAGGCTTACCCGGAAGATCGGGCCCGTAAGACGTAACATCAACGCCGGTAAAAACAATTTCTTTATAGCCTTGCTCTACAAGATTGCGCACCTGTTCAGCAATAACCCCGATGGGCACCGATCGTGAATTTCCACGGCCATATGGAATGATACAAAACGTACATCTATGGTCACAACCATTCTGTACTTGTAAAAATGCGCGCGACTTGTCTTCAAAACCGTTTATAAGGTGGCTAGCAGTTTCCTTAACAGACATAATGTCATTGACCATGATTTTTGCGTGCTCTCCATCAATGCCCCAGCTTTCTGCCTTAAGCTTCAGATCATTGCCTATAATCTGGTCAACTTCTTCCATTTTGGCATAACGATCAGGGTTAATCTGGGCACTACATCCTGTGACAATAATCCTTGCCTCTGGATTTTCTCTTCTTGCACGACGAATAGACTGCCTGGCTTGTCGTTCAGCTTCTTTTGTAACGGCACATGTATTAAAGATAATTGCATCTTCTATCCCTGCATTAACCGCATGATCACGCATCACCTCAGATTCATAAAAATTGAGGCGGCATCCAAAGGTCACGAGTTTTGGGTCTGTATTTTTCACTTAATTCTCAAAAACAAAATATTCATTAGACATCTCTGCGTCTTCACCCAGCTTATATGCCGTAACATAGCCACGATAATCAACCCCAACTATTTTCGGAGCTAGTAATTTTGGGGCTCCACGTAATTGGTAATGCCCAACAAAAGTTGGCTTCTCTGGATTAGCAGCAGCAGAAAAGTCCTGCTGCACTGAAATACCGTTAATGCGCCTTATTTCCTCATCTCTTAAAGATGAGCCGTTTAAATCCAGTTTTTCATAGGTAGGTAAACTTTCGGGCTCCCACCAATATATGCGGGATTTACGACGTTCAATGCCTAAAATATCTTTATAACTAACACCATGTGGTAAAGACTGGAAAACACCTTTTAGTAAATTTTCAATAGCAGTATAAAAAGGCTCCTCTTCTCTGTCATAGGCTTCGTAACCCGCCTGCGTTAAAGAGCCATCTGTGTTTAGGTATGGATGCACATTTTTCAGGCTTTCTTCATGCCAACAAGCATGAACAGCCTGCAGCTCCGGTAAATCGAGGTAAACAGGTAATGTCTTAAACCAGTCAATAAGATCTAAGTGCTCATCTGATCCAAAAGGAAATTCTTCAAGGAAAGCCTCATGATGCAAAAGGTTATTAGGCGTATGCCCGCGTATATAGCCGCCCTTTTTTTGTCCTGGTAACGCATAGCATACAGCATTAAATTCATGATTTCCCATCACAGCCTGGGCAAAGCCTTCATCGATCATGCCACGTGCGATTTCTATGACCCGCCTTTGCTGAGGCCCGCGATCTATAAAATCTCCCATAAAAATAGCGCGTCTGCCTTCAGGGGGTACATAAATTTCTCCTTGTCGCTCATACCCAAGACGCTGCAAAACACGTTCTAATTGTGTTGCATACCCGTGAATATCGCCAATAATGTCGTAGGCTTGGGCCATCTATTGCTTTCCTTACAAGCAAAAAATATAGAACCTATAGTAAATCAGTGAAATAATCAAAAATATTGGCTAAGATACTAAAATTATTGGCTGAATAAGGGTTTTGATGAAAAATGCTACAATCAGAACTAATCTGTGTGGAGTGTACCTTCAAACACATACGCCACTGGCCCTGTCATATAAACAGGATTTTCCCCCTGCTCCCATTCAAGCTGTAAAATCCCGCCATCCAGAATAATTTCTACTTTATCGTCAACCAGCCCACGATGAATTGCGGCTACGGCCGTGGCACAAGCGCCAGAACCACAAGCTTGTGTAATTCCAACACCACGTTCCCATGTGCGCTGACGAAGATGAGTGCGGTCTATAACCTGTACAAATTCAACATTCGTACGATCTGGGAACTGCTGGTGATGTTCAAAATATTTTCCAATTTTTTCGATGTCGATAATTTCTACATCCTCAACAAAAAATACACAGTGGGGATTGCCCATATTCACAGAGACAGGATTACTAACACCTTCATGCGTAAGTTTAAGGTCTTCAATATCTCTTGGAGCCCCCATATTAACCCGGATTAAGCCATTTTCTCTAGAGCATTCCAGAACGCCATAAATTGCCTCAACCGAACAGGTCTCTGTCTTCTTTTCATTCATCACAAGATCCGCAACACAGCGGGTTGCATTTCCACAAGCGCCACCTTCACTACCGTCTGCATTAAAGAAATATACAAAAACATCGGCCTTTTCAGACTCATCGATTACTACAACTTGATCACAGCCGACACCCCAATGCCGATCGGCAACCAAAGCCATATCTTGGGGTGTTAGAAACAAACTATCTGTACGTGCATCAAAAATGACAAAATCGTTACCAAGTCCATGCATTTTCCTAAATTGAGTCATATATAAACCTTTTCTTGACATACATGGCTAATATGCATATTTTAGCGCAGATTTCCACTGACAAATGAAAAAGTCAGTGCCCAGGCTCTTTCGAGGAGCAGGTACCCCGCAGTTGGCGCATTTACGCTCACTGGGGCTAATTTGGTTATGGATATTTGAATGTATGTAAGTGAACTTTATTTGGCTTTTATCGCAACCTCGGTATTGTTTATTATAACACCGGGGCCGAATGTTGCGCTAATTCTTTCCAATAGCCTTGCCTATGAGACCAAATATGGGGCAACAACCGTGGCAGGCATTAGCTCAGCCATGATCTTACAAATTGCCCTAACCCTTTTTGGGATGACCGCACTTTTAACTTTATTCTCAGATATTTTTGAATGGGTACGCTGGATTGGAGTTGCCTACCTCCTTTATCTTGGTATTCAAAAGTTAAGGAACAACGCCGACGATCTGTCATCGGTTAAAAACCAAAGAAAATCTTTAAAATATATTTATTGGCAAGGTTTTGTTGTTTCCTTGCTCAATCCGAAAACCATGTTGTTTTACAGTGCTTTTTTTCCACAATTTGTTAACCCGGAACATGAAGTAGGCACACAGTTTTTTGTTTTAGGTCTTACATTTTTTTGTTTAGCGCTGTTGCTGGATATGTCTTGGGTCCTGCTTGCCGGTAAAGTCAGGCCTTCTATTTTGAAGTTTAATAAATTTTATGATCGTTTATCAGGCACGTTTTTAATTCTAGCCGGTTTAGGGCTGGCACTTGCGAGGAAAAAATAATGTTTGATAGCTTAAGCGAAAAATTAGGCGGAGTTTTCTCTAAGTTACGCGGCAAGGCCGTTTTGAGCGAAAACGATGTTATGGCTGTTAGCCGTGAAATTCGTGTTGTGTTGCTAGAGGCTGACGTTGCTCTACCTGTCGTCAAAGATTTTATAACCACAATCAAAGACAGGGCCGTTGGCGAAAATATCATCAAGGGAGTAAACCCCGCGCAACAGGTTATAAAAATCGTCCATGATGCCTTAGTTGAAATGCTGGGCTCTGAAAGTTCATCCCTACAATTTGCAACTGCGCCGTGCACATATTTGATGGTCGGACTACAAGGTTCCGGTAAAACCACTTCAACGGCAAAAATTGCTAAAATCCTTACGGAAAAACATAAAAAGAAGGTCTTGATGGCCTCTTTGGACGTTTATCGTCCCGCCGCGCAAGAACAACTTGAAATTCTCGGCAAACAGATTGGAATTGCAAGCTTACCTATTGTTGCAGGACAAAAACCACTCGATATTGCCAAACGCGCAATGGAAATGGCTCGTAAAGAAGCTTATGACGTTGTTATGCTTGATACGGCTGGTCGTACTACAATAGACGAAGAGATGATGCAAGAAGTCGAAAACATCAAAAACTTCGCCAAGCCTATTGAGACGCTTCTTGTTGCCGATGCCATGACAGGACAAGATGCTGTTAATACGGCCAAAACCTTCAACGAACGTGTTGAAATCAGTGGTATTATGTTGACACGTGTTGACGGTGATGCGCGTGGTGGTGCCGCCATGTCAATGAAAGCTGTGACAGGAAAGCCGATTAAGCTCCTTGGTATTGGCGAAAAATGGGATGAGGTAGAAGCCTTTCATCCCGAACGTATTGCAGGCCGTATCCTTGGTATGGGAGATATTGTATCTCTTGTTGAAAAGGCTGCAACAACTGTAGACCAAGAAGAGGCAAAAAAAATTGCCCAAAAGTTTAAAAAGGGCCAGTTTGATTTTAATGATCTCCTCTCCCAAATCCAACAAATGAAAAAAATGGGCGGTATGGGTTCTCTCATAAAAATGATGCCTGGCCTAAGTGGTATGGCCAGCAAGCTTGAAGAAGCCGGAATGGATGATAGCCTTGTAAAACGTCAAGAAGCAATAATCCTGTCCATGACTCCGAAAGAACGCACAAAGCCAGAACTCTTAAATGCCTCACGTAAAAAACGTATAGCAGCAGGATCAGGAACAAGCGTTCAAGATATCAACATTATTGTGAAACAACAAAAGCAAATGATGGTGATGATGAAAAAAATGCGAAAAATGGGCAAAGGCCAAATGATGGGCATGATGAAAAACATGATGGGCGGCAAGGCCGACGAGCTAGAACTCATGGCACAAAGCATGGACCCGGATGCATTAGGTGCTGACATGACGTCTGCATCAGACACTCCACTAGGACCAAATCCATTCGCTGGCGGCAGTAACCCGCTTGCCGGAATCGGAGGGGCTGGCTTACCCGGATTGAGTTCTGGTGGGCTTCCTGCGCCACGCGGTGGCTCGAAGAAAAATAGAAAGAAGAAAAAGAGATGATGCGACCTGTTAAAGAAGATGATTTCGATATGATTTATGAAATCTTCATGGATGATACAGTAAATAGACATTTAATTTATGATAAATGCTCAAAAAAAGAATTTGAGCCAATTTTTGAGGAAATTCTAAATCGTTGCTATTCCTGGATTTTCCAAAAAGATGGAGAAGAATACGGCATGTGTAGCGTCTCTCAGTGCCCGGGACGCGCAGGACACGTTGTACAAATTAAAACGGTTGGCATAAAGCGCGAATATCAGGGGAGAGGGCTAGGTTCTACGCTCCTGGAAGAAATTATGGACAAGCTTAAAAATGACGGATTTGAACGTGTCGAGCTAAGAACCGATGAGGATAATAAGAGAGGCATCAATTTTTACAGAAAAATGGGCTTTTTTATTGAAGGATATCAAAGAAGATTTTTTAAACGTCCAAAAGACGGAAAATATATAGACAATGTTTATATGGCAAAATTTTTAGATGAAGAAAATGATTCAAGTGATGGCGATATATAAAGCAGAGTATCCAGTAATTACTGGCATCTTAATATAGAAACAAAATCATAATGAAAAAATTATTGAAAATTAACTACTGATTATAAGCTAAAGGAGAAAAGAAATGGCACTATCAATCAGACTATCCCGGGGTGGACGTAAAAAACGCCCCTTCTACCGCATCGTTGTTGCGGATAAACGCATGCCACGTGATGGCCGCTACATTGAAAGGCTAGGAACATATAATCCCCTGCTTAACGATGATAACGAACAACGCGTGCAGCTGGTAAAGGACCGCATTGAATACTGGCTTTCACAAGGAGCCAAACCATCAGAGCGTGTAGCAATCTTTCTTGGTAAAGCTGGAATCATCGATATGCCTGCGCATCCAAATCGTCCTAAAAAGGCCGAGCCTTCAGAAAAGACTAAAATGAAGATCGCTGACAAGCAGGAAAAAATTCAAGCGGCTAAAGAAGCAGCCGAAGAAGCAGCTAAAGCTCCTGTCGAAGCTCCGGCAGAAGAGACTGCGCAGGAAACTGAAGCTCCAGCCAAAGAAACTGCAACAGAAGCGGAAGCACCTGCGGAAGAGGCAAAGACTGAAGAAAAGCCTGCTGAGGAAGCTAAGGCTGAAGCTCCTGTTGAAGAAAAACAAACGGAGGAGCCAAAAGCTGAAGAATCTTCTGAAGAAAAAGCTGAAGAGCCTGCTGCTGAAGAAGAAAACAAGGACAAAGAAAGCGAATAATATCGCATTCTTAATAAACAGATTTGGCCAGCCCGGAGAAACACATGCAGGATAAGCGTATTTGCATTGGCAAGATAGCTTCTGCACATGGTGTTAAGGGGCTGGTCAAAATTTTTCCTTACTGTGAAGATATAAGCCTATTGAATGGCGTTCTTTTAATCGGTGAAACCGGAGAAGATACCCTCACAATCACCTTAAAAAATCCAATTGGAAAATATATTCTTGCCGAAATACAAGGCGTTACTTCTCGTGAGCAAGCTCAGGAAATTAAACACTCTCTTTTCGTGCTACGTGAAAAATTACCAGAAATTGGCGATAAAGATTCTTACTATTATGAAGATTTATGCGGATTATCCGTGATAAATGATAAAAAACATATTATCGGAACTGTTTTAAATGTACATAACTACGGCGCAGGTGATCTTTTGGAGGTGAAACCAGAAAATGGTGCCACATATTACGTTCCATTCGAAGATAATTATATAAATGAAGTTGATCTAAAGACTCGTCAGATTAGCATCGTCAATGCCGATCACTTTATCGTAGAGTAATGTTATGACCTCAAAGACCCTACATATAAATCTTTTAACCCTCTTCCCCGAAATGTTTCCGGGGTCTCTTGGTGAATCCTTAAGTGGCAAAGCCTTGGACAAGGAATTATGGGCTTACGAATGCATAAACATTCGTGATTTTGCCACAGGAATTCATAAAAATGTAGATGATACGCCCTTTGGAGGCGGAGCTGGTATGGTAATGCGCCCCGATATCATTGAAAGCGCCCTGCTTTCTGTTCAACCTGTAGGGCGAAAAATATATATGAGCCCACGCGGAAAACCGCTCACACAAGCCCTTGTAAAAGAACTGGCTAAGGAGAAGGTCCTAACTATTCTTTGTGGTAGGTATGAAGGTGTTGATCAACGCGTCCTTGATGCACATGAATTTGAAGAAATCAGTGTCGGAGATTACGTTCTTTCAGGTGGCGAGCCCGCAGCCTTGATTCTTATGGATGCCTGTATCAGGCTGCTTGATGGGGTCATGGGAAATGCCTCTACACCTAACGAAGAAAGCTTTTCCGACGGATTATTGGAATATCCGCATTATACACGACCCGGCGAATGGATTGATAACGCTGGAAATAGCCATAAAGTACCGGAAGTCCTTAGCTCGGGCCATCATGAAAACATTGAAAAATGGCGACAGGAGCAGTCGGAAATCCTAACCAGAGAAAAGCGCCCAGATCTGTGGCAAGCCCATGAAAATAAGAAAAAATAACTTGTCTTTTGTGGTCCAATATTATAGAACAGGCGCAGAATCGGAGAAATCCGCGAAAAAAGAGAATTGAACCGCCGGTGGTTTTCTAAAGAAATCCATTCGAAATCGGGTTCTGATAAAGGATTATAGATATGAATACATTAGAAAAATTCGAAGCTAAACAGCTCGAAAAATTACAAAGCCAAAAAGAAGTTCCTAATTTCGGAGCTGGCGACACAGTCAAAGTTAACGTTAAAATTAAAGAAGGCACGCGTGAGCGTATTCAGGCCTATGAAGGTGTGTGTATTTCACGCGAAGGCAAGGGTGTAAACGAAAGTTTCACAGTCCGCAAAATAAGCTATGGCGAAGGTGTCGAGCGTGTATTTCCTTTATGGAGTTCGCGTGTCGATTCTGTTGAGCTTGTACGTCGCGGTTCTGTTCGCAGAGCTAAGCTTTACTATCTACGTGACCGTCAAGGTAAGTCTGCGCGTATTGCAGAACGCACTACAGGATACGGCATTGAGAAAAAAGATACTGACGCTACTAAAAAAACAAAAAAATCTGCTCCCAAAAAAGAAAAGAAAGCAGAAAAAAAGCCGAAGATCAAAAAAGAAACAAAAAAGAAATAGCTTCTCTTTTTAT
Organism: uncultured Micavibrio sp.; assembly: GCA_964352665.1. GTDB lineage: Bacteria > Pseudomonadota > Alphaproteobacteria > Micavibrionales > Micavibrionaceae > UBA1672. The sequence continues at coordinate 186,140 of CAYGSJ010000001.1, forward strand.
CTCGTCTTTAGAGAGCCCTTTTTGGGGCTCTTTCTCGTTTATAAGAGACAAAAATATATTGGCTATCCTCGACAAAGTAAGGATTTCAAACTATACCGTATACAGTAAAGTAAAAAACAAGACCGAATATTATGGCGCCACGTACACTTTATCAAAAAATTTGGGATGATCATGTTGTCGAACAAGGCAGTGATGGGACCTGTTTAATATATATTGATCGTCATTTGGTACATGAAGTCACTTCCCCGCAAGCTTTTGAAGGCTTACGCATGAATGGCAGGACGGTTCGAAAGCCCGAAAACACGCTTGCCGTTATGGATCACAATGTTCCAACCACTGACAGATCTCTTCCTATTGAGCAGGAGGATAGCCGTATTCAAATTAATACTCTGCGGGCGAATTGTGAAGAATTTGGGGTAGAACTTTTTGACCTTAACGATAAACGTCAGGGAATTGTTCATATTATAGGGCCCGAACAAGGCTTTACCCAGCCCGGCATGACAATTGTCTGTGGCGATAGCCATACCTCGACCCACGGGGCATTCGGCGCCCTTGCCTTTGGTATTGGTACATCAGAAGTTGAGCATGTTCTAGCAACACAAACCCTGATCCAGAAACAGGCAAAGAATATGCGTATCACTGTGAATGGTGTTCTGCCTACGGGAGTTACATCGAAAGACCTGATTTTAGCGATTATCGGAAAAATTGGGACCGCAGGTGGCACAGGACATGTTATTGAATATGCCGGAGAAGCCTTCAGAAACCTATCAATGGAAGGACGCATGACAGTTTGTAATATGTCTATTGAGGGTGGTGCACGTGCAGGACTTATTGCTCCGGATGATACAACATTTCAATATATCAAAGGTCGTCCACGCGCTCCCAAACGAGAAGACTGGGATAAGGCTGTTGCATTTTGGAAAACACTTTATTCCGATGATAATGCAACCTATGACAAAGAAATTACACTTGATGCCACAGATATAATGCCGACTGTAACATGGGGTACAACACCTGAAGATGTTGTACCAATTACCGGCACTGTACCCTCTCCTTCTGATTTCGATGATCCTAATAAACAGGCATCAGTAAAGCGCATGCTTGATTATATGGGGCTTACGCCAGGCACAAAAATTCAGGATATAGTAGTAGATAAAGTATTTATAGGCTCATGCACAAACGCACGTATCGAAGATTTACGAGAAGTTGCAAAAATTGCTCAGGGCAAAAAGGTTGCAAATAATGTTGAGGCCATGGTGGTTCCCGGATCAGGGCTGGTAAAGGCCATGGCAGAAGAAGAAGGTATAGCCAGCATTCTTATTGAGGCCGGCTTTGACTGGCGTGAACCAGGATGTTCTATGTGCCTAGGCATGAACCCGGACCAACTAAAACCCGAAGAACGTTGTGCCTCCACCTCAAACCGTAATTTTGAAGGGCGACAAGGACGCGGCGGACGGACTCACCTTCTTTCTCCCGCAATGGCAGCAGCAGCAGCAATTACAGGTAAATTAACCGATGTTAGAGATTTCATTTAGATCAGGCTGGCCTACAGACTTTGATTTTGACACTGACGAAGTGTGTCAAAGTGTTTTTAAACCTTTTATATTGAATGAATTGGAGGCACTTAAAGCCTACGACACACGTCGTCCAGAAGATATAACATATATTTTCCGTGAACATGCCGAACGGGTTGCAACCAACATGAAAAAAACCTGCGTTTATATGGGATTTGGGGATGTGGTTGCCAATAATATGTATTGGGCCTTATTACCCCATGATATAGGAAAGAAAAATCTGCCTTTAGATATATGGGATAAAGAAGACAAACCTACGGCGAAACTAAAACAATTTAGACGTACACATACCTTGATTGGTGCGCAAATTGTCCAAGAATATTTCCCCGATGTTAATCATCCTTTCAAAAGCCTTATGATGGATATTATGATCCATCATCATGAACAGATGGATGGGCACGGCACGCACGGTGTGCCTGCCGAAAAATTATCGGAACCAGTTCGGCTCGCAGCTATCGTTGAAGCTTATGATGGATGGAGGATATGGAGACCACATTACGGAGAGCGCGATATTTCTATTCCTGGTGTTCTAAATCGTATGCGCGAAGAAAAAGGCTCTGATATCTTTGACATGGAATTGTTTGAACAATTTGCAGAGATGAAAATGAATGAGTATAAAGAAATCCAAGCGAAACAAGGATGAATTATGGATGCTTTTACAAAATTGAATGCGCGGGCTGCCCCTTTGGATATGATCAATGTCGATACCGATATTATTATTCCCAAACAATTTTTGAAAACAGTAAAGCGGACAGGTCTGGGTGTGAGCGCGTTTTATAATATTCGTTATGATGACGATGGTAATGAAAATCCTGATTTTGCTTTAAATAAGCCTGAATATAAAGATGCGGAAATCCTTATTACCGGTGAAAATTTTGGCTGTGGATCATCCCGTGAACACGCGCCATGGGCTATTTTAGATATGGGTATACGCTGTATCATCGCCCCGAGCTTTGCCGATATCTTTTTTAATAACAGCTTTAAAAACGGTATTTTGCCTATCGAGCTGCCACAGGAACAAATTAACGAGTTGATGCAGGAGGCCAAGGATAACCCAGACGCCTTGATTGAAGTTGACCTTGAAAAACAGGTTGTAACGCGAGGTAATAAATTTTCTTTCAGCTTTGATATTGATCCGTTTCGTAAGCATTGCCTATTGAATGGATTAGATGACATCGGGATAACCCTACAAAAGGACACTTCTATTTCCTCATATGAAAATAAACGTAAATCAGACAGGCCATGGGTATAACATGAACTACACACTCCAGATACTTGCAGGTGACGGAATTGGGCCCGAAGTTATGGCCGAAGTTAAAAAAATCATTCGCTGGATCAATGATAATTCAGAAATCAAGATTGAAACAAAGGACGGTCTGATCGGCGGCGCCTCAATTGACACGTACGGCGTTCCATATAGTGATGAAACGCTGGAACAATCCCGTGCGGCAGATGCTATATTACTTGGTGCCGTAGGGGGGCCCAAATGGGATGGTGTAGAGTATAATATTCGTCCTGAAGCAGGATTACTTCGTGCTCGCAAGGAACTTGAGGTATTTGCAAATCTTCGCCCTGCCCTCGTTTTTGATGCTTTGATTGATGCTTCGACATTAAAGCCGGAGGTTGTCAAAGGTCTGGATATTCTGATCGTGCGTGAGTTAACAGGTGGCGTCTATTTTGGTGAGCCCCGGGGCATAGAAGACCTTGGAAAAGGACAAAGGCGGGGAATAAATACGCAAGTTTATACAACACAAGAGATTGAACGTGTGGCTCGTGTTGCATTTGACCTTGCTAAAAAACGCAGGAATAAAGTGACCTCTTGTGAAAAAGCGAATGTTATGGAATCCGGTAAGCTGTGGCGGGAGGATGTAACCGCACTTCATGATCGCGAATTTAAAGACGTACAGCTTGAGCATATGTATGCAGATAATTGTGCTATGCAACTTCTTCGTAATCCCTCGCAATTTGACGTCATTGTAACAGATAATTTGTTCGGAGATATCCTTTCGGATGAGGCCGCAATGCTAACAGGATCACTCGGTATGCTGCCTTCTGCCTCCTTGGGCGCAAAAGGATCTACTGCGCTCTATGAGCCTGTGCACGGCTCTGCGCCTGACATTGCAGGACAAGGAAAAGCCAACCCGCTTGCAACAATCCTAAGTTTTGCAATGTGCCTGCGGTATTCCTTTGACCAAAGTACTTTGGCAGATGACATTGAAAGCGCCGTACAGCGCGTACTGAATAAAGGTGTGCGTACTCCTGATATTATGGCTAAAGAATGTACAGAAGTATCGACATCTGACATGGGGAATGCTTTAATATCGGAACTTAACGAAACTATTGAAAACTTGAGGAGCGCGTCGTGATTGCAAGCCTTATTATCGGGTTACATCTCGCGGGATTTATCAGTTTAGGCAGTGCTATATCCTCGCTCTATATAGCTGGTTGCCTTCTTATCATTGCTGAACTTGGTGTTGTTTCTTTTGGGGTAATTGCCTTTAACGGCCTTCTGGCCCTTTATGCCGGCTATGGCCTGCAACGCGGCACAGATATCATTTTCGGCGTACCTGTAGGTTGGGATGTCCTGTTCGGCGTTGCCTTTGTTGAGATTTTTATGCTGGTTTCTGTTATTTCTATCCATGTCTGGCTTCGTAGAATGCGCGCAACTACGGGAACCGAGGCTATGATTGGGCAAAAAGCTACGATCACGGAATGGGATGGTAATAAAGGACAAATTCGATTTGAAGGCGAGATGTGGAAGGCAAAGTCCAATCACGATCTGGATCTACAAAAAGGCGATGAAGTCATCGTGGATGCAGTAAATCGGCTAGATGTAACTATTAAAGTTTGATTTTAAAGGAGATTTCCAATGCAGTTTATAATTCCATTTCTTGTTTTTCTTGTTGTTGTTCTATTGGCTTCCATAAGAATTATTCAAGAATACGAACGTGGGGTCATTTATACACTTGGCCGATACACCAGTAACAGGGGCCCCGGAATACAAATTATTTTCCCTGGCGTTCAAAGAGTTCTTATTGTGGATATGCGTATACGTACACAAGACGTTCCTTCTCAAGATGTGATTTCAAAAGATAATGTCTCGGTTAAGGTGAATGCGGTTCTCTATTACCGTGTTGTTGATCCTGGTCTTGCTGTCAATAAGGTTGAGGATTTCATTGTGGCAACCAGCCAACTTGCACAAACCACGTTGCGATCTGTCTTAGGAAAACACGATCTGGATGAAATGCTCTCTAAGCGGGACCAGCTAAATAAAGACATTCAAGAGATATTGGACCAACAAACCGAAGGTTGGGGTATTAAAGTCACGAATGTCGAGATTAAAAATGTTGATATTGACCCGACAATGGTACGCGCCATTGCAAAACAAGCAGAAGCGGAGCGGGAAAGACGCGCGAAAATCATTAATGCCGAGGGTGAATTGCAAGCAGCACAACAACTCGACGAGGCAGCCACTATTCTTGCCAAACGGCCTGAAACCATGCAATTGCGTTATTTAGGGACCATGGCAGAGTTTACTAATGCCAAAGGCAATACAATTATTCTTCCTATCCCGCTGGATCTTTTAAGTGGGATTAGAAATCTTGTTAAGGAATCAAGTAAATAAAATCCAGAACTCTACAAACATAAAAAAAGGGTCTGAAAACCAGACCCTTTTTGTTGCTATGTTAGTAAATTACCCTTGGATACGAATGGCAACTGCACAAGATACAGTGTCATCGATTTCATTCCAAGCCACTGGTGGACCGGCAATACGGCAAGCAGCATTTATAGTATCGGAAACAACACTACCGCCATCAGGAACACCATCATCCATTTTTCTGTCAATTCTCGCGCCCACAGCCGGTATAACAATACCGCCACCTGCAGCTAAAGCTGCAGTAGCCCCGGAAAGAACCAGATAATGAGCCGAAGTCCGTAGATCTGCAGCAGCAAACCCAACAGGGGCAGCACCACCAAATCCTACGGTGTAACCACCACCCAGGCTAGCAGAAGGAAATGCTTGACCAAAACTTGCGGTCGCTGTTCCATCAAACCCTGAAATAAGGTCGGCAGCTCTTAAGTGGTTAAAAAAGAATGCACCTTCATCAGCAATAGTATTCGCTGCTCCAACAGCAACACCAAGATTGTTGTCCCCATTACCATTGTTACATGGGTTTACAGCACAATTCACAAGACGTGTAGCAGCGTTTGCCATATCCCCGGGCAATGCATCATACTGGTCACGGAATGTTGATGTTGCGGCATCAATACCTTTGATTTGCGCGATTGTTGCAGTAACCTGCGCATTCGCAATCATTTCTTGTCCTTTCAGGATACCACCGATCAAAAGACCGATAATAACCATCACAATCGCAAGTTCGACAAGGGTAAAGCCCTTTTCATCCCTTACGGTTTCATAGATAGATGTTCTCATTGTAGTTTCTCCTCGTAAAAGTTTTACAAAATATTTGTAGTTAAGTTGAGAGTAGTTAAAGAATGTGCTGGACAGCACGTAGCGAATCATACACGTCTTTCACTCTCAATAACAGTCCCAATATGATTAGAATGCGGAAATTGACTAAAAACTTTATTAATTTTAGGTCAAAAATGCTCAATAAAACAAAGTGATAAGTCAATTAGACATAATATCAATGAGTGTACGCTTTTTATGTCATTTCACGGTGAATTTTCTGTAATTTCCAGGACTTTGTCCGATCAAATCTTTGAATACTCGATTAAAAGATGGCAAGGAATTGAAGCCGACCTCCTCTGCAATGATCTTTATACTGGCATTTGTGTCCAATAATAATATCTTTGCGTCCTCGACTCGCCTTTCATTAAGAAGTTGGGGGAAGGATTTCTGGAAATGAATGTTAATAACACGCGATAAAGTTGATTCAGACACCCCTAATTCCTGCGCTAGATCCGTACGGGAATACGTAGCTTCATGGTATATTTTTTCATACATCAAAAGGCTGCTAATTTTTTCTGCTATCCCTACTTCTTCTGCATTAAGTGTATCTTGATTATGTTTTACCCCCTTCAGGAATAGAGCTTGTGGATAAATACGGAATAAGCTTGTAGATACAAGGTAAATAAAGGAAAGTCCTAAAATACTTCTGAGAAGGGATATCTCTCCATACAACTCAAAAGCTGTGGTTTTTAAGGCTGTTAGGAGTAAAAAGCAAATATTTACGATAATAAGAGAGAGTATCAGCCAATATCTCTCTTTGCCTGCCTTTTGCTTTAGAATATCGGAAAACAGATCTCTACTTGCCCAAATTGTTAAAAGACTTATCGCACCGGCTATTAAACCGCATATTTCCAGCAAAGGGTAAAAATCGTCACAAAATACAGCATTTTTGTCACAGGACGGAATTGCATAAAAAGCACTCAAATATGCTGCATAATATGCAAATGGTACGACTAATAAAATTCCCCAGTTTATAATAGACGGGATGGTTGTGATCCTTGCCATCTGAATAATAAGCAAAACACTAATAGGAGTTACAAAAGCCCAGCATGCCCAACTAATAATTTCATAGTATGGTGTAATGTCAGAAATATAACCTCTGGCCAGATCACTAAAAAAGGCTGTCCCCAGTGCAAAGAAATACAAAAGAGGCAAGAAAGTTCTAAAGAAATCTCCTGCTCTGAATGTTACATATACCAATATGTATACGCATTGGAAAACACCAATCAAAGATATGACTTCTGGTATGGTAAAGAGGATTTTATTCATGATCTCTTTTATAAAAAAGTAAGTTTCCTAACACTTATAACTTTACTGGAGGTTTTCGCAAAGAGGATTATTTGCTGCCTCTTCTTCTGTCAGTGTCCTTGAGCACATAAAGGTTCTTATTGCGTTTACTTCATTAGGGTGTAATTTCTCCGCACTCGTTCTCAATATTTCAAGCAAAAGTGCGTAAGCCGCTTCTTTTTCTCCTTGCGCCGTCATGATAAAAGCAGGCATTTGTTTAATCCAAGACGGGGCATCTTCATATTTGGTTTTACTTAACACTTCAGCTGAAGCTAATGCTGTATCTAAATCATCTAATTTATAACGATAAAAATAAATAGCATGAACCAGCCATCGCCATTTTTGGCTATAAGGTCTCTTACCTACCTGAACAAGATATTCCAAAACCGGTCTATAGACCTCTGGTTGGGGCACACCTCCAAAATAAAAGGCTGCCAAATACGGCATATAATTTGAGCGAGAATCCAGTTTATCCTGTAAAAAAAACCATTGTGCAAGTCGGTCATAATTGTAATCTTGAAGGGATGTATAGCGTCCACCAGTATCGCCGAGGTTTTGTATCATAATACCATTCACGCGATATGCAAAAGCTGCATCTCCCAAACCAAAAGATTTTATGAATTCTGCCTTCGGTACCGGTGGAACATTGTTCCATCTTGCCCGAACATCTCTTATCGTAACCCAAAACGCAACATTAATTAAAATGGCGAAAATCAAACCAAGCTGAATAATTTTGTCCTGCTTATTACGATCCATAATTTACCTTATTAAAATTGTCTTCTTATGAAGTCGAGGGATGCGGCCATAAGGACTAATAGCAAGAAAACAACACACTGAATGGAAATAATTAAGAAGCTAATTTTTGACTCCATACCATAAATTAACCATGAAGATTGGCCCAAAAGATCTAAGCGCGGGGTAATTACCGATACTAACTGCATAGCCATCGCATATATGCCGTCACTTTCCACGAGAGGGGAATCAGTAATGCCCAATAACTGCCCCATTAACCTTGCAAGAACATATACTGCAAAAATTGTTATGGATGCCGATGCAGCACTTGAAATGTACATGGAAAAAAACAGGGCTATATTCACCATTATGATACTCTCAACCATTATACTAGCGATCCACAATATATGACCTTGACCAAAGAGATGTGGCGAAACAGCATAAATAGCCCCTCCTACTGCACTCGACATAAAAACAGCCAAAATAGAAAAAGAGAGTGAATAGGAAAAAATAATGGAGAGCCGGCTGACGGGTCTTGATAGTAAAAACTCAATATCTTTGGATTCAAATGACCTTCTGACAAAGAAAACAACAAAGAGTACTAAACCAAAAACGGAGACAAAACGAAGCCCGGCAGCAGTAAAAATGAGGCTAAAATAATCCCTTTCAATAACCGCCGAGCTGCCTAAAAACACAGCAAGAGAGCTGCCAACAAAAAAGGTTATCAACATAGATAAAATTAAGCGATCCCTTATCGCTGCTAAAAAAACATATTTTACTAGCGGTATGGACACAATTTCCCCCAGATTCTCACTAAAGCTTCAAAGGTCTTCTGTCGCCTGAGAACGCTCTGTATAAATCACGATCTACATCATGAACACTCTCGGCAGGATTATCCAGAATAGTGGCCTTTAAGAAAATAACCAATTCTGTTTTTTGAATAAAATCCCTTTGTGTTTTAAAGAGATTACCCATTAGCGGTACATCCGAAAGCACAGGAACACCCTCATTGGTGTTTGACATGCGATCCTGTAAAAGACCACCCATTACGACCGGTTGGCCTGAATGAACGCGTATAACAGTATCAATTTCCTGAACATTCACTTCTGGAATTTCAGAAACAATGCCGGAAGACCCTGCAACAAACTGAACACCAGGGTCAGCAACTCTGTTTACGATCCTCGTAACCGTTGGCCTTACAAACATCGAAATAGTTCTGCTATCAATATCTATCGAGGGTTGCACATTAATCAAAACACCTTCCGGCACGCTTCTGATATCTGTCTCAACTTCCAAAGTAGTATCCCCTGTATCATCATCCGTCTCACGGTTTAGATCAATCTCAAAATATACTCTATTTGTGGCAACGTTAAGGGCTGCTGACTGATTGTTTAAAACTGTCATGCGAGGACTTGCAAGCGCTCTAACGGTTCCAAAGCCTGATAACGCCTTTATAAAGATATCTCCGTCACTCCCCAGCCAACCTAAACCAAAATCCGCAGCTGTAGCAATTGATCCACTTGGCTGGCTGATTGCCCCAATAATAGCCCCGGGCGTACTGTCCACGAACCTTATTCCGCCTTCCAGACTATTTGTAAAAGTCTGCCATTCGATTCCATTAATATACTCATCTGAAAGACTAACTTCAAATACCTTTGCCTCAACCAAAACCTGACTTGTTACAGATTTTTTAAGATCAGAGAGATATGATTCAATGTCCTTATGTACCCTTTGGGTTCCATATACGTTAACGATACCCGCTTGCTTGTTAATACTGAAAGTAGAGCCTCCGCCAGTTGCTCCTCCGGAGGAAGCGGGCGCCTCCCCTTCATCCAATGGCAAAGATTCAACATTTAATACAACTTCTGGAGGCTGAACCTGCACGTTGTTGCCTTCTTGCTGGGGCGCTAAAGGCTCAACATCAGGATTTTGTTCTGCCGCTGTAATTCGAGGATCACGGTTTGTTTTAAGTGCCCCCGTAGTGGCCCCACCCAATATCTGCTGTAGATTCAATTCCAACTCAGCCCAAAAATCAGAAGTTGCTTCTGTTTTAGCGGCGTAGTTCGAGCCGGTATCAGCCCCCTCCCCTGACACAACAGAAATATTAGATGTAACGCCGCCTGTATTAGATCGAATAAAGTTAATGTAATCAACTTTATAGCTCTTGATATAAGGTGTGTCCACTTCGATGCGTAAGAACGAATCTTCAAATTTGTAGCGTAATCCCGCAATTTCCGAAATGCGCTCTATAACAACGTCAAAGGGTTTGTTATGCGCTGTAAAAATAATGGATCCACGAATATTGGGATCAAGCTCTATGTTATACTCTGCCTGCTTTGCCAACTCAAAAAGAATATCTTTTATGGGCACTGTTTGATTAACAGAAACGGAGACAAGTGGTACAGATTTCATAGCATCTGAGGATGCTGATATATAAGGCTGTAGTTCGGGAATAGATGCATGAGAACCTTTGCCACCTTCTTCAGGGTCTACTTCTGGTAGTCTTTCCGCCAGTGCATCTCTGTAATCCTGTATTTCCGCATTTGCCGAGCGATCGGCCTTTGTATAATTTGCAGCCAAGTCACAAGCAGACAAGGAAAAAATAGCACTTAAGAAAAACAAAGACACGATGCATGTAGTAAGATAGCGGGGTGATATAACACCTTGAAAAGAGAACATGATCCAGATTACTCCAAAAACCAAATACGTAAGAAATGAAGGCAACGGCAAGAATATGCCGAAATGATTCTAAGCATCATTATAAGCTTATAAACAAATAAAGACCATGATTTCTTTTTGAAAAAGGTAGTTTTGCAGAATCAAAACGGGATAATAATCAGTCACTAAATGACATTCGAGACGTATCAACGCTTCCCAGAGCACTTTGATTTGGATTTGCTTCCATTGTCAGCTTAGCCTGTTGGATTTTTATTTTCATGTCAGATGGCTTATCGGAATTACTGATTGCGGTATCTTCTGAAATTAGTTTCTCCATAAACAACCTCATAAGGGATTGGTCAAAAGTAGACATACCGATAGAATTATTTTGTTCCATTACATCATGCACTTTACCAATTTCACCCTTAAGAATTAACTCCCTTACAAGTCCCTGATTGATTAGTATTTCGATAGCTGGTGCCATTCCACCACCGATAGTAGGTAACAGCCTCTGAGAAATAATACTTTTTAAATTCATCGAAAGATTTAAACGAATTTGACTATGTGCATCCTCTGGAAAAAGATTAACAATTCGTTCAATGGCCTGATAAGAATTGTTTGTGTGTATAGTCGCCAAACACAAATGCCCTGTTTCCGCAATTGAAAGGGCTTGTTCCATTACTTCCCGATCTCTGATCTCACCAACAAGAATAACATCGGGGCGCTGTCTCAGTGAGTTTTTCATGGCCGTGGCGTAGGATTCAGTATCTACACCGACCTCTCTTTGTGTTACAACGCAACCTTTATGTTCGTGAAAAAACTCGACTGGGTCTTCGATTGTAATAATGTGGCCAGAGCTGTTCCTGTTGCGCTGATCAATCATGGCCGCAAGAGTGGTTGATTTACCAGACCCCGTCATACCTGTAACCAAAATAAGCCCTCTCTTTTCCATTGCCATAGTTTCCAATATCTTGGGCAACTTTAAGGTTTCAAAGCTCGGTATTTCAGAAACAATTCTTCGGATAACAAGAGCCGGGAATTGCCTTTGACGCATAACATTTATTCTAAAACGCCCGTGAGCGCCCATATCAAGGGAAGTGTTAAGCTCTAACTGTGTGTCAAAATCACGTCTTTGGCGACTCGTCAAAATAGAGGTGAGAATTTCGTCAATATTCTCAGGCGTCAAAACAGCATCTGTAAGCTTGACGAGATCTTTGTCCCCTCTCAATGTTGGTGGAAAACCAACTGTGAGATACATATCGCTTGCTTCATGCTCGTTCATAGCATTAAGGAAGTTAAAGATCAGAGGTGCCGTACTCAAAATGAATACCCTCCTTCATTTTTAGAAGGGTTGCTGGCCCCCTTATCGCCAAATCCCATATTATAGCCGCCACCATCTTCATCACTTACCATTTTTGCACCACCCAGAGCACCTGCTGCATAATCTTCATCTCTATCTTCTGACTCATCTGTCGTTTTGAGAAGTGCCCGTCTCGCTTCCTCTTTATCAACAAGCCCGGCCTCCAGCAGATCTTTGATTGCATCCTCCATTGTAATCATGCCGTAACGTGATCCAGTTTGCATCATTGAGTACATCTGAGGAATCTGGTTTTCTCTGATAAGGTTTCTAACGGCATTTGTACCAACCAAAATTTCAAAGGCACCAACACGCCCGCCCCCATCTCTTCTTAAAAGAGTTTGGGCAATTACCCCTTGTAACGAGCTGGATAACATTGCGCGCACCATTTCCTTGTCACCTGTTGGAAACACATCAATAATACGGTCAATTGTTTTTGAAGCAGAGTTTGCGTGCAAAGTTCCTAAAACCAAGTGCCCCGTTTCAGCGGCCGTCAGTGCCAGAGAGATTGTTTCGTGATCGCGCATCTCCCCAACCAGAATGACATCAGGGTCTTCTCGCAGCGCACTTTTAAGAGCGCGCGCAAAACTTTTTGTGTCTTGCCCTACTTCACGGTGATTAATAAGTGATTTCTTGGATGAATGAAAAAATTCTACAGGATCTTCAACAGTCAGAATATGTTTAGCTTCTGTCATATTGATGTGATTAATAATAGAGGCCAATGTTGTTGACTTACCACTACCAGTGGGCCCGGTTACTAGAATCATCCCTTTTTCAAGTTCAGCAAAACGCCGCATAACAGGAGGAAGGTCAAGTTCAGCCATTGTTGGAATTTCTGTCGGTATTGTTCTAAAAACTGCAGCAGCACCCAAACGTGTTGTAAACCCATTTACACGAAAACGCGCCTTTTCACCCAAAGCAATAGCGAAGTCAATTTCCAAATTCTTTTCATATTCTGCACGCTGCTCCTCTGCCATAACGGAATACAGCATGGTTCTAATGTCATCGCTGCTTAATGCATCCGACTTCACGCGCTTCATTTGCCCACTCACGCGTATAACCGGAGCATTTCCTGCACTTAAGTGCAGGTCAGAGGCATTATTTTGCATTGTAAACGCGAGAAGTTGAGTGAGATCCAAGGGTTTGCTCCTGATAAAATATCTCTTTGACTATACTTTTACCGAAATAAAGTGAACGTAAGGTAAATATTCGACATTTAATTGTACCTATTTTTACAGGGAAATAGAACCTTCAAACAGCATTAAAATATAAAAAGAAGCAACCAATGCTGGTCCGAAAGGAAAAACACTCTTTTTAAAGATAAATTGCCAAAAAAAGGACAGTAAAACCCCTAAAACACCTGACAAAATAAGGAAATAATGAAGATGACTGAGTCCAAGCCATATTCCAGCAGTAAAAAAGAATTTCACATCTCCCAGACCCAAACTCTCCTTTTTTGTTATTTTTGTCATAATAATACCCATTAAAAGCGGGATTATCGCAAATAAAACAGAGCCCAAAACATAAATAAACAAGACATCCTCAATAAAAGGAAAATTCCCTACATATATGAAATAACCAAGTCTTATGACCCCTATAACTAAAAGAGAAAAAACGAGTTGATTGGGTAAAATCATAAACTCTAAATCAGCAGCAACGAGTGCTAATAAAAACGGAATAGCGGCTATCAGCAAAAATGACTCAGTTTTGAATCCAAGAAAAAAATATACGCCCAAACATAAAACAGCGCACACCAACTCCATCAATGGATATCTAGCTGATATTTTTTTTGTACAATGTCTACATTTTCCTCTGGAAAAACACCAAGAGAGAACAGGTATAAGATCAAGTAGGCCAAGATTTTTTTTGCAGCTGGGGCACGTAGAACGTCCCGCCGCCCAAGACATTTGCCTTGGTGCCCGATAGGCAAGCGCCGTCGAAAAACTTCCCAGAATCAACCCTATTATTATGACGATATAGATTTCAATAAATGTCATACAAACTAACGAATCTGCGAAAGTCTCTCGTAAACCTGATCGCGTGGAATACTTCTACCGGCACCGTGAATAGTGTCAACTTCCAGGGCCTGCTCATAATAGGAAATAGCTACTTTTTTATCTCCGGCCCTATCAGAAATAATGGCCATGTTATATATGTGGCTTGCGTTTTGTGGCTCCATACTCGCGGCTACTCCAAGATAGTGCAAGGCTGTTTTGGTATCCCCTGATTTTGCTGAGACCACTGCAATTTGTGCCACTATACCAATATGATCAGGGTGCTGGCTGTTCAGATCCAATAATCGTCTGAGAGCAATAGAGGGATACTTGGTTCCAAGCAATCCTAGCATATTAACTTTCACATCAACATTGTCTGGCTCTAAAGCTGAAAGCTCTTCGTATGATTTCATCGCCTCTTCAAACCGGCCTAATTTTTGAAGCGTAACAGAGCGCCCCATCAATACACGAGCATCCCGTTTGTTTTGCATATAGAGTTTATCAAACATAATGGCTGCGGATTCAAGGCGCCCCAATGCAAGAGCTCTTTCTGCAGCAGTAAGTTGTGCGGGGACGCTTTCCGCATCAAAATTCCTTCTAACAACAACAAATTTCGAGGCCGGCTGTGTAACCGGATTAACCCTTACCGGTCCTTCACGCCCCATTTCACCCTGAGGAACCAATTTGTCTGCATCAAAAAAGGCCTCATCGCCAATATCGGGAGACACGGACTCAGGGGTTTCAAACATCCCCTCTCCTCCTTCGACGTCTATAACCTTTTCTTCCACTTCATCGCTTCCGAAGCTCAGTTCATCTGCCTCTGGTATAACAACATTTTCAAGCGCCTTTTCCTGAATAACGATCGGCATATCTTCAACAGTAACAACTCCATCCTGAGCACTGGCACAGGATGGTGAAATAAAGATCACTACCATTGCGAATAGAAAATACAGAAACACAGGCATACTATTATCTTTCAGTGCAATTTGTACGAACGTACGAGGACAACGCGAATCAAAAAAAGGCACGCACAAAAGAATTGTATCACGCAGAACACTTATGCTCAATAAATTCAAGAAAAGCTTGTTCAAGATGGTCCATATTTGTCTGCCTTTTGAGATCTTCAGGTGTACCAATAAAGCGTATCTGCCCATCATGTAGCAAAGCTACACGATCGCATATTTCATCCATATCAGCCAGAATATGAGAACTCAAAAAGATTGTTCTATCGTCTCTCCTGGTGTCTTTAATCATTCTTTTGACCAAAGCACGTGCCATGGGATCCAGCCCACTCATAGGCTCATCCAAAATAAAAAGAGAGCAGCCAGTTAACATTGTGCCCATCAATCCAAGTTTTTGACGCATTCCTTTTGAGTATGTATTCATACGTCGGTTAAGGGCATCTGTATCTAAAGCAAGTGAGCGCGAGGCCTCTATCATTGCCTCTTTATCAAATTTTTGCTTGTAGAGGTCCAAAGAAAATTTTAAAAACTCCATCCCTGTCAAAAACCATGGTGGTTCAAATTTTTCAGGAAGATAAGCAAGCTTTGCCTTACTTTCCTTGTCTTTTTTCTCTTTTCCAAATATTGATATATTTCCGGAATCCTGCTCTCTCAGCCCCAGAATACACTTTATCATTGTCGTCTTGCCAGCACCATTAAGCCCCATAAGGCCAAATATCTCGCCTGCCTTGACATTTAAATTAATGTTTTCAATGGCCATTTTATCGATATAGGTTACCGATACATTTTGAAGGATAAGAGGATCTTGACTCATTAATTACTCGATAAATTTAAAAGTTAAAGTTTAGCCAGGCAAGAAAATCCTGGAATCCATATTAAATCTCTGATGCGGACGCAACCTAAGTGGAAAAATCTGGTTTGTGTAGTCATCTAACCACTTGATCTCAATATATTCTTTGAAAACTTTTAAATCTAGAACTTCTTCTGGAATTGCCCTTGGTGTAACACGCTCTCCATTTATCCAGATCGTCCAGTCATTATCAGAGGAGAACACTATCCCTCCTAACCCAATATTTCTTTCCCCGGGCTCAGGCCGAACATCATTATCCTGTCCCTCTAGCTCAAACTGGGTTGGAGGTCTTACGGACCCTTCAGAATTTTTTGCGTCCAGTATGGCTTTGTGCTGCCAATAAGTAAAAAACAGAGATGGAATTGTCTTCTTAACAATTTTTTTGATCATGGATTTTTTTTCTTTTTTCTTATCCTGTGTTTCTGGCTCACTATCTTGCCCCTCCTGCTCTTCTCCAAAAGAAAGATCGGGATCTTCGCCTATATCAAATTGTATGCCCTCTTCTTGATCGGTACCGATGTCTTCTATAAGCATAACTTCGTCTTCAAGGCTTATAATCTGCTCCTCATTTTCTTGCGAATAACCGGAAATCGCCGGAAAGAAAAAACTTCCCAGAAGAAATATAGTAGCAAAGATGTAAATACTTCTCTTCATAACTTCTCTATTTCACCTAAACTAACCGTCCTTATCCAAAATAATCTGCGACTCAGGTATAATTGTTCGCCAAGACATTTTCACTTTCGCGCCAACCAGTGGTGTACTTGCTCCTGAAGCGATAGCACGTAAAACAGGTGCGTTAACATCCTGCAGCCTTTGCATAGTAATCTCATCTAGCGATAAATGTCCTGGAAGCTGTTCTTGCACCAGACTTATGTAGTCGTATATCGAGCCATCATCAAAGGACTGGATTGCAATTTCTACAGGACTAAGGAGAATTTTATGATTGGCCTTTTGAGCCTCTTTGTCATCAACAACAAGCCCAGATTTTACGCTGACAACCGCCGATATAACCTTAGACTCATCCTGTATTTTGCTAAAAAGTTCCTTTGCCTCGCTTCTTACCTGATTAGAGAAAAATCCCTTTTCCTCCAACTCATCAAATAACGCCTGTTGCTGATCTAGCTGATCAAATTCAATCTGCATGCGATCTATATCGGATTGTATAGTGTTGACTTGGCCACGTAATAAACTAAGCCTTCTCTCGGTGTTTGCCTTCTCAGGGATTGTATACATGTAAAGACTTGCTGCCAGAGCCCCATTTGCACAAATAAGGACCATAAGGATTAAAAACCTTTTTATACCAATGACTTGAATCATTTTTCTGGCCCCTCTATCCTTATTTCAGCAACGTAATCCTGAGAGACTGCATTTTTCTGCGCATCGCCTGTTTCAACCACAATCTCTTCGCTGTACTCATAGTCTTCCAGAAGCTTAGTAATTTCAACAACATGATCAGGTAACATCCTTTGTAATCTAGATTGAAGTTGCCTTACTTCCTGATTACCTTTCTCGGCATCTGTGGTACTGGGGAAAGTCATTTGCATACTAACCAAAAAGAGAGGTGCCGTGGTGACATCCCCAATATACTTGCCTGGTGGCTTTATCCCTCTTTTAAGTTGCAGACTATCAATACGCATATCTCGACCTAAAGCTAAGCCAAGATTGTAAAACAACTGAAAAATGTCTACTTGATTGTCTTGCAGATTATTATAGACGGCAAGGGCACTTTGTATTAGCTGGATATTATAGCCCAAATCCTCTTTGCGCTTAACTTCCTTGCTAAACTGAAGGTCAAGCTGCTCTTTTCTGTGCTCAAGATCATTAACATCCGACATGGTCTCAGAAACATCCTGCAATGTTGACAGCATTTGATAAACTAAATACCCCCCCGCTAGCACCAGTAGAACAGAGGCTAAGGCTGCTACTTGTCGAGGCCTTGAAAGATGCTCAATTTGCCTTGCTTTCATAGGTAGAATAAAGCGACTTTTTCTACCTATCCAAGCGACATGAAGGGGGTCAGCGTGATAATCATCCTCTTGAACCCCGATTGAAAACTTAAGGAGTTTTGAGGCTTCTTTTGTTGTGAGGGAGTAAAAATTGCAGGGTGTTTCAATTAATTCCCCTACCATATCCCCCGCAGTAGGCTCCGATATCAATATCACATTAAGCCCATCAGCAGCACTAAAACCAAATCGGGTTAAATAGCTCATAGTAGCCTGAAATTCCTGATGAACATCCTTTGCCCAGGTGTCATGATCCTCGGTCTTGTCTGTGATCGGGGTCATACGAGTCAAAGCTAGTTCGCCATTCCTGATAACAACCTGACGCAAGCCACCGCTTTGATGCTGTCCCATGAAAACAGTCCACTGTGCCTTCTTATCGCTTTTGGATTTAACCCTTTCGGATAATTTTTTGATCATGTCCGATGATTCTATCGGCAATAGGCAAAATCCCGCTATAGGGGCAAGAGAAAGGCGCGCCGCAGCCATCGTTTTAGCAAAAGCCTCGCTTGTAGGAACAGCTGCGAAAATATACACACTCCCAGCCAAGGCCTTATCTGTCTTGGCTATTTTCTCCTTTAACGGCAAGGCCGCACGGACCGGATAATTTGGAAAAGCAACTTGCAGCTTTCTTTTAACCACATTTTGCTTATCCAGCGGACTAACTTTGGGAACTTTTTCTTTTCTATAGTGCTGCTCCACCATATCATTAAGAATAAGAACAGGCTTTCCACCACATTCTTTTGATATAATAACGGCAACATTTTGTTCAAAATTTTCGGCTGACCACGGCACCGCCTCAACCAACTTACTACCCTTAGCGCCAACACTATATATAAGGAGTGCGTCGTCCGATATAAGAAGAATAGTTCTTGATGGTGATAAAAAAGACAAAGGAGTTAACCAACACTTAAAAGTTTAAAAATCAATCATATTACCTAGGTTCATGTAAATCGGCCCGAGTGAGCCAGCCGCGATCCAGACAATAACTAAAGCAAGTATAGCCGTTAATGCAGGTTGTATCAGTTCAATTAATCCGTCAATGGCCTCATCTACATCTTTTGTATAAAATTCAGAGACCTGATCCAACACAGTAGAAAGATTACCAGATTCTTCTCCGATTTTAACCATGCGTGTGACCATACTGGGAAATTCTCCTGAAGCTGAAAAGGCATCAGAGAGAGGAGAGCCGGATTGAACATATATTTCCACCCCTTCCATCGCGTCGATGAGCGCCAAATTATTCACGGTATTGCGTGAAGCTTTGAGGGCATTAATGACGTCAATACCGCTAGCAAACAACGCTGCAAAAGTCTGTGAATAACGTGCAATTGTTATTTTTCTGATCAGATTCCCCATAACAGGCATATTTAAATAGATCGAATCAAGTCTGTAAGCGATGTCTTCCGATGACTTTCTGAGTAATATAAATGTCAAAACAACAAGAAGCGGAGTCATAACAAAAATAATGGCCCCGTACACAGGTAGCCCAACCAGATAAAACTGCGGATATACAAAGAAATTTGATGTCGCAATCAACCAAACTGAAAACCACGGCAGTTCCAGATCAAGATATTTCAAAAACCCCACGATCTGCGGCACAACCACACTCATCATAAATAAAATAGTAAATACAACCACAACAGTAACAATTATCGGATAACGTGTAGCTTTCCTAATTTTTGCCTGCATCTCATCAACCCATTTAAGATATTTTTCCAGTTGAAGATAGGATGCCGTCAGATCGCCTGTTGCCTCGCCTGATCGAATCAAAGAAATATATAGTGGTTTAAATATTTTAGGATGCTTTTCTAATGCCTCAGACAGGGCTGCCCCATCGCGAACATCCTTGTGTATCTCACTCATCATGTCACGCATCTGATCGTTTTCTGCACCATCCCTAATATCAGAGAGTGCATCCAAAAGAGGTACTCCGGCGCTTTGCATTTGCTCCATATGAATAAAGAATTGAATAAGGTCCCTGAGCTTGATCTTATTGAACGATATACCTGGCAGAGACGTCTTTTTCTTGCTTACTGCCGAACATTGAATAAGCTCAAGCCCTGCGCTTTGAAGCTGATTATATAAATCAACCTCATTCACGGCAGAAATCGTCCCGCGAACCGGACGACCTTTCACATTCACTGCTCTATATTTATAACGTTCGATAACAAACCACCCTTGTTGGAAGGCTGTAGGACTATTACTGAAAAGCCTAACGTCTTAGATCAACCACACGAGCAAGTGCCTCTATGTCGGTTACACCTTCCAGTACCTTTAGAATGCCATCGTCACGCATACTTTTGAAGCCCTTTTTTACAGCGGCCGTTTTTAATTCAGCTTTTGATTCATTTCTTGCAACAATTTCGTCAAGTTCTTCGTCAAAAAGAAGAATTTCAACAACAGCCACACGTCCTTTATAACCCTTACCAGCGCAGGCATCGCACCCATCAGGATTTGATTTAAAGATGTTTTGAGGTGCCCCAGAATCAATACCTATAATTTCGCACTCTTCAGCACTGGGTGTATATTCAATTTTACAACTCCCGCAAAGACGTCTTGCTAAACGTTGGGCAAACACAGCAATAACAGCACCTGCAAGCATACCGGGCTTCATACCCAAGTCTAAAAGCCTCGGAATGGCACCAAAAGAATCATTAGTGTGCAAAGACGTAAAAACCTGGTGACCTGTCATAGCGGCTTTTAAAGCCATTTCTGCTGTTGTTTTATCACGAATCTCACCAATAAAGATAATATCAGGGTCTTGACGTAATAAAGCCTTAATACCATCGGCAAACTCAAGAACTCCTTCGCGGACATGAGTCTGACGAATCATTGGCAATGTGTACTCAACAGGGTCTTCCAATGTTTGTATATTAACCTCTACATCATTGATTTCATTAAGCATAGAATACAAAGACGTTGTTTTACCACTTCCCGTCGGGCCTGTAACAATTATAATTCCCTCTGGCTTTGTTGTAGCGTGTTTGATGCGGTCCATATTCTCTTCACTGAACCCCAGCGCACCCAAAGGCATAATACTGGCGCTTTTATCGAGTACACGAAGTACTATATTTTCACCATTTACAGTAGGAAGTGATGACACACGAAAATCAGCCTCACGTCCTCCAATATTCATATGGAAACGACCGTCTTGCGGTGTCAGCTTATCTGCGATATTCATTTCTGACATAATTTTCAATCGCTGGGATATACCATTCCAGTGCTGTTTGTGTAGTATTTGTGCTGTAAAGAGAACCCCGTCCAAACGATAACGAAGTCTTACAAAGTTATCTTCCGGCTCAAAGTGCAAGTCTGAAGCACCAATTTTAACAGCATCAAAAACAAGAGCATTCACAAGACGTACGATTGGGTGTGTAAAGGCCTCGCTCTCGTCTAGAGAAGCAACATCTTTTTGCTCTTTGCCTTCTTCTAATTCATCAAGAATATCTTTAATAGAACTTGCATAGCCATATGCTGCATCAATTGCATCCGATAATATGGCAGAGGTGGTAACCATTTGCTTGATTTGTAAATTTTTAGGAAGAAACTTTCTAAGAGTATCCAGTGCAACAACATCGTATGGATCCGACATTGCAACGTAAACTTCGCCTTCCTCTAACAGAATAGGTAAAACCTGATACCGCAGAGCAATGCTTTTATCTAGAAGTGATAAAGCCTCTCCATCTACAATAGTGTTTCTCGGGTCAAAAACACCAAAACCAGAACTTTCTGCTAAAAATACTGTAAGTGCATCTTCGTCAATAAAACCAAGGTCGACTAAAATTTCTCCGATCATCTTCCCGGAAATTTTTTTCTCTTGAAGAGCCACGTTGAGTTGGTCTTCGGTGATAAGCCCCATGGAGACCATGCGCTCACCTATACGTCCCTTTGAAGGATCGCTTTCCTCTTCATTTTCTCCTGTTGTTTGTAGCGAACTTGCTACAGTTTGAAGTTCTGTGCCTGTGTCTTTGGCCTTATCGGGGTTGACTTCAACCACCACAGCCTCTGAACTTTCAAACTCATCAGCCTCGATCACAACATCAATATCCTCACTAGATATTGTGACATCTATGAAGTTATCAGCGCTTTCATAATTTTCCTGGTTTTGGGCAGGTGGCTGTTGATCAACGTGCTCTTGATCAACGTGCTCTTTCTTGCCATCGCTTAATACAAACTCTATATCGTCCATAACTATTGTTACACCTTAGATTTATGTGCTTATTTGAATTTAGAATTACTCAAAATCTACTCAGAATAAGCGCATTGCTCCTTACGCTTACCCTCTTTTGTATCAGCAAAACGTTAAGAAATTATATAAATGGACATGTAAAAAGCACGTAATTCAATAAATTACGTGCTTTATGGAAATTTATACTGCTGTTTATTCTATTCTGCCGCTATTGCCATCTTGTTCCCATTTTGGCGAGGCCACGATGAAAATTTCATAATGGACTCATCCAACCCGCAAACGGTTGTACACAAACGGGCAGATATAAGATAAGGGTCTGCGTTTGCTCCGGGACGACGATCTTCAAAATAGCCATATCCCTTTTGTGCCACTAGTTGTGGAATACGAATTGAACATCCTCTGTCGGCAGTGCCATACTTAAAGGTGTTAATATCGCAGGTTTCATGCAAGCCAGTAAGGCGCCTTTCGAGGGCATAACCATAAAGTTTAATATGCTCCGCGTGCTTTGCCTCCAGCGCTTTCATTGCATCGGCAATTGCGTCTTTTCCTTTTGCCTTGTCACGAATAGCCTTTGTTGAGAAATTTGTGTGCATCCCTGCTCCATTCCAATCACCTGTAACAGGTTTATTATGGGTTGAAACGGTTACACCGTAATCCTCTGCAATACGATAAAGGAGCCAGCGTGCCAACCATGTGTCATCAGATGCCCTCAAAGCACCCGTATCTTCATTGGCGCTCCCGCGATACCCAATCTGGAACTCCCATTGACCCGGCATCACCTCTGCATTAATACCATAAAATAAGAGGCCAATATCAAGACAGGCTTGTGCGTGTTCTTCCACTATCTCGCGACCAAACGCTTCGTCGGCGCCTACTCCACAATAGTATGGTCCCTGCGGTTTTGGAAAACCGTACTCAGGCCACCCTAAAGGCTGGCGTCCTTTAAAGAGGGTATATTCCTGCTCAAAACCGCACCATGGCTCGTGCTCAGCCGCACCTGCGTCGAGGACCTCTCTTAATTGTGCCCGCGAATTAGACTCATGCGGCGTGCCATCCGGATTATATACTTCAGCAATCACTAGATAGCTTCCGTCACCTCTAATAGGATCATTAACAAAATAGGCAGGTTTGAGAATACAATCCGAATCATTTCCAGTTGCTTGATTTGTCGAAGAACCATCAAAACTCCATTCCGGAAAATCTTCGATGGTTGGTTTTGAACCAACATCGACAACACGTGCCTTTGATCTTAAATAGCGCGTAGGTACAGCACCATCCATCCAAATGTATTCTGCTAATGTAAAATTAGACATACTACTCTCCACTGTTATATATTGTGCATAATTTCACATATTTTGTGTCGCCAATCAATATGCATATTGCACCGCACACAATGTTTTCCTCAGCTTTATGGCAATTTTTAATTATGCGCTTTCTGTTTGTGGATTGATGTAGGATCTTTTTATAAAAAGTTTGTTAAGTGCATGAACATAAGCACGTGCACTAGCAACCAAGGTGTCATGGTCCGCACCTGATCCGTTAACTGTCTTGCCTTTTTCTTCCAGCCTAACTCTAACTTCGGCCTGAGCATCTGTTCCACCCGTAATTGCCTCAACATAATAAAGCTGTAGCTTGGCTTCAGGATGGGGGCATATTTCACGAATACATTTAAAGATAGCGTCAACAGAACCGTTACCTTCGATCTTGGCACATTTTTCTTCACCATCAATGCTTAGGCACATCTCTGCTATTTGTGGCCCTGAAGTTCCTGCTTGAACATGAAGTGATACGAACTGGATGCTGTCATTCTCGGTGATCATTTCATCTTCAACCAAAGCAATGAGGTCGTCTTCAAAAACTTCTCTTTTATGGTCTGCAAGATTTTTGAATCTTACAAAAGCATCATTCAGCGCATTATCGCCAAGCTCAAACCCTAAATCTTTCAATTTTTCACGAAAAGCATGTCGACCGGAATGCTTACTCATCACCAGCTTACTCTCTTTCAGGCCCACTGATTCAGGCGTCATAATTTCATAAGTGTCTGATTTCTTAAGCATACCATCCTGATGGATACCACTTGCATGTGAAAAAGCATTGGCCCCTACAATGGCCTTATTAGGTTGAACAGAAAATCCGGTTATCGAGGACAATGTCCTTGAGGCCTTTGTAATCTTAGTTGTGTCGACGTTATTCGTATAAGGCATAAGATCATGGCGGGTACGCAATGCCATTACAATCTCTTCAAGTGCTGCATTCCCTGCCCTTTCCCCTATACCGTTGATAGTACATTCGATCTGACGCGCACCAACACCTACACCTGCCAGAGAATTAGCAACCGCAACACCCAAATCGTTGTGGCAATGCATAGAAATAATCGCCTGATCTATATTGGGTACACGGTCAAACAACATCTGGATTTTAGCAGCCATTTCATGGGGCAAGGCATACCCAACAGTATCAGGTATGTTGACAGTACGTGCACCTGAAGCAATTGCGGCCTCAACACACTGACAAAGAAAATCATCCTCTGTTCTAGAGGCATCTTCCGCGCTCCACTCAACATCATCTGTGAATTTCCTTGCAAAAGTAACGCTTTCCTTTACAGAAGCCAGCACCTCCTCTGGAGACATCTGTAGCTTGTGCTTCATATGTAGTGCAGATGTCGATATAAAAGTATGGATCCTTTTGGATTCTGCAGGCTTTACAGCCTCCCCTGAAGCCTCAATATCACCCTTTTTTGCACGTGATAGCCCACAAACAGTTGCATTTTTAACCGTCTTTGCAATTTGGTGAACGGCCTCAAAATCCCCTTTTGACGCTACAGGAAACCCTGCCTCAATAACATCCACCCCCATTTCATCCAGAATACGGGCCATTTTGAGCTTTTGCTCAAGATTCATGGCACAACCAGGAGATTGCTCGCCATCTCTAAGGGTTGTATCAAAAATTATCACCCTATTTGGGTCTTTTTTTACTATGTCATAGGCTCTGCTCATGGCCTTTGCTCCTGCTTTAAAGCACTAGCTCTTATTAACGTGCTTTTTGTTTTTTATCAATATTTTAGGATTTTTTTTGGCTCCCCTGTAGCACAGGCACTTCAAAGCGCCTCATGTCCGCTCAGGGGCGTATAAGGAGAAGGTTGAGAAGCAGTTCTGTGTAAAGCCTCGTATTCATAGGGTTTTTCTAACAGAGATAATGCTATTGCGTCAAGTTTCTTAGGTTATTTCTCTGGCCTCTTCAACCAGCATAACAGGAATGCCATCACGAATAGGAAATGCCAGCTTGGCCTGCTCAGAAACAAGCTCCTGCGCCTTACGGTCATAGGTCAATGGCCCCTTTGTAATGGGGCACACCAGTATTTCCAACAGTTTTGAATCAATATCTACGGCCATTACTATCCAATACTAGGTCATCAACATCTGTGCAAGAGCAATATTCTCCAATGTTAAAAAAGAAGTGTAAAACCCCTAAATTTGAGACTTTTTTAACCTTTGTTAAGTATAATTTTTTCAATTGAGTGGGGAGTAAATAATATGAATTTTATGGCACCAGAAGATCTTCTTGAAAGAGTAGATCCATTAAATAACCAGAGTTTAGCAGATTCCATAGCAGGCGGAGTTGCTTCAGTTGCTACGGTCTATGGAAACCTTTCTGAAGAAAGCACTGTTGTTTCTCAATTAAAGGCCTCTTTGCCAGAGGGACAGATTCCAGAAGCAAGTGCGAATAATTTTGAACTTCCAGACTCAACACCTTCAGGGCCGGAGATGAAATGAACATAGAACTCGCTGTTCTTAATGATGGAGGGGTTATGCTCGTCAGTGACAAGCCTCTACCGGATGTTGTGTGCCGCGTTGAATACTACAGGGATCAGAGGCTTTTTATGCTGGTGTATGACGATGAACATAGCGATGATGATCTTATGCATTACGAAATACCGGAAAATATGGCGCTGCCGATAGAAAATACCGCCAATATTATAATCTACTCCCTCTTCCCTAATCATGAACCAATTGGATACAAAGTACCCTTGGTGCAAGTTGGCAACATGTTTTAAATCTTGCCTTTTTAGGCTTGCAATTCCTTTTCAAAGTTATATATTGCCAAAACTGATTTCTTGAGATCACATGCGAGTGTAGCTCAGGGGTAGAGCACAACCTTGCCAAGGTTGGGGCCGAGGGTTCGAATCCCTTCACTCGCTCCATTTTAACGTAATAAGCTTGCCCTCCTTCCTGTTATTTTTGTATAAATAATGAGGTGATAAATTTTGATGCAGAGGGTTGAATGCATCCTGATAATCTAAAAGTATTTGTAGCCGTCCCAAGAACAGGCTCAACCCTGTTCATGCGTATTATGGCTGAATGTCCTGATATAGCGGTAACCAGCCGTAATGTTTTAATGGGTAACATGAAACCTAGGCAATCAGGACAGGCCAGACGGGATTTTTCACCTGACTACGGGATTTTTGTTAATCCCGATCACCCTATTTTCGTGCAAGCCAGAGCAATAAATAAAAGATTGGTTGTATCTAAAGAAGAGCTAGGCAACGATCGTTTTACAGGCACGCATGATCTGAACGAATGTAATTATGAAATTTTTCCTGATGATGAAAGCCTGCAACAATCTCACCCTGTATTTACCTTCAGGGATCCATATAGAACCTATGATAGCTGGCTGGCAAAGGGGTGGAATGATATAGACAGCTTTATCCTTGCTTACGAAACTATCCTAGATACTTTTGAAAGAGCAAAGGCCTTAAGACCTGAAACGCCTTATTATACCTATGAATTCATGACGGACAGCGAAGCTCATCAAATTGCTGTTTTCACAGAAATATGTGGACAGTGGGGAATAGAATTCAACCCTGATATGTTCAGGTTTACCGGGGCATTTGGTGAGGGATTTGTTTTTTCTTCCGAGCGAGAAAGACAAATTTATACAAGCAATCCAAAAGGTATTTTTGATACAGTTAGCGTTAGTCAGTCTGTATTATCCTGTGTTCCTGGCCATGGTCTTATAGGACAAGATGATAAAAGAAGAATTGATGGGGCTGGCTTAAGCGCTGCATACAGAGATATAGACGCCGCTTGCAGATCATTCTATAATAGAAAACATCCAAACATAGGGATCGGAGATGGCTCAGCACTTAGGGCTGAGTTAGGGTAGTTTTTATATGACCGCCGAACATATTGATATAACACAAATCCGTGTTGTGGGGTTTGACCTTGATGATACTTTGCACTTTTTTAAAGATGCAAGCACTCGGGCTATGGAAGATGTATATGCATATATAGCCGCAGAGTTTGGCCCATCTATAACAAAACTAAGATTTGATTACGAAGAAATTCTCAAAGCTGGACAAAGTGATCATTTTACTGCAAGCAAAACATCCAGAGAGTACAGGACAGAAAGGTTTACAAGGCTACTTGCGGATAATTCCATTTTAGGACATCAGCATGTCGCAGAATTACTAGATATTTATGATGAAAGTCTCTCAAAAAATTTAAAGCTAAAAAATGGTGCATACGAGACGGTTGCCGCAGCCAAACAACAAGGAAAAATAGTCATTATTATCACAGAAGGTCCTGAAGATGCACAAACCCTAACGCTCAGAAGATTGGGCCTCGCAGATATGATTGATCGGGTCTACTCCTCTTCAACATACAATCAGTCCAAAGAAGGTGGGCTTTTTCAAATGGCCCTTGATGATTTAGGCTGCCACCCCCAAGAAATTCTTTTTGTAGGGGATAACCCAACAAGAGACTATGACGCCCCTCAAAAGCTTGGCCTTCAATGCATCCTTCTGAATGATGGTGGCGCAGAAGAAAACGAGAGAATTACAGTTGAAACTCTGTTGGAAATCAGAGACATGCTCTCCCCGCCTTCGGAATTAGCACCGCATATATCGGATGACATTCAGCCTTAGAATTTTTATTGCTTTTCTATTTGCTTTCTAGTCTCAACAGCCTTGAGTAAATGCCTGGAAAAGAGCTCGCCATTCATTTGCTGCTCTATGAATTTCAACTTCTCTTTGTGCTGTTCTGCCAGCTCTTTATTGTTATCAGAAACCTTTTCTATGGCCAAAAGCGTATCAACTGTGTCTTCTACCTGTGTTTTGCTGGAAGGCCTAAAAAGAACCATCATCTCGGGTTTCATCTCTTTAATTAATTGCTCGTATTGTGTTCTGGTCATGGTGGCAGTATTTGCAAGATGTGCCAACATTATAGTGTCTGCAACCTCCGCCCAATCATCAATGTTCTTAAAGCGGTAACCGTTATCTTCACTTCTAGATTCAATAATATTGGCAAAATCGCCATATATTTCCGGCGAGGTCACTTTGAGAGATTTAACGTTTCTTCTAAAAACAGACAGGTTGGCTGAAAACATAAAAAGTGGTTCTGCAATAAATACCTGATCTATTTTCTGCATACGCATTTTATCTGATAGCGGTTTGAGCTTTTGATAACTATTTAGAAAAGCAGATACTTCTTTTTCGGTTAAACGTCGTTCTGCGGCTTCAGCAAAAGGAATGCCCATAAAGAAAAAAACAAGGGTGGAGAACACAACAAAATAGGAACGGAATGTCACCATTGCATTTTCCTTTCTGATTTTTATAACTCTAATTCTTACGTATCCAAGAAGCTTCGAAGCTTTCTTGAGCGACTTGGATGCTTCAATTTACGAAGCGCTTTGGCTTCGATTTGGCGGATACGCTCACGCGTTACGTGGAACTGCTGGCCAACTTCTTCCAAAGTATGGTCCGTATTCATACCAATACCAAACCGCATACGAAGCACCCGCTCTTCACGCGGCGTAAGTGAAGCCAGAACACGCGTTGTTGTTTCGCGTAAATTTGAATGAATTGCACTCTCGACCGGTAAGATCGCATTTGTATCTTCAATAAAATCACCCAGTGATGAATCTTCCTCGTCTCCAATCGGTGTCTCCAGAGAAACCGGCTCTTTGGCTATTTTTAGAACCTTACGTACCTTGTCTAATGGCATATGCAACCGTTCGGCCAACTCTTCCGGTGTAGGCTCGCGCCCTATCTCATGCATCATTTGACGTGATGTACGAACCAGCTTGTTGATCGTTTCAATCATATGAACAGGAATTCTGATCGTACGGGCCTGATCCGCGATTGAGCGTGTTATTGCCTGCCTGATCCACCATGTAGCATAAGTAGAAAATTTGTAGCCACGGCGATATTCAAATTTATCAACCGCCTTCATCAGGCCAATATTCCCTTCCTGAATAAGATCGAGGAACTGAAGGCCACGGTTTGTGTATTTCTTGGCAATCGAAATCACAAGACGCAAGTTTGCTTCAACCATTTCTTTCTTAGCGCGCGCCGCTTCTTTTTCACCCTTTTGAACAGTACCAACAATACGGCGCCATTCACCTATCGGAAGCATAGCCTCTTCAGAGATCATTGCAATCTGGTCACGCATTTTCTGGACATCATCGGTGTGTTTCTTAGTGAAATCAGACCATCCCTTGCCTTTAAGCTTTGATACACGTTTCAGCCAAGCCGGATCAAGTTCAGAGCCGTAATATTCTTTCAGAAAATCTTCACGCTTCACCTTGCAACCAGTAGCAAGACGCATAATCTTACCCTCAATCGTTACAAGCTCGCGGTTAATGCTGTAAAGCCTGTTTATAAGCTGCTCAATACGTGCATTGTTGAAATGAACCTCGTTCATTAACGACACCATATCATCTTTAAGTTTATCGTATTTTTTGTTTGTTGCAGCACTTGGCTCATCACCTTTTTGTAAAGCCTCTAGGCGTTCTTGCTGCACTTTTTGCATTTTTTTGTAAGTTTTTTGAATATTGCTAAAAACTTCAAAAACCTGAGGTGCTAATTCTTCTTCCATTACCGCAAGAGAAACATTGCCCTCGTCCTCTTCGTCGTCTTCTCCCTCACCTTCGCCGCTTTCCGAATCTTCTTTTTCTGTGTCTTTGTCTTTGTCTTCGTCTTCCTCTGCTTCTTCGTCTTCTGCCTCTGTAGCCTCTTCTACTTCTTGTATACCCTCTTCTGTAGCATCTATGATGGGTCCTTTATAGGTTGCATCCAGATCAATAATTTCACGAAGAAGTACATCTCCATCCTGCAGCGCCTTATACCAAGCAATCAGCGATTCAATTGCAAGAGGGCTCTCACAAATTCCGCCAATCATCATAGAGCGTCCAGCTTCAATACGTTTGGCAATAGCAATTTCGCCTTCACGAGAAAGTAACTCAACCGCGCCCATTTCTCTGAGATACATGCGCACCGGGTCATCTGTACGACCCGTGTCGTCGTCAGCTATGTTTCCGCCCGATTCATACTCAGAATCATCATCGTCCTTACTGTCCGTTTCCTCTGCCTTGGAATCACCAGAGGCATCATCATCGTTCTCGACAAGCTCTATCCCTATATCCGACAGAGCAGTCATAGCATCTTCTATTTGTTCAGAAGAAAAATCCTTGGCAGGCAGTGCTTTATTAAAGGTATCATATGTTATGAACCCCTTATCTTTACCACTGGCAACCAATTTCTTTATGATTCCGGCCATTGAGCCCTTTGAATCAGAACTTTGATTTTCTTCGTTTTGTTTGTCACTCACAGCTGTGTTTCCAACCATAATTAAAGGCACCTAAAATAAATCCGATTTAAGATAATACTAAATTTAATGAATTTCAAAGCGTTAAGATCGTTTTTGCTAATTTTATTCCTGTATATCCATCTCAACAAAAAATAACGATTGCCTGTCAACTTCCTTCTGCGGACGCTTTCATAAGCAAAAGATTCCTTAACCTCTCTTCATCCTCTTCACTTGAATCAAGGTATGCGCGTTTCCATCCATTTTGTATTTCTTCTTCCAGTCCTGCTTTATTTCCATCATTCCAATATTCAAGCCATTTACTTTGAATACTCTCTTTATTCGCGGACGGAGAACAAAAAGTTGCGTGAACATAAACAGATTCGTTGCAAATGTCACCCATTTCTTCTGAAAAACCTGAATTTTTAAGATGTTCGACCAGTTCATCGCTATCAGAAATAGGATTATCTGATAAAATACTCAAAAGCGACTGTCGTAGACGCTCTAACGATTCTCCTCCAAAAACTAGATTGGACAATACCTCTTCTACACCCTCGAATATATGGGGATGATTGATTACCCCCGCAAGTAAAGCCCTTGGGAAAATGAAGGCGGCATTGGATTTTAAAGACCTTGGCCTTGCTGGAACAAATCCTGCCTTCTTGGGGTATTGCCCCCGCCCTCTCTTATCTCCTTCTTGCCTTTTTGCAAAAAATGTATCGGAAACTTTCTGTCTCAAAAGAGATTTATAGTGGATTTGCACCGCATGATTGGCAACGCGTGCCACTTCGTTCTCAAGTTGTTTAATTACTCCAGCTCTAAGCTCGGGTGTTCTTAAATCCTTACCTGCTGTGTAAAAGTTCCATATAAATTCAAAAAGCGGCGTAGATCGTCGTAAAACTTTCTTGAGTCCCTCTGCCCCTGATGACTTTATAAGGCTGTCAGGGTCTTCACCTTCGGGCATAAATGCGAAACCCACGCTTTTCCCCGGCTCTAAAAGAGGCAAAATCATCTCGCTTACCCGACGAGCTGCTTTCCTGCCTGCATTATCACCATCAAAGCACAGAACAGGCAGTTTATTAAAATCTGGAACCATTTTCCACATAGATAGGATCTGTTCTTCTGTAACGGCAGTACCCATTGGCGCCAGAGCCCCATGAATACCCGCCTGTACACAGGCAATAACATCAAGATACCCCTCTACCAGAACCAGCCTTTTTCCTTCCGCCGCTGCTCTTCGTGCAGTTGGCTCGCCATAAAGCATCCTTCCCTTATGAAATAATTCTGTCTCTCCTGAATTTATATATTTGGGTGGGACAAAATCACTGCGTTGTGGCGGCCGTAAATGTTCCGGTAGAACACGTCCACCAAAGGCAACTGCGCGCCCTCTTCGATCCAGAACGGGGAACATTACACGATCTCTAAAGAAAGAATAAGGCTCTCCCCCGCGTGTAGAGGGTTTTGTAATGCCAGCCTGAAGCATCTGCTGGTCTGTATACCCTTGCAACAAAAGATGCTTTCTTAGCTGCTGGGCATCGTCCGGAGCAAAGCCAATTCTAAAATCTTTTATAGTCTCGGGAGAAAAACCGCGTCCCACAAGATATTCAAATGCATCAGAGTTTCTTGAATCTACGAGGCTTTTTTCAAAAAAAGTGGTGGCCTCTTCCAGCAAAGCATATAAGTCCTTGTCCTTTTTTGCTTTGGCTGCCGCCTGAGGCGATTGCTTGGGCACCTGCATTCCTGCCTCAGCTGCCAAAACCTCCACCGTGTCCATAAAAGACAAATTATCGTGCTGCATCACAAAATTTATGACATCTCCGTGTGCCCCACAACCAAAGCAATGATAGAACTGCTTTTCATCGTTAATTGTAAAAGAAGGGGTTTTTTCATGATGAAAAGGACAACATGCCTTATATTCCCGGCCCGCGCGCGTCACTTTAATCTTCCGACCTATAATATCGGATAAATTTAAGCGATTTCTCAGCTCATCTAAAAAATTCGGACTGATTGACATACTTGATTACTATCAAAAGAAAACAGCTTCTACCATAGACATAATGACAATATACCTGCGATTTTAATGTTATGAAAATTATTTCATCTTAAAATTTGCAGTATTCCAACAAATTCTGTATATTATATAAGAAATATGCATAAAAATACTGACAATAGTCATTTTTTATGTCATAAGAACCGCGTATTTATTTTAGGAGTTAAAGAAGTGCCAGAGATATTTTCAAAGAACGGTAAGTTCAATATCATTGAATACGGCGAAAATTGTAGCTCTTTTCCTTTGTGGGATCAGCTTAAGTCGAAAATCAAGGAACTTTTCGGCGATTAAGTCTTTGTTTTTGAAGTGATTAAGGGTGCCTGACATTGTTTATGTCAGGCTTTTTTAATGTCAAGACAGCTTATCCTTAGCAACAGCGCCCGCCTTCCCCATGTCAATTTGCCCTGCATATTTCTCCTTCAAAACCCCCATAATTTTCCCCATATCTTTAACTGATTCGGCACCCAACTCAGAAATCATCGAATCGACAATTTCACAAATCTCAGAATCAGAAAGTTGTTTCGGCATAAAAGAGCGAATCACATCAATTTCTGCTTCCTCTTGTTCTGCCAAATCATCCCTACCGGCTTCACTATATGTTTTAGAAGATTCTTGACGTTGCTTGATCATAGATTGAAGCATTGTCAAAAGACCTGATTCATCAATACCTTCTGCGTGCCCCTGATCGCGCACAGCAATGTCTCTGTCCTTCAATGCCGCCAAAATAAGACGTATTGTTGAGACCGCAATTTTATCCTGACTTTTAAGAGCATCTTTCAACGCTGCGCTTATTTCTGTCCTCTTATCCATTTTTTTCGCTTTTTCCCTTTTCTTTTGCTTCAAAACATATTAGGAACTGTGTCTCTAGCAGGTCTAAAAAAAATTATTTGCTGGAGCATATCATTAATGTCTGATTTTACTAATATAAAACCCCCTCAAAATGCAACGGCTGTTATTATCTTATCTGATGGTACTTTGTTTTGGGGAAGAGGTCTCGGCGCGGAAAAGAAATCGGTTGGCGAGATTTGTTTTAATACATCGATGACAGGATATCAGGAGATAATGACTGATCCTAGTTACTCCGGACAAATCATCACTTTTACATTTCCTCATATCGGCAATGTCGGTACAAATAACGAAGATATCGAAACCATTAATCCTGCGGCACGTGGTTTAATTATTCGTGAAAATATAACCTCCCCTTCCAACTGGCGTATGAACAAACATTTTGATGAATGGTTAAAGGCCCATGACCTTGTAGGTGTATGTGACATCGACACGAGAGCACTAACCAGACGAATCAGAGATCAAGGTGCTCCCGTTGGCATTATCGCACATAGTAAGGACGGAAAGTTTGATTTGGATGTCCTGTATAAAGAAGCCAAAAGCTGGCCGGGTCTTGAAAACCTGGATCTTGCCAAAGATGTTTCCTGCACCCAAATCTATCAATGGGATGAAACTCTTTGGGATATAAGGGATGGTTACGGCAAGCAGACAAAACCAAAGTATAAAGTAGTTGCCGTTGACTATGGTGCCAAAAGGAACATTTTAAGATGCCTTGCTTCCGCTGGTTGTGAGGTCACAGTGGTTCCTGCACAAACAACAGCAGAAGAAATTATGGCCCAAAAGCCAGATGGTGTATTTTTATCCAACGGCCCCGGTGATCCGGCCGCCACTGGAAAATATGCTGTGCCAATGGTTCAGGCGCTTTTAGAAAATGGTGTTCCTATCTTTGGAATTTGCCTCGGGCACCAGATTCTTGCTTTGGCTCTTGGCGCAAAAACCAGAAAAATGCATTTGGGACACCGTGGTGCGAACCACCCTGTCAAAGATATAGCAACCAGCAAGGTTGAAATCACATCACAAAATCATGGATTTGAAGTTATTGCTGATACGTTGCCAGATATAGCGGAGCAATCACACATAAGTTTGTTTGATGGATCAAACGAAGGGCTAAAGGTGAAAAACAAACCTGTGTTCTCCGTTCAGTATCATCCGGAGGCATCGCCAGGACCTCAAGATAGCCATTATTTATTTAACCGGTTTGTTGAACATATAAAGAAACATAAAAAAGCAGCGTAGAGTAAAACCACGGGACGTAAAGGGACTTAGAAAGAATGCCTAAAAGAACAGACATAAAATCAATCTGCATCATTGGTGCCGGACCAATTATTATCGGACAGGCCTGTGAGTTCGACTACTCCGGAACACAAGCTTGTAAAGCTCTTCGTGAAGAAGGTTACAGAATTGTTCTTATTAATTCGAACCCTGCCACTATTATGACAGACCCTGATATGGCAGACGCCACCTATGTCGAGCCAATTACCCCCGCTATTGTCACCAAAATCCTTGAAAAGGAAAAGCCGGATGCCCTGCTCCCGACCATGGGCGGACAAACAGCATTAAACACGGCACTGGCTCTTGATGAAGATGGAACATTAGAAAGACTTGGTATTGAATTAATAGGCGCAAAAGCCGATGTTATTGATAAGGCGGAAAACCGTGAACGGTTCAAAAGATGTATGGACGAACTTGGGCTGGAATCTGCAAGGTCCTGCACTGTTAATACAATGGAAGAAGCGCGTAAAGCGCTCGAAGAAATCGGCCTACCTTCTATTATTCGCCCCTCGTTTACTATGGGCGGAACCGGTGGCGGTATTGCCTATAACCGTGATGATTATGAGCGTATTGTCCGCGATGGATTGGAAGCTTCTCCAACAACAGAAGTTTTAATTGAAGAATCCCTTCTCGGATGGAAAGAGTACGAGATGGAGGTTGTCAGAGACAAAAACGACAATTGTATCATTGTCTGCTCGATTGAAAATATTGACCCTATGGGTGTTCATACCGGCGACTCGATCACTGTAGCCCCTGCCCTGACACTTACCGATAAAGAA
Source organism: uncultured Micavibrio sp. (assembly GCA_964352665.1). Classification (GTDB taxonomy): domain Bacteria; phylum Pseudomonadota; class Alphaproteobacteria; order Micavibrionales; family Micavibrionaceae; genus UBA1672. Next base: position 221,749 of record CAYGSJ010000001.1, read on the forward strand.
TATCAGATTATGCGTAACGCTTCTCTTGCTGTACTGCGTGGTATTGGTGTTGAAACAGGCGGGTCTAATGTCCAGTTTGCATTAAACCCCAAAGATGGCCGCATGATCGTAATTGAGATGAACCCAAGAGTTTCACGCTCATCTGCTTTAGCCTCTAAGGCGACAGGATTTCCGATTGCCAAAATTGCAGCAAAGCTTGCTGTCGGATACACGCTGGACGAGCTCGACAATGATATCACAGATGGAAAAACACCTGCTAGTTTTGAACCTACAATTGATTATGTCGTTACCAAGGTGCCACGTTTCGCCTTTGAAAAATTTAAAGGTAGCGAACCTATTCTGACCACAGCCATGAAATCAGTGGGCGAGGCCATGTCCATTGGTCGCAATTTCGAAGAATCTCTTCAAAAAGCAATGCGCTCCCTTGAAAAAGGGCTGACTGGCCTTAGCCCGATTTATATTGGTGGGGCAGATTCCGAAAACCCGGATGCACAAAAAGATGCCCTTCTATCCGCGATTGCTAGACCAACGCCCCAGCGTATCTTGCACATTGCCCAAGGATTCAGACATGGGCTTAGCCTTGAACAAATCCATAATATTTCTAAATTTGATCCTTGGTTTCTGGAGCGTATTCAAAATATTGTAAATACGGAAAACATGATAAAGGAAAAAGGACTGCCTGTTGATCCTCAAGGCTGGATGAACGTAAAACGTCTGGGTTTCTCGGATGCACAACTTGGTGATTTAGTTGGAGTATCGGAAGATCATGTCCGTAAAGCCAGAAGAACACATAAAGTGCACCCAGTGTTTAAACGTGTTGATAGCTGTGCGGCAGAAATTCCTTCTGAAACCCCGTATATGTATTCTACCTATGAGGGGAATGGTTTAGAGCCAGCAGAAAATGAAATCAACGCTACCGATAGAGAAAAGATTATTATTCTAGGTGGTGGTCCCAATAGAATTGGTCAGGGTATCGAGTTTGACTATTGCTGTGTTCACGCCGCTTATGCGCTTCGTGAGGCCGGCTATGAAACCATCATGGTAAACTGTAACCCGGAAACTGTTTCTACCGACTATGACACCTCTGATCGCCTTTATTTCGAACCTTTGACCACCGAGGATGTAATAGAGCTCATTCATGCCGAATCGCAGAATGGTAAAGTCAAAGGGGTGATTGTTCAGCTTGGAGGACAAACGCCACTAAAACTTGCCCATGACTTACAGGCTGAAAATATTCCAATTCTTGGAACAGACCCCGACGCAATTGATCTTGCCGAAGATCGTGAGCGCTTTAAACAGCTACTGATTGACCTAGATCTCAAGCAACCCCCTAACGGCTTGGCACGTTCCAAAGAGGAGGCTTTAGCCATTGCGGAAGATATAGGGTTCCCTCTTGTTATCAGGCCCTCTTATGTCCTAGGTGGGCAGGCTATGGAAATTGTGCACTCATTAACAGAACTAGAACGCTATATTAATACAGCCGTCAAAGTTTCAGGCGATACCCCTGTACTGCTTGACCGTTACCTGAAAAGTGCGATCGAGCTTGATGTTGATGCGGTTTGCGACGGTGAAGATGTTTATGTTTCCGGTATCATGGAACATATTGAGGAAGCAGGAATACACTCTGGTGACTCTGCATGTGTTATTCCTCCACATTCTCTTTCAGACGAAACAATAAATAAGATCGAGAAACAGACAGTAAAACTCGCCAAAGCATTAAAAGTTAAAGGGCTTATGAATGTGCAATTCGCCATTCGTAAAAATGATGATACTGGCGCAGAAGATATCTATATTATTGAAGTCAATCCACGAGCCTCAAGAACTGTGCCTTTCGTTGCTAAAGCAACCGGCATTCCTATAGCAAAGATTGCTGCCCGCATCATGGCCGGTGAAAATCTTAAGGATTTTTCTAATATCCTGATTGGTATGAGTGACCAGCATTACGCTGTGAAAGCACCTGTTTTTCCTTTCAACCGCTTCCCTGGTGTAGACCCCCTTCTCGGCCCTGAAATGAAATCAACCGGTGAGGTTATAGGTCTGGACAAGGATCTGGCACATGCGATGGCAAAAGCCCAGATTGGTGCAGGCTCTAATCTACCAACAAGTGGTACAGTCTTCATATCTGTAAAAGATTCTGACAAAATAGATCTTCTACCCATTGCCAAGGATTTGGCTAAAACAGGCTTTGATATTATTGCGACAGGCGGAACTTGTGACTTTTTGAAAGAAAACGGAGTAGAAGCCAAACGTATAAACAAGGTTATGGAAGGTCAGCCCCATATTATTGATGCTATCATTAACGGGGAAATTGACCTTGTCATCAACACGACCACAAAAAGCACACAGGCCGTATCGGATTCATATTCAATCAGGCGCATGGCTTTGATGAATAAAATCCCTTACTACACGCTCATGACCGCAGCAAAAGCCACGGTTCAGGCCATACAAGCCCTTAAGGATCGTGATTTGGATGTTGCCTCGCTCCAGAGCTATTTTGAAAAAGATGGTAAAAGCAAAGCAGCATAAAAAAATAATTGACATAAAATCATAAAATTTTGTACCTTCACCTTCATTTAAAATAATGAAGATAAGAAATATGGGTGATAAAAACCAAGAGCCAGCCAGTTTACTGAGCAGGTTATTCAATAATAGCGGCAATAAAATGGACCCGAGCCGTGTCAGGCTAATTGATGGCACGCCAATCCATTCAACGGGAATACACAGATTATCCAAATGCTTTGATATTCAAGCTGCTATGCTGGGTTCGGTTACCGGAGGCGCCATGACCGATGCCCCTGTACCGGTATCACTATTCTTAATGTTGTTAAGCGGCACATTTTTGGCCGGGTCACGGTGGCTAAGCCATGTAAGGCTTAGAAAAGCTTTTGGAAAAGACTTCGGTGATTTATGTATTAATAAGGCCCCAGATAAGAATACCACCCCTACAAGCCCCACATACTTGGCTACCGCAGATATAATGGAGTTTTCATACAAAGCAGATATTGTTCTGGATTCTGGCTTTGCATTATTCGTTTCTCCCTATCTAATTCCTGGAACTATTACACATGATGCATTGCAGGCCAGAGCATTTTCAAGAGTAGTTGCACAACAATGGATACTTGAAGATACACCGCCTCCCTTAAAGCAAGACATAAAAGTGAGAGAGCCTAGCTTTGATGTGGCTCCCATGCCCGCCTAGCATTAAACTTGACCTTTCTTTGCGAGTACGCTAGCCTTTTCTCGTTTATACAAATAATCTGAAGTTTGTCCCGCCCTTGTAATATTGTGCGGGGCTTAATTTTTTAGATTAATAAATTTGTATATAGCATTGATATTAAATATAATTTTGGATTTCAAAATGGAACAGATTCCGGTAACAAAACTAGGCTATGAAAGGCTCACATCCGAGCTAGAAGAATTGAAAACTGTAAAACGCCCGAATGTGATAGAGGCTATTGCAGAGGCACGTGCACACGGCGATTTGTCAGAAAACGCTGAATATCACGCTGCCCGCGAGCAACAAAGTTTTATTGAAGGTAGAATTCAGGAATTAGAGGCTGTTACGGGACGGGCACAAATTATTGACCCGGCAACTTTGAGCGGTGATACCGTTAAATTTGGTGCTACTGTAACAGTGATAGATGAAGAAACGGATGAAGAAGAAACCTATCAAATCGTCGGAGATTATGAATCCGATATGAAAACCGGAAAACTGTCCATCAGTGCTCCTGTTGCGAGAGCGCTTATAGGAAAGGCCGTTGGTGATTCAGTTACTGTGAAAACACCAAAGGGCGAGGCTGACTATGAAATTCTTAACGTAGAGTACAAATAGGCATTAAGCCAGTTTTTTAATGTTTTCCAAGTTATTAGACAATGTTGAAGTTTGGTCGTCAGCAAGCTGTTTTGATGCTTTTTGAGCTGTTTCCTCTGCCTGAGCCAGACTTAAGGCCTCCTGAGAAATGCGCACCTCATCCACAGCTTCTGCACGTGCTTCCTTAGACTCACTCTGGCTCTCTGCCTTCTGAGATTTATTAGCAGGGGCTATACCTTGTATTGGCCCTGATGGATTAACTGGATCAACCATTTACCGTTCCTTTTTATGCTGGTTATTCCATAATACCTTGTTTTTATGCAAAAAACTACAGTATTTTTGTTCTCCACCATAACCTAAGAACCTTAAAATTTGGTTCACGTTGTATTTCAGGGGCTATCACGTCATAACCCAGTATGTGGATTTGCCTAAAATATATCTCGCTTAGGACTGAAAAAGCTTTCAGAACAATATTCTGCGGATATGCCTTAGGTAATTTGTGATCAACTATCTTCTTTACTATCAATTTCAATTTTTCTTCTCCCCCCTGTTGAACAAGCTGCTCTCTCGTAATGCCATATTCATTCATAAGATTTTCAGGAAAAAAACAGCGCCCCTGCCCTGCAAAAAATCCGGTTGCTCTTAAAATCCCTGCGATAGTGTAATTAATTGCTATGGGTTGAATAATTTCCTGCTCAGGATCGTCACCGCAAATTTGAACAGCGAGTCTTAGTAAGGGATCTGTTGTAAACTCTGCATAATTCATAAGCCCCTCTATATTGGCTGGAAGAACGTCTTCCAGATCAAATTCACGGGCATATATCAGTTTATAAAAATGCTCTTGTGGTAAATTATGCTGTTTTATCGCTTTGGCAAGCGGCTTTAAAACTTCATGATCAGCAACGTTACCTTGTTCATAAATTGCCGTAACTGCATCTCTCCACCATTGTAAACGGATCAACCCCAGCGTAGTTTCGCTTACCACCTCTCTGGTTTTTGCAATTTCATGATTAAAGGCAAAGAGCGCCCATAAATCCTCCAGCACATCCGCTGGAGCAAATAAGGAGACCAAAAATCTGTCTTTGTCGTATTTGCGTACGATATCTCCGCAATATGAAATCTCTTTTATATTTTTCACCAAATAAATCACTTTCATGCATGGGACAAAATCTTTAGTGTGTGTGTTAACAGTTTTATAGTGATTTTAAAAGCAGGAGATACACATGGCTTTCGACCTACCCGAGTTACCTTATGCATATGATGCCCTAGACCCGTATATGTCTGCAGAGACCTTGGAATACCATCATGACAAGCACCACAATGCTTATGTAGAAAAAGGCAATGAGCTTCTCAAGGGCATGGATCATATGGGAGACACACTTGAAGAAGTGGTTATAAACGCGCACAAAAAAGGTGAGCAAGCCCTATTCAACAATGTCGGACAACATTGGAACCATAAACATTTCTGGAACTGGATGAAGCCAAATGGCGGCGGCAACCGTCCTGAAAATCTTGATTCGGCAATCACGGACAGCTTTGGCTCTTATGATGCTTTTCGAGAAAAATTCATTCAGGCCGGTATCGGACAGTTTGGCTCTGGCTGGTGTTGGCTGGTGATGAACCAAGACGGTAAGCTGGAGGTTACAAAAACCCCGAACGGTGAAAACCCGCTCATCCATGGCCAGACAGGCTTGCTTGGCTGTGACGTATGGGAACACAGCTATTACATTGATTACCGCAATGCTCGCCCCAAATATCTAGAGGCTTTCGTTGATAATCTGGTTAATTGGGAATATGTTGCCGAGCTCTTTGAAAAAGGCCCCTTAAAATTGGCTGCGTAAACACGTAAAGAGGCCCAAGGGCCTCTTTTTTACAAAGCAGGCAACAACACGCAGGCAACACGACGCCCCTCAGCCATAAGAACATTATAGGTGCGGCACGCCGCACCGGTATCCATTATATCTACTGATATACCGGTTTCTTTAAGGGCATTTTTAAGATTACGCGGCAAGAAAGCCATATGTGCCCCACTCCCTAGCAAAACAACATCAATTGCTCTTGATTTTTTGATGAGTGGCTCAAAATGCTTTATATCAAGAGATTCAACGCTTTCAGCGCCGTCCACATCCCAAAGAGAAGTTTCATCAGGCATAACCACTATGGCCTCGTTGTAGACTTTACCGCTAACTTTGAAAACACCACCGGCATAAGACTGAATAACTTGCTGATCCGATCTGATGAGGGGTGTAACGTCCATAATCAGGCCGCTTCTTCTTCGCTATTATCTTCTGTTTCTTTTTCAGAGTTTTTTCGAATATTCATGAAAAGTAAAACTGGAGAGGCAACAAATATTGACGAATAAGTACCAACGACAATTCCAAAGATAAGCGCATAGACAAACCCACGAATAACCTCACCCCCAAAAACATACAGGGCAATCAAAGCCAGAAGTGTTGTAAACGATGTCATGATTGTACGAGACAGCGTCTGGTTCACAGACATATTGAAAAGTTCGGGCAGCGGTTTCTTTTTATATTTGCGTAAATTCTCGCGAATCCGGTCAAAAACAATAACAGTATCGTTAATAGAATAACCCGCAATCATCAAAACAGCCGCCACAGTAGATAGATTAAATTCGAGTTGTGTGAAGGCAAACAACCCAAGAGTTGCAACCGCATCGTGAAGCAACGCAATAATCGCCGCTATCCCGAATTGCCATTCAAAGCGGAACCAGATATAGGTCATAATACCAATCATTGAGAAAATAATCGCATAAAGACCCTTAAGTTTTAGTTCTTCCCCTACTTGCGGACCAACAAACTCAACCCGTCTGTAATCAATAGCATTTCCTTCGAAGGCTTCACCCAGTGCTTCTCTTACAAGCTCGATTGCCACTTTATTGGGGTCTTCATCTTCCTCTTTCCAGTTTTCAGACTTTGCCTGCTCGGGTAACCTTATTAGAAGGTCGTCTGATTGTCCGAATTCCTGAATGGAAATTGAGCCTAACCCCAACTCATTTAACTCTGTTCTTAGGGCTTCCAGATTAGGTTCTTCTGGAGTCTTTATCTCGATCACCGTACCACCTGTAAAATCAATACCAAGATTCAAACCGTTCTGAATAACCAGAACTACCGAGGCAAGAACAAGCAGCGCCGAAAAAATATACGCCACAGCTCTAAGCTTAATAAAATTAATATTTGTATCCTGAGGAATTATTTTTATTCCACGCATATTCTCTATATCCTCTAAATCGGTATGGCTGAAGGTTTTGTCTGTTTAATCCACCAAACAACCAAAAGACGCGTTACCATGATGGCAGAAAAGAAGGAAGTAATAATCCCGATCCCAAGCGTTACGGCAAACCCTTTAATTGGACCAGTTCCTAAGGAGAACAGGATGAGTGCTGCAATCAATGTGGTTAGGTTTGAGTCAATAATTGTTGCCATTGCCCGCGAATACCCTGCATCAATGGAAGACAACGGAGAACGCCCACCTGCCAATTCTTCACGAATACGTTCAAATATTAAAACATTTGCATCTACTGCCATGCCTACAGTTAGTACGATCCCTGCGATGCCGGGTAGCGTTAGCGTAGCCTGAATACTTGAAAGGATTGCCAAGATAAGCGAAATATTAACAACAAGTGCTACATTTGCCATCAAACCAAACAAGCCATACGTTACCAGCATAAATACCAAAACACAGGACAAACCAATAAGGCTCGCGATTTTTCCAGCGGCTACAGAATCAGCACCAAGAGAAGGCCCAACTGTACGCTCTTCCACTACTTTAAGATCTGCAGGAAGCGCTCCAGCACGCAGAAGAAGCGCAAGATCCGAGGCCTCCTGTATATCAAAGCCTCCTGTAATAATACCTTGTCCTCCGCAGATTGCCTCGTTGATACGCGGTGCGCTAATTACTTCATTATCAAGCACAATAGCAAATGGTTGCCCTACATTTTTCTTTGTGACATCACAGAATTTGCGCGCTCCAACGGCATTTAAACGAAAATTGACAACGGGCTGGCCGCTGCGACCATCAAAAGTAGGCTGAGCATTGTCCAGCATATCTCCTGTAATAATAGCAAAACGTTTAACGTTGAGTTTGCGTCCCGGTGTGTCTACAAAATCAAGAGAAAGCTCACTTACTTTCTTTCTTGTTTGGTCCCCGACCAAATGAAAACCGAGCTTGGCCGTCTTACCTACAAGTTTACGCAATTGTTCGGAACTCGCTCCAGGAACTTGAATAACTACACGGTTACTGCCTTGTCTTTGTATGATAGGTTCTGTTGTACCCAATTCATCAATGCGCCTTCTAACGACTTCAATGACCTGTGCTATAGTCTGGTCTTCAACCTCTTTTACATAGGCGTCGTCCATGGTTACTGTAATGGTAATACCATCTGGATCCGTATTAATAACGAGGCGAGAGTCATTACGCCGAATCATAGTCTTGACGTCCTGAGCATTCTCTGCGCTCTCTAGAACGATGCGCACACCGCGCTCTATTGATACAACACTGTTTTGTTCAATTCCCTCTTCGCGCATAAAGGCTTTAAAATCATCGCCCAGCATTCCTGCTCGCTCGATAAAAACTTTATTAACATCAACTTCATATAAAAGATGTGCGCCACCACGAAGATCCAACCCAAGATTAACCGTCTTATGCGGCAACCAGGCAGGCAAGTTTTCCTGCATCCATGATCTTGTGTCAGTACCTAAAAGATTTGGTGAGCTATATGAAAAGCCATATATGCATACAGCCAAAACCAAAAAGATTTTCCAACGGGAAATTTGTATCATAAAAATTAACTACGCTTCTTTTGTGTTGTCTTTATCTTTGCTATCATTCGCAGCAAATTTCGGTTCCATTTTACCCTGTATCATCGAGCGTAATGCTGTAACCTTGACCCCATTACCAAGATCGATCATAACTTCTTTATCATCGATAACCTTCTCAATCTTACCTACAAGCCCACCACCAGTAACAATACGGTCACCTTTCTTGAGATCGGATAGCATTTCGCTGTGTTCTTTAAAGCGACGCTGTTGTGGCATGATAAGGAGAAAATAGAACAAAATCACCAGAATCACTACAAGCCCCACGTTCCACATAAGGGCTTCCATTGGGGTTGGTGCATTTGCCAAATTGGTCAGACTATCACTTGTATCTGCCGCCGCTGCATATGCCGCTGAAATCAGCATGATGTTACTCCTTCACATAAAATTCCTTTTGAAAGGGGAAATATAAAGACAATAACAACAAACGCAAGGGTTCTTCGCCTATAGAAATCAAATATTCACGATAAATTAGATACGATTCTGGTATTTCGTTCCACCGTAACGCCGCCCCCATCCTATGTTCCCAAACCCAGCCCACAATAAAAACAGACAACCAAAGCCCAATGCCACGCTCATTGCCCAATTCATTAATCCACGATCAATAATAGCGTCGTGAGCGTTATTGGGTATGTATAAGACCTTCACACCATCTCCGATTTTCATTATTGGATGGCTGGACCCCATACTATCTTCAAATTTAAAACGCTGCCCTGTTTGATCCTTGTATTCAACCAAAGCATGATAAGTATAGGTGGTTGATCCGTCAGAAGTTGATCTTCTCTGATTCATATCTACCACCTTCCCTTCTGCATAAACACCATTGTGTATACGATCAATCATATCAAGACCAGTATAGTATGCGCCCCCGGCCAAGCCCAAAGCTATAATCAAAAAGAGGTAACCATAAACGTACATGTATTTTGCCTGCGATTTTACGCGTACAGCAATTTCTTGATCGTCTAAAACTCTTGCATTAGAAGCATTACGATCAAAGGTTGATATCTGGATACCTTCCGCCTTCATTTCATCCCAGCCTTTTTTTATCTCATCAAAAGGAATGTCATTCGCAACAAGAGATATTTTGTAACCAACAAACCCAAACAAACCGAGCACAAGAAAAAACATCCCAATACTCGGCTCAAAACTATCAATCGCCATATTTAACAAGAATAAGCCCGGTAATAAAAAAACAAGACCAAACAACAGTAATCCTACGGAGGGGCGCTTAATCTTGTCCGGTTTTTTAGGAAAAATATATAGGGTATGATCAGAGCCCGGCAAATTGCCTAAAATACTATTTGTTGCAATTTGTCCAACTTGCTCAAAGCGCTCTCCTCCCGGTGTATAAAATTCAAAAACAGGATAAAAGAACTCATTACCATACGAAACATCAGTATTTTCTTGCCCTTTATAGGACTTTTTACCTTGTCTTGAAGCAAATACACCAATCGCAACAATTAAAAATCCTGCAAAGAAAAAAATGAGCGGTAGCAACATCGTATGCCAAAAACTATCTATGATAAATCTTTCCGGATTTTCTCTATCATAAAAAATGCCAACACGTGTTCCTTTGGAAAATGAGGGAGAGCCACTGCTCATGCTATCCCCTAGCTCCCACCTATGACCGCTTGCATCGAAAAACTCAACTATGGCTCTGTACATTGTGCCACTGTCGCTGTCATATTCTTGATCATTACGAATTATGGTGCCTTCAGTTTGAATTCCTGTACTTTTGAGATCATAGTATTTCCACCCCATATACCCGCCGATTCCTGAAAATATAGAGGCAAAAAGTATTAAAAATATAAGCCCCCCTTTGCCAAGATTTTTTCCTTCTTCTTCTCCATGATATCCTTCATCACGCACAGCCGACGAGCTGTTAGAGTTTCGATTTCCTATTGCTTTTACAGCAACAATTCTGCCTCTGACTTTTGTTCCCCATATCCGGTAATACATCTCATATGCAATTATTAACGCCCCTATAGCAAAAAAAACCGTACCCATCAAAATGAGGCCAAGTTGGTTCCAAGCACTAAAGAGATCAAAAATAAAATCAAACATTTTCACTCCATATGTTTATTTGGATTGAGGGCAGACGTACCGCGTCTAACCTCGAAATGAAGTTGTGGGGATGAAACTGAACCTGTAGACCCCACTTTTCCGATCGCGCTTCCTCTATTTACAGTTTGCCCTTCACGCACAGTAATCTTGTCCAAATGGGCATAGGCTGTCATCCACTGGTCGTCATGACGCAACAAAACAAGATTTCCTGATCCCTTAAGCGCGTTTCCTGCATAAACAACAACGCCATTATCCGCTGCTTTCACAGAGGTTCCTCTTTTTGCCTCTATATTTACACCATCATTGTGCAGACCACTTTTCTTAACACCATAATTTGAAATTATTTTACCATCGACAGGCCGCAAAAACTTAGCTGCTGCTCTCTTGGGTGTTTTTGTACCAACTTTGGAAACGGTTAGCCGCTCTGTTTTCCCTTTTGCTACTGCTTTAACAGGCTTGTTCTTGGGAATGGGCACACCGTTCTGGATTTCTGTAACTTCCGGGTTCACAGCGGCCTGCTCAAAAACTCTAGCCGGCTTTTCAGACGGAAGAACAGTTCTTTCAACAGGATCAACGGACGACTTAACCGCAGCAATTCTATTTATTTTTCGTGTAACAGAAGGTAAGCGCAGCACTTGCCCGGGCTTTAGAATATAAGGCGACTGAAGATTATTAAGTTGTGCTATTTCAGAGGAATTGACACCAAAAAGCCTTGAAACCTCATAAAGTGTATCACCCCCTCGCACCCGATATTCCTGTGGGGGAGGCAACCTAATGCGCTGCCCTTCATATAGGTTAAAGGGTGGCTTAAGATTATTCAAAACAATGATATCTCTCATTGCTAAACGATATCGGCTCGAAATGCTGTAAAGTGTATCGCCTTTCAACACATGGTGCATGCCGGCACTGCCAGCGCCACTACTTTGCCCATAATGGATTGCCGGTGCAGGTGCATGCCCACAAGACATTAAAGAAAATAAAACCAGTATTAGAAAAAAGGAACGAATGCCCATCACAACTCTATAATACACGTCCTTAAAGACACGGTCATTATTAAATTACAGCCCTGTTCATATCATTTTTTTCATAAGAAACATCAGGAAGGAGTGGAACAAATCTTACAGAAATAATATCTTTAACGGCGTAGGCATCTTCACTCTCCTTTTTATAAAGCTTAAGCATCTGATTACCGCTCTCACCAACCGGTATAATCATTTTCCCCCCTACACGAATTTGATCCAGTAACGCCTGTGGTGGCTTCACACGCGCTGCGGCAGTGACAATAATTTTATCAAATGGTGCCTGATCTATACCGTTAATTGTAGGCCACCCCTTCATCCCATCGCCTGCAATTGCTGTGACATTTCTAAGACGAAGGCTCTCAAAGCGATGCTCAGCCTCGACCAAAAGATTTTTATGACGCTCTATAGAATAAACACGACGTGCAAGTTTAGAGAGCACAGCACATTGATACCCACAGCCAGTACCAATCTCTAAAACTTTATCGCGATCAGAAACCTCTAAGGCCTGTGTCATGATTGCAACGACAAATGGCTGGCTTATCGTTTGACCAAGCCCAATAGGCAAAGCCATATCTTCCCATGCCTGATCTCGTGAATGTATAGGAACAAACTCTTCTCTTGGAACACGTTCGATCGCACTCAAAACATTTGTATCCGTAATACCCTTGGTACGGAGTTCCATAATTAATCGAATACGTTTATTTGCGGCCTGTATGTTCATATTATTTCAAAGTATAGAGAAAATCGAAGTTCATATTATCGACGATATAATCCTCTCCCTCTATCTGGCCATGGATGTTAGTAAAATAGAATTCGGCACGAATGTTTTCATTTTCATCAAAATAGAAAAGATCATCATGATCATTTTTATTGCGTGAAGCATGCTCTTTTGCAAAAGCATTAACATCAAAACTTATTACTTCACTCCCATCAACCAAAACCTTTACAAGCCCCTCTTTCTTATAAGATTCTATTTTAATGGTCTTGAAGTTGGCACTCTTGAATTCTTTTGACCAAGGCTTTTTGTCAGCTGTTCCATAAAAATAAACATTAACCCCCTTAATCATAGTGTTATAACCGGAAACATCCATAAAATCATCGTAACGCCCCCTGTTTAAAGAGAAGCGATTATTTTCATTGAATGACTCATAATGCCCGACAAAATCAAAGCCTAACTGCTTAGTCAAATCGTAAGCATTACAGTTCCAATTTTTCTTGCCTTCTACATTAAACCACGGCTCAATTTTGGCATCATGCTGATGACTACAGATATACTGCAGCATTGAACTGATATTTTTACGATCATTTCTACTTAAATCTGTTTCAGCCTTCACAACCTTGCCATTTTCAAGGAGATTATTCCTGTTTAAAAATATTTCAAGACGCGACACCTGACTATACCCAGAAACACTCACCCCTCCCCAAGGCCCAAATGCCCCAAAAACCATAAGAATTGCCAGTGTCATTGGTATTGCACGTAGTGGCATTTTGCTCATTGTGTTACCAATAGCAATGATCACAAACCAAATTGCGGAAAGAAGAAGCATATACCGTTGTTCGGTTATGCCATATGCGCTAACACGCTCCCAAATAGCATAGAAATGAAATCCAACTGGAATAAGTAAGGCCGGAAAAAATATTTTATGAAATAGCTTCAGTTGAAGAGCGCCCACATCCCGTAATGGAAAAGATGTCAAATACGTAATTACACCAACACCAACAAACCCACTGATCATATAGGCAAGATGCCCGTTCGGAACTTCTCCGGTTAGAATTATTTTTCCGAAATAAGCATAAAGGATCATCAAGTAGACGAACACCATAGGCGCAGAAATCCAGTTCATTATGAACTGAAGACCGGGCGGATCATTGCAATCTTCTTCTGTGAATTCAAAACGTTCGGGCACCCAAGACAACGCATAAAGTGGCCCAAGAACAAGAGAAGCAAAAATCCAGATATCGACGTAAACTTTGGAATCAATTCTAACTTCAAATAATGTATGTATTGCGCCCAGTGCAATACTCAGGCCACCGGCAAACATAATAAGCGCCGCATAGGAAACAATGACACCAAACCACATACACCGATTAAAAAACCAAAATGAGAGATCATCTCCACCTTTCCAGTATGGCGCAACCATGAGAGACAAAAGTAATGCCGGTATCACGAACATCAAGGGCATGCCCCAAACCTCCGTTAACATAAACAAGGAAGCCATTCCGCCGGCGACAACAAACCCAATAGTATAATGTTTAACAGCACTCCATTTTTGGCTTTCAGCCATAAGCTTTACAATACCAAACCAGAAATAAAGGCACCCGATGGTTACCGAAAAACGCCCCAAAAGTTCATTAGCATCATCCCAAAATTCATGGGTAAGGGCGATCGCAATGATAAAAAGAATAAGCGCGCAAGCAACCGATAAAGGAAACCGTTTGATGGTATCTTTTAGATCCTCAACAGGAATTAACTTTTGAATCCATGCCTGCATACCCATAGCTTACTCCTTTACAATTTTTTTGATGCCGCCCATATAAGGTTTCAAAACATCGGGAACGAATATACCACCATCTGACGGATCATAATAGTTCTCAATCACAGCGATTAAAGCACGGCCAACTGCAACACCCGATCCGTTAAGCGTATGTACAAAACGTGTATCCTTTTCACCCTTAGCACGCGTACGGGCATTCATGCGCCGGGCTTGAAAATCCCAGCAATTGGAAACCGATGAAATCTCCCTGTATGCTTCCTGCCCTGGTAACCACGCCTCTATATCATAGGTTTTACGTGCACCAAACCCTGTATCACCACTACACAAAACAACTGTACGAAACGGAATTTCAAGCTTTTTAAGCACAGCCTCGGCACAGCCAAGCATGCGTTCTTGCTCTTCTTCGCTGTTTTCTGGTGCCGTTACACTCACCATTTCTACTTTATAAAACTGGTGTTGTCGCAACATCCCGCGCGTGTCCTTTCCTGCTGATCCTGCCTCTGATCTAAAACATGGAGTAAAAGCGGTATAGCGTCGCGGCAGATATTCTTCATCAATGATCATATCGGCAACGATATTTGTCAGTGGCACTTCTGCTGTTGGGACAAGATAATGATCTGTTTCTCTGGTGCTGAACTGATCCTCGGCAAATTTTGGTAATTGGCTTGTTCCGTATAAACAATGTTCTCGCACCAAAAGCGGAGGAGAAACTTCGGTATAGCCGTGCTCACCTGTGTGAGTATCCAGAAAGAATTGCGCCAAAGCACGTTCAAGACGTGCGATTGGCCCGCTAAGCAATACAAAACGCGCACCTGACATTTTTGCTGCGACTTCAAAATCAATCATCCCCAGCGCTTCGCCAATTTCAACATGGTCCGGACCCTTGGCAGATTTAATCTCTCCCCATGTATGAACATCCTTATTGTCATTTTCATCTGCGCCATCCGGAACGTCGTCTGCAAGAATATTAGGCAGACCTGAAAGGTGCTGATTTAAACTGTTAGCTAGTGTTGCTTCACGCTCTTCAAACTCGGTCATTTGCTCTTTAAGCCGGGCAACAGCATCCATCTGCTCCTGTGCATCGCCTCCCGATTTTTTGATTTCCCCTATTTTTTTTGATTCTTCATTCCGCTTGGCTTGGACTTCCTGCAAGTCTGTCTGCACGGCACGGCGCTCTTCATCCAGTCTTAGAATATCTGGCGTTTGCTTTCCCAACCCACGGCGTTTCATCGCCGCATCGAAGGCATCGGGATCATTTCTAATAGCGCGAATATCAAACATGTTTATACCTTTTCATTTATATTCGATTTTATAAGTAAAAGCTGGCAGAGTAAAAGACAACAGCGAAGACAGAGAATACAGGTAAACTTGTGAAAAAAGTAGTAAAAGACGGCATACTAGAACTGCATATCCCCCAAAACCCTGCGCCTGTCATCTTTGACTCCCCCCATAGTGGCAGCATTTATCCTACTGATTTTCAATATAATTGCGACTCGATTGACCTAAGGCGTGTCGAGGATAAATACGTAGACACATTATTTGCCAGGGCTCCGGAATATGGTGCCGCATTTTTGCTTGCCCTTTTCCCGCGCAGCTACATCGACGTTAATCGTGCTATTGATGATATTGATGAAAATCTTTTCGAGGGTAAATGGCCCGATATGCACGGATTAATTAAACCCTCTTCCAGATCTGATACAGGAATAGGCTTAATCACACGCTTATTGAAACCGGGTCATCCGGTGTATGAACGTCAATTGAGCCCGAATGAAATTGTGAACAGGATTAAAAACTATTACGAGCCTTATCATGAAATTCTGTCTAAAACATTGGATGATGCGTATTATAATCATGGGCAATTCTGGCATATAAACTGTCACTCTATGCCAAGTTCCAGCGCTTATCCCAAACGAAACATAACAATGCTGGGCAACACCCCAAAACAAAGTGATATTGTCCTTGGTGATCGTGATGGACAAAGTTGCGGTCGTGATTTTCTTTATGCTTTACGCGATTTTTGGCGCAGTGCAGGATTCCGTGTCACTGTGAATGACCCGTTCAGCGGAGTCGAACTTGTTTCACGCTATTCACAACCAACACGTGGTAAAAACAGTATTCAAATCGAGATTAACAGGTCGCTTTATATGAATGAGGAAACCGGGGAAACAACGGCGCAGTTCACCTCAATACATGATCACTGCAACAATATGATTAAATTCTGTGTAGATTTTGCGCACAGCAAACGCACAAATATGGCCGCGGACTAAAACACACTCTCAAAAGACTTTTTCAAAGCCGTGTCCAATTCGTCCATGGATGCTTTTTTGCCTAATGCATGCAAACTGGTTAAACCATGTTCGGTTATGCCACATGGCACTATACCTTCAAAATGAGATAAGTCGGGATTTAAGTTAATTGATATGCCATGATATGTAACCCAGCGCCTAATACGAACACCAATCGCAGCAATCTTGTTTTCATGTCCATCTGGCATCTTTACCCAAATTCCAACACGCCCCTCTCTGCGCTCCCCTGACACACCGAACTCTGCAATGGCTTGAATAATCCACTCCTCTAATGACCAGACAAAGGCCTTGATATCTGGCTTGGATTGTCTTTTCTTTAAATCCATCATGACATAGCCCACACGTTGACCAGGGCCATGGTAGGTATGCTCACCGCCACGCCCACTCTCATAAACGGGAAATCTTGCATCCAGAAGATCGGCGTCTTTAGCACTAGTCCCCGCAGTGTAAAGGGGTGGGTGTTCAAGCAACCAAACCAGCTCATCCGCCTTATCTTCCCGAATATCGGCAACACGCTGTTCCATAGTTTTAACAGCGCCCTTGTAATCTACGGGTTCTTTTCCAACAATCCAGTCAACCATACCCGTTAATAAGCATGATTTTTATTGCATCGCAATGCTTTAAGTATCTTGCCCTTTTCAGGGATATTTGATATTGCTCACGGCGACGATTTGGTATGCGGCCGTGGCGGAATCGGTAGACGCGCAGCGTTGAGGTCGCTGTGGGAGTAATATCCCGTGGAAGTTCAAGTCTTCTCGGCCGCACCACTCGTTTCGAAAACAAACCATCATAGGACCATGACGGATGAGCAAAAAGAAAGAAGAAGAAAAGGCATTCAGAGAAAGTGCCCTTTACTATCATAAAGAGCCTACTCCAGGGAAAATTGCTATCCGTGCGACCAAAGATATGGCAACACAGCGTGACCTTGCACTTGCCTATTCACCGGGTGTTGCTGCTCCTTGCGAAGAAATAGCAAAGGACCCCTTAAAAGCCTACGACTATACGTCACGAGGCAATCTGGTTGCTGTTATTTCAAATGGAACTGCTGTGCTTGGCCTTGGCAACCTTGGGGCCCTTGCATCCAAGCCTGTTATGGAAGGAAAAGCCGTCCTATTTAAAAAATTTGCAAATATTGATTCTGTTGATGTTGAAATTGATGAAACCGATGTAGACAAGCTGGTTGATATCATTTCATCGCTTGAGCCCACTTTTGGTGGAATAAACCTAGAAGATTTCAAGGCACCGGAATGTTTCGAGATTGAAAGACGCCTGAAGGAACGCATGAAAATCCCTGTTTTTCATGACGACCAACATGGGACTGCAATTATCGTAACAGCCGCCTTCAAAAACTGGATTCATCATTCCGGCAGAAATATAGAAGATATTAGACTTGTAGCATCAGGTGCCGGAGCTTCGGCTATTGCTTGTCTTAATCTGCTCGTCCATGCCGGCCTAAAACGAGAGAATATTATCGTATGTGATAGAAACGGCGTTGTTTACAAGGGCCGTAAAGAAGGTATGGACCCTCAAAAATCAGCTTTTGCTTCAAAAACAAATGCCCGCACTCTTGATGATGCCATTGAAGGTGCAGATGTTTTTCTTGGTCTTTCCGGCCCCGGGGTTATGGACAAGAAAAAAGTTAAAAAAATGGCCGATGCACCGCTTATTATGGCCTTAGCAAACCCTACTCCGGAAATTATGCCTGAAGAAGCCTACTCTGTTAAACCGGATGCAATCGTCTGTACCGGACGCTCTGATTATCCTAATCAGGTCAATAACGTTCTTTGTTTTCCCTTCATATTCCGTGGAGCGCTTGATGTTGGAGCAACTACGATTAACGAAGAAATGAAGCTGGCCTGTGTTGACGCCCTTGCCGCACTTGCGCGCAAAGAGGCCGCTGCTGAAGTTGCAACTGTTTATAGCGATGAAAATCTAAATTTTGGTCGGGATTATCTAATTCCGAAGCCGTTTGATCCGCGTCTAATTGTTGATTTGCCTATAGCTGTAGCAAAAGCCGCAATAAAAAGCGGTGTTGCGACAAGGCCCATCAAAGACTTCGATGCCTATGCCAATACCTTACAACAATACTTTTTCCGTTCTCAACTTGTCATGCGCCCTGTCTATTCTCGCGCACAGGAAAACCCAAAGCGTGTGGTTTATTGCGAAGGAGAAGAGGAGCGTGTTTTACAAGCCACACAAATTGTTCTTGATGAAAATCTTGCCAAACCAACACTGATAGGCCGAAAGTCTGTTGTAGAAGAACGTATAAAACGTTTAGGGCTTCGCATGGTTCCGGGCAAAGACTTTGATCTTACGGACCCTCAAGATGATCCACGCTATCGCGAATATTGGGAGCATTATCATCAAATTATGGAGCGCCGCGGTATTACGCCAGATGATGCAAAAACAAGTGTCAGAACAAACTCAACGATTATTGGCTCCCTTATGGTCTACAAGGATGACGCAGATGCTGTTATATGTGGTACCCAAGGTAAATTCAGAAAACATCTTGCAGATATTAAAGATATTATTGGGCTGAAACCCGGGGTTGAAACACCAGCCGCATTAAGCCCATTACTTATTTCCCGAGGAACTTATTTCTTCTGTGATACACAGATAAATGATAATCCGACTATTGCACAAATTTCGGAAATGACACTTCTTGCCGCTGAAGAGGTTAGAAGATTTGGCATAAGACCCAAAGTAGCTTTGCTTTCGCACTCTAACTTTGGAACACATGACAGTGATTCTGCACAAAAAATGCGCGCGGCTTTCTCGGACATCAGACGCCGGGACCCAGAGTTAGAAATTGACGGAGAAATGCAAGCTGACGCAGCTTTATCGGATATCATACGCCAGCGTACAATGCCAAATTCAAAACTAACTGGTGAAGCCAACCTGTTTATTATGCCTAATCTTGATTCTGCAAATATTGCCTTTAACATGGTGAAATCGTTTTCTGAAGGTGTGAGTATCGGACCTATCCTTCTTGGTGCGGCAAGACCAGCCCATATTCTAACCCCTTCCACGACAACACGCGGAATTGTCAATATAACAGCACTAGCTACTGTAGGGTCACAAATATTTGATAGCTCTACTATTGATAATATCACGCATAGGCTTATCCAAAGCGCCCATTAAAAAAACTTGGTTACAGGTACTAGCGCAAAATACAAATTTTGCCTTATACTACTCTTAGTTTTTTGCGTGCAAACGTATCGGATTCTCTTAACAGGTTTTACATGGAACAGAGTGAACACATGGAGAAACCTTCTGACAATGTGAATATCGTGTCAGAAGATGTTAGTACACACCTCCCTGATGAACAAATCAAGGACATAGTTGGTGCT
Source organism: uncultured Micavibrio sp. (assembly GCA_964352665.1). Lineage (GTDB taxonomy): Bacteria > Pseudomonadota > Alphaproteobacteria > Micavibrionales > Micavibrionaceae > UBA1672. The sequence goes on from CAYGSJ010000001.1 coordinate 241,635, forward strand.
GCCCGCGCTCAGGATTCTGATACTGTTTATGCCGCACTCAGTGATTTAAGCACGGCCGATTCCGCAGAATTACTATCAAAGATCAAGGAAGACGATCGCCAGGAACTTTTAGCAATGTATGGGGATGCCTTTAATCCCCAAATATATACGGAAATGAACCCGGAATTAAGCCGCGCTGCCTTGTCCTCTATGTCAGAAGCCCAAGTGGCGAATATTATTTCTGCGCTTGAAAGTGATGATGCTCTCCTTTTAATAGAAACTTTAGATCCAGAATTTCAACAAAGCGTCATAAATAAACTTTCTTCTAAAATGCGCGTTGCCCTTGAAGAAGGCCTAAGTTTCCCCGAAGACAGCGCCGGCCGTCTTATGCGCCGGGAACTGGTTGCTGTGCCGGAGTTTTGGACTGTTGGAAAAACAATCGATTATTTGCGCACCGCTTCCAAAACCCTGCCCGATGACTTTTTTGATTTATTTATTATTGATCCTTCTCACCATTTAATGGGAACCATTCCACTTAACAGGCTAATACGTTCTAAAAGATCGGAAAAAATAAAAGATCTTTGTGTAGAGGTAAAACAACCTATTTCTGCAGAAATGGATCAAGAAGCTGTGGCCCACTTATTTCGACGCGAAGATATTGTTTCTGCGCCGGTTGTTGATGAAAGCGGTCGACTAATTGGTGTGATTACAATTGATGATATTGTTGATGTTATCGACGAAGAGGCACAAGAAGACATTTTACGTATGGTTGGTGTGGACCAAGGAGATCTTTATCGCGCTATTATGTCTACGGCCAATACAAGGTTCCGGTGGCTTTTTATAAATCTTTTAACAGCAATTTTAGCCTCTGTTGTTATCTCATTTTTCGATGCAGAGATTGAACAGATTGTTGCGTTAGCTATTCTTATGCCGATTGTCGCCTCCATGGGAGGAAACGCGGGAACACAAGCACTTGCAGTTGCCGTGCGCGCCATTGCAACACATGAATTATCGGGGACCAATACATGGCGGGTTATCTGGAAAGAAACGCTGGTTGGAACAATTAACGGCATATTATTTGCGGTTCTGGCCGGTTTAATAGCTGCTCTTTGGTTTCAATCAAGCATATTAGGTGTTGTTATCGCTATGGCCATGACGATTAATCTCATTGTCGCCGGATTTTGCGGGGCAGGAATACCAGTTATTCTCGACAAAATGGGAAGTGATCCTGCCGTATCCTCTACAGTGCTGCTAACAACGATTACTGATGTTATTGGTTTTCTGTCGTTTTTGGGTCTTGCAGCCCTTTTAATTATGTAGATTTGTAATGCGCTGCAAAATAAACTATAACTCCTGCTGGTAATAACAAAAAACATATAATTATGACTGCCTCAAAATTAGAAAAACCAAGCTTAGAGCATAAAGAGAGCTATATTGAAGCCCTGAAAGAATTTCAGGAAGAAGGTAGATATAGTTTTTTAAAGATTGAAGAAATTGAAAAAAATTTCGAGGAATTCATCAAAAAACTTAACGAAGGCAAAAGAAGCCTCCATAAACCTTATGCTGATTGGGTTGAGCCTGTCCCTGAAACTGTTTTGTGGCTCGTAAAAGATAATAACTTTATCGGGACACTGAACATACGGCATCGCCTTAACTGGCACCTTGAAAAATGGGGTGGACACCTTAACTTTGTTATCAGACCCTCTATGCGTGGAAAGGGTTTTGGTAAAAAGCTTTTACAAAAGGCCATTCCCTACATTTCCTATCTTGGCATTGATCGAGCACTTATAACAATAGACCCTAAAGACGAGGCCGGTAACAAAATCGTTCAGTTTTGTGGTGCCGAATTTGAGGACACACTACCTGCCACAGATAAATTTCCTGCACGCAACAGATATTGGCTTGATTGTACCTAGTATTAAGACCTTGATATGGCAAAAACAAAAAAGAAAAAAACTCCACCTAAAAAGAAAAAACGCTCTCAAAAGAAGCAAAAGCGTTCGTTTCTGTTTTGGTCATTGAAATGGATCTTTATTTTTGGCCTCTGGGCAGGGATTTTTCTTGGAGGCGTTGTAATATGGTACGCAAAAGACCTTCAGGAAGTTACAAAATCAGCAAGCTTTGAAAGACGTTCCTCCATTATTGTTAAGGATAGAGAGGGCGAGGTTCTTGCGCGATATGGAGAAACAAAAGGGGATAATCTAAGTGTTGAGGACGTGCCGGACTATCTTGTTCAAGCCGTTCTTGCAACAGAAGATAGGCGCTTTTACAACCACCCCGGGGTAGATCTTCAGGGCATAGCAAGAGCCATGGCTATAAACCTTATGAAAGGCCGCTTTGTTCAGGGTGGGTCAACAATAACACAGCAATTGGCCAAAAATCTTTTTCTAACGCATGATCGTAAGCTTGCCCGAAAAGTGAAAGAAGCGCTTTTAGCCTTCTGGCTAGAGCATGAGCTTACAAAAGACGAAATTTTAAGCGCTTATATGAACCGTGTTTATCTGGGTTCTGGTACCTATGGATTTGATGCGGCCTCACGCCTATATTTTGGAAAGTCTGCAAAAGATGTAAATTTGAGAGAAGCAGCCATTCTCGCAGGGTTATTGAAAGCCCCTTCAAAATACTCTCCTCATAACAATCTTGATCTTGCAAAAGAACGGTCCGAGGTGGTTCTGAAGTCGATGAAAGACGCCGGATATATAACTGACCGAGATATAAATGAAGAAAACATGTCAGTATCCCTGCCCCATCAAACCTCTTCAACCGAACAAAATACACGTTATTTTGCAGATTGGGTCCTTGACGGTATGGAAGAGCTAGTTGGCAGGCCTGATATGGACCTGATTATTGAAACTACCATTGACTTAGCTTTGCATAAACAAGCAGAACGGTCACTTAAGGAAAGAATTGATAACGCACGCGAAGAACATTTTGTTTCACAGGGTGCCGTTCTGGTCATGAGCCCTGACGGTGCCATTTTGACTATGTTAGGGGGGTATGACTATAGTCAAAGTCAATTCAATAGAGCAACGCAGGCTTACCGTGCGCCCGGCTCCTCTTTTAAACCTATTGTCTATCTTACCGCCCTGCAAAATGGCTGGAAAACAACCGATGAAATTCTTGATGCGCCGATAACAGAAGGTGAATACCGCCCCCAAAATTTTGCCGAGAAGTATTATGGCACCGTAACACTGGAGCAAGCATTAGCCAAATCCATGAATACAGCAACGGTCAGATTAGCTCAAAATATTGGGATAAGCCCTATATTAAGCACGGCGCGTAATCTTGGTATTATATCAAAATTGGAGCCCGATCTCAGCTTGTCTCTGGGAAGCTCCGGAATCTCTATGTTGGAGATGGGGCTTGCTTATGCCGTAATCGCCAATGGCGGCTACCGTGTTTTTCCTTATGGCATTACACGCATAACAGAACATAATGGAAATGTTCTTTATGAACGCAAGGAACCAAAGTCCTTTCAAGCCATTGTCCGTCCCGAATATGTTCATGCCTTGTCTGATATGATGGAGACCGTAATAAAAGAAGGAACTGGACGACGTGCTCAACTTCCTTTCAACGCTTCTGGAAAAACCGGAACATCTCAAGATAACCGCGATGCGTGGTTTGTTGGCTTTACAAATAAGACCGTTGCAATTGTCTGGCTTGGTAATGATGATAACAGCCCTATGACGAATATAACGGGAGGAAGCCTTCCGGCAGAAATATGGCAAAACGTAATGCTGCTTGGAAATGTTCGCCATTCATCTGTAAGACTATCCGGTTCTTTCTTTAATGGTGATGGTGGAATTTCCGGACTTTTGGGTCGTATTTTAACCGGAGGGAACACCGCCACACATAATACACAAAAAGAAGGTGATTTCTCTAACCTGAACGACTAACAACCTGCGTTAGACATTTAATACTTCTTCCTCCAAGATTTTGTGTACATGCTTGAAAGAGCCCATTTTCATACCCTGCTCACACCCAAACCAAAGGTCCCGAAGTTCTATCATGCTTTTGCTCGGTGCACCTATGTCCCAACCATAACGCATTAAGGCCGCGTCTATGTAATCGAGAAATTCAACCGGGAATGCTGCGCGTGGTGCGCGCAATCCCATTTCAACCAGTTCTTTTGAAATATGTGCATCACTGCTGTTCAACATATCGGCAGTAAACTGGATGGAGGAAAGAATTTTTATTTCCATCCTGCTTATCGGCACAGTGCGTAAATGTCTGGCAAAATGCCTGTAAATAATCCACTGCTCTTCCGAAATATTAAATTTATCTGGATGCGGTAATATTATGCGGGTTGTTGCGTTATGTTTCATGACGTCAACTCCTTTCGATAGTTAGACCTAGAAACGGCCTGTGATGACTCAAGGATGCGCAGCCAATGTTTAACAGAATCTTAATCTCTGTTTTTTCCTCCTTAAAAGGCCTCTGTTTTATGTGGATAATAAATCACTGCTAGGCTGTAATCTGCTCTATACCTTGCCTTGCAAGAAAATCGGCACGCTCGTTACCTGGGTCACCGGCATGCCCCTTAACCCATATAAATTCGATCGAATGCTTCTGGATAAGCGAATCGATCTCCTGCCAAAGATCCTGATTCTTCACTGGTTTTTTGGCTGCATTTTTCCAGTTTCTGGTCTTCCACCCTTCCATCCACTCTGTGATGCCCTGCAAAACATATTTACTGTCCGTATATAATTTTACATCGGAGGGATTCTTTAGGGCCTTCAGCGCTTCTATAACCGCCATCATTTCCATGCGATTATTTGTGGTATCAGCGTCACCACCAAAAATCTCTTTTTTGTGTTTACCAGAGATCATCAAAACCCCCCAACCGCCAGGACCGGGGTTACCGCTGCATGCACCATCAGTATAGATTTCTATTTTACTCATCCAGATACTTTGCCACGATGTCTATAAATTCTTCGGAGGATTGCAGATCAGCGAACTCTTTCGCAGGAACTGTAACACCATATAAGTCTGCCAGTCTTTGATATTTTGGCTTGCGCGCTTCAAAAAGTTTTGGGAATACCCAGCGCGAAAATTCGTCGGGGTCAATGTCTTCTATACTATTTAAGTTCTGTTCTAGTATAAATTCATCAACTTTTTCTGTTAGAAAATTTGCAGGAAAAAATAAAGGCTTCGGGTATTGGGTTGCACGCTTTAAAATTTCTTTTTCATGTTCTAGATCTGATTTTAAATAAACAAACAAAGTGTTTTCACCAACGCTTTTTATAAAATCAAGCTCTTCTATTTCACAAAGGCTCCCGGTTGAATCATTGACAAAATTTTTATCAGTTTGAGTAAGCATCTGTACAGCCATTTCAAGAGACTTACATTCCGCATCATAATAAGCTTTTTGTCTTAGCCTGAATTTTTCTAAAGAAAATCCATTCTTTTTCGAGCTCCCTAACTTCCCAAGAAAATTCGAAAGAGCACTGATATCATCTACAGCCAGACTCGCTCCGGCCAATTCTTCCTTTAAATATTCTGTCCCTATAAGATAATCACAAGAGTGATTATGCCAGCCCCACCCTTCTAACTTTGAGGCAATATAGGATTTCCCTGTACCTGACATACCCATAAGGGTTATTGCCTTTTTGTCTGAATTTTTAAAACTGTCACTAGAAATTTTCATACTGCCTCTTCCAGAACATCTTTCAAAATTCTTGGCACTTTGAAATGCACATTTTCTTCAGTAATTGACACCTCTTCCAGTGTTACATCGAAATATTCTCTTGCCTTTTCAATCACCTCATCAACTAAAATTTCAGGTGCGGAAGCGCCAGCGCTTAAGCCCAAAGTTTTAACATTTTCCAACCACGCCCAATCAATATCGCTCACCCTTTGCACCAACATGGATTTAGGACATCCATTTAGTGCTGCCACCTCAACAAGACGATTTGAATTAGAGGAGTTCGGCGCCCCTATAACCATGATAGCATCACTTAAAGGAGCAATGGCCTTCATCGCAGCCTGCCTGTTTGTTGTCGCGTAACAAATATCTTCTTTACGGGGGCCTTTTATCTCCGGAAAACGTTTTTGTAGCGCCTCAACAATCGCAGCCGTATCATCAACAGAGAGTGTTGTTTGTGTACAATAAGCAAGACAGTTTTCGTCTTCCACCTTAACTTGCGCCACATCATCTTCTGTTTCAACAAGAAGAACCGCGCCTGCCGGCAGTTGCCCCATAGTTCCAACCACTTCGGGATGTCCGGCGTGCCCAATCAAAATGATTTGGTCGCCGCTTTTATGATAACGCTCTGCTTCCATATGAACCTTACTCACCAAAGGACATGTAGCATCTATATAGAACATTTCGCGCTCTTCAGCAACCTTTGGAACAGATTTAGGCACACCATGTGCAGAAAAGATAACAGGCTGTCCATCATTAGGTATTTCATCAAGTTCCTCAACGAAAACAGCACCCTTGGCACGCAGTGAGTCTACAACATATTTGTTATGGACAATCTCATGCCGCACATAGACAGGAGCACCATATTTCTGAAGTGCCAATTCAACAATTTGAATTGCACGATCAACACCGGCACAAAATCCGCGAGGTGCGGCCAGCACTATTTTCAAAGGTTTCTTGCTCATGGCCTTTGTATACGCAATTCTTTATAAATAATCCATCCCCTTGCGCATTTTTGATTTGTTGCGTAGTCTATGTGGATAAGATTTTCAAACCAGGATGACCGTCCTATGAAGCACCTTCAAGTTTTGTTCGTTTTTCTATCTTTGATAAGTCTAAGCGCATGCCAGACTTTTCAAAGTCTTAAAGATGATATGCATAACGTCATAAATGGCGATTTTGGTACAGCAAGGCTGGTCAACGGGGAATCTGAAGCTTTGCTACAAAGCCCCTGCCCGCAAGTTGAAATTGTTGATGATTTGAGCTCTTTATCTGATTTTTCTAGCCCTAATGCTACCGTACAGGAAAATCTAATATCACGCGTTGATCTTAAAAGCGCTGAAAGCACCTGCCGTTTAGCCTCGAAAAGTGCCATTATAGACATGAAGCTTATATTCAATGGAAAACTCGGCCCTAAGGGGCGTGAAAAAGTTTCAGATAAACCCTTCTTTTCATACCCCTATTTCGTTGCCGTTACGTCACCTGGCGGAAAAATTATGGCAAAGGAAATATTCGCAGCCTCTATGACCTATGGGTCACATGAAAGCACCCATTCTTATTTTGAAAAACTACGCGAGGTAATACCGATAAGCAGCAAGGAAAATGCGAAGAACTATAAAATTCTAATCGGATTTCAGGTAACCAAAGATCAACTGGCCTATAATCGGGCAAATATGATCCCGATTGAAGAAAAAAAGCCTGGCAAACCTCAAAACATAGCTCAATAGCAGGATAAATAGATGACTGGGTTCAATATCGAAGACTATTGGCAAGCCGAAGTAAAAGAACATGCCCGGTGTTTTGAGAATATATCTTCTGCTCTTTTTCAGGAATTTAGCACCATTCTCGATACATGCGCTGAATCTATCCTTTCTGGAAATAAAATTTTGTTTTTTGGCAATGGTGGAAGCGCTGCAGATGCGCAACATTTGGCTACAGAACTTACTGTACGATATATCAAAGACCGCGCTCCAATCGCAGCCCTAGCCCTCACAACAGACACCTCAACCCTTACGGCTACCGGGAATGACTTAGGGTTTGATCATATTTTTTCTAGACAAATAGAAGCATTAGGCCAAAAAGGTGATATTGCAATCGCAATCAGCACCTCAGGAAAAAGCCCCAACATTATAAAAGCGCTTGAAATGGCAAAGGCAAAAGACCTTGTCACCGTTGGATTCAGTGGCAGAGATGGTGGAAAAATGCCTCCCCTGTGCAGTCACATGCTTATTGTGCCATCTAATGTCACTGCGCGGATACAGGAAATGCATATTTTTCTAGGACACCTGCTCTGTGGTGGATTGGAACAAAAACTAGGACTAAACACTTGAGAAAAACGCGCTTCTGGCATACACTTCTGTCCGCTTACAAAAAAAATAACAGAGTTTAAGATATGACAAAGGCAAAAGCCGTCGATGCGCTAAGTTTCGAAGATGCTCTAGCAGAGCTTGAAACCATTGTACGCGGCCTGGAAACAGGAGAATCTGCACTTGAAGATTCCATTTCAGCATATGAACGAGGCATTAAATTAAAATCGCATTGCGAAACTAAGCTACGTGATGCACAAGCAAAGATTGAGAAAATATCTGTTGGAAAAGATGGATCTCTTAAAAAACAACCCTTAGACCCAGAAGAATAACATTATGGCACCATCCCCAAGAGATGCAGATCCAAAACTTGCAAAAGAAATGGACGCGGTTTTAGAATCAGTTAACAAAACGATTGGACGCCTCCTTCCCCAGACTGACCTTGCTGAAAATCACCTTTTCGAAGCGATGAGGCATGGAACATTAAGTGGCGGAAAAAGATTGCGCCCTTTTCTGGTTATGCATTCTTCTTCTTTGTTTAATGTAGATCCGGCCCGTGCGCGGCGTGTTGCTGCCGCTTTAGAATTTATTCACTGCTATTCCCTTATTCATGATGATTTACCATCAATGGATAACGCAGGACTAAGAAGAGGTAAACCAACTGTCCACATCCAGTTTGATGAGGCCACAGCCATTCTTGCAGGAGACGCACTGCTGACTTTTGCGTTTGAAATTTTAACGGATAATGAAACCCATGAAGATCCGAGGGTTCGCTGTGAGCTTGTAAGCACCTTAGCCAAAGCGGCTGGACCACATGGCATGGTTGGCGGGCAAATGCTGGATTTACTCGGAGAAAACACAGAATTTGATCTGGGAACAATCTCTCGTCTACAACGCATGAAAACAGGACGCCTTATGGCTTTTGCCTGTGATGCCGGAGCAATATTGGGTAAAGGTAGTGCACCGCACAGAAAAGCGCTTTGCAATTACGCCTATGATCTCGGCCTTGCCTTTCAGGTAACTGATGACATTCTGGATGTTGAAGCAGATCCTCAGGATACCGGAAAAGATACAAGAAAAGATCAGGACGCCGGAAAAGCAACATTTGTTTCTGCCATGGGTAAAGAGCAAGCACGAGAGCGTGCGGAAATGCTAATCCAGCAGGCGATATCTCATCTTAAAATTTTCGAAGGCCGGGCAGAAATGCTTAAGGCCCTTGCGCTCTATGTGTTGGAAAGGCGGGCATGAAAGCATCACTAATTCTGAATGAAAGTAACGAAATCGCTTTCATGTACGGTGAAAGACTTGGGTTTGAGCCTGAATGGGCCTCTATAGACGTACAGCATCATGAACTTTATATCGGGGCTGGCGATGATTACGAAGATTACGGCAAACATCTAAAGCTAGATAAAATTGAGCAAGAAATTTACGATAAGATACTGAAAGATAAAAAAATTCTTTTGGTCCGAGTCAAAAATAACGATATTCGACAGCCCCAGCAGGCTAAATGGGTTCCCCTGATGATAACCCAACAATTATCATAAACACCCCTGATCACAAAAGTTTGCGCAATTCGAACGAAAATTATATAATAATAGCATCAAGATGAAGAGGGTTAGAAAATGAACGAAGGCAGCGCACCTCCACAAGAAGGACCAGCTCCTGGAGCACTGGATGAAAGAGATATTCTACCTCTTAAGCTAGACGAAAGAGATGCGAGTAACCCTATGGGGACAGTTCTTAATTTTTTGGGCATTGCTCTCGTAACAGGCCTAACGATAGGAACACTAAACGTTGTGGGAAGCCTGGAAGGTGGATTAGATATACCTTCCGGTGCAGAAGCACCAACGGCTGGACTTAAACAAGGTCTGGACTTTGAAATCCCTGAAGCAATGAGTGTACCCTCATCTCCAACACCGCCGAGTTTCACAGCTTAAATATCCGGAAATTCCTTGGATGTAGCAAATCGGGCAAAAATGTTTTGCCCGATTGTTATGTTTAGGCTAAAACAACTGCACCATGAAACAAGCACAGCAAACAGAAATAGAAACAATAAGTCATAATTTGGCAGAGTCTTTACTGGATTCTGTTAACTTTCCTGAGGACATCAAGCATTTCTCCGATAAGGAGCTATCTCGTCTGGCCGAGGATATACGCCGCTATATGGTTACTTGTGTTTCAAAAACAGGTGGACATTTAGGTGCCGGACTGGGGGTTGTTGAACTTACTGTTGCCCTTCATGCGATCTTTGATGCACCTGAAGACAAAATCATCTGGGATGTCGGACATCAGGCTTATCCACATAAAATCCTGACCGGCCGAAAAGATAAAATGCATACATTGCGTCAAGGCGGCGGTTTATCCGGCTTTACCAAACGCAGTGAAAGCAAATACGACCCATTCGGAGCCGCCCACAGCTCAACCTCGATCTCTGCTGCACTAGGCATGGCTGTTGCGCGCGACTTGTCCTGCATTCTTGGAGAAGAGAAGAATAACCACGTTATTGCTGTTATAGGTGATGGGGCCATGTCTGCGGGTATGGCTTATGAGGCGATGAATAATGCCGGCAGCCAGACAATAAACGGCAAGAAAAGCCAATTAATTGTTATTTTAAATGATAACGAAATGTCGATTGCTCCTCCTGTAGGTGCAATGAGCCGACATCTCACAAGAATTGTTTCCTCAAAGCCCTATATAACCGCACGTGAGCTCGGAAAAAAGATCACAGATATTCTGCCCTCTCCTATTCGCCATGCCGCAAAGCGTGCCGAAGAAGGAGCAAGAATGGCTTTGGGTAGCGGCACAATGTTCGAAGAAATGGGCTTTTACTACATTGGGCCTGTTGATGGCCACAATCTTGACCATCTTCTTCCTATTCTTCGTAATGCAAGAGATAGTGACCATGAAGGCCCAATACTGGTTCACGCCATTACACAAAAAGGTAAAGGCTACCTGCCTGCCGAAAATGCATCGGATAAAATGCACGGCGTGAAGAAGTTTGATTTGGTAACAGGGGCACAGCATAAAACCAAAACTGCAACAGCGCCTAGCTACACGAATATTTATGCAGATGCTCTGATTTCCCAAGCGGATAAAGACAGTAAAATTGTTGCTATTACCGCTGCTATGCCTTCGGGCACAGGTATTGATAAATTTTCTCACGCGCATCCAGAACGCAGCTTTGATGTTGGTATTGCAGAACAGCACGCCGTCACATTTGCTGCAGGCCTAGCAACAGAGGGTTACAAGCCCTTTGTTACGATTTACTCTACCTTCTTGCAACGAGCCTATGATCAGATTGTCCATGATGTTGCCCTCCAAAACCTTCCTGTACGCTTCGCCATGGATAGGGCTGGCCTTGTTGGTGCTGATGGACAAACTCATGCGGGTGCATTTGATATTGCATATCTTGGATGTCTACCGAATTTCGTTATTATGGCTCCCTCAGATGAGGCAGAACTTGTCCACATGGTTGCCACTGCCGCAGCCTATAATGATGGGCCAATCGCTTTGCGCTACCCTCGTGGAGAAGGCACTGGTGTCGAACTTCCCACAACACCGGATATTCTTACAATCGGTAAGGGGCGGATAATTCAAAAGGGTAAAAAACTTGCTTTGCTTTGCTTCGGTGCACGTTTGGAAGAATGTCTGGCTGCAGCCACAGTGTTAAAAGAAAAACTGAACATAGAGATAACAATTGCTGATGCTCGTTTTGCAAAACCTCTTGATGAAGATATGGTCACAAAACTTGCGCAAGGCCATGAAGCAATTATTACAATAGAAGAAGGATCACGAGGTGGATTCGGCTCTATAGTTCTTGAATTTTTATCTTCTGAGGGGTTGTTGGATAAGGGCCTGAAGGTTCGCACGATGACTCTTCCTGATATTTTCCAGGATCAAGATACGCCCTCATCCCAATATGATAAGGCAGGCCTGACAGCACAGCATATTGCTACGCTGGCTTCGTCATTGATTTGAGTTCAATACTATTGATAAGCCCGTTATTTCACTCTAGAGTCTAGCCATATGGGAATTCAGAAACCAACAATCGTGATATTTGATATGGACGGAACAGCTGTAAGGCATATAAATCCGCGTCTTTTGCACGTGCTCGAATTTCTGGATAATCTATCATACAAAACAGCCAAAATTTTCTCCTGGGTCTTTAAACGTGGTGGTAAAGGACGAATAGTTCCTGAATGGCATGACCCAGAATGGAGTAACCCACAAAAAAAGAAGCCTAGACTTTTGGTACATCGCGCTATCCACAAAGTTCGCCGTAAGCCTGTTGAACAAATAGTGCAGCCCTGCCCCGGTCTTTATGATGTACTTGAGTTATTGAAAGAAAATAATATCCCTCTCGCCTTGGTAAGTAATGGCCTTGGCAAAGGATATGGCCATGACATTCTTGAAAAATTCGAGCTGGATAATTTTTTTAAAACAACAGTCTTCAGAGAAGATATTACTCATTCAAAACCTAACCCGGAGCCGATATTACTTGCCCTGAAACAAATGGGTATTGAACCTAGTGAAAATGATGTCGTTTGGTATTTAGGGGATCGACACAAAGATGTTGTTGCTGCTCTTGCCGCCTCCCAGTTCATTAAAGGAAAAATTGTGCCTATTGCTGTTGCTTTTAACGCGGCTATGGCTGTATTAGAAAAAAATCTTGGGCCAGATCATATCATCACATCTTACCACGATATGTATGACCAGCTCCGTCCTATGTTTAACCCCATGGAAAAAAACCGGGTTACAGCCTGATTTTGATAGTTATTGCACAATGATAGGATCATAAACGGAATTTTTTGCATCTAAAGCAAAAAAGGTTTTGCTCAAAAAAGGCTGTATTTTTTGAAAAATACTGCTTTGCACCCCTAGCACCTGACCTGCGATTACCTGACCTTCAAGAAGCTGTATAAAACGTTCTATCGTAGATAAAGGTTTCGGCAGAATAACAATATTCACATCATACCTGCTGGCTGCACCAGCCTGTACTGCTGCGTAATCTAGAGCCGTATTAAGCCCGCCGAACTGATCGGCTATACCAACCTCAATGGCTGATTTACCAGACCAAACACGTCCACGCGCAATCTTATCAACCTCTTCCACAGACATATCACGACCATGTGCAACACGTGCAATAAAGTTATCATAGATGTTATCTAGCATAGTATTGATCCGGCTTGCTTCACTCTCAGAAAAAGGAGTGTTCATTGACCACATTCCTGAATTCTTGCCCCAACCAATTCGCTCCCAATTCACACCTAGATTTCCCCAAAGCTGTTTTGCTGAAACTTTTCCTCCCAGCACACCAATAGATCCGGTAATCGTGGCTGGCATCACAAATATCTGATCCGCATAAGCTGAAATCCAATATCCACCCGATGCAGCTGTTGGCCCCATAGAAACCGTAACGGTCTTGCCTTGCTCCTGAACGATCTGAATGGCCCTTAAAATTGTTTCCGACGCAACAGGAGAACCTCCCGGGCTATCTACGCGCAAAACCACAGCATCAATTTTATCATCATAGGCCGCACCAAGAAGCGCTTCCTCTATTTCATCGGCTGCCGCAATACCATCATCAAATCCTGCAGGAGAACTGGCGCTTTCTCCATCGGTATCCATAATAGCCCCTACAGCATAAATCAATGCGACGCTCGGTCGGGAATTAGAGTCAATAATAGCCCCCCCCGCAAACATATTTGTATTATTGGATTTTTTATGCCGAAGCATGTCACCTGCATAAACGCCAAAATCGGTATAGGATAAACCATCTCCCTGTGGATCACCGGTCACAAGCGTATTTATGCTCGCTTCCAGAGCATCCTGATAATCAATACGATCTATGAGTCCCGCATCCCTTGCTTCTTCCGCAAGAAATAGGCCCTTATCTATTAGTTTTACAAATGAGCCTTCGGGTATAATCATATCTTCGGAAATATCATGCACAAGAATATCGCTAAGATCCTTGATAAGAGCTTCCATAGCCTCTTTATTTTTTGGTGAAATCTCAGAATTTGTAAAACTCTCGTAAGCGCTTTTATACTCTTTACGTGTAAAAAACTGGGGCTCCACACCTACTTTATCAAGGACATCACGCACAAAAGGTAGTTCGGCACTAATTCCTGTAATTGCTAGTGTTCCCATAGGCTGCATCCAAATTTCATCAAATGCAGAGGCGATATAATATCCTGATAAACCAAAGCTAAAAGACGGCGAATATATATGCGCAAATTTACCACTTTCACGAAAATCTTTAATCGCTTCACGCATTTCCTGTATATGGGCAAGAGAATACCCACCTGCGTTCATACGTGCGTACAGGCCCTGCACACGATCATCCTTTTTTGCTTTATCAATTGTATCAAGAAAAACTTTTAACGTGCTTCCTGGACTTGAAAACGGATCGGCAAAACTAACATCCTTGGGTAATTCGCCTAAATCACCGTTTAACTCCAGATATAAAACCATTTTATCAGGCAGTTTTTTAGCTGGCGCCGTTACATCACCAACAAGAGAAGAAAACATCCAAAAACTCATCAACAATAAAACCAGAACGGTTGCACCAAGGGCGGTACAGGTCCGCTTAATCGCGACCCAAAGAATAGGAAAAAAGCGCCACTTTGAACTATGATTATGAATTGCGCGTGGTGCAGGTGAACTGTACAAACTTCTTCTTTTTGACCACGGATTTTTTTTCATCATTTTACTTCCAGATTACAAACACTGTGCCTTATGCCTTAGCCAATGATCGGCAAGAACACATGCCATCATGGCTTCTACCACTGGTGCTCCCCTGATACCGACACAGGGGTCATGGCGACCTTTGGTAACAATCTCTGTTTCATTGCCTTCTTTATCAATTGTTTGGCGCGGCGTCAGGATCGAACTCGTAGGCTTGAAAGCAACTCTGGCCACTATATCCTGCCCTGATGAAATACCTCCAAGAATACCGCCCGCATTGTTGGATTGAAATGCAGGACTACCGTCCTTAATTCTAATTTCGTCGGCATTAATTTCTCCGCCTAGAGCAATCGCTTCAAAGCCATTACCTATCTCAACGGCCTTAACCGCGTTTATACTCATCATGGCCTTGGCTATATCGGCATCAAGCTTATCGTAGACTGGCGCCCCCAGCCCTGCAGGAATACCACTTGCGTGAACTTCGATTAATGCGCCGGCGCTTGATCCTGCCTTGCGAACACCATCCAGATAGCTGGCCCATTTTTCTGCTGCCTGCGCATCAGGAGAGAAAAACGGATTTTGGGTCACTTGCTCCCAATCCCAGTTATTTCGATCTATTGTTTCTGTCCCAACCTGCACAACAGCAGCGCGAATTTGAACACCATCACCGATCTGCGTTGCAAGTATCTTGCGCGCAATAGCACCAGCAGCAACCCGCATAGCTGTTTCACGTGCAGATGATCGCCCACCCCCACGATAATCACGTATGCCATATTTCTGATCATAGGTAAAATCAGCATGCCCGGGGCGGAATTTATCTTTTATCTCACTGTAATCTTTAGATTTTTGGTCCTTATTGTGAATAACAAGGCCAATAGGAGTTCCTGTTGTTTCCCCCTCAAATACTCCAGAGAGAATTTCAACTTCGTCAGGCTCTTTACGCTGTGTTGTATGACGACTTTGGCCAGGCTTCCGCAGGTCCAGAAACACTTGAATATCCTTTTCGACCAAAGGGATACGCGGAGGAACGCCGTCAACAACCGCACCTATGGCGGTGCCGTGGCTTTCCCCGAAGGTTGTATACTGAAATAATGACCCAAAACGATTACCAGACATGGTTACTCTGTATATAGGATTCTAGCGGGTTTGAATAGAAATAATCTTTGGTTTAACCAATAATTTATTTGCAAAATTTAATCCTATTATGATATTTTCTGTCAACGAAAAACAAAAGCGGGCTAAGAATATGACAGACCATAAGGGATTCGAGTTTTCGAGGTTGAATGATCCGGGTGAGTGGGGTGTTCCACGGGAGAGAGTTGCCGCAAGAGCAAGAGAGCTCGCACGCGGGACAAAAGAAGATTGGGTAAAAGCCGGTTTGGGCGGGGACTATGACCTTGCCCGACAAACTTTGGAACGTGAAGAACGCGCGGCCAGAGGTGACGAGCCCCCAGCCCCCCCTTTGCCCAACGGTACTTACACTAGAAACCCGCCCAACATGGCTGGCGGAGGTGGCACCTCTCCCTATTACGATGATTTCGAATTTTAGAAAAATATAGCCTTTTTGATGCTATTTGCGGATGCATACATCCCTGCAAACGTTATATGCATAAAATTTGTTTGACAATAAAAGTTAATTTACTTAACAAGAACGTTTCGAAAATAATAAAAAACTGTAATGGAGTAAAATATAATGGCAAAAAAGCATGACAGAATATTGCAACAAGCCGCCAGCGGATCTGGCGTAATTGTAACTGCACAACTTTTGAGTGCCTTTGAACACAAAAGTGCTACTGTTCAGGTACAGGGTGATACGATTGTAATAAATGCAGGAAATAACAAGGCTACACTCCCCAATATCGGAGATAAGTTTAATCTTGGTAGTTTGGGGCAAAACGCAACCGGCCTCAGAAGAACAGCACAAGCAGCCCTAGAGAACGGATAATTTCTATTCTACTTTAACTTTTTCTTTTTGAGTAGAGAGTGTTCCCTGCTCGATAATTGCAAGAGTAAGGCGGCTAATGGCCGTACGTTTATCGGTCGCCTCTTCTATCATATCGATTTGCCACACTTGTGTACGCCGCCCGACATGGAGTGGCGTACAGGTTCCTACAACATGCCCTTCAGTGACAGCGCGAATGTGATTGGCATTAATTTCAAGACCAACGGCACGGTATTTATCGGGATCTATTGTCATCCATGCAGCAACGCTGCCTAATGTTTCAGCAAGAACACAGCTTGCCCCACCATGAAGAATACCAAAGGGTTGTGTTGTACGATGATCTACGGGAATACGGCCTTTGAGAAAATCCGGCCCGATTTCAAGAAATTCAAACCCGATATGCTCTCCCATATTGGCATTTCGCAGACCATCCAGATGATCGACTGTATATTCTTTAAACCAGATCATTTTGGCAAAAACTTTTCGAAACTGGGCCCAACTTTAGCATCAAAAATTTCTATATCCTTCCACACGTCACCTTTCACGTACGGCTCGTCTTTAAGCCATTGCTCGAGCTCAGAACGTGTTTCAAAATCAACAAGCATAACAGAACCACACATCTGGCCTGCATCATTTAAAAGTGCTGTTGCATTAAGGAGACATTTTTTTTCCAGCATTTGGTCACCAAGAGCCAGATGCGCATCTCGCGCCGCCATACGGCGCTCTAATGCCTGATCATCTTTTCCATCTCTTCCGATGACTAGGAAATGCATCTAATTAAGCCGCCTCGCCTTTATCTTTGGGCTTCATGCTGGCTAACAATTCTGCAGTTTCTGCCACGCTATCAACGGAAAGCATGCCAACGGTGTGATAACCGCTATCCACATGCAGTATTTCTCCGGTTACACCGCTACCAAGTTCGGACAGAAGGAACAAGCCAGAACGCCCAACATCTTCAATTGTAACATTGCGCTTTAGAGGTGCATTCAATTCATTCCACTTAAGAATGAAGCGGAAATCACCGATTCCACTTGCAGCCAACGTCTTGATTGGTCCGGCCGAAATGGCATTCACGCGAATGTTATCCTTGCCAAGGTCTGCGGCCAGATATTTCACAGAAGCTTCCAACGCTGCCTTAGCGACGCCCATGACATTGTAATGGGGCATAACCTGTTCCGCACCGTAATATGTCAGTGTCAGAAGAGAGCCGCCATCTTTCATTAACGGAGCGGCGCGCTGCGCTACCGCTGTAAAAGAATACACGGATATATCCATAGTACGCAGGAAATTATCTCTGCTTGTGTTGAGGTACATACCATCAAGCTCGTTCTTGTCAGAAAAAGCGATGGCATGGACAACAAAATCAACTTGCCCCCACTGTTTCTTGATTTCCGAAAACGTTTTATCAATGCTTGATTCATCAGTAACATCACAGGGTAAAACAATTTTAGACCCTACACGCTCGGCAAGCGGAGTGACACGCTTTAGTAAAGCGTCCCCCTGATACGTAAATGCAAGTTCCGCTCCTGCAGACGCAGCTGCCTCCGCAATGCCCCATGCAATTGACTTGTCGTTAGCGACCCCCATGATGAGGCCGCGTTTACCTTTTAAAAATTCGCTGTTCATAGTTCTGCTTCTTTAATTATTAACAGATTTTTGATTGTTCAATATCCTACACATTTATATGGGCTAGTCCAGAGTAAGCATGTATATTCGAAAAAATAACATCAAAAAATCATACCCTCTTATTAGCAAGATAAAAACCTGATATACTGAATTCGAGTTTTTCTTTCTAGATTAACACATTAACAGCGAAGACTGATGACCGTCGATTACAAAAACGCTAAACACATATGTAATGTTATTCGTCGACAGATACAAAGCGGCTTCCCTAACCTGTATATTGATTTCATTTTGCACCCAGAAAATGGGAGGATGAAGGCATTTTCAAAGGAAATTCATAATATTTCCGAACATCCTGCAGGGCCAACACTGGTTGATTATATTCAAGACGATGACGTCAAAGACATACTACAGAACAACAGATCTTGTTTTATTGGGATGAGCCAGCACAGAAACCCTGGATTTTTAGGTTTTTTAAAGAGTGAAGGCTATCTGGCACTAGCTTTTATAAATTTTGAGCGATTCAGATCAGAAGAAACATTGCGTAATCATGTTCTGCATCTGACTTGGCACGCAATAGAGCTCTACGATGCCTACATAAACAATAAGGAGACTAACGAGGAAACAAAGTTTGCCTATTCAAGCAACAAGAACATTATCTCTATCGATCAAAAACAAACCTATCCTGGTTTATTAAATCTGAAAGCTGATATTTTTTCCGCCAGTCTTCAAACATTAATGGGCCGGGATGAGGCCTTGAACATTCTGGCACAACAACGAATGCACGACACGCTGTCCCCTGAAAAAGGTTTTTTTGCAGAAAATTTTCCTTTTCCTGTGTGTCTGGACACTCTTGAGTTGCTTTTTGAAAAAAACTTAAAACAGTATAGAAAGACAAAAAAACCTGTACTGGCTGCAAAAAAAATTACAGAAGATGTCGGAAAAACTTTTGAATCAACATCTATTGAACAATGGCGCAGTTTTGCTATACCGGCACATCATATGGCCTGGAACGGACACGCCCCGGAAGTCATTTTGGGAGCAGCACTCTACACAGGAGAAGATGCGTATGCCCAGTCTATTGCAGATATGATCTCGGAACGTATGTCAATAAAGCCGGAAATCATTACAAACCTGCAGGACTTCAACCCTTTTGCAGGAGAAGGTGCCAATATACGGGCGCACAGGAAACAAGCAAAAGATATTATGATCAAGCTATCTAATACCATGACCGGTATGGTTGATTACAGGTCAATCCTTGATGTTGCACATAAGCAAAGCCATTCGATAGTAACAGGGTCACCTTTTGGCTGGTGCTCAAATGCCCTTTTAAGAGCCATAGAGGTTGTAAACCAGCATCAAAAAACAATGACAAATGAAGCCCTTATCCAAAAGGCATATGAAGCCTTTGAACAGGAACTAGAGATGATTGAGTGGGACACACTAGTCCACTTTCATCACATTATAATGGAATACAGACGCGACGGTATAAATTTAGACCTTTATGAGGCTCTAGACATAATGGAACGGTACGACGAGTTCACATCGATATGTATTACACTTTCTACCGTTGAGCTTATGTATTTAGAGGAAAACTCAAGTCATAAAAAAATGAATATTTCTGACTTCATGAGCCAAAATACCATTAAGAAGAAGTAGAAAACCACCGCATCCATTTGCGATGGTTTCCTTTTTTATCTTAAATTCAGAACGTTCTAATTTACGATCTGCCAGCTTCCATCCGGTTGTTGGCAAGCTGTTCCGTAACCAGACTCTTCTTTTCCACCAACATAAATTGTTTGTTGGAATTCACGACAATATTTACCGCTCGCGCTATAACCGTCCTTCGTGGCAATCACTTCTCCGTAATTTCCACTTTCCGGATTGTTCCAGGAGATCGGCTCACCTACCGGCGCGCTTTGCGCCTGATAGGATGCCTGAGACATGTATTGTTTGTCTGCGCGATCCAATGATTTTCCGATTTCGCTTCCGGCTAAAGCGCCAAGTAATGCACCTGCGCCCGTTGCCCAAAGTTGACCACTTCCGCCCCCTACTTTGGAACCAAGTATCCCACCAATCAACGCACCACTTCCTGTGCCAATTAGTTCTTTATTACCTTTACCTTCAAGTGTTTGGCATGCCGTAAGGCCAAAAGTTGCAACAAACATCATTACAAGTGCTAAATTTTTCATGCGTGTCTACTTTCATTTTTAGTTAACAACGTATTTGAACTCAGGAGTATATCCATTTATAAAATGAATTCATAGATACTATTACGTACAAAAAAAAGAGATCCTTCGAAATGCCTTTAAAGATGCCTGAAGACCCCTTCTCCTTGTTTAAGGAATGGCTTGCTGAAGCAGAAAAATCAGAAATAAATGACCCCGGCGCCATGGCCTTGGCCACGTGCGGAAATGATGGAAAACCCTCTGTTCGAATGGTTTTGCTAAAAGGACTTGGCGATGGGGGATTTAAGTTTCATACAAATCAGGAAAGCCAAAAAGGAAGTGAACTTTCTGAAAACCCCTGTGCTGCTTTATGTTTTCACTGGAAAACTCTTAGGAAACAAGTGCGCGCCGAAGGTAGAATAGAAATTGTCGACGGAAAAGAGGCTGACGAATATTTTGCAGATCGGCCGTATGAGAGACAAATAGGGGCATGGGCCTCCCAGCAATCGCGTCCTCTGGCTAACAGGGAATCACTTGAAGCAACAATAGAAGCCTTACAAAAGCAATACCCAAAGGGCACATTGGTCCCACGCCCACCATATTGGATTGGGTATCGCCTAATTCCTGATAACATTGAGTTTTGGTGGGACAATCCTGACCGTTTACACGATCGGATGAAATACACCAAATATAGTAAAGACATGTGGACCATACAACGCTTGTACCCTTGATTTTCTGCTAAAAATCATCCATAACACTACAAATCTAAACATGGGGTTATATAAAATGAGTGCAAAAACAAAACAAGCTGATGATCATCAAATACAGCCACAAGAATTCAGCGCAGATGTATCGCGCCTATTGGATATTGTTGCTCATGCACTGTATACGAACCACGATGTGTTTCTTAGAGAGCTTATATCGAACGCCGCTGATGCCTGTGACCGCCTGCGCTACGATGCCATTGCCAACCCCGGCCTTATTACCGATAACCCTGAATTCCGTATTTGTACCTTTAAGGACACAACCGACCGCACTATGAGTGTTATTGATAACGGAATCGGTATGAACGACAAAGAGTTGATCGATAATCTGGGCACAATCGCAAAGTCAGGTACTGCTGCTTTAATGGAGCAAATGAAAGCCACCAATGGTGATAACGACAAACTTAAACTTATAGGTCAGTTCGGTGTTGGTTTCTATGCTGGCTATATGGTGGCTCATAAAATCGAAGTCGTTAGCAGAAAAGCCGGTGAAGATACGACATGGTATTGGGAATCAGATGGCAAATCAGGTTTCATCGTGCGTGAAGCAACAGAAACAGAAGCATCTCGCTTGGATGGCGAACGAGGCACAGCGATAACACTTCAAGTCAAAGATGAAGCATGTGAATTTCTGTTAGATGAAAAGATAAAGGCTACCGTGCAGGAATATTCTGATCACATCAGTGTTCCTATTTATCTAGGCACACCTTCTAACATTGCCAAAGACAAGGATGTAGAGCCTATCAACAGCGCATCTGCACTCTGGATGCGATCAAAAAACGAAATCACAAAACCAGAATACCAAAGCTTCTACAACCATATTTCCAACAGCTTTGACGAACCTGTTATGACATCACATTGGAAGGCAGAAGGAAAAATCGAGTTTACAGCCCTACTCTATATCCCGACCCTTCGACCTTGGGATTTATTTGATCCCAGTCGCAGACACTTTGTGAAATTATACGTTCGCCGTGTCTTTATTACGCAAGATCTAGACACATTGATGTATCCTTGGCTTCGTTTTATTCGTGGCGTTATTGACAGCGAAGACCTTCCCCTAAATATCAGCCGTGAATCACTCCAATATAATCCAACAATCGAAAAAATACGCAGCGCCGTAGCACGCAAAGTACTTGGAGATTTAGACAAGTTATCACGGGATGATCCCCCTGCCTTTTCTACATTCTGGGGACAGTTCGGCCCTGCATTAAAAGAGGGGCTTTATGATGCCCCCGAGCATAGAGAAACCCTGCTGAAAGTGTGTCGTTTCTACTCCAGTAAGGATAATGGAGATAAATTTACAACACTGGAAGAGTATCTTTCCCGCATGATAGAGGGGCAAGAAACTATCTTTTATATCAGTGGTGAAAACATCAATAGTGTTAGAAACAGCCCACAATTAGAAGGCTTTAGAGCTAAAGGGATAGAAGTCCTCTTCTTAACCGATACAATTGATGATTTTTGGCTCCAAAACGTTCTTGATTATAAAGGGAAGGTATTTAAGTCCATTACCAAGGGGGATATAGACCTTGGGAAATTTGATTCCACTCAAAAAGCGACTCAAGAGCAAGGTGAAACAAGTAAAGAAAATTCAGAAGAATTAGAAAAGCTAATCTCGACCTTCAAAGATATTTTAAAAGATCAAGTAAGCGGAATTAAACAGTCCCAGCGCCTGACAGACTCACCTGTGTGTCTTGTAGCGCCTGATGGAGGCGTTGATATGCACATGGAACGTGTTTTAAAAATTCACCAGAAGTACCAAAGTGACACAAAGCCTATTTTAGAAATAAATCCAACTCACCCCCTTATCAAAAAACTGGCACAAACCTATGCAGATGGCAGTGATGTAAAGGATGCAGCGTTTTTACTTCTGGATCAGGCAAGAATCATTCAAGGCCAGCCAGTAGAAAACCTTGCAGAGTTCACACGCAGAATGTCAAAATTTATGAATGACGCGCTGTAAGACTAGTTACAACTATTTAATGTGGGATTATACCAACAACCCGGCGCCGGACATATTGCATCAGGATAAGGGCCGCTTCCATCTGGCGGTATTACCATGTAGCCGGTAGGAACGGGATTAACAGCAGCACATGAAGTGCTATCCCTTAACTGCAAATAATTAAGATATTCATCCAATGCACCATTAGAAACGGCAGGCGTCGGATTTGGAGGCGGATAAGCCCCTATAAATGATGAATCCCAAGTTGGGTTTGTCCCTGTGATCGCATTATAGATTGCAAGTAGCTGACCAAGCGTTATTCCACCCGGAAAACCATGAACCAGAAGGTCACACGCTATTTCTGCTAAAGACGGAATGTCCGGCTTGGGATCAGAATCAGGGATGCTACACATAATTTCTTTTGATCTATAATCTATATTTACAAGAGATTGGTCTTTGTAATTCTCCACTGGATAAAAAGCATCATGTTCCCCGCCTGCAGGCGCGACACCCGGCGAATGTAAAGAAGATTCAGTTGCAAAATCATAGCATTTGCTGCGTTTCCAGACATTATTCATGAAAGCACAACCGTTATAGGGGGATGTATTGACATCATCTGTACCACCAAAATCCGATCTAATCTGCGTCCATGGCGGTCCGGGCGCTGCAGGCTCGTTAATTGCGCGCCCCCCGATCATTAAATTCGGGAAGTTTTCTTCTATGTAATAGTTTTTATCGTCACCCGATAATGCACAAGCGGCAGCCGCAAGCGGGCTTGTTAGTGCGTCAGAAACAAGACTCATCGCAGAAACACTATCAACTAACTGATCCAGTATAAGAACTTCTAAAACAGCATAGGTTAATAACCCACCGGCACAGCCTCCCTCAAGGTTTAAACTACACCCACGCCCTAGCGTTACCCCCAAAAACAGCTCGAATTGGGGTAAAAGTGCCATAGGAGAAGGCCCCATGGGCTCGCTACTTTGTACTAAATCATCCCCATCGACATATAATTCATAGGCAAAATTTCCTAACCCGCCATTCGCATAATCTGGATCACTTGGAAAATGATTGTCTCCGTACCATGCTAAATGGTTCAAATACTGGTCAAAACAGGTCATAGACAGCACACTGTCCGGGCGGGCGATAAGGTTTTGATTCTGGGTAATTTCCTTCTGGCCCTCAAGCCATGCTTTTTCTGTTAGAACATCCCAAAACTCAAGGTCACAGGTGTTTCTTTCATCGTCGGCAAAGCCGAGAATACCGCTTAAATCATCTTCTACTATTATAGGAACATCTGCTGCATCAGCGTTGTGCAGGACAGAAAAAAACAAAAGAAACGCTACGCTTAAGATGCGAAACAAAAAAGCCAAAATATTTTCCCAAACTGTAAACTATTACCTTCTTAAATACTTTAGCATATTGCTAAAGCCTCTGCCTAGTTTTGAATTGCTTTTATATCATGCCCTGATAGAGCTGTTCTGTCATTTCTTGGATATCATCGTCGGAGAACTCAAAGCATCGACCGAGCTCCTCGATCATGACCTGACGCAATAAAGAATGAATGTCATCTTCGGTTTCACACCACATATCCAGAAAAGACCGCCTATATATTACAAGGACATCATCGTCATTTGCTATCTTACGCTCTATACCGGGGGATATTTCTTTACCACTTTTGTACATCGCAACAATTTCGAATGGATCATCTACGGCCAAATCATCTTGAGTAGCCTCATCCACCATATCCTCGATTTTTATGACCAACTCCTCACAATTACGGACCAATTCCTCTGGTAAATTTTGATACACAGAATCCGCAAGCGCCCCCAGATCTTCCGAGCTGGGTGGAACAGTAAAATTCATAATAATTTTCTGACTATCCACGTAAAAAATTCTCCTCGAACAAATTCGAACAAAGTCATAATCGATCCGATTTTTAGGTCAGTGTATATATTATGGTGAGTCGCTCAAAAGGACAATATTTGAATCAGAGTCGTCCTCATAAATCGTGTGATACGTAGTAAAAAATTTATATCTGTGTTTTTGAAATTTTAATAATTTCGTGTATAATGAAGGAAGTAGAAAGGATTCGACTATGGAATTGCCAGCAAGTATTGCAGCAGAAGCGGCGTTAGCGCGCCAGAACATTGCATTATCGGTTATCAAAGCAAATGCCGAACAAGGCCAGGCTTTAGCCAAAATTTTAGAAAATGCATCAAGAACTGCCCCCGTTAGCAGATCTCACGGAACCAATCTTAATATTTCAGCTTAAATAGTTATTGTTTTATGCAACAGCACGAAGCATGTGGTGACTTTGCCATAAGTCTTGCAGTGTGTTGGCCATAAACCTTACATCATCCTCAGTATGGGCAGCTGTTGCTGTCAAACGAAGTCTTTCAGTTCCCTTAGGGACTGTTGGATAATTGATAGGCTGTACGTATATGTTGTACTGCCTTAAAAGAATGTCCGTCACCTCTTTACAACAAGTCGGCTCCCCGACAATAAGGGGGACGATATGGCTTTCACCTTTCATAAACGGCAAGTCCGCTTTTTCTAACATATCTTTGAACAAGGCTACATTTTTACGATGAAGATCACGCTCAACATCCGACACCTTCAAATGCTCTACAGAAGCATAGGCAGAGGCTAATACCGCTGGTGGCAAGCTTGTTGTAAAAATAAAACTGGAGGCAAAACTGCGCACGGCATCAACAATAGATGCGCTTCCTGTTATAAATCCCCCCATAGAACCATAAGCCTTGCCAAAAGTACCTTCTATGACGTCCACACGATCCATTAATCCTCGTTCTTCGGCTACACCACCACCCCGCGGGCCATAAAGACCTACCCCATGAACTTCATCCAGATAAGTCAACGCGTTATATTTCTCTGCTAAATCCAGTATTTCTTCAATCGGCGCAATATCTCCATCCATGGAATATACCGATTCAAATGCAATAATTTTGGGTCTTTTTATATCCACGGCTTTCAGTAAGTCTTCAAGATGTTCTATGTCATTGTGACGAAATATAAACTTCTCTTGCTTGCTGTCACGGATACCGTGAATCATAGAGGCATGATTCATTTCATCTGAAAAAATTGCGCAATTAGGGAGTAGCTTCCCCAATGTTCCTAAGGCCCCTTCATTCGCCACATATCCTGATGAAAAAACAAGGCCAGCCTCTTTATTGTGAAGATCTGCCAGTGATTCCTCAAGCCGTACATGATGAATCGTTGTGCCAGAGATATTGCGTGTTCCCCCTGCCCCTGCACCGCTAGAGTACATGGCCTCTTTTGCTGCTTCGAGTACTTTGGGATGTTGCCCCATACCGAGATAATCGTTACTGCACCAAATGGCAACTTCCTTGGAATTACCTTCCGCATCATAAAAATGGGCGTACGGAAACCGGCCAACAATGCGTTCCATAGTCGCAAAAGTCCTGTAACGACCTTCGCTCTTAATAGAATCAACACAACCCTGATAATGTTTATTGTAGTCTATGGACATACGGCTCGCCCTTCTTAAGTCTTTTTCTTATTGCCTTTTGACCGATATATCAACCCCTGTCCCGAAGATTCCTTCTTGTAATATCAAAAAAAAACAATACCCTGATCATTTAGTATTACTCTAGCATTTAGTTAGCTTATGATTCTTGTCTTTGGTCAAATATGCACAGAATTTTCTACTCATCTGGATGAACCTCTGGAGTTCAATCGTAATACTACATCAAAAAATGGATATGCTTTTGCTGGTGGCTCTGCAACAAATCAGGCTATTGCCGCAGCAAGAAGCGGCGCAAAAGTAAGTATTGCAGGAACAATCGGCAACGACCTTTTTGCAAAAAATATACTGGATACATTTCGTAGAGAAGGAATTCAAAGCTCTGGCATAGCACAAAACGATAAACCTACCGGCGTTATACAAACACTGGTTAACCCCGACGGGCAATCAGCAACAATATATACAACCGGTGCAAACAGAGAAGCCTCTGAGTCACAGATTTCGGATAATGCATTAAACGCACGTACACTGCTACTGTTACAAAATGACTTGCTACCACGGCAAAACTTGAAAATCCTAACCCGTGCCAATGAAAAAAACGCCAAATCGGTTTTGTGTCTTTCAAACCTAAATAATATCGATGAGGCTTTTTTCGAATATGCAGATATCGTCCTTATAAATGATGACCTCCTTCCGGATATGAAAAGCTTTCTGGATCAATTGAAAAACCCATATATCGTGACACGAAGCTACGGGACACAAGGTGCCTATGTTCTTCATGGCAAAGAGAAAAGGTTCGAACAACCTCCTATTTCAGACGAGCCTATAACAAATGTGAAATGTTTTAATGCTTTCTGCGGCACATTTTCAGCCTGTACACAGGCCGGAATTGCTCTTGAAAAATCTATAAGTTATGGGGTAAAAGCGGCCACCCTCATGGGCTTGAACAAAACCTCACAACAATATCCTTACCTGTCCGATATTGAAAAATTCGCAGCTTAAAATCCGAAAGTGGTGGCTGCCGTCTCCGCACGCTGAAGAGTCTTATCCAAAGCGGCCATGGTTTTAGAAAGATCGGGCGTCTCATCTTCCATCCATGTTTTCAGGACTGTCAGATAAACCCCCGCCAAGCCAGCAACCTTAATAGCGCCCTTAATACCATTTGTCTCAAGCTTGCATAACTCCAACATCCAGGTCATAGACCGGCATATATGAGGGAAAGAGATAACCATTTGTTTGGGATCAAACTTGAAACTCTCCAGTATAGCAACAACGCCTTCACGATGTTCGTTCAATGCATCGTAACGATCCATCATTAAATCAAACAAACGGTCGCGCGGACTGGCAGAAACATCCACCTCTACCTTTGTACTTTGAATAACTTTTTTATCAATAATGCGGCCAAGCAGCGCCAATACATCGTTTTTATCATCAATAATATCATATAAATCGCCCATGGAAATACCGGCATGCTCAGCGATATCACTAAGTGACGTCTGGCTCCAACCGCGTTCAGCAGCAAGAAAAAGCGTCGCTTCCACTACTTTTTGACGAATATCTAGGTCTTTTTCCTTTTTTGCACTCATCATACTTGGCCTTTTCAAAAGATGTGCTATAGAACTATATTTTGAGGACTCACACAAGGAATGGATTAAATTTATGTCTGATACAAAATATGGTGTTGTTGCAGTTGGAAACGCTCTCGTGGACGTGCTTTCACAAGTTTCCGAAGAGTTTGTTGCTGAACAAAATGCAAAAAGCGGCATGGAAAAAGGTGCTATGACTTTGGTCGATGAAACGCGCGCAGTAACATTATATACGCAAATGCCTAAAGGGCTCGAGACATCCGGCGGATCCGCTGCCAATACGATGGCTGGTTTTGCTTCTTTTGGAGGCAATGGCGCCTTCATAGGAAAAGTTGCGGATGATGAATTGGGGGCTCTTTATAAAAAAGATATGCAATCCATGGGCGTTCGTTTTGATACACAACCCCTAGTGCTTGGGGCACCTACCGGACGCTGTATGATTCTAGTTACACCGGATGCAGAACGAACAATGAATACTTTCCTTGGGGCCAGCATAGAATTAAGCCCGATTGATGTTGATCAGCAAGTGATCTCTTCATCACAAGTAACCTATCTCGAGGGGTACTTATTCGACCGCGATCGTGCAAAAGAAGCCTTCGTAACGGCAGCTGAGTATGCGCATGAAGCAGGACATAGAATAGCGCTTACCCTGTCTGATCCTTTTTGTGTAGATCGCCACAGACATGATTTTCTTCAACTTGTAGAAAACCATGTGGATATCCTGTTTGCGAATGAAGATGAAATTAAATCCCTCTTTATGCAGGAGGACTTTGATGACGCTATAAGCGCTATAAGCGAGCATGTGGAAATCGCTGCTATCACACGAAGCGAAAAAGGTGCTGTTATTATTGCAAACGGCAATCACATCAAGATTGATGCCATTCCGGTAGAAAAAATTATTGATACAACTGGTGCGGGCGACCAATTCGCTGCCGGCTTCCTGTATGGGTTTACCGAAGGAAAACCACTTGAAGAATGTGGTAGATTGGGGGCTCTTGCAGCCGCAGAAGTAATTTCACACATGGGACCAAGACCTGCCGTGAAACTGGCAGATCTGGCTGCTTAATCGATATGAAATTTTATGGCCCGTTTTTAACAATCATCTTCTTGATCATTGGAGCACCCCCTGCTCATGCAGAGGGCAAGCTATTCGGTTTGGCTATGCATGGAAATGCAAAATACAACCAGAACAGTGCGCATCTGGACTACGTAAATCCAGATGCCCCGAAGGGTGGCGCTCTAAAAATGGCGGCAATCGGAAGTTTTGATACGCTCAACCCTTACTCTATAAAAGGGCAAGCACCTGAAAACATGAATTTAGTTTACGACCGCCTAATGCGCAGAGTCTGGGATGAGCCGTTCACGATGTATCCACTCATTGCCGAACATGTTGAGATATCAGAGGATCGGTCTTCTATTACGTTTTATATTAATCCTTTGGCTCGCTTTCATGACGGCTCCCCCATCACTTCAGATGATGTTTTGTTTTCTTTTGAAACACTTAGAGAGCATGGACGCCCCAATATGCGCAATATCTATAAACTGGTTTCAAAAGCAGAAATCCTTGAACCTCAAAGCATAAAATTTTCTTTGGGTGATGGTTATGATCGCGAAACAGTTATGATTTTGGCCATGATGCCCGTGCTTTCGAAGGTATGGTGGCAAAATCGTAATTTTGATGAAACAGTTACAGAAAATCCTGTCCTTAATGGCCCTTACAAAATCAAAGAGCTTGAAACAGGACGCTATATTACCTATGAGCGCGTTGATGATTACTGGGCTAAAGACCTTTTTGTAAATAAAGGCCACTATAATTTTGAAACTATTACCTACGACTATTACAGGGATGACACAATTGCGCTGGAGTCTTTTAAAAAAGGTGACCTAAACATGCGCCGTGAATGGGATGTCACGAAATGGGAAACCGCCTATGAAGATATCAAAGACTATCAAACGAAGCTGGCCACTCCGCATCAGCGCCCCGAACGTGCCCATGGCTTTATATTCAACATCCGGAAATCCCCTTTCAATGACCGCAACGTCAGGAAAGCCCTTTCTCTCGCATTTGATTATGAATGGATAGGATCAAACCTCTTTCACAATGAGTTCAAACGGATGGAAAGCTACTACCCTAACTCGGTTCTCGATGGATCGGGTGAGCTTTCTGAAGCCACACAAAAGCTGATGAACGACTGGGTAGAAGACATACATCCCGAGGCCTTTAGTCCTGTTTTCAAAGATGGTATCGCTGGTAACCTGCGGGCACGGCTTAAAGAAGCCGACAAACTGCTTACCGAGTCCGGGTGGACAATTAAGAATGGGAAGCGATTGAATAGTAGCGGTGAGCCTCTAAGCTTTGAATTACTCCTCTCTACACCACAGGAAGAAAAGATTGCGCTTACATTCAAGCGCACACTGGAGCGTCTCGGTGTTGATATACGCATTCGTATGATGGACAGCGCAACCTTCCAGAAACGCAAAATTACCTACGATTACGAAATGCTTTCCTTTTTCTGGCAAAACAGCTTATCCCCCGGCACCGAACAAATGCTGTACTGGTCATGTAAAGCTGCCGAAGAACCTGCGCGCTTCAATTATGCGGGTATATGCAATCCTGCCCTTGACCACTTTGCTAGCATTATTGCAAACGCACAGACATATGGAGCTCTCACCGATTATGCCCATATAATCGATAGAATTCTGCTCTCTGAGTACATATCAATTCCCTTGTTTTACAAAGGTATGGATTATGTTGCGATCAATGAAAATATTAAATTTCCGGACATTACACCCCTCTATGGAATCGTCACAGAGACATGGTGGCTAGATAAAAATGACAAGCCAAAACAGGCCGTACAGTAATTAATCTTATTATTGTATTGAGAAACCCGCTAATCCTTGCTATCATTCGTTCAGTTGTTTAACTATTTTAAAGATTCTAGTCATGATTATGCGTTCCTTCCTTACACTTATCCTTATTGTTACATTCTCTGTTCCGGCACTTGCAGGCGTAAATGACGCGATAGAGAAAAAGGGCCAGTATTGGCAGAGGGTTCATTCCTCTTCTACCCTGTATCTGCGCGGACCCAAAGCACAGCAACTCCTTAACCGGCATATAGCACAATGTGTTACAGAGCTGCGGGAGCTTGAAAGACTTGGCGCGGTAAAGAATGCTATTCCGCATTATGCGGAAGGTTATGTTATGAGTGAAGATGAGGCAAAATTGGCTGGCTATGACACTCCTGAACGAGATAAAGAGCTTTTTGCAGAACATTCAGATTATATTGATTTTGAAGGTTGTATGATGGCACGAGGCTGGGAACGTATTAAGTATGTGCCCTATGATGTGGTCGCACGAGCCAATGAAAATTATAAGCTTACGCACACACAATACCGCGAAGAAACAAGAAAAAAGAAGTATTCACAATACAGTACAAGTGAAGAAGAAAAGGGTGATTATGATCACCTAAATGACTAATTCAGTTAAGTAGACTTTTTAAGAGCTGGCCGTCATTTTCGGCCAGTTTTTTTGTATCTCGGCTATAACATTTTCTACAGTCAAGCCCTCCATCAAACATCCTACTGTCTTTGGATTATACCCTTCAAAACCAATAAGCTGGTCGAATGTCTCTGGAGTTCTTGCATAGGCCGAATGCATCCCCCATGGCCCATATATATGCGGATAGCTAGGCCCAAAAAGACCAAGGGTCGGCACCCCGGTAGCCGATGCACAATGCATTAAGCCGGAATCATTTCCAATATAGAAGTTACAAAGCGACAAACACGCAGCAGCCGTACCCGGGTCTGTCTTTGCAATAATATTGATTTGCCTTTCTTTGGGAATAGATGATAAAACCCGACGCGCTGCGTATTCCTCCCCAGGTGCAGAAAATACTGCAACTCTGGCCTCGGGCATCAGGCCATTTTCCCCTGTCATCCAGTCTATAATTTTCATGAAACGATCTGCTGGCCATGTTTTTGCAACCCAGTTCGCCGTGGGACCTACCCCTAGAACCA
This sequence comes from uncultured Micavibrio sp., assembly GCA_964352665.1. Taxonomy (GTDB): domain Bacteria; phylum Pseudomonadota; class Alphaproteobacteria; order Micavibrionales; family Micavibrionaceae; genus UBA1672. Next base: position 273,798 of record CAYGSJ010000001.1, read on the forward strand.
AACTTCCTTTAGGAATGAACCCTCTCGCCTCCTTCATTTGTTTGTCCGTAAACCATAGATAAGGATCAGGAGGATACGTTAAATCCAGTACATCCGAATTTTGGGCCACTTTATGACAGGTTTTATCAATATGGTTGCCGTAAATATAACGTTTTTTTGCCCCTACCAGCCTTGATACCGCAGAATTTCTTAGATCAACAACAATATCAAACCGTGTTCCGACTACCTGACGCCACAAATCAAACCAGTGCTTGTTGTATTTTTGCTTTTTTATAGGAATGATTTTATTAAGAGCAGGAAAGCCCTCGAATAAGGAGGCCGCAAGAGGGCCACAACAGATTGTAAAGACAGCCTCCGGATGCTCTTCATGCAAATATTTTAGCAGTCCTGAAGATAAAACTGCATCGCCAATCCGGCTAGATGTGATAAACAATATGTGTTTACTGCCTGAACTCATGAAAAGATGATGACACAAGACGCATATTTCACAAAACTAAAAGCACGGGGCAAACTCACACTGTCGGGGGCAGATGTTAAGCCCTTCCTGCAAGGCTTGATAACCAATGATATTAACCAATTGGACACACAGGATTCTATCTATGCTTGCCTCTTAACGCCTCAGGGCAAATTTCTTTATGATTTTTTCATTACACAGAAAAACAACAAAATCATTATGGATTGTGAAGGAAACGAGCGGGCAGAATCTCTAGCCAAGCACCTTACAATGTATAAATTGCGCGCCGATGTTACGATTGACGTAGAAAGAGAGACCGAGGTCTATGTTATTTTGGGTTCCGATGCATTTGGTTACAAAGATCCAAGACATGAGGATATGGGATATAGATCTTTTGAAAAACCCGATTTACCGGAAAAAAGCTTTGATGAATGGGATAAGCACCGCATTTCCCTAACTATTCCAGATGGTAGCCGTGACCTGATACCACACAAATCAACACTCTCCGAAGGAAAAATAGACACACTCAACGGTGTTTCTTACGATAAGGGCTGTTATGTAGGACAGGAACTAACCGCGCGCATGCACTATCGCGGCCTTGCCAAGAAACATCTTTATACTGTGAACCTAAATGATATCCCTGATAAAGCCGAGCTTCGTTCCTCTTGCGGGGATATTGGAATCGCCCTTCTCAAAAATGGCTAGCAAAATGCCTAAGCGCTTTTCTTATTCTTGAGCTTAACCGTCTTTTCGCCCTGCTCACGAATAGCGGCCTGCGCTGCTGCAAGCCTTGCTATTGGCACACGGAATGGCGAGCACGAAACATAGTCTAACCCCATTGAGTTACAAAATTCGATTGAGGCTGGATCTCCACCATGCTCCCCACATATACCAAGCTTGATCTCGGGATTGGTCGCACGGCCCTTTTTACAGGCAATTTCTACAAGTGCCCCTACGCCTTCAACATCGATGGATACAAACGGATCGCGTTCATAAATCCCCTTCTCTGCGTAGTAAGGAAGAAAGTTGGATGCATCATCACGACTCATCCCCAGCGTTGTCTGCGTCAGGTCGTTCGTACCAAAACTAAAGAAATCTGCATTTCCTGCGATCTGGTTTGCTGTCAGAGCCGCACGCGGCAATTCAATCATAGTGCCAACCAGATATTCAACAGATGTGCCTTTCTCCTTGAACACAGCTTTGGCTGTTACCTCGACAACCTCGCGCATCATATCCAGCTCTTTTTTTGCACCAACAAGTGGAATCATAACTTCGGGAATAATGCCCTCGCCCGATTTCTTTGCAACATTGACGGCGGCTTCAAAAATCGCACGCGCCTGCATTTCATAAATTTCAGGATAAGTAATCCCCAGGCGGCAACCACGATGCCCCAACATTGGATTCATCTCTGTCAAAGCACCCAGACGCTGACGCACTAGATTCTCTTCAATGCCTGCGCTTTTAGAGAATGTTTTAATGTCTTCCGAAGTGTGTGGTAAAAACTCGTGTAAAGGCGGGTCTAGCAACCGAACAGTAATAGGCAAACCATGCATGATTTTAAATAATTTTTCAAAATCTTCTCTTTGCGCCGGAAGAAGTTTTTTTAGTGCGGCGCGACGCTCTTCCTCATCATTTGCAAAAATCATTTCACGGACATTCTGGATGCGTTCGGCATCAAAAAACATATGTTCCGTACGGCACAGACCAATGCCTTCGGCACCAAAATCACGCGCAGTTTGAGCATCTAGTGGTGTTTCAGCATTTGCACGCACTTTCATTCTGCGGCGCTCATCCGCCCATGCCATTAATGTTGCAAAATCACCGGAAAGTTTAGGCTTAATTGTAGCGACCGGGCCCAACATAATCTCACCTGTCGCTCCATCAATCGTGACAATATCCCCCTCTTTGATTTCGATATCTCCTTTACGAATTATCTTTTCATGCTGGTCAATATACAAATCTCCTGCCCCGGCTACACAAGGCTTACCCATACCGCGCGCCACAACCGCAGCATGTGACGTCATTCCACCTCTGGATGTCAAAATACCTGCTGCCGCATGCATACCATGGATATCTTCCGGTGAAGTTTCTTGGCGACAAAGAATTACTGATATTCCTGTGTGGGATTTTATTTCCGCTTCATCTGCAGTGAACACTACTTTGCCTGAGGCCGCGCCCGGAGATGCCGGTAATCCTTTGGAAATAACATTGCGAGATGCTTTCGGATCAAGTGTAGGATGTAAAAGTTGGTCGAGAGATTGCGGGTCTACACGCAACAATGCTTCTTCTTGAGAGATTAAGCCTTCTTCTACCATATCAACGGCAATCTTCAGAGCTGCAGCCGCCGTACGCTTACCTGATCGGGTTTGTAACATGTACAGGTTTCCACGTTGCACTGTAAATTCTATGTCCTGCACATCGCGATAATGTATCTCAAGCTTGAGACGAAGCCCATCTAACTCTTTGAAAACCGCAGGCATTGTTTCTTCCATTGAGGGTAGTGCTCCGCCCTCCATTTCTCTGCCTTTAATTGTCAGGGATTGCGGCGTTCTAATTCCGGCAACGACATCTTCTCCTTGTGCATTTACAAGGTATTCGCCATAAAAATAATTTTCTCCGGTCGATGGATCACGTGTAAAAGCTACACCCGTTGCGCAATCATCACCCATGTTACCAAACACCATGGACTGCACATTAACGGCTGTCCCCCAATTTCCTGGAATTTCATTAATCTTACGATAGGTAATTGCGCGCGGCACCATCCATGAATCAAAAACTGCGCCAATAGCCCCCCATAATTGCTCTTTCGGGTCGGTTGGAAACGGCTTTCCAAGCTCACGTTCAACCAGATCCTTGTAATCTGCAACAATTATTTTCCAGCCTTCTGCAGACACCTCTGTATCTTGCGTAATTCCTTCATCACGCTTGTAGCTATCCAAGATATCTTCAAAATCATGATGAGATACTCCCAAAACCACATCACCATACATCTGGATAAAACGACGGTATGAATCCCACGCAAAACGCTCATCATTAGCCTGCTTGGCGAGACCTGCTACGGTTTCATCGTTCAAACCCAAATTTAAAACCGTGTCCATCATGCCTGGCATTGACACACGCGCACCGGAACGCACAGAAACCAAAAGCGGATTTTCAGTGCTCCCGAATTTCATACCCATGGATTTTTCAATATTTGAAAGCGCGCCCTCTACTTGCTGGACAAGCTCTTTTGGATATTGTGTTTCATGATCGTAGTAATAAGTACACACTTCGGTGGTTATCGTAAAACCAGGGGGGACAGGCAAGCCTAAAGAGGCCATTTCAGCCAGATTACAGCCTTTTCCACCCAAAAGGTTACGCATAGAGGCATCCCCATCGTTTTTATCTTTACCAAAGTTATAAACCCATTTCGTCATGGATCAGCTCTCCAAAAAGTAAATTCAAAATTTGAGAATGGGTTTACCACATTTGATATGCAAAAAGGAAGGGTTTAATAAGAAAAATCACTTTAAAATCAGCTTCTTCGTCATCATCAGGCTTAAATTTTCGTCTATTGGTCTGAATTCACCTGATAAAACCGGCTTCCTATCATATGTCACACCATTTCCGTCAGGCACATATCCTAATTTGGCATAAAGCCTTTGTGCTGCCCCGAAGCTAGAATCGAGCCCTACACCTATCCCTAGCTCTTCATATCCTTTTTCCTGCACTAAAGATTCACAATATTGGACAATAGACTGTCCGATTCTCTGTCGTCTTTCACTTTCAACAACATTTAAGTCTTGAATTTCCGGTAATTCAAGCTTTTTGAAAAACACATATTTGGGCTGCCAGTTCAAAATACAATACCCCACACACTTGCTATTTTTTATAGCCAAGATAATAGAAACTTCCTGATTTTTGTGACGCTCTAAACATCTCGTATAATATTCACGATCTATAGGAAACCTGAATTGGTCTAGCATCTCCCAGAATTGAGATTCATAATCTGCTTGAAAAACATCAATAGAATATGATGGCGCTTGCATTGTATTTGGTTTTTCCTCTATTTTGACCACATGATAAGCACAAAGAATAAATCAATGGTAATTCGTGTGAAAGGCTTTTATTTGCTTCTTGTCACGTGTGTTCTTTTACCCGCAGCCACAGCACGTGCTGATGCAGAAAAAATACAGCTTTATAATTCCCCTAAGCCTCCTGAAAATACTGAGCCTGCAAAAACAGATGCTCTGCCTGAAACAACTGAAACCGAAGAATCTAAGCCAAAACAGGCTATGCGCTCAATGAGCTGGAAGCCACCTCCACCGGAAGAGAAAACGTCGGAGCAAATCAAAGCTTCTGAACAGGAGGCCGTACAAAAGATCGAAAACGAAAAAAAGGAACAGAAAGACCTAGACCTTTGGGAAAAATATAAAGAACTTGCTGCTGGCCAAGGTAAACCAGATCAAGAAAATAAGGACGGTGATGAAAGCGAAAAGGGCGAAAAAGAAGACCCTGATAAAGAGGGCCAACAAGAAGAGATGGAAAAGCAAAAACAAGAGGCAACAGGCCTTCGGGGTATAATAGATACATATAGGGATGCACAAAAAGGCAAAGGAAAACTGAGTTCGCGATCCTTTGGAAAAATAGACTAGATTTCCCTGTTTTTTCTTGCTCTACGGCTAAAAAACTGTTCTAAAACGATTATGCAGACACAACTTGCAAAAAATACGTCCACTACCGACGAGCCGACGCCGCTGGACCGGCTTTCGGATTTACTCTCTGACGACATGCAGCATGTTAATGCCCTTATTACAGAGAATATGCGCTCTAATGTCGCACTCATTCCAAAACTGGCAGATTATCTGATTACAGCCGGCGGGAAAAGAATACGTCCTCTACTGACCTTGGCATCCACATCCCTCTTTGACGGCCCAATGGAGAAAGCCTATCATCTGGCTGCAGCAGTGGAATTTATTCATACAGCAACATTACTGCATGATGATGTTGTCGATGAAAGTCTTGAACGCAGAGGGAAAAAGACTGCAAATCTAGTGTTTGGCAACAAAGCCAGCGTGTTGGTAGGAGATTTTCTTTTTTCAAAGTCGTTCCAGATGATGGTTGAAAGCGGCTCTCTGGATGTTCTTAAAATACTCTCGAATGCCTCTGCGATTATCGCACAGGGCGAAGTATTACAACTTGTAACAACAAACGATATTACAACCGATTTAGCTGCCTATCTTGAAGTTATAGAATCTAAAACGGCGGCTTTATTCTCTGCTGCCTGTGAAGTTGGTCCCGTGCTTTCGCAGAAGGATCAAAATACGGTGACTGCCTTGCGCGAATATGGCATGAGGCTCGGCACAGCTTTCCAGATTATTGATGATGTGCTCGACTATATGGCTGATCAGAAAAAATTGGGCAAAGAAATCGGCGATGATTTTAAAGAAGGAAAGATGACAGCTCCTGTTATCTTTGCACTTCAAAACGCGAATGAAAAAGAGAAAAACTTCTGGAAACGTACGCTGGCTCATAAAGATCAAAATGAAAAGGATCTAGACGTTGCAATAGAGATTATTGAACGCCATCAGGCCTTGGACAAAACAATAGCGCTTGCAAAAGATTACGCTCAAAATGCTCAAAATGCGTTATCCTTATTACCAGACTCTCAAATGAAAGCACTTCTATGCGACTTGAGTGATTTTACTATTACAAGAAACTTCTAAGCAGGATCGAATGGACAAAGAGACTGAAGGCATAGCAGGAGACTGTTGCCCGATTGATGATCATAAACATAAAAAAGACTGGATTTTTATATTCAGCCTGGGTGTTCTGCTGCTAAGCGTTGGCGCCCATCTGTTTCTTTCGGCGCTATATACTTCACCTATACTCCTTCACCACTTTGTTCATTCTATTTTGCAAATTCTATCCCAGATGTGGTGGGGTATTGCTCTTGGTATTGTCATTGTTGGCCTTATGGGTAAGGTTCCAAAACATTTTTTTACCGGCATTATGGGTTATGGCAACCAGTTTTCCGGGCTTTTGAGGGCTGTATTGGGAGGGGTGGTTCTTGATTTATGTTGTCACGGTATTTTATTGGTTGCAGCTAAATTATATGAACGGGGTATTAGCTTCCCTCAGGTTGTCACTTTTCTTGTCGCCAGCCCATGGAACTCTGTATCGCTTACTTTAATACTCGTAGGCCTAATAGGACTTAAATGGACGCTTATATATATATTGGGATCAGTCGTGATCGCTTTGGTGACTGGCCTCGTCTTACAAGCCTTAATAAAAGCAGGAAAACTGCCTGACAACCCGAATGTGCTGGAAATAGACGAGAATTTTAATCTAAAGGCTGAAACAGCAATACTTCTAAAGAATGTAGAATTATCTAAACAGGGCACATTGGAAATTCTTAAATCAGGCTGGGATGATGGGAAGGTTATTATAAAATGGATTTTATTTGGAACAATTATCGCCGCATCCATGCGCACTTTCATTTCTCCTGATGTATTTGCGGCATGGCTAGGCCCCTCTTTAGCCGGCCTGTTTGTTACGCTTTTTATTGCCACCATAATCGAAATATGTTCGGAAGGATCCGCACCGGTCGCAGCTGAAATAGTAACGAATGCCCATGCACCCGGAAACGGGTTTACATTTCTTATGGCTGGAGTGGCAACAGATTATACAGAGCTTATGGCTTTGCGTGAAATCACAAAATCATGGGCCATGGCTCTTGCTTTGCCGATGATAACAGTGCCACAAGTTCTCTTATTGGGATGGATTATGAACCTTGCCGTCGGTTAATGAATATAATTCATAAAAGCGCCGTAAATAAGAACAGACAGACCTACAATGTTAAGTGGATAAGCCGCGATAGCAGGCAAGCCGCCTTTTACAAAGAAATAATAAATAATGATAAAAACCGGTATGGACAACGCAAAAAACAGCCGAAGACCATAAATATTAGCCTCGGGAAAAAGCACGAAACTAAGAGCAATCGTTATAACCATAAGGGTTGCAACAACTTTGTACCATGTATCGGCCGTGTGCTTGAGCATCGGGCTTCCATTCAATAAAATCCATATAATACCAGGGATCGAAACCCATAAAACAACAAGCAGAGCGCGGATATAGGCTGCTCGATCTTCAAAAATATAATGTACAAAATCCCCTTTACTCGCCGCCAAACCAACAATACTGGCCATGTATGTAAGGCTTATAACAGGCAAAAACCTGTGAACCAGAACATCAAAGAAATCCAGCGGCAGAATATGGTCTCTGAGACCACGCTCTAATCTAATTGTATGTTGTTGTTTTCCCATATAAAACCCCGTTAGAGGAATTTAGAATAGCGCACAAATATTACTATTTTATTTAGAACACGGATAGAGTGAAAATAAGGCCATTGTAACCGCAGGAGCAGCCACAAATTTGCGATGAAGTTTTGCCCTGTTATACAGATAAATCAAGACTCTGAGATGAATTTCGTTAAGTGTAACCTCTTCTGGTATGCAAAAATTCATATCCGAGGTTAAATCAAGAGATTTTAGAAAATTATGATAATCAATTACGCCAGAAATATAGCCTTGGCACGCTATCTTTCCACCTTTAATCACTTCATTTCCATTTCTATCGACCGAGCATACCTTTAACAAGTACTCACCCGAGAATTTAGCAGCGTGTGCTGTAGAAACAGAAAAAATATAAGCTCCAAGAAGAATAAGTGTAAAAATGAATGATGCCTTAAGAACTGAATCCCGAGACATTTTCTCCTCACTTCTTGAGTTGTTGTAAAATTGCGAACGGAGAGTCTTCTGCATTTACTTTCGCTTCAATTGAAATTACGCGTGGAGAATCGTCTTTCTTATCTTTTCTTTTATGATCTTTCTTTTTAGGCCTTGCGCTCTTAGCTTTGCCCTTTGATCCCTCATCCTTTTGTTTTGGACCTTTTCCGCTACCACTGGATTTATGTGTTGCAAATGCCTTGCCCTTTTTAAGTCTGAATGTGGCTAGCTCGGGTTTCTTATTTTCTGCCCCCTCTTCAGCTTTCTTTTCTTCTTTATTATCATCTTCTTGCTGGGCCTCAGCCTGCTCCACCGGATCGTGGATTTTAGTATGCCCCATAGACTCCAGAACCTTGTATAAATCTTCAATACTGGAACCTAACCATTCCGCCATCTCGTGACGCGCCTGAAACTTACCTCCCTCGGCATGATCGTAAACACAACTTATGACACGATCGAGCATATCAATGCGTACTGCTCTACCTCCATATAATGGATAACCAATAGATCGGTAATAATCCTGATCCGCACCTTCATCTTCAATTTTCAGGGATACAATACCATCTGCCGGAACAGTGGCAGGCAGATCTTTGCCATGAAATAAGGACCACAATAATGCACGGAGTTTTACAGCAGCTGGCTTGTTTAAGGCTGGAATAAAAATTAGGATTGGGCCAAGTCTTATTTTTTTTGCGCGTACGTCCACCCTTGTTTCAGTCGTTAGTTTCTCGATCACATCCTCAAGCTCGGAACGAGGAATAATACCAAGACCGTCATATATTTTAGAAGCAATAACAGAAACAGGGTCATCCTTAATCTCTTGTCCTTGAGGACATTCAAGCAGCATTAACGGCTCCAGAACTTCTGTGAAATATGTATTGAGCCATATTTTCAAACTATTGCTGAGTGCTGTTTGGTCGTGCTGTGATGTCTGTTCGTTCTCGATAATATTTATTTGGGGACGCAAAATATGATCCCCTTTCACCAATGTGGCAACAGGAACACCTGGCGTAGGATTATTCATTTTTTCCTGCCAGGAAATTGTGCCTTCCGGCAACAATGTAAACTGTGATGCTTTTGACTCTAACATGACCTTAACAACTTGTTATTCTTTTGATTGCCTATTAATGCCGATTATGCTTGGACTCAGCAAGGGTTTTTGTATAAATTTCTTCCTGCGTACACGGTAAATCAACAATCCAGAAGGAACAGCAATGAAACATTTCATGCTAATAGTCGTCATTTTAGCTTTTGCAACCTCACAAGCTAAGGCTATGGAGACAAACCCAGAGGGCGCAGAAAAGCTACGCGCTTCATTTCAGGATATGCTGGATTACCAGCAAACAGTAAATAAGGCTTTTGGCTCGATAAAAATTGAATATCAAGGTAACTTGCACGTTGAACCTTCGGATGGATTTTATGCCATTACATTTCCTTACATCAAAATCAGCAGCGTAGAACCCACTGAAGAAAAGGCCAAGGAAAAATTTACAAATCCTGTTTTTGATATTGGCGTAATAAAAGTAAATGCTGTAGCAACTGAAAAATCCGGCTATTGGCAAACCACATGGGCTCTTCCAAGCGAAATGAAGATGTCCGATGATAGTGGTGAAGACTTCATAATAAGTTTTAAGGATCAAAATATAGTTGCCGTACTGAATGAAAAACTTGGGTACTTTACAAAAATAAACAGCATCCTTTCTAGTATAAGTTTTATTGATGGAGGAAAAGACACGGGTTTGAGTATTGGCTCTATCAAAGCACTTACAAATCTTGATGAGGGTAGTAATAATAAGTATGCAGGCCCCTTTCAGGTGGCCATCAATGATATCACGATCGCACCACCGGAATCAGGTGATATTACAACCTTAGATTCATTTAGTTTTGAAGGAAATGTGGCAGATATGACACTACCCTCCCTTAGTGAGTATAAACAAAAAATTATGCAGCACTCTGATGTATTTGAAAGTCTTGGCACCATAGAAAAAGAGGAGGACATTGAAGGTCTGGATCAACAGAAAATAACAGATATGCTATTTGATCTATATGATTTCGACATGAGCAGCTTTAATTTTCACTATGGTATTAAAGGTCTTAATGTCAAAAGCGCCCCCTCTAAAACAAAAACAGTTCTTGAAAACTTCTCGCTCGGATCTGCTGATTTTGGATTTGGTTTTGAAAACCTAAACAGTGAATCCGGAACTATGTCTATTGCTATCGGGTATAAAGAGATGAACTCAGAATCGGAAGATAGCGAGTATAGTGATTTTATTCCCAAGACACTGAGATTTGATATGAAGGCTCAAAAAATTCCCTATGCAACACTGACACAAGTTGCTCAAAACTCCATGAAGTCTGTAATACAAACCCCTGAAACGGCACAAATGGTAGGCGTGGGGCTTATGATGAAGATTCCGGCTGTACTTTCGCAAGCCGGTACCGAAATTATATTTAATAACAACGGCTTTGGTAATGACATCTATGATTTTTATTCAGAAGGTAAAATGTCTGCCGATCTAACCGCCGCTATGGGGTTTACCGCCCAGTTTGTTACTGTTTTCGATGGTCTTGATACTGTTATATCCATGATGAAAGAAAACCCGGAACATGAAGACACCCTTAAAACTTTGACAAAAATGAAAGAAATCGGTGCCCTTCAAGATGATGGAAGTCATGGCAACGCATATAAATATGACTTACAGGCCCATGCAGATGGAAGCATTACGATTAACGGAAAAAGCACAAAGGAATTATTCCCAGAGGAAGAAGTGATCACAGAATAAGAATACGGCTAAGTCAGTAAGAAGGATATTATCGCGTTTAGCCTGATCCGGCCTTCCTGCGTTAGATAAAAATTATCACCCTCAATAACAGCCCACCCTTCCTGACATATTGTATGGAGTTTTTGTGGCGGGATACATTCATGGAAAGACAGGCCCGATAACTTTTCACATCGATCAATCGAGATTCCCCCACGCAAACGCAACCCCATCATAAGACATTCGTGAAACCGGTCTTGGGCATCTATGTGTTCAAATTCATGCGCCCCGTGCCCGTGTTTTTGGACACGCTCCAGCCAGACTTCAGGGGCACTGTGATCACGTGTTGCATATTTCTTGTTTCCGTTGAAAAAGCGTCCATGAGCCCCCGCGCCTACCCCTATATAATCGGCCATCTGCCAATAAACAAGATTGTGCCTGCACTCCTGCCCTTCTATCGCATGATTGGATACTTCATAGGACGGCATATCGGCAGAACCCAAAATGTCTTGGGTCAATTCATAGAATTCTGCTCCTTCTACATCATCTGGAATTTTAAATTCACCGCGATGATAGCGCATGTAGAACGGAGTGTTCCGCTCAATGGTCAACTGATATAGCGATAAGTGTCCGCGCGCCAACTTGACCGCTTCCCCCAACTCCTTCTCCCAGCTCGCAAGAGTTTGGTTAGGGCGCCCATACATCAAATCAAAACTAACGCGTTCAAAACATTCGCTGGCAACATTTATGGCTTGTACCGCTTCTTCAACACTGTGCTCTCGCCCCAGAAAGACCAAGTCTTCTTTATCGAGCGCCTGCACTCCTAGGGAAACCCTATTCACTCCAACCTTTTTAAAGGCTGTAAATTTTTCTGTTTCAACAGAGGTTGGATTCGCTTCCAAAGTGATTTCAATATCATTCGCAACCGGCCATAACTTTTGAATTTCATCAATTATTGTTTCTACGGTACGTGGTTCCATTAACGAAGGTGTCCCACCCCCAAAAAATATAGAGACCACATTTTTTTCAGGAATCAACGCTGCATAATGCCGAAGAGACATTAAATACGCCTCAGCCCAAACCTCTTGCTCAAAGTTGCCACGAACATGGGAATTAAAATCGCAATAAGGGCATTTGGCCGCACAGAACGGCCAATGAATATAAACTCCCATTTGATTTTGTCGAAACATGCTTTTAAAAATTAGGTGTCGGTTGTTTTGCTGATATTGGCTCAAAACAGCTCTGCACCATTTGATCGAACGCTTTTCTCCGATGGGAAATTGCACGTTTGGCTTCGGGCTCCATCTCGGCAAAGGTTATATTATATCCTTCTGCCTGAAAAATCGGGTCATACCCAAACCCCTTATCTCCGCGCATTGGCCAGACAATCTCTCCGTGAACCCTACCTTCAAACACCTCTGTGTGCCCATCCGGCCACGCAAGTGCCAAAACACAAACAAAATAAGCGCTTCTATCTGTCTGCCCCTGCAATTCATTATTTACTTTTTCCATCGCCAGATTGAAATCCTTCTCCGGACCGCCCCAGCGCGCAGAATAAACCCCGGGCGCACCATCCAAAGCATTGACACATAAGCCACTATCATCTGCCAGACAAACTTTTCCACTAGCCTGCGCGGCAGCCTTGGCCTTAAGAACCGCATTTTCCTGAAAGGTTTCACCTGTTTCTTCGGGCTCCGGCAAATTCATATCAGATGCTGTAAGAAAATTAGAAACATAAGAACCAAGCAGAGACGCTATAGAATCTACCTTTCCAGCGTTATGTGATGCAATCACCAATTCATTTTCTTCAAATCTACGCATATTTTTCTTTTGCCTCTATATAACCTAAAGCCCCTCGAGAAAATCTCCGGTTAGCCCAAGATACTTGCCACCAAATCCAAACACCCGGTATGGAACACAGCGCTCCTCGACAAAATCCTTGAAATGGGCATTATCCTGAATGTCGTCAAAAATGATTGCCGCATTATCTGACAGCTTCGACGACACTTCGTGAAAGGCGCGCACTCTCCCTTCATAGGACTTATCGCTGTCATAATGGAATAAATCAATTTGCTCTACCTCTTCGCATATCTTGGGCAGATTATATTGATCGCCTTCAATAAATAATCTCCAATTACTCTTAAGATCGTTTGCGACAACAAAGCCAATATAGTTTTCGGGGTCTTTCATACGAAAATAAGGGAAATCACTGGAATACAACATACCCTGACCATTTTTTTCCAACGCTGTCAAAACCGCAGATGATGACCACCCTGCGGCGACCCCTGTTTCAACAACGTTCTTCGGATTCATATAGCGTGTTAAAAAATAAAGTAATTCATAATTACCGCCACCACCAAGATCATAAGGGATTGTTTCCAGTTTGCTTTTTGCATCCCGGGTAAGCGCTGAGCATGCTTCTTGTGTTTCAGACCATAAATCCGCATCAAGGTTCTGTAAAAAATCTTCGTATTGCTCTGCCTGCTTTGCATACCACTCACTTACATCCTCTGTCGCTCTTTCTTTAAGCCTTGTGGCGAGCTTACCTGCCATCACAGAAAAATTTTTCCGCTTCATTGAATTTCTGCCGATATTGACAATTTTATGAAACATTTTTGAGGTCTTCTTTCTTCTCAAATAAAATAGAGTTCTGGGTCTCTGTTAGCTCTTGGCAGGCATTCTGTGCCAATTTAAGAAGTTCCATAAACTCATCTTCGCTAAAAGGTTCCTGTTCGGCTGTCCCCTGAATTTCACAGATACCGCCTTTACCTGTAATTACAAAATTTGCATCTGTTTCTGCGTCTGAATCTTCATCGTAATCAAGATCAACCACAGGCGTACCTTTGTAAATCCCACAAGAAATTGCCGCCACTGTGTCGGTAAGGGGTAATTCTTCCAATGCTCCTATCGCAACCAAATGCTGAAGTGCTAAATGAAGTGCTACAAAACCACCTGTAATAGATGCGGTACGCGTTCCGCCATCGGCCTGTAGAACATCACAATCAATGCGCACCTGACGCTCTCCAAGCTTTTCAAGGTCAACCACTGACCTGAGTGCACGCCCAATAAGACGTTGTATTTCCTGTGTACGTCCTGTCTGCTTTCCTCTAGCTGCCTCACGGTCTATCCGTGAATGCGTTGAGCGCGGCAACATACCGTATTCGGCAGTAACCCACCCCTTGCCTGTGTTTTTTATCCATCCCGGCACTTTGTCTTCTACACTGGCTGTGCACAAAACATGTGTATCACCGAACTTCATTAAACAAGAGCCTTCTGCATGTTTTGAGAATCCTGGAATTATTTCTACAGCTCTAAGCTCTGCTGGTCTTCGCCCTGATGGCCTTGGCATATCAATTTCCTTAAGTTATCCGAAGTAATATTGGGCTACTCTAACGAAAAGGTCTCATAATTCAAGATATGTTTGATTCATCTCATGTTCCGCGCTAAAGTTACAGCTGGTTACAATACTCGGGTAAGGACCATCATGACAAAAAAACCGTTTTTTATCGCGCTTCTTTCAATTTCTTTTTTAGCGCTCGCTTTCTCTAGTCCTGCAAATTCGGGATATAATGGCGATACCATGGAAGTTAATATTCTTCAAAAATCTTTCAGCCTGTTTCCACGCCATTACTACACGGTTGAAATCATGAACAACCCACAAGAATCTGAAAGTAAATTTACCATGCGTTTGGCTTCATACGGAGAAGTATCAGGTTGTGCAACCATGACACCTCCGTATGTACAAAAAGAACAAACCAACGATACAATCAAGCTAAATGTGCTAGACCCGCAACTTAGAGTAAACACATATGCCCCGCGCTACTCTCCATATGATTGTGACATTAATATAAACCGGTCCTTTATGGATATTGAGTTTGATCGGGATGACCTCATCAACCGCGGCATAAAACATATCGCACTCAGAAGTGAATTATACGGCGAATTCTTTACGTCTGATCTTGAAATCAATGAACAAAAAATTGATCTAAAAACCAAAACCGCCGTTGGAGAACATCTGGTTACTTTCTGGTTTTTCCCGCAAAATACGGTAATACTGCATACGCCCACCTCCAAACGAGGTGTTGATGTTACAGGGCTTCTCCGTGAATATGGTGTATCTAATGGGCTTGTTCCGATAGAGGAAACCTTTGAAAAATTCTTCTGGCCTGATAACAACCAATATAATTATGCCTTTTTTACAGACCCAAGTGGCGAGCTTGCAGAGCAAACTCAAATATCAGGTGAAATAATGATTCCTTTTGGTACGATCACACCAGCACGGACGGTCTATGATGCCACCGGTGCAAAACAGGAACCCTACGATGTAACAGTGTATGTCTCTGTCCCTGGATATGAAAATATAGAGGAACAGGTTAATAAATAAGGGCTTGCCTATACTTCAGACATATTTAAAATACCCGAAGTTAATTTCTAACCACTTTTAAGGATGTGGAAGTAATGTCTCACAACGAGAATTTTGCTGAAAAAAATAGTCAGCAAGAAAACGATCAGCCGCAAGAGGAAATTCAATCTGAAGAAGAGCTAAGCTACGATTCTTTTTCCGAGACTCTGGACCCTGCCCCCGATCAAGCAGCACAACCTAGTGAAGGTACAGGGCATGATGTTAGCATTTCTCTTCTAGAAGAAGAGCTTGCACGCACAAAAGATCAAATGCTACGCGCTGTCGCAGAGGCAGAAAACGGAAGAAAACGCGCGCTTAAAGAACGTGAAGATGCTTCTAAATATGCAATTTCCGGTTTTTCACGTGACCTCCTGAGTGTTGCCGATAATTTGCGGCGGGCTCTTGAAGCCATACCTGGAGATATGCTTCAGGAAAGCGAACAAATGAAAAATCTGACTGATGGGATACTCGCAACAGAGCGTGAATTGCTCAGATGTTTTGAAAAAAATGGTATTGAAAAAACAGACCCAATTTATGAACCATTTGATCCTAATTTTCATGAAGTCATGTTCGAGGCACCTATGCCAGACAAAGAAAATGGTATCGTCATTCAGGTTATAGAGCCAGGATACACACTTAACGGACGTCTTTTACGACCCGCGCGCGTTGGTGTAGCTAAGAATGATGCCGAGGCATCTGACTCAGGACCAACAGAACCAGGCCAGACTATTAATACAGAGGTTTAAAACGCAAACAAAATAACGTTTTTTGAGTTTTTTGATGTTGGATTTTGTAACGCCATATGTATATACTCCGAATTTGATTTTAAACCTTGGGGATCAAGGCGGTGCCGATGTCGGGCTGCTGTTAGATTCGCCGCAACAAAGAGGAAAATAAAATGAGCAAAGTAATAGGTATTGACTTAGGTACTACCAATTCTTGTGTTGCCGTTATGGAAGGCAAAGAACCACGAGTTATTGAAAACTCGGAAGGCTCACGGACTACCCCGTCCATGGTTGCCTTTACAAAAGACGGTGAACGTCTTGTGGGGCAACCCGCTAAACGCCAAGCCGTTACAAATCCTGGAAATACGCTTTTCGCAATCAAACGTCTGATTGGACGACCTTTCGACGATCCACAAGTTCAGGATATGGCCAAAAAGACACCTTTTGATATTATCAAAGGCGATAATGGTGACGCATGGGTCGAGGTAGATGGTGAAAAATATGCACCATCACAGATTTCAGCCATGGTTCTGCAAAAAATGAAAGAAACAGCAGAAAGCTATCTTGGCGAACCCGTAACCAAAGCGGTTATTACAGTTCCCGCCTACTTCAACGATTCCCAACGTCAGGCAACAAAAGATGCAGGGAAAATTGCAGGACTAGAAGTAGAGCGTATTATCAATGAACCTACAGCCGCAGCATTGGCCTACGGCCTTGATAAGCAAACAACAGGTACAATTGTTGTTTATGACCTTGGCGGTGGAACATTTGACGTCTCCATCCTTGAGGTTGGTGACGGCGTATTCGAAGTGAAAGCAACCAATGGAGATACATTCCTTGGTGGTGAAGACTTTGATGCAAGGGTTATCGACTATTTAGCCGATGAATTCAAAAAAGAGCAAGGCATTGATCTGCGTAATGATTCAGTCGCGCTCCAACGTTTAAAAGAAGCCGCGGAAAAAGCCAAGATCGAGCTATCCAGCACTACGCAAACAGAAGTGAACCTGCCGTTTATTACAGCAGATTCTGCTGGCCCTAAGCACCTACAGATATCACTGAGCCGTGCAAAGCTTGAAAGTATTGTGTCTGACTACATTAAGCGCACAATTGATCCTGTTAAGGCGGCGCTTAAAGATGCAGGTCTTAAAGCTTCGGAAATAGATGACATTGTTATGGTTGGCGGTATGACCCGCATGCCTAAAATCATAGAAACAGTGAAAGATTTCTTCGGTAAAGAACCTCATAAGGGCGTTAACCCGGATGAAGTCGTTGCTAATGGTGCGGCTATTCAGGGTGGTATCTTGCGTGGTGATGTAAAGGACGTTCTGCTTCTTGATGTTACTCCACTGTCACTTGGTATCGAAACGTTAGGTGGTGTGTTTACTCGTTTGATTGAGAGAAATACAACTATTCCCACCAAGAAATCCCAGGTATTCTCTACGGCCGAAGATAATCAAAATGCTGTGACCATCCGCGTTTTTCAGGGGGAACGTGAAATGGCTGCCGATAACAAGCTGCTCGGACAGTTTGATCTTATCGGCATCCCACCTGCACCGCGTGGTGTGCCTCAGGTCGAAGTTACATTCGATATCGACGTAAACGGTATTGTTAATGTTTCTGCTAAAGATAAGGCTACAAACAAAGAGCAGCAAATCCGTATCCAGGCCTCTGGAGGATTGTCTGATGAGGATATTGAGCAAATGGTCAAGGATGCCGAAGCCAATGCCGAGACTGACAAGGAACGCCGTGAGGGTGTTGAAGCCCGCAATCAGGCTGAGGCTTTAATTCACTCTACGGAAAGTTCATTGGAAGATATTGGCGACCAAGTGCCCGAAGATGAAAAACAAAACATTGAATCCGCTATAGCTGACCTTAAAACAGCACTGGAAGGTGGAATTGCATCAGACATAAAAGAGAAAAGCGAATCTCTGACGCAGGCCAGTATGAAACTTGGTGAACTCATGTATCGTAAGGCACAGGAGGAAGCAGCAGGAACACCTGACAGTGATGTTGAGGATGTTACAGAAGTTTCATCAGATGATGAGGCAACTATAGATGCTGACTTCACAGATCTTGAGATCGAAGAAGACCCCGATGATGATCAAAAGTCTGCTTAAATAACTAATTAATGTAATCTAGGGCACCAAAACGCAACTTCTGGTGCCCTTAATGCGCAGATAAGGCACGGCCCATGTCAAACAAAGATTTTTATGAGCTATTAGGGATTGAGCGATCAGCAAATGCTGATGAAATCAAAAAAGCATATCGCAAACTAGCGATGAAATATCACCCTGACCAGAATAAAGATAACCCCGAGGCAGAAGAAAAATTCAAAGAGATCAACGAGGCATACGATATCCTCAAAGATGAACAAAAACGCTCTGCTTACGATCGTTACGGCCCTTCTGCTTTTGATGGAAGCATGGGATCGGGAGGTTTCTCTGCCGGAGGTGGTATGGGAGGCGCAGCCTTCTCTGATATCTTCGAAGATATGTTCGGCGACTTTATGGGGAGCGGCGGTGGACGACGTGGAAACGGCACTGCGCGTGGTTCAGACATACAATATACCGTCGAACTGACACTGGAAGAGTCCTATAAAGGTAAAGAAGCAACTATAAAAATACCTGTAAATGACTCTTGCGATTCCTGTGAGGGTTCTGGCGCAGAAAAAGGAACATCTGCAGAAAAATGTGGTACTTGCGATGGAAATGGCCGCGTCAGACAGCAACAAGGTTTCTTTACAATCGAACGCACATGCCCCACTTGCCATGGGCAAGGGACATTCATTAAGAATGCCTGTAAGACGTGTGGCGGTGCAGGACGGCTCAAGAAAAATAAAACGCTAAAGGTCAAAATTCCGGCCGGCGTTGAAACAGGACGGCGCATACGCCTGAGCGGTGAAGGTGAAGCCGGCCTTCGAGGCGGGCCACGCGGTGATCTTTATGTCATGCTGAATGTAAAACCACATAAATTGTTTCAGCGGGACGGGGCAAATCTTTATTGTCGTGTTCCCATCACTGTAACACGCGCGGCTCTAGGCGGCGAAATCGAAGTGCCCACCATCGAGGGTAAGCGCGCCAGCGTCAAGATTCCTTCGGGAACACAAACAGGGCAACAATTCAGATTGCGCGGCAAGGGAATGAAAGTGCTGCGCTCCGATGCAAAAGGTGATATGTATATCGAGATTTTTGTTGAGACTCCTGTAAACCTAAATAAAAAGCAACAGGATATTTTGCGTGATCTTGATAAGTCTATGGGAGACGTGAAAACAGCAAATAAAAACTCTCCGGAATCGAGTGGTTTTTTTCAAAAAATCAGAGAATTCTGGGACGATTTAAGTGAATAAACAAGGTAAGGCCTAGAAATGAAAATCGGAGTCGTAGGTGCTAACGGACGTGTAGGACAACTCATCATAAAAGAGTTGCAATCCGGTGCTTGGCAACCCCATGAATTGGAACTGTCCGGAGGTTCGGTACGCAGCTTACCCGATATCCCTGAAGATTATTTTGTGACTGATAACGAAGCCGAGCTTTTTGTGAAATCCGATATCATCATTGATTTTACACTGCCGGAAGGCACTAGAAATCACGCAAAACTTGCGGCTGAACATAAAAAGACTCTGATTGTTGGCACAACCGGATTAACGGTTGATGACGAAAATATACTAAAACAGGCTGCTGAAAAAACACCGATTATCTATGCTGCTAATATGAGTGTAGGCGTTAACCTCCTTTTAGCTTTGGTTGAAAAGGCGGCATCACGTTTAGATCCAGAATGGGATATTGAGATTTTTGAATCACACCACAAATACAAAGTTGATGCTCCTTCTGGGACAGCTCTAGCCCTAGGGCGTGCCGCTGCCACAGGGCGTGGGAACAGTCTGGAAAACCTCGGTGAATACAAGAGACATGGAACAATAGGCGCACGCGAATCGGGTAAAATCGGCTTTTCAGTTGCCCGCGGTGGTGATGTTGTCGGCGACCACACTGCCTTTTTCTTCAGTGACGGCGAGCGGCTTGAGCTTACGCATAAGGCAACCAACAGAACGTTATTTGCAAAAGGAGCATTACGCGCAGCAATATGGAGCAAAGGAAAAGAACCTGGCCTTTATTCTATGCGCGATGTGCTGGACTTATAAATCAATCGGAGCATCTTCTGCATTTAAGATATCTCTCTTAAGATCAACACCCCAGCCAAAATTACCAATATTTCCAGATTTTTGAACAACGCGGTGGCACGGCACTACTAATGAAACAGGATTCGTTCCTACAGCGCTCCCCACTGCTCTTGACGCCTTCGGCCTGCCAATATCATTTGCGATATCCGCATAGGTCTTCACATCGCCTTTACGAATGCGCAGCAGAGACTGCCAAACAGATTTTTGAAAGGATGTGCCACGTAAATCCAGTGAAATTCGAGGCTCTTCCCCCTCTCTCCAAGCACGTAGAATTGTGTCCCCTATCCGTTTCATAGCCGCGTCACTACGAACAAACTCTGCTCCGGGGAAATGCTTAATCATGCGGTCATATCCGTTTCCTTTATATCCCTCAACCATAAAACCTAGCCAGCACAAGCCGTGCCCGCTTTGTGCCAGAACCATCTTTCCTAACGGAGACCCATAAAAGCCGTATGTAATTTTTTCCATGACTTGTCCTTTCAGTATTGCTATCAGACTACTATGAAAACAGAAAACGTACACGAATTTTTTAGACGATTGCACGAAATAGACCCTGAGCCCAAAAGTGATCTGGAATATACGAATTTCTATACTTTGTTGGTTGCTGTTGTCCTCTCTGCACAAGCCACTGATGCTGGAGTAAACAAGGCAACAAAGGCACTTTTTATGGTGGCAGATACTCCTTCGAAAATGGTGGAGCTTGGCCTTGAACCTCTAAAGACATACATAAAAACCATTGGTCTTTATAACAATAAGGCTAAAAATGTTATTGCTTTATCAGAAGCGCTTTTAAAAAATCATAATGGTGAAATACCAAATACACGTGAAGAACTTATGTCTTTACCGGGTGTGGGTAGAAAAACTGCTAATGTTGTTCTCAACGTCGCTTTTCATCAACCAACCATGGCCGTCGACACCCATATCTTCCGCGTATCAAATCGCACTGGTCTTGCTCCTGGAAAAAATCCTGATGCTGTTGAGCAAGCACTTCTTAAAGCCGTGCCAGAAGAATTTGCACTTCACGCCCATCATTGGCTTATTCTGCTCGGGCGCTATACATGCAAAGCGCGCAAGCCTGACTGCAATAAATGCCCTGTCTTTGATCTTTGCGGCTTCAAAGAGAAAACAGCATAAGAAAAGCCGGACATTAAAGCCCGGCTTTGTTAGTCAGGGATAGATGCTAATGCATCAACGCCCTCTTATCAGTACTACCGATAAGTGTCGCGCGCCCTCGAAAACAGACCACTCTCTGTGTTCGCAGGCTCCCTGCTATGCTTTTTTCCTTCGGTTTCCTTAGGCTTTGCCATGTTTGAAGCCTCTGACCCAGCGCGATATTTATCAACGCTCTTAGGATCAACATTACCCTTCAAAGGAGTCATGCGACCATCGATCAAAGCACCGGATTCTACCTCCAGCTCTCTATAAGCAATCGATCCGGTGATAACACCCGAAGCTTTCAATGTTAGGCGACCATTTACCGTGATGTCTCCCTCGAAACGTCCAGCGATTGTTGCTTCTTCGATTTCAACAGTGCCGTAAAAAGTACCTGACTCGGCAATCTCGAGAAGCTTTGCACCTTTCAATGCAGCTTCAACCGTGCCTTCAACCATCAAATGGTCACAGGCTTCGATCTCACCCGACATGTTGATACCACGACCAATTGTCAGAACACGATCTCCGGCTGAATATGGATCAGATGGTGCCTGAGGAGGTGTGTAAGAAGATGCCGCACCTGAGTAAGATCCCGGATAACCAGTTCCTGTACTGGCAATAGAAGGTTGATAACTCCCTCTTGTTGGTAACTTCTCGCTTACAGAATCTTCTTCTGTATCTTGTCCGTATCTTTTGACGGTTTCCGCCTCTTCTCTCTTTGCCATAGCTGTGGTCTCTTCCTGCTTTTTTGATTGAATTTTTCCGTATGATAATCCTTGCGAGCGCTCCTGCTTCTCTTCTACTACAGTATTGCCGTCCTTTGCCTCGGGAACAGATGTATGGCGTGGCTCTTGTTGCTGGTAAAGACTGTCTGTGTCTTGTTGTTTTTGTTGTTCAGCAGTCTGAACTTCTGATTTGACTCGATGAAACATTTTCGAACACCTCTCATAGAATATTTAGAGTCCAGCACACACACAAGTATGTACCAAATTTGTTATAAATCATGACTGAATTGGAAAAAACGTTATCACGACCATTCCGGTGCTGCAAGAACTGATTCGGAGTTTTCCCCAAACAAACGACCATCATTTTGATTTATCACAAAATTAATTTTTTGAATGATTTTTTTATAGAATTTACGATTAATCACCATGGAAGTAATCGTATATTTTTTGTGCTAAAGCCTTCGAAATACCCTCGACCTTTGCAAGATCTTTAACACCCGCCGCTTCGACTGCCTTTGCTGATCCAAAGTGCAGCAAAAGTGACTTTTTCCGCTTTGCTCCGACACCCCCGATCTCATCTAGAGAAGAGGCTTTGATTTCTTTTGAGCGTCTTGCTCTATGACTGCCCACAGCAAATCTATGCGCTTCATCCCGCAGTCTTTGAAGATAATGAAGTACAGGATCATCCGGCGACAATTGAAACGGGCTTTTGCCCAACATAAAAAACTTTTCCCGGCCAGCATTTCTGTCTGGCCCTTTTGCAATTGCCACAACTGTAATCTGATCAAGAATTCCTGCATCCTCCAAAGTATCTTTAGCAGCATTTAGCTGTCCCAGCCCTCCATCAATCAAAACCAATTCCGGCCAATTTCTCGAATCATCGCCCCCCTCTTTCAGCATATTCTTAAAACGGCGCGATAAAACTTCGCGCATCATGCCATAATCATCAGAGGCCTTTGCGACTTTAATATTAAATTTTCTGTATGATTTTTTCTCGAAACCAGTCTCCCCCTCAACAATCATGGCCCCCACCATATTCGTACCGGAAATGTGACTGTTGTCATAAACTTCTATGCGCGCAGGAATATCATCCATGTCAAAAAGCTCCATAACGCCCTCCCTTAAAATACGCCTGCTCGCAGACTGCGAACGGCTTCTCTTTAGAGATTCTTGCGCATTTTTGTTAACAAGATCGATGAGGTTTTTGTACTTTCCGCGTTTTGGAACAGAAATTGAAACCGAGTTAAGCGCCCTCTCCGCTAGTGCTTGTTCCAGCAAGTTACTGTCATCAACATTATGGTTTAGTATGATTTTTGGCGGTACTGATTTCCCTTGATAGAACTGCGCCAAAAAAGCAGAAAGAATGGTGCTTTCATCTTCCTCCTCATGATGACGAGGGAAATAGGACCTGTTCCCTAGATTGCGCCCACCCCGGTAGAAAAAAACCTCAACACATGATTCCCCACCTTCTTTTGTAATAGCGATTAAATCAGCATCCCCTACATCAAGGTTCATTTCATGCGTGCTCTGTATCGATGTTAACGCACGGATACGATCACGAAACTGTGCAGCCTTCTCGTAGTCTGTGTTTTTGCTGGCCTGTTTCATTTTTTGTGTAAGTCTGTCCTGAACCTCCCTGCTTTTCCCATTCATGAATTCCCGGGCTCCCTGTACTTGTTCGAGATACTCCTCTTTTGTGCTATATCCGACACATGGGGCAGTACATCTTTTTATATGATATTGAAGACATGGTCTGGATCTGTTTTGAAAATAGCTATCATTGCAATTCCTCAAAAGGAAAGCACGTTGCAGAATGGTAATTGTTCTGTTGACATCGCCGGCACTGGGAAATGGCCCGAAATATTCTCCTTTAATATTTCTAGCACCTCTATGTTTTAAAATCTGCGGAAACTCATGGTCAGTTCTTAAAACGATATAAGGAAAGGATTTATCATCGCGAAGTAGAATATTAAAAGGCGGCCGATACCTCTTTATAAGATCCGCTTCGAGCAAAAGAGCATCTGCCTCGGTGCTTGTATTCACAAACTCCATGCTGGCTGTCATCGAAACCATATGCTTCAAACGATAGGGTAAATTTTCAAACTGTGTGTAGGAAGATACACGTTTTTTCAGGGCCTTGGCTTTTCCAACGTATAAAACATCACCAGATGCTGACACCATCCTGTATACGCCAGGGCTAACAGGCAAAGACCTAACATACGCCCTGATTGTTTCCACACCTTTTTCGATAGATGATTTTGTAACGCTCGACATGCAACATTTATAGTCGATTTAACAAAAGAATGAAGCATTAACTTTGCCTGCAATCTTTGGTTACACTTTGTATAAAACCCATCTTGCAGAAAATATCTGACTACGTGAATGCTCACATCATATATACTTAGGTATACCATTCCTGCACAGTATATTTATTATTTTTCAAATAGTTAGATAAAAATCAACTTATAGGTGATATTTTTATAGAAAATAAGTTTGACAATAATCTTTTTTTTATGTCAACACTAATGACATTCTAAATTGTGTGGGGAAAATAAAATGAAGTATTTTGAATTAAAAAAACATACCGACAACTCGGAACTCTTTTCTGGAAACTATCCTTCTTTTATTAAATGCCTTGAAGATGCTGTCGATAAAAAAGTCGATTTATCGCACATCAATCTTCAAAACAAAAATCTATCTAATGCAAATCTGGACAATGCCCGAATGCCATTTGCAAACTTCACTGGCTCTAATTTGACTGGCGCAAATCTATCGGAGTCCACCTTAACCTCGGCTATATTCCTCAATTGCTCCTTGTACAATGCATGCTTCTCGTATTCATGCTTAAGCAATTCTGATTTCAGAGGCGCGCATTTTGGTGCAACATTAATTGATGGCGCCAACAAGCAAAACAGCTTGTTTTCAACTCTGTCCTGCTTTGATCTTGACTTCGGCTTTGCGCGTCATATGGATGGATGCATCTTTATGTCAACCGATGGAACACTGCATAAAATGTCCCAATGCCCTATTATTCTGAAAGGCTTCCTGAATACGCATATCATTATTTTTGACTGCTCCGTTAAAATAGGCGTCAAAAATTTTCCTAGATCGGTGCTGCCGGCCTTGGTTGATATGATTGGCTCACGTATTAAGCTAAAACATTTTTGTCAGGACCCGCTTACACAAGATTGTCTGGAAGACATGAAAAATATGGCTTAAACCGGTTTTTAAGAGATTGCATCTCGCAAATAACTACATTATATAGTTTCAGGTGCTCGAACATTATTGAGCGCCTGTTCTTTTAAGGGCCCGTGGCGGAATGGTAGACGCTGCAGACTTAAAATCTGTTGTCCGTATGGACGTGCCGGTTCGAGCCCGGCCGGGCCCACCAATACTTTCCAAGAATTTGCCAAACCCCAAAACGCCACCATAGTGCACACATGGTGCGCTTGCAGACAAAAAGCCGCAACTATCAACAAAAACCAGCCACCCTCAAAATCATTAAAATGATGCTTTTTAGAGATTTATTGCACCACAAGTGCACCAAATCACCGAAACAAACAATTAACATACTGTAATTGCTTGCATATCAAGCTTTATACAACAGATTATTTATCCGTTACGTGAACGGCGCAGCTTATTCGCTTGCGCTATTGTATTCAGCCGCCTCCCCAACCATAGTTGAGAAAGCAGCATCATTGATAACGGCCTGATGCTGTCTTAGGCCGCACGTAAGGGGATATAACGCCCCAGAATTGCTCACTAATGAGCAAAACCATCAACATCTTAACGTTTATTCATGCTCAAAGACAATCGTATTTATTCGCTGGGGTTCTTATCGAGCAAATCTTTGATTAAAGGAAACACATGGGGTATCATTATACCTCAATATAAAAATACAGGTGTAAAACAGGTGAACAAATTCCCGTCAGAAGAAAATCAATTTAAGGCTGGTCAAAGCGGTAACCCATCTGGGCGACCTAAAGGTACTCGAAACCGTTCTACGATCATCAAGGAAATACTTGATGCTAAAGCCACTGATGGAGAAGGTGGGACTATTGCAGATCAATTAACGCGTGCTCTAGTCCAAAAAGCCGCCACAGGAGATGTATCAGCGTTTAGAGAGCTGATGGATGGTGCCTTCGGTAAGATTACTGACAAAGTTGAAAACACCCATAGTTATACTCAGATGGGACGTGTGAATGTTGGTGGTGCAGAACTAACATTTGATGTTGGCAGCCCTCCAGATAACCAATGATTAAAAGTCAGGCTCTAATTCGGTTGTGCCATTTTTAAAACGATCCCAGAAAGCCCTAACATAAAATCTATTGGCTTTGATGAAATCATCGCTCCAGCCTGTAGAAGTTACCAATAAAAAAACTTCATATGCGTACTCACGGATACTTTCCATGAAATCTATAGGTTCTCTCCATGTGAATTTACCAGTGCCGTATGGGGGTATATCATCAAACCCGACAAGACCTTCATCAGTTTTATCGAAGTGTGATATTACTTT
The DNA here is from genome assembly GCA_964352665.1 of uncultured Micavibrio sp. GTDB lineage: Bacteria > Pseudomonadota > Alphaproteobacteria > Micavibrionales > Micavibrionaceae > UBA1672. The sequence continues at coordinate 300,474 of CAYGSJ010000001.1, forward strand.
ATTTCGCGCCCAAATAATTCTTTTTGCTGCATCGGTATTTAATATCTGTGATCCAGCATCAACTTCTTTCCATCTTTCCTCTATAGCTGTAAGACCTTCTTGATGGTGTCTTTTCTTGGCTCGCTCGATTTCTAGGGTTTTATCTTTTTCAGACAAACCTTCACCTGAGACCTCTATATCTAGACAAGTTGTCTCTGAACTATAGGCCTTTAAAGCATCGAGAGCGCAGCTGCACCTTCTCAATTCTTTCAAAACAGACCTAATGCTGCCCGTCCTGCTGTCATCATCTAGCACTGCTGCGCTAATATCGCTTATAAGGGACCTAAATAATTGGTAGCGTAGTGTGTTAAATATATGTGCTTCGTAGGTACCATCAATAGCTTCGTTAAGACCGCTATCTTTATTCAACATTTCATCGAGTAAGAGTGCTATGCGTTCTGCATGATCCAATCTACGCTGTACTTCTAACATTTGGCCTTCTAAACGCTTAACTAAATCCAGCTGTTCTTTAGGAATACCCTGTCCTTTTTTTTCATTATTTATAGATGTGCTGGTAGTGTATTGACGCATAACTTGCCTTTGTTTGTTTCGACAGAAAAATGATAAGACGTTATTCTATATGAACCTTAAGAGTATTGATAGTTTAAGTGGCAGGATGATGTTTCATGGCACACTCTTGGCACAGTTGGTATTAAAAAACAGCAATAATGCGCCACCATATACACACAAGAACAATTCGAAACCATGAAAGCACAATTTGGAATACTTTGGAAAAATGACAGTTAAACAATACAAATTTGCGCTGAAAACCCCGTATATGCTAGCATATTAACAACTTTAGAGTGCGGAGGTATACTTAATGGACACAGATATGGACTTTCAAAAAACTTATAGTGGTGATCCAAGTGCCTACCGGAAACGCGCAGATAAGTATTTTGATGAAGATCCAAAATCAAAGCGTGCTTCTGAATGGTATTTGAGAGGTGCGGAAGCCGGTGATGCTGAAAGCCAGTATATGTTGGGGTGTTTATATTCGGATGGCTTTGGTGGTTTACGTTATAATTATACCGAAGCTGAAAAATGGTTAATCAAAGCCTACAGACAAGGTTTAATGGAAAGTTTGTTAGAAATTGCCCGCCTCATGAGTAAAGGCCACAAGATTAAAGATGTTGCTTTTGACCTTCAAACCGAAGAAGACTGCTACAGAAAATTAATAGCCAGTGATAGAACTTCTGATTACTTCAGAGAAAAAGCTCAAAATCGATTAAATCATCTTACTGGTGTTTATGCGCAGCCTGTCGATGTTTCAAGTGAGACACCTGCCGTCTTCAATAAAAAGAAGAAGGTCGACGTAAATCAAGACCCCGAAACATATTTAGATCATTTGATTGGTTTAGATACTATCAAAACCCAAATCAAACAGGTAGAGAATGTTATAGCCTTTAATCAAAAGCGAAAAAATGCTGGATTGGAAGCACCCAATCAAAGCCATCACTTTGCATTTATCGGAAATCCTGGAACTGGAAAGACCGAAGTTGCTAGAATTATGGGCGCAATTTACAAAAACATGGGTATTTTGAAATCAGGCCATGTTGTTGAGGTTGATCGTACACAACTGGTGTCAGAGTATATTGGGACAACACCAACAAAAACAATGGAATGTATTCATCGAGCGATTGATGGCGTGTTATTCATCGATGAAGCTCATATGCTGTGGAATGGGCGTAAGGGCGATTTTGGTTTAGAGGCTATCAGCACGCTCGTGAAAGCGATGGAGGATTATAGAGATAATCTCGTTGTCGTGTTCGCCGGATATACCGACCCCATGGAGATATTGTTAAGCACCAATGCAGGCTTAAAATCGCGTATTAGGCACTATATGTGTTTCGATGACTACACGGAGCAAGAACTTATCGAAATATATATAAAACTTGCGCATGACAGTGACTTTATTCTACATCCTGATACAGAAAAAGCTGTTATAAAATTGATGAAAAAGGCACTGAAATACCTTGATAAAGATTTTGGTAATGGGCGTTATGTTCGAAATTGCTTTGATAAAACGATAGAGAAAATGGCTGGCAGAATTGCCCAACAAGATAGTATGGATGAAGAAAGTCTTCAAACGATTATGTTCATGGATGTTCCAACATTTGAAGAACTACAGAACAAGAAGTCCGGTAAAGGAAAATCCGGCGACAATGTTATCAACATAACCGATTAAAATACTCAAAAATTTGAATTTTTAGATTTTCACCCTTCATGATCGGGAGCTGGAAGTGCTTTTGGATTAGCAACTTCAGCTTGGGCGTATTGTGTGCTTCTATAAGCTTCCTGTATAGCAGCGGGCATCACATTATACCGCGTACATTGTGTAGCCAAAAATTGAGGTCTTTCATAGCCGTTTTCGCCAGCATTTAAATCAACACGGAAAAATTGTTCTTGCTGCATATGGGCTGGTGGATGATGAATGTAGAAGCTGAATTGATCTGGCCTAACTCGTGAATTTGGATCAGCAACCTCATTCGCAATCTCTGATAAATCACCAGCCTCACGTGATACGTCAGAACCATCTGCTAATTTTGGTTGTCTATCTTTTGCTTCTTGCACAAGACGAACGCGATGATAAACAGCGGTTGCCAATTCAGCAATCCAATGCTGTACAGCGTATCCGTTTTCAGGTAGTCCTGCCTCCTGCGAGAAACAAACATGATATTCACCATCCCTTTGATCAACAGTTACCAAAACATCACACCCACCCACCATATTGCGGTGAAGGTCACCCTTGGAACTACCAAGCTCATCATGATCAAATAAGTGTCTAGCACTCGTGATTTGGTTGCTTCCTGTCTCTTCAAAAATATCCAATCCGTCTGGACGGCCTGATGGTAGGGCACGTGTTTCTTCTGCGACTATTTGTTTTGTTGCGTCTCTAGCCTCTACCCAAGCTGCTGTTACTTCTTCCATCGTTGTGAATTGCTCGAAATCAATCTGATGTCCTACTGTTACGCCAGAACCAACTTCATTCGTATCAAATGATCTAAAGATATAGGCCGCGGCATCTTGTATGGTTTCATGCTGAAATGTATCGATACAACGTCGACATTGTTCATCATGTCCATCAATCGCGGTACGAAGCTTTTCTTGTTCTTCAAAAATCGATGTTCTTTCGTCACTATCGTAATGTTGGCCATCACGATGTAATGCATTATCACGTTCTGTAAGAGCCTGTAACTCTTCACCAAGGCGATCACTATCTGCTTTATGCTGATCGTAAAGTGCTTCCCAATCAGGTTTATAGTCTGGATTTTCTACTGGCATACTCAACCCTAATATATTTTCTATTTTGTCTAGTAAGATACCATAAAACTTATGAACAAAACAAATATTTGCCTTACAATTCTTATAGCTCTATATATTTTGCATAATACATAGTAATTGTGCTATATTATACCTAAATAATAGGGAGTGATGACATTGAGGCTATCTGAAGTTTTTGGTTGGAAATCGAGCCATACTCATACATATACTGACAATCCTAACAACGAGTGGCTAGAACTTGAACGTTCACGTTTAGAGATGCTTGCGATTGAAAATGATATCCCAATGGCTATACGCTTACGAGAAGATGGCGATGGATTTGATTTCAAGTTTCCAGAGTTTTTTGAGGCAAGTAGATTTCAAACCCTAGCTTTTGGTGATGGCTATAATCCTAGTGGACACGGCCATACAGAAGCATTTAATGGTGGTGATCCAGTGTATCAGCAACAATGGACTGAATATGCACAAAAATCGATGAATGAGCTTGGTATTCGTTGTGATATAGAAACAGATGGGAATGAAGTTAGTTTCAAATTTGATACGGTTTCCGATCATGCCATATTTGTTCAGCTAAGAGATATTGGGATGTTTGATGATATGGTACATCATCCAGAAGAATTTGAATTTACACGGCCTATAGGTTTTTCAAATCCAAGCCTCAATTAAGCAAGTTCTGAGCAACCCACAGATTACGCAACCCAATTTTATTTAACTTTCGAAAATTCCATGGTGCACTGGTGGTGCACTCACATACAAATAATCACCAAAGCCGACAACACACCACAAAGCCAAAAACCGCATAACCATCTGATTTAATTATTGTATTATATTGTTATTTATTGTGGCCTTTTGATTTCTCAGGACTTAAAATCTGTTGTCCGTATGGACGTGCCGGTTCAAGTCCGGCCGGGCCCACCATTTTTTAGAGAAATCCCCTATTTTCTTGCTTTTTTTTGTCAAACCTTTGTAAAAAGACCTATAACAAGAACAATTTGATGAAATAAGCGGGTTATTTCGACTATGAGTAAAGTACATCCAGTGCCGGCGAAACTTCCCAAGGCCGATATGCATGTCCATATCTCTATGGCATGGACAGAAGCATTGTTTCGTCGCTTCTTGGAGGAAGGCCGTGAAGGGCTTGATGAAGCAGTCCTTAAGGATAAACACCGCAGATATTATGAAACGCTCGAACATCATCATCAAATGTATGAATCTCTTCGGCGTGCGGTAACCCCTGATGATCTTACAATGATTACCCAATCCTATCTTGAATGTATCGCAGAACGGGACGGCGCCATATATGCCGAGGTTCAAAACAGCTATCGCGCAGATCCAAGAGCGTTCGAGCAGCAAATTAATGCTATAACCGCAGGCATACTCGCAGCAAAAGAAAGCACAGGTATAGAGGCCCGCATCGTTGTGACGGCTTTACGAGATCATGGGCCGGAAAACGCCGAGCGCGCAGCACAATTTTTAACCACTTATAAGCAAGCCCACCCGGACACCTTGGTCACAGGATATGGCCTTGTCGGAAGTGAAAACCCAAAACACGGGAGTTTGCATGATTTTAGCCACGCTATGCACCTTGCTTGGCATGAGGCCGGTTTAGGATTAACACCGCATGTTGCAGAACAATACGTGATGCCGGCAATTGATTTTTTTGGTGCTGTTCCAGTAGAATCCCTGGGATTCATGGACCCTAATGACCCAAGACGCCTTCGCGCAGGACACGCAACCCTGATCCACACATCTACCGAACTTATGAATCGTTTTGCAGATAACGGCGTATGCATTGAATCCTGCCCCTCTTCTAATAAACGCCTTGGCCTTCCTGATGAAACCATGCAAATCTCGGTAGGGCAGCAGATAACCGGACACTCGGGACATGTTGTTACTCTGGACCAGCATCTATCCGTCTATTTTAATAATATCTCGAAACACCCCCTGCCTGTTTTCTTACGCCGTGGTATCCCTGTTTGTCTGGGGAGCGACAATCCGTTTCTGGATAATACAAGCGGAGGAAAAGAGCATGCAATGGCCCTGCAAACCGGCGCGGTAACCGGAGTAGAAGGACTTTTGAATTTTACACGCAACGCTATAAGATATGCCAATATCGATCCTGTAACACGTACTGCCTTACTGAAAAAGGTAGATGATTACGAAAGAAACCCTGAACTTGTATAAGTTATTCTGTTTGCACCACGGGCTGCTCTAGCTCAGCATGCGCCTGCCTCATATAAGACGGATAAATCTCTACCTTGCAATACTGATCTCTTGCTGCCAAAGCCCTGCAACGCGCATAGGCCTGTTCTATTGTTTGATTTTCAAGCCCATAACGAAGAACGTGCTTGCCCGTTTTCATATCGGCGAAGCTCTCTGCCGGTGGGACGTATAAATCACCTGTACCCAGAACATTTTCATAGCGTGACTTCACTTTGTACCACACAACAGACATCAATAATCTGGAATTATACTCCCCTAAATTAAGAACCAGATCATGCTCGGCTCGAGAAAAATCAATATGCGGGTGACGTTTCTTATAATCATCCATATCCGTTAGGAATGCGCTCGGAATATCGCCACTTCCGGAGTTAACGTATATATTATTGCCATAGATAATGGTGCCCTCGTAGCCAATCTCGATTTGTTGCGGCTCAGGCCTTATGAAGTTTCCTTTGGCTGCGCTCTTTTCATCGGTAATTAATAAATAACGACCTGGTGGTACGCGCGGCAGATAATAAAACCCTCCCCCATCAGTGATGGACGAGACCTCTAATTCTCCTTCAGCATTGTATAATTTGACCTCTACATTGCGCAAAGCAATAGGCTCTGCTTCCTTAAAGTCCGTACTACGCAAATCTTCCGGCAAAGGAACCGCACGTGCATATACAATGCCATCCACTTCGCCGGATATATGAACAGGAAAACGTATATCAACGACGTTTCCTTCCCGCGGAACAATTGAAACACCATCAAAACCGGTGACCCATGTGGGATCCTGAAGAGATTCCTGATCAACCGCAATATCGGTTATTTTTAAAACAGACATCCGTGTAAACATGGCAAGACCATTCTCGTCTGTTGTTTCTCTGCCGCCATTCTGAATCGCATTGACAACAACCCCTTCAAGAGGCTCGTCCTCAGCATTAAATATACCGTCGCCGTCTTTATCCAAATAGACAAAGGCACTCACAACTCCGGAGCTTGAGAGATTGCGGTCAAACATCTTATAACGCCCTTCCGCCGGACTATGCACAATACCGAAGCGGGTATTTAGTCCTGCAAAAAAGTCTTGTTCGCTGTTATAGCGCACACTCGGTGATAACCTTATGAACCCGGCCTGCCAATCAAGATTTGCAGAATATTCTGTTATACCGCTTTCGTACTGTTTGGTTACACCAAATTCCATATCCACCTTTTTATTCAAATACCTTCTGTATGTAGCAAGTACGCTGCGAAGCTCGCTGTCCGGCTTGAATGAATAATTTGCACCAACCCGCAAACGGTTTTTGCCAATTCTTCCTGTAATATTTGTCATGGATTCAAGCGTTTCATCCGATGTGTTGGAGGTTGAATGCTGCACTTGCTCGTTTAAGGTCACACTGTTGATCAACGATGTATTAAACCCCGCGCTACTCGACATGGCATAATCATCGTTGCTATCCACCGAATAATCCATATGAAGGTTATATCTTGGTCTTCTTCCAATACCTATCCCGAGGGGGCCGTTCATCGTAAACGTATTGCGCAATGTTCCGACCCCGTTATTTGTGCTGCCGAAATGGGAATCAAAATCCCCACCGCGCCAATCCACGGTATTTATAATCTGGTGATCTTTTATATCTTTGCGAAGCGTCAGTTCTGCGGCCATCTCACCCTCGTCATCCACCGCAATTCCACCGTTAACAAGTGTTTCCAGCACCGTGGTTGAGGCACCAACATTAACCACGGTATTGCGTAACTCATCCTGCTCATTGCTTCTGATCCCGGCTGATACGGTTGTACCCGGCAAAACTGGCTTCTCGTATAATGCTGCGATGCTCAAAGAACCCTCGTCTGGGTCTTTATTTCCTGTATTTTTGTTATAGGCATTCTTTTGGCTAAGAGATAAGGAAACATCATAAACAGCCTCGCCCCGAGCTAAATTCTGCGAATTAACGGGAACAGATATATGCTCTTCGTGTACCTCTCCCTGAGGACCGTAGAAAACAATCTTAAAATTGTTTGAAGACAAAAACAGATCAACATCATTGAAACTGTAAAATCCGTCATCGGGGACCTCCTGAAAACCAATAAGCTGGTCATTTCTATACAACTCAACATCCCATCCGGGAAAAGCTGTTCCAGAAATGACCGTAGTGGGACTGGTAAACGTCCTTAGTGAATCTGTATTGGTAACGCGCGCACCCAGTTCTTGCGAAACAATTCCCCCCAAAGGCAATCGTGCGGTTGTGACATCTCCAAGCTCAAATCTTCTGGCTTTAAGAGGCCCCAACAACTCAGGATCAGGCGACTCTTGCTTGTAATTGACCCTGACATTCTGAAGTTGTTCTACATTGTCCCATTGTGACTGTGTTGTAACTGTTCCATACGCAAAATCTCCCGATGTTCGAACAGAAGCATTATGCGTTTTAGTAGCCTCGGCTCCACTACCGGCTTTTCTATAATTAGAGCGGGTAAAAACATCCAAAGTTGGCGCACTGGCTGTTTTATAGGCATCATCCCCCCTTGGAAGTGAAACCTCCGGAATCTCATACGGGTTTCTCTGCTTTTTCCTGCGATTATAACGGCTTATGATAGGCAAAGGCTCATCCGACAGGATTTGGAGCTCCTGTGTCGAAATATTCAGATCGAAATCAAAATCTATCCACTGCGCCAAATCAACAAGAGGAACAAAAATATCATCCTGCTCTACTTTAACATTTTCGGATAAAATAAATTCACCATGGTCGGTTATTACTGTTTTGGTCGTCATATCAAGATTAAATACTTTATCCTCCCTGATATACCAACCTGTGACTGTTTGCTGTTGCGCATCCACCACCAAGGGCAGGTCTAAAACCGAAGAAAAATCACGCATTGACAGTAAAATTTGCTTGTTTTGGGATACTGCAAAAATAACATCATCCAGAATAAGCCTGTTTATCAAGACAGGCTGAACGAGCAAAGTCTCTCCTTCGGGCAAAACATTTCCTTTAGGAGCTGTTTGTGTGCCCTGCAAATAAGTCTCGGCATGCTGCAATCCAGACTTCATCTTTGCAATAAAAGAGCGAGCAAGAGAAAGGCGCTCCTTGGTACTCATAACATTCTCATGGGTGTCAATTTTATTTCCATACACAGGCGTTTCTGCGCCCGCTATAGGCGCAAAAGAAACTGCACAAAAAACGAACATCATAATGCCGTTAATAGCTATGAACTTTGCCGGTTTACGCATATATTCTTGCCCGGAAAACCTTGTGTATAAATTACGTACAAAACTGTGGATATTACTCGAGAATGTTAACTTTCATTACATCACATCCTCTTGACAAAGACAAACGCTTAATGATAGAAATAATGTACCCGCAAGGGCATTTTCTTAAGTTAGCCACAAATATTTTATTTCCAATCGCCACATTAATAATGATTTAACCTTTTTAGTGTGATAATGATAGTGGAGATATATTCTAGAAAATTCGTCCACTTACTGAGTATCAGTATTAAATCTAGGGAAAAAAGGAGAAACCTAATGAGACGCAATACCCTAAAACTTATGGCATTTACGAGTGCAGTAGCACTTGGCTTCGCCGGAACAAAGGCAGTGACCGCACAGGACACCGTTGTATCAACACTAATTCTTTCAAGCGCAATCACAACAACCGACGTTTCCGACCTAGACTTCGGAACATGGTTAGTGCAACTGGACTCACCCGGTTTCGCGGACGTGCTTGACCTAACAATGACAAACACAGGCCCTGTTACCGTTACTGCATCAGGTACTGCAACATCGTCTGGTAACTCGCAGGTTGTGAACATTACACCCGCAACAACACGCGGTGTTGTTAACGTACAGACACCTGCACCGTCTTCGCTTACCATGACACGATCAAGTGAGGTTGCATTCGGTAACGGTTTTATCACACTTAACGCTGCAACATATGCGACAGCATCCGAAAACGGTGCATTGGCCCCTGCTGGCTCTGTTGCTGTGACCGTTGTGGCTGGCGGCGTCGATGAAGCAGTTAACTTCGGTGGCGTGGTTCGTGTTGCTGGTGGTCAGCCACCTGATGCAACATATACCGCAAGTTTCGATGTGAGCTTCGCTTACTAGGATATATGCCTTATTTAAAGAATTCAAAAGTCGCCAACATGGCGACTTTTTTTAGTATCTGTATCTGGAATTTGAATTAATCACCTCCAACTACTGGAGAGGAAATGTGCGCTCGTCATATACGAAGCTGTTTCCCGGGTTGTAATGCTTTACAACGATCCTCAACGCACCGCCAGAAATCTCCTTCGTAAGTGGAATATCGAAATTCCTTGATGAGGCTTCTGCAAATATGTGAGCATTACTGATCTCTCCAACGAGCTCCTCGTCTCCTGACGCACCCTTATGATAAATATATATATGACCCATTACAGAATAAGGCCCCCCAGTGCGGTGAACAGTAAACTTGGCCTGCAACCCCCCACTCTGCTGATTACGCTCCATAGATAAGTCACCAATCTTCGCCTGTGCGTCCGGCTGACCGACAATAAGAAAAACAGGGATGCTGTAACTTACATTGATTGTTATTGCAGCACCTGCTCTATTCTTTCCCTTTGCAATAATTTCTTTCTGTCTCTCGATAATTTCTTCGGGAGCATCTGGATCCAAATAGAACTTCAAATGAGCATGATAATCCCCATCAGGAACATGCTCCGGCCGCCGTAAGGCCAATCTGATCTTTTGAGAAGCTCCGGGAGCCAGAGTGATTCGTCTGGGCGAAAAAACAATGTATTTTGATAAATCAAAATCGGATGACGGCGCATCAACAGCTTCGTATGTACTCTGCCCGTCTAGCATTTTAAAAAATGTCCACTCAATGTTATATGTTCTGGTCTTGCCACTGGTATTAACAAGCGTTACCAGTGCAAAGCGATCACGATCTTCAAAAACCACCCGAGTCGGAGTTATGAGTATATTTGCATTCGCCGTTTTCACCATAAAGCCAGAGGCCGCAGCGATAAATAACAACACTAAGAGAGCCCTGTTCATTACTTTTTTTCCTTTAAGTTTCAATTGATTAACCTCTAAAATCCTAATAATTAATTTGTATTTCTACTACGCCCGTATATGTCTGATCCGGATAAAGCGTCCCGGACCCTGTGGTTCTGGCCGTTGCCCCAATTTCAATCCTGGCGACACCCGAAGCATCCGTGGATCCAGGATGTGTTTCTGTGAAATTAAGCATCTGCAAACTATTACCAGGAGCGCTCAAAGGCGCATTCTGAGTTACATCAACACTTGTAATAGCCGTCGATATCATTAGTCCATCAATATCATAAACCCCGGGATTTGGTATTGAAATCAAGATAAATCCCGCGGCATCATACGAATAGGAACCATTTGTATTTACTGTAATATCGTATTGAGCATCATTATTCTTTGATATAAATGATCCAAAACTTAACCCCTGAACCACGCTCACACCAGACCTTGCCGGAAAAGAAAAACAGCAAAATAACAGAAATAAACTAATATGAATCCGATACCGGACCATGAAAAACTCCAACAATTTTTTGAATAACTGACTATACAAAATGCCGCTTCATGCTGCAATCCTTATCACAAAATATTCCGCTTATAGCAAGTGATGTCATACCAATTTATTTTATGATTCTGTATCAACGCCTTTAACACAATGAAATATGGTTAGAAATCAAGTGCAATAATATGATTTATTTGAAAATATCAGGTTGAAGACAAGTGCAGTTTCAGGATACAATTCTTACTGGTGTTTTCTGCTGCGTACTTATTTCAGTTCTTTTGCCTCAATTCTGGGGCGCACGGTTCTTAACTATATGTTTAAAAGAATAGCTCTGAGTCTATGTTTCTTGCTATTTCTGGGTCTGCTAACTGCGTGTAGTCCCGAGAACCCCCTACGCCTTATTAAAGCCGAATCATCAGACAGAGAACCTCTCCAAAAATCAGAAAACAATCAGAATAATCCTCAAAATGACGGGATAAACGCCCCCGTAGCACTACCGCCGCGTTTTGAAAACGGACCATTGGCCCCGGGCCAAACCGATACAACTTATATGCCAAACGGCTTGCCCGCCTTAAAACCTATGAAAGGTATCAATGCCGATACTCTTTTCTCGGAAAAAATTAAGAACACAGATGACCGCTTTAGTCGTGTAGAAACAGCGGTTGTAGACCTTAGAAAGGAATTTGAAACATATAGACCGGCTATTGTCCGACTGGCCGCTGTGGAGTCGGACATACAGAACCTGATCAAAGAACTGGAGATATTGCTGCAGGAAACACCAAACCAACAGCCACCTCTCGATTTGACCAGTCGTTCTGAACCATCGTTGCAAGTACAGCAACTTGATCCGCAGCCACCACCTCCTCCAGAACCGCAGGATGCTGTTTCTGATCGAGAGTATAAGGCCGAGAGTAAGCCAACGCCTAAGGCAACCTCTCCCCCTGCAGAACCGCCCAGGATGGAGGAACCTCCAGACAAACCTAAACCACCGGAAAAACCCATTGAGAAATACGATGGCATAGTTGCAACAAATCTGCGTATCGGAGAACACGCAGATAAGGTGCGTATTGTGCTTGATACTAATCAAAAGACAGGGTTTTCAATTGATCTGGATAACAATGAAAAATTAATCATTGTTGAGCTTCCAGACGCACGATGGGTTGGAAAAAATAGTGAAAGCTACAAATCATCTAAACTGATCGACTCTTACGTAACCGAAGAGATTAATGGCGGCAAAGGAACGATGGTTGTTATTTCACTGAAAAAGGCAACGTCAGTCATACAGGAAAAGCGCCTAACACCTGATGGATCAATCCCATATCACAGAATATACTTTGATTTGAAGCCATAGAAAAAAGATACCTTTTCCGCTAGATAAAGACCGATTGTAATGATATAGAAAACGCGAAACAAAAATCTAATATCCAATATTTGAGATAGCGCGTGAATAAAACAATCGATGTACAAAACAGTGTAGAGCACAAGCCAAGAGCGCTTGTTAAACAGACTGTGAGTGCTACGCTTTTGCTCTATGATATTATTGCTATGGGTATATCCTTTATGCTCGCCCTCTTCACAGCAGTACTTTTAAAAGATGCTTTTCTTCCGGAGATTTATAATAAACCTCTTTCAGATTATAAAAGTATATACGCGCTGATTTTCATCTGGATGTGCCCACTGGTACTCTTCGTTTTTTTTAGTAAGGGACATTACACTCAGCGCATCCCATGGTGGAGTCAGGTACAACATATTCTAGTTATCTGCACCGTTGCTTTCATAATAGATGGCTTTATGCGTTTTGCACTTAAAATGTCATTTTCGCGTCTGATGATAGGACTTAGTTGGATTTATGTTTTTGTCTTCATTCTGATGGCGCGACAATTTATATACCGTATTGCACGTAAAAACGGCGTCTGGTCCATTCCAACAATTCTGATTGGTGATACACCGACAATCAGTGATATTCTTCATGCCTTCAGCTCTGACCCGTATACCGGCTACGATGTTAAACTTGTTTGTCTTCTGGATCAAACCGAGGATAGTTGCGATCTGGACATTATACCCGAGACCTTTAAGGACGTTAAACTGCTCTGCAACGAGACCGATTACAAAGAATATATAATACCCAATACTGATCACTTCTTCGTCATTTCTCTTGAAACCTTTAGAGGGCAAGAACGCGACAAGCTTATCAAAATACTGAATGATATGAATGCCATTTACGCAGTGGCACCACCATTATCGCGCATAAATCTTTTTGAAATGGAAGCCCGCAACTTTTTTGGTTATGATCTTATTCTTCTTCATTCAAAAAACTCGGTAGAAACCCCCATTAGCCGCTTTGCTAAGCGTAGCATGGACGTTCTGTTAAGCGTCATTCTTTTACCGATCCTTGTGCTTGTTATAGCAATAGTAGGCATACTCCTAAAACTAGAAGGACAAGGCGGCTCTATTTTCTATGGCGGAGAACGGATCGGCAGGAAAGGAAAGAAATTCAATTGTTGGAAGTTTCGCACTATGGAACCTAACTCCAACCATCTTTTATATGCGCTTCTGGAACGAGACCCTGAGGCAAAAGCACAGTGGGAAAAATTCCGTAAATTAAAGCAGGAAGATCCACGCGTACAAACAAAAACAGCGCGCTTTATCCGTAAGACAAGTCTGGATGAACTGCCACAGATATGGAATGTGTTGAAAGGAGATATGAGCTTCGTGGGGCCGCGCCCCATTCTTGAAGATGAAGCAAAGCTTTTTGGAGACGCCATCAGCTATTATTTGCGTGTACGACCCGGCATTACCGGCCTGTGGCAAGTCAGCGGACGAAATAATGCAAGCTTTGAACGTCGGGTATACTGGGATAGCTGGTATGTGCGGAACTGGTCTGTTTGGGGGGATATAGTGATCCTTATCAAAACCCTGCGTGTTGTACTCTGTCGCTCCGGCGCATACTAAGCTCCTAATCCTTTTAACATCTCGATAACGTCATTATACGCCTCTTCCAAAGCATCTTCACAGGCAGAACGCAAAACAACATTAACGCCTAATACGCCATCTTTAAAATACGGATAACTCCCGATCTCTACAGCGCTATAATCCTCTTGAATTTCACCAAGTGCGTCTGATATTACGCTTTCTCTTAAGGCACATTGCACAGTTTTTGATAAAACAACTGCACCACCCTTAAGTGTGCTGGCTATATGATCCATCATCCCCTGCATAATTCTTGGAACGCCAGCCATCGCGTATACGCCCTCAATAACAAATCCCGGCGCCGCAGAAACAGGATTAGGGATTAATTCTGCCCCCTTTGGTATTCTTGCCATTTTAAGGCGGGCATCGGTTAAATCGTTCTCGCCATAATGTGAAAGGAGAAGCTGCTTCGCCTCCTGATTTTCTTCTAGGGGAACAGCAAATGCGCTGGCAATACTCTGCGCGGTAATATCATCATGCGTAGGGCCTATACCCCCCGTAGTAAAAATATAATCAACACTGTTTTTCAGCGCAAAAATGGCATCGACAATCTTGCGCTCTTCATCTGGAACAATACGCACCTCGGAAAGCCCCACACCACATTCCACGAGTTTCTGTGCAACATAGTTGATATTCAGGTCTTGCGTACGTCCCGATAATATCTCGTTACCGATTACAATCATGGCCGCTGTGTAGCGTTTGTCCATCGTATAAAACCAATCTTTCTTTACACAAGAGGTACAACGATATATTTAACATGAATGGTTATGAGTTCACAGCGTTAAAAAACACAAGAAAGAGAATGATGACATTCAATCCTAATCCTTTGGAAAATCGTCGATTTACATTAGAGGGAGCGGAGCTTCACGGAGAAGAAGGCTTTCAGGGCATGCGTAAGGCAGGTAAGCTTGCTGCCGAAATTCTGGACATGATCACAGATCACGTCATACCCGGTGTAACAACAGAGGAGCTTGATCAACTCTGCCACAATTATTGTACAAAAGAAGGCGCAATTCCTGCACCGCTAAATTATCAGGGGGCTGCTCCGACACCATTCCCGAAATCAATATGTACGTCTGTTAACCATGTGGTTTGTCACGGTATTCCAAATGAGAAGCAACTCCGCGAGGGCGATATTGTAAACATCGATGTTACTGTCATTCTGGATGGATGGCATGGTGACTCATCGCGCATGTATTTGGTTGGCGATAAAATACCTATCAAAGCCCGCCGCTTGTGTGACGTCACCTATGACGCCATGATGGCAGGCATAGAAGCCGTAAAACCCGGAGCAACGCTTGGCGATGTCGGGCATGCAATTCAACAAGTTGCAGAAAACCATCGCTTCTCGGTTGTACGTGATTTCTGTGGACATGGGTTGGGACGTGTATTTCACTGCCCGCCTTCCGTCATGCATTTTGGTACACCAAATACCGGATCTGTTCTTGAACCCGGCATGTTTTTTACGATTGAGCCCATGATTAATGCGGGACATTACGCCACAAAAGTGTTAAAAACAGATGGATGGACGGCTGTTACACGCGACCGTTCACTCTCGGCCCAATTCGAACACTCGCTGGCAGTAACCGATGACGGTTTCGAGATATTCACATTATCCCCTAAAGGTTATACAAAACCACCCTATACCTAAATGACACAGGCCGCAAAGAAAGAGCAAGACGACAAACCACACTACGCAGGCCACAGGCAAAGACTGCGTGATCGTTTTGTAACCGGCGGACCGAACGCCCTGCAAGATTATGAACTGATTGAACTGCTTTTGTTTATGGCCATACCACGTCGTGATGTGAAGGAATTGGCAAAGCGACTGCT
This sequence comes from uncultured Micavibrio sp., assembly GCA_964352665.1. Classification (GTDB taxonomy): domain Bacteria; phylum Pseudomonadota; class Alphaproteobacteria; order Micavibrionales; family Micavibrionaceae; genus UBA1672. The sequence goes on from CAYGSJ010000001.1 coordinate 316,328, forward strand.
CTCCCATTTCGGCACACTGCCGGAATTAATGAGCGCCACCCATACCGACCTACAAAAAGTAGAGGGTATCAGTGAAAATATAGCGACCGCTATAAAATCTGTTTCTGCCATTGCGGAACGCATGATGAAACAGGAGCTCATGGAAAAACCTGTTCTCAATAACTGGACCCGCCTTATGGATTATTGCCACATGACAATGGCCCATGAAAAAAAGGAGCATTTCCGCATTTTGTTTCTGAATAAAAAGAACGAGTTAATTGCGGACGAAATACAGGGCTCCGGCACAGTCGATCATACACCCGCCTATCCCCGGGAAATTATGAAGCGTAGCCTAGAACTTGGTGCAACAGCCTTAATTCTCATGCATAATCATCCCAGTGGTGACCCCAAACCCTCACAAGCTGATATTGATATGACGAATGCAATAATAGAAGCGGCAAGACCCTTTGATATTACTATCCATGATCATATTATCATTGCCCGAAAAGGCTACACATCCTTCAGGAATGAGGGCTTGATATAAATGGCTCTGAGGTTTTTGATTTTGCTCTGCATGAGCGCCCTTCTCTTTACCGGATGCGTTACCACTAACCCAAGACGTTCTACCCCTGCGCCGCCACAATTTATCCCGCACCCCCTTCCCGTTAATACAAAGCTTGAGCATATACGCAAAAGGAATTTTTCGGTACTCAGGACAGAAATGGCCCTCAAAGGACTTGGGATGGAAAACCCGATGCTAATTCGGGCCTTTAAATCCGAAATGAAATTGGAGTTATGGGTTAAAAGCGCGTATAGCCCTGAATATGAATTGTTTAAATCCTATAACATCTGCAAAAAATCAGGACGGCTTGGCCCAAAACTTCAAGAAGGCGACCTGCAAACTCCAGAAGGTTTCTATGAAGTTACAGAAGAGCGCCTGAACCCGAACAGCCAATACTTCCTGTCCTTCAACATCGGCTACCCCAATGAATATGACCGCTCTCATAGACGTACAGGCTCACTTCTCATGATTCACGGCAGTTGCGTATCCGAAGGCTGTCTGGCCATGACAAACCGGAATATCGGTGAAATATATCTGATTATCGAGAATAATTTTAAATATGGCCACGAATCTATACCGATTCATATTTTCCCTTTCCGTATGACCGAAGAAAACATGGCGATGCGCCAAGCCTCCCAGTGGTATCCTTTCTGGAAGAATCTGAAAGAGGGTTATGACTACTTCGAAAAATACCGCGTCCCCGCAACCGTGGGCGTCAGAAACAAGAAATATGCCTTTGGCGCTGGTAAATATTTCTAGCCCCCCTTGATCATTACGGTAAAATCGCATAATTTCTGTGCTCAACACAGACGTAAGGCTAATTATGATCCCACGCTACAGCCGCCCCGAAATGGCAACTATTTTTGAACAGGAAAACAAATTCCGTATCTGGCTGGAGGTTGAAACGCTGGCGCTTGAAAAAATGGCGGAAATGGGTACTGTTCCGGAAAGTGCCGCGAAGGCCCTACGTGAAAAAGGTGATTTTGATGTTGATCGTATCAATGAGATAGAAGCCGAAGTCAAACACGACGTCATTGCCTTTCTAACCTCGGTTGCAGAATTTGTTGGTGAAGATTCGCGTTATGTTCACCAAGGCATGACCAGCTCGGATGTTATAGATACAAGTTTTGCTGTGATGCTCACACAGGCCGCAGATCTGATTATCGCGGATCTTGATAAAGTTTTAGCCGCATTGAAGAAACGCGCGCTGGAGCATAAGAATACAATATGTATTGGACGCAGCCACGGTATTCACGGCGAGCCTACAACATTCGGTTTAAAACTTGCAGGCCATTATGCCGCCTTCAAACGTGCAAAGGATCGTATGATTCTTGCCAAGGAAGAAGTCGGCACAATTACAATCTCAGGCGCTGTTGGAACCTACGCCACGGCAGATCCGGCTATAGAGGCACATGTGGCTGAAAAACTCGGGTTAAAAGCCGAGACAGTCGCAACGCAGGTTATCCCGCGTGATCGTCATGCCATGTTCTTTGCAACACTTGGCGTTATTGCGAGCTCTATCGAAAATATAGCGGTCGAACTTCGCCACCTGCAACGCACGGAAGTAAGAGAGGCCGAAGAGTTCTTTGATGAAAAGAAACAAAAAGGCTCCTCCGCCATGCCACACAAGCGCAACCCGATCTCGGCCGAGAACCTAACAGGCCAAGCCCGTATTATCCGCGCTGCAGTTATTCCCGCTCTCGAAAACGTTGCACTCTGGCATGAACGTGATATTTCGCATTCTGCCGTTGAACGTACAATCCTGCCCGATGCATTGATATCCGCAGATTATGCGCTAAACCGATTGGCCAATGTTATTGAAAAACTGCTCGTCTATCCCGACACAATGATAGAAAATCTGGAAAAAATGGGTGGGCTGGTCTTCTCGCAGCGCGTTCTTCTGGAACTCACACAGGCCGGTATTTCGCGCGAAGATGCCTATCGAATTGTACAAAAATCGGCAATGCATGTCTGGGAAAGCAAGGGCACACTCAAACTTCGTAATGCGCTTGAGAATGATCCGCAAGTAACTGAAAAACTTGACAAAAGTGATCTAGATGCTATTTTCACTTACGATGCTTACACTAAACATATCGATGCGATCTTTGATCGCACATTCGCATAAATTGAAAGCAAGGAGACAGCCATGAAGGGCGACAAAAAAATTATCCAGTATCTTAACGAAGCACTGAAAAAAGAGCTTACAGCGGTGAACCAGTATTTCTTGCATTCACGTATGATGGATGATTGGGGCGTCACAAAACTTGCGAAGCATGAATACAATGAATCAATCGAAGAAATGCATCATGCCGATTCACTGATCAAACGCATTCTTTTCCTTGAGGGGCTTCCAAACCTTCAGGATCTCGGGAAATTATTCATTGGCCAGAATGTGAAAGAAATCATGGAATGCGATCTGAAGCTGGAACATGACGGCGCCATCCATTACCGTGATGCTGTCGCCTATGCAGAGGAAGTAAAAGACTTTGTTACGCGTGATCTGTTTGCAAAAATTCTAGCGGATGAAGAAGGCCATATTGACTATCTGGAAACACAGTTGCAGATGATCGAGGATATGGGCATTCAAAACTATTTGCAGCTTAATTCTGAAAGCCCTCTGGATTCAGAAGCTAACTAAACACTATTTAAAAGAGGCTCTTTAGTCTCTTTTTTATTTCCCGGATATAAATTCGGCCGCGGCTTCAACGGTATAATTACCCTGCCCGACGACCTCGTTATCTTCATTTAAAAAGATTATCCTCGGAATTCCATCCCATGGTTCTACACCATATTTTTTGAATGTATCGGCCAATCTTTTTTCAGACGAATCATTAAGGATAATTTTGAATGGAATTTCATTAAACCGCCTTAGGTACCGGACAAAATCCGGATAACTTTCATCAACAGAAATTGCAATAACAGAATTTTTTTTACTGCGCTCCAAATCCATAATACCCGGCATCTTCTTTGCGCAATACGGGCACCAGGATGCATATATAAATATAATACGCCGCTCACCTGCTGTTTTATCAATATATTCCACCACTTTTTTGGGTGGAAGTTTATAAACAATATGTTCGGGGCCCTTTGCAAAAGAGGCGATTGAACCGACAGCAAACATAACAAAGGCCAAAACAAAAATACCCCTAAACAATCTCATATTTTTTCCTCTTCTGGCCTCTATCCTAGCCTGTATTTTATTGAACAAGAATATGTTTGCTCTAAATGATAATGACTTGCATTAACAAGTCCTAAATGATAATGGTTATTATTAGTAACTCGAATCATAATCGAAAGAGCTGTAAAATATGTATATATGCCTCTGCAACCCATTTACAGATAAAGATGTTCAGGAACACCTTGGAGACACTGGAAAAACGACCGTGAAGGAAGTTTATGCGGCCTGCTCTGGTGGCGAAAGCATGAATTGCTGTTCCTGTGCCTGTGAAATGAAAGCTATTGTTGATACACATAACAATGCCCTCACAATTAACGCGCTCTCAGATCAAATGCAAAAAATTGCAGACACCACCAAGGAACCCGTTTCCTAGACGTGGCCTTTATTCCCTCTTGATATTCCTTGCCTGATATGCGACCACTATAAGACTTAATCACAACTCTTAAGAGGACGTACTATGCTTAAGCAATTTACCCTTTCACTCGCTATACTACTGGGAGGTCTTTTCATTATGACAACAGCGACAACTGCAGATGCTGCAGATCCGGCCAACACAGTTCATATGGACGTATCATCAGGTGGCACAGTTGTCATTGAACTGCTTCCAGATATTGCACCACAACATGTTGAGCGCATTAAAACACTTGTAGGAGAAGGCTTCTACGATGGAATCGTATTCCACCGTGTCATCAGCGGCTTCATGGCCCAGACAGGTGATCCAACAGGTACGGGCACAGGCGGCTCACAATATCCTGACGTTCCTGCAGAGTTCAGCCAATACCCATATAAGCGTGGGACAGTCGGTATGGCACGCAGTGCAAATCCGGACAGCGCAAATTCACAGTTCTTTATCTGTTTTACAGATACGGGATGTAGCTTCCTGACAGGTCAGTATACTGTGCTAGGCCAGGTAACATCCGGCATGGAATTCATTGACAAAGTTGCTGTTGGTGAGCCTCCTTCAAGCCCTGACAAAATTGTCAAAATGGCAATGGGCGGCATGGCAAATGATGCCGCACAGGAAGAGCCGGCAGCTGGTGACGCGGAAGCGGAAACCGGCGCAGATGCTGCAGCCGAATAAAATTACAGGACATAGACACTATGTCTGATCCTGATTGGTGGCGCGGGGCGGTCTTTTACCAGATCTACCCGCGCAGCTTTTTGGATACCAATAATGACGGTATTGGTGACCTGAACGGCATAACCGAAAAACTTGAATATGTTTCCGGCCTCGGGGTTGATGCGATTTGGATATCCCCCTTCTTTAAATCTCCCATGAAAGATTTTGGATATGATGTTTCCGACTATCGGGATGTTGATCCTATTTTTGGCAGGCTTGAAGATTTCAATCATCTTCTCGAAAAAGCACACAGGCTTGGCCTCAAAATCATTATAGACCTTGTTCTTTCCCACACATCAAACGAGCATCCATGGTTTTCTGATCCTGATAAAAAGGATTGGTATGTTTGGGCCGATACAAAGATAGATGAAGCTGGAAATCATGCCCCGCCCAACAACTGGGTGTCCGTTTTTGGCGGCTCTGCTTGGGAATGGGACGAGCGCTACGGTCAATATTACCTTCATAACTTTCTGAAGGAACAGCCGGACCTCAACTTTCACAATCAGCAAGTACAACAAGAAATGCTTAATATCTGTAAGTTCTGGCTGGATCAAGGCGTAGACGGCTTCCGGCTGGATGTTGTTAATTTTTATTTCCATGATACTGCATTGCAAGATAATCCAGACCGACAGGACGGCACTGCATTCGCCACACAATTCGAACACAACACCCCCTATTCCGCACAGCAACATATATACGACAAATCCCGTCCCGAGAATCTGGCTTTTATCGAAAAATTAAGACAGCTGACGGATCAATATACTGATAGGGTCCTTATCGGCGAAATAGGCGATGATCACCCCTATGAACGCGCTTATGAGTACACAAGAGGCCTAAATCGCCTTCATACGTCTTACAACACGGATATGATGTCAGGAATACACAAAGAACTCACAGATTTATCCATAAGTACGCCTATCGAGACTTTTTACGCGTTAAATGATTCGGACGAATCGGCTAAAAAGGAACCGGCGTGGCCCAGTTGGGCATTCTCTAATCATGATGTTGTAAGGGCCGCTAGCCGGTGGTTTAAGCCGTACGACTCTGATCCGGATTTCAGCCAGATGCTCATTGCCCTTTTAGGGTGTCTTCCAGGGAGTGTATTTCTTTATCAAGGCGAAGAATTAGGTTTGCCCGAGGCAAAAATTCCAAAGGCGTACATTCAAGACCCTTGGGCCAAAGAAACATGGCCTGAGTGGCAAGGGCGAGATGGATGCCGTACCCCTATGCCATGGGATGATGAAAACCACTGTGGTTTTTCACAAAACACGCCGTGGCTCCCTATCCCTGAAACACATTTTGATATAAACATTTTTTATCAAACCACTCAAAACATCTCTGTCTTAAGTTTTACGAAAAAATTCCTAAACTGGCGCAAAAATCAAATAGAATTAGTTAAAGGAAACTATAAGTTTATTAATACAAGTAATTCAAAAATAATACATTTAATTCGTGAACATGAAACAAGCGAAACGAACTGTATCTTTAACCTTTCCGAGGCAAGAACAAGCTATGAAGAGCACGATTTTTTGCCCTTCGGTTTCCATATTGATAATTTTGAGTGAAGTTTATACACACATCCGGAAACGAGATATTTCCTATTTAAATACGTTTTGAGAAGTCGGCTTATTCACTGTCATCGCCTTCAGGTTCCAACTCAAGGCCGATATCATCCTCAAGAAGATCTTCGTCAATAACCAGTCTTTTTTCCTTCTTGCTGATCTTTGATGCGTTTCTGATGATGTCTTTATCCTCACCATCTTTGAGTTCAAGCGCCTTGGCCACATCAACCATCGTCTTGACCACCTCGTCTATCTTTCTGGGATCATCAAGCGGCAACGGGGTATCAAGCCTTAGCAAACCGTTCTCCGGTAAAAACACGATAATAACCCATGCCTTATCCATGCGCATAAGACCCGTGATTTTTTCAATCCTTTCATCCGTCAAATAAGCCTGCATGTAATGGACATCGTCCGTCCTGATCACATATGAATCATCCCAATGCTCTACATTTGGCTTGAACTCTTTATTGCCCTCCAGGCTTTCGATAACGGCAACCATACCGCCGCTAGCGATCGCACCTGAAACGGACAGGCTTGAGTGGAGATTGATTTCTATCGCGGATAGGCGCCGTTGTGAACGTGCATCCAGCTCCGAATGATCACTGGCAAAGAACGATATTTTGTAGCCCTCTACCGCTCCGCTGACCGATGGGGTTTCATATAACCCGTTAGGATAATAGCGAAGCTTTCTTTTTTCCGCGTAAAGTTTCCAAGCCTTCTTCTGCTTGTAAAGCACATAACTTGTCCACGACCAGAACCCAATCAGTAGAGCAGATACAAGAAACCAGACAACAAAAGACCACGACAAAGACAAATGAACACCCTCACAAGAAGAAAATCAACAACAGACATAACGTCCACACTACACCTATTTTACCTTGCTTTCATTCTGCTTTCCATAGCTTATTGCCTTGTTACCAAAGAATAAAAAATGGCCGGGAAAAACCCGGCCATAATTCAAGAGCTACATATATGAGTTATTTATGATTTAGTTATAGCTTATACCACCTGTGTCGGTCGTAGGAGTATGCATGTAATTCGCAAAACTTTCGTCAATCTTAAGCTTGTGACCTTCATTTGACAAAGAATTCGCATCCGATGACTTTTCTTCTGACAGACGGTTTGCCAGAGCACCCATCTGCGTTAGCAGTTCTTCGGCATGAGAAACCAGAGCTTCTGTTTTGCCAATACTAAGCACATCGGCATCTGCATGCTGTTCGATGCGTTCGGCCAGAATATCCTCATGCGTACTGACTTTCTCAACTTTTTCTTCAAGCTGATGAAGCGCGTTCCCGAAGAACCCTGCTTGCTTATCGACAATTTCGACTTTTTTCTCTAGCTTTTCAATTGAGTGTGTAAATGCATTCGCCTGATCACCAACGTTGGTCACCTTTGACTCCATGACAGTAATCGCTTTGGAAAACTTTCCTGTCTGTTCATCTACAACTTCCATTTTTTCTTCTAACTTGTGTATGGCGTCACTAAAGAAACCTGTCTGCTTCCGAATAACTTCGAAACCAGAGCGAAGTCTCTCAAACCCCACACCAAGAACAATGCTGGACCCAATCGCAGCAACCGCGGAAAATACGGCCATCATGATTGAGACAGCAACAACTGTTTCAACTTCTAGTGACATGACACAGAACCTTTCATCAATATGTACGGTAAGTTAAAACTGCGGCGTTTCTTATTACTTATTTTGCTATCGCCTTACAGCCTATATGCGGGTTTACTAAAACGACCCCTTACTATTATGGTAATACCAAACTCTGTATATTGTCTATCACTATCGTTTTGAAATTATCTCAATTTTTATCTATCATAAAAAAACAGCACATGTTCCCGCATGTGCCGTTTTCACTCCTGTCCCCAAGTATTCGCTTTTTATTGTGCAAAAGGATCCTGATAAATCTCGCTAAGATTCAACTGCCCCACAGACTTAACCCTCACAACTGAATCCACCTCGATTATATCTTTTTTCGGTGAAACAATTTCTTTTGCAGGTTGTTCAATCTTGTTTTCGTATGTCTCGATTGTTTCGGCAACATCGCCATGCATGTCATATTCGCTGGCATAAGCTTCAATAATCTCACCTTCCTCTACACCGGCGGCAGGCTGCGCTTCTATGATCCGAACCTCGGGCACATCAATCTGCTTGGGTGCCTGCGAGATATATTGCTCGGCAGTCATTTCATCTGATGATGATGGCTCTGGCGTTAAAGACGCGTGCTTATCTTGATTCTCGGTTGGTACCGATGTGTGATCATCTTTCATCGTGCCTTCGCCACCGTCATAATCCATACTTTCTTCTGGCTGAGTGCGCTTAGCAGGCGCCGCACCCTTTGTTTGCGCATCCTCGAAAATATCTTCCGCATCCAGCACAGGCTTCACCTCTTCTTCAGGCGGGGGCATAACTTCTTCAGCAGCCTCGGTCTCGGGCGCAAGTTGTAATTCTTTTTCAGGCATCATTTTCGCACGAACGTAAACAACCCCTGTTCCGGCGGTTCTTTGGTTCCCGTAAGGAAAATAAGTTGATGTCTTTTGGGCCACCCAGCCCTCGCCGCATGCACTAAGCATAAAAGGCGCAAATAACATTATTAGACGTAAGAGAGCTTTTCTCATGACATATTCCCAGCACGTATATTAAATTTTTAACACAGAAAGTTAGGTCGCAGGACTTGCGACATTTGTTACTCTACGTTATCCACATGAGAAAATCAACCTACTCTATTGAAAAGTTAAAGCTTTTTTTAACTTTGTTGGGCAGTATGAAATGTTTTTGCTAAAAAAACTTTGTCTTAGAATAATTTATCGATGTATTCGGACGCCTGATTCTTGATGTCTTTTATCTCTGTCCAGACCGTATCGCTCTCGCGTACAAACAACTCGTTATACCCCGAACCGACTAACCCTTGCCATTTCGAGCTATAGCGACATCTCTGTGTTTTTGGCTTTTCGGGCTGTAATCTTAATTTGTATTCGACGCGAAAACCTTTTTCTCCGCCGCCGCCCATATTAACGCCGTCAACATCAAGAGCAAGCCTGCTTCTATCCCATTCATACGCAAGTACGGCTTTCCTATCAAAGCGGTCCTTTAAGCGACACCCTGCCAAAGCGAGGGATGGCTGTGCTTTTGCATTGTCAGGAATAGCACTTTGCGTTTCCAGCGGTGACAAGACCCCACCATTAGAGCCGTCAATAATTGCAGCAACTTTGACGTATTCTTCATTCCCGATTTTCGAGAAATCGGTTTCATTTCGGATATCATTTTGGGCTTGTGTAGATACTAAACTATTCATAACCGGCGGCGTTGGCGCCAGTGGGCTTGATTTTCCGGTGGTTACACACCCCGATAAGGTCAATATGCCTATGCATAAAAATAATATGTTCAGGCAATCCTGGCCTAGTATCAACTCCTGTGGGGTGAAACACCTATTTTTCACCATCTCATTATACATATGTTAATATTACCATGAAACCCGCTCTCAGTGCTAATTTTAACGTATAAACATGTGCTGCAATGCGGGTATAAATCAAAAAATATAACATAAACAAGATGCTATAACTTCGCAGTGCAAAAGAAAAAATGGTGCTTTTAGTCCATTTTTTTGTAGATCAACGTCATAATCGGCACACCCAGAACAGGCATGATGGCCACCCATAAAAACAAGGGGTGAAAAGCATTAAGCGCAAAACCAAACAAAACATATAATGCTTCCGGCGCGTAGGAAGATAAAATAGAAAGTGCAACAAACACCCCGACACTAATCAGCAGCACCTTACGATCAAAATCTTTCCAGAAATGGCCCAGAATAAATATCATGCCGTAACAAAAGATCGTCACAAACGTCCAAACCCCCTGAGAAGACCAGGAAACAAATTCATCTGTATTGGATATTTTGTCGGAAGGAAACAACCGGCCGGCATCTATAAATTTATGCTCATAGTTTGTTTTGATGAATGACCATGTTCCAAAAACCACAAGCTCGGCAAGGATTAACCAACGAACTGCCTTAAGAAATGCTTCTGACCACATAGTATAGATACTCCTTGCTCTAATGTTATGATTCTAAAGCAATTTCATCCAAAAAGCCAGAACGCCTTGGTTCACTCGTGCAGGTTAATACCAAAAAAATTAAAGAGGCTGAGGCACTTCTGTCGGTGCAGCAGGCGCTTCTGGTGGCGGGCCATTCACTTCCCAATCACATTTGCCATGTATAAGATCAAGGCGATCGAGCATTTCTTGCCCTCTTTCCGATAGAATTGAACCGGTGTGGCCGCGCTCTCCGTACATATCATGCACAATTAAAGCGTTGCTATCGAATAATTCGGGTAGATTGTAATGCGCCTGCACGCCGTTTTGAAACTGAACAGCCAGAGAGCCCTCAACCCCAGATAAAGGCCCCAAAGAAAAACCGTATAGGCAATTATGTAACTGCTGAACTGTTGGAAAACCTTCATATTGCGTGATCTCCGCAACCGCTTGATCCAGACGGCTCCACGCCAGTTCGCGCACGGATTCATACCGCGACTGACGGCCCGCTGCCTCTGCTTCCTCCAAATCAGTAAAGATTACGTTTCTTCTGTACATGTCGTGAAGGATCTCTTCAATTAAAGCCTTTTTTTCCGGATCTGCATAGGTTGCAGTCTGCTGCTCATTCAAGGATTCTTGCTGCATTAAACGAAAGGCAATTTCCTGATATTCAAATTTTTCGTCAAGAAAAAGGCTTACCCTTACCCCCCGATTTTTCATGGCCGCCAATCTGACCTCGAGGACAGCCAATTGCTCTGCTTCGCTTTTATCTTGAAAATTCATTTACCTAACCCGCTTAATTTATTGTTTATAGGACAGAACTTACATAAACATTATGATTATGTCAATTTTTAGTAACCGGGCCAGAATAATGAAAAAAGGGCCAGATTTTAGATGAAAATGGCCCGCTTTTTAGACGGGGTAAGGAGGAATATAGCCCGAATAGGCAGGAAAACATAGAAATTCGGGCCAGAAATAAGGGGGGATTTGCGCATTATGGCCCAACTTTTTGCAACGCTCCAGCACCTAATGCGCTGTTATAACACTGAAAAAACCAAACGGGCCATAATATCGGGTTATATTTTCTGTTAACAATCAGGAAGCGGATGAGACTCTTTTTCCTTCCGCATTTCCGCTATCAGCTCCTCATACTCCACCTGACGCACCGCTTTCGGGTCGGGCACGAATTTAGGATCATACGGATTGATAAAATCGCCATTCACATAGGGAACGAATAGCCCCACCGGATCGCGGTGGCGGTACACAAGCACCATCGTCATGCGCCCCGCCCGCATATAGCGGATATAGCGCGAAATATTGTTTTTGAAATCATGCATTTTAACCTTCAGGATTCCCTCTTTGTTAAAGTCTAAAGTCATAGAAAAATCTCCTGTGATCAGGGTTGAATTTTAACGGATTTCGGGTGTTTATGGGGAGAGTGTAGCAAGAAATAGGAATTTATTCAAGTGTTAGTGGTCTCTAAAATGATTGACATAATAGTAGCTGATTACGTATGTTGTAAAAAATTATAAACAAAAGGGGTAGATAAATGAGATTTTTAGCAGAAGAAACAGGGCCAACCAACGACAGAACATCAGAACCAGCCATTTTGAACGATGTGCTGTGGCCTGGTGCCTTGGGGGTTACTTTTTATCTAGCTGCCAAAGCCATGATTAATTCCGACAACACACCCGGAGCAAAACTTGCCTTCACTGCGGCTGTCTACGCCATTCCCTACTCGGCCATGATGCTGGGATATCTCCTTGGCGGTATTACAGGTAATGGCTGGCACACGAAAGAAGCAAAAGAAATGCTAAGACGTATGTTTACAGACGCAAAAGATCTTCCGGAAGCAACTCTAGGGGACTATATCGGTGAACATAGGGCGACAAAAGTACAATCCTATAATACAGCAATCGGCATATCTCTTTTAGCTAATTTTGCACATCACCTATACCAATCTGAACTCGCCAACGGATAGCCCTCTCCCAACGAAGAGTATAAAATTCCAAAAGCGCCTGTGACGGGCGCTTTTTTTGGTTAATTTGAGATATTTATATGGTGCTAGGGCAATCGTATTAGGAACAATGTTTTTGATCGCGTATGTCTCCTTCTTTTATAATTTAGGTAGAACCGCCTAAACCCCCAACTCCTTCTCTTCAACCCTTCATAAACCTTGTAAACCGAACCCGCTCCGCCAGCGCATAATAAATAACCGCCGCCACAATCGCGGTGAGGATAAACACGTAATCAGTGAAGCGCGCACCGATATCGCCTTTGTTCATTTGGCTGACCACCCCTTGTAGCGGGACGGCGACGAGGAGTGCGCTCATCAAATAATTCAAAAAGCCGCCATAGTTTTTCACGGCCATAAAAATACAAAGCGGCCAGACCACCACCACAATCGGCCCCACAGCAATAGCAAAGCCTGATAGACTGACCGAGAAGATGGTTTCAACAAAAGTGCCGGTTTCTACATATTCTTGCACGCCCCAGATGTGATATCCGTAATACCCAAGACAGACCAGCACCGCGGCCAGCCAGCTTGACAGCAGGAGCAAAAACAAAACATGAAGGGCAAGAAGAATTTTGGTCATGCCTCCAGTTTCTCTCTTATCCTATTTCCGGTTTGTATAGATCCATGCCAGAGAAGATGCGCCCACCTCCTTCTTCTTCTGTATCCACGCCACAATGAACAAGCGACTGTGTTTTTCCAAACGCAGAGCCATCTTCTCTGGATTTTGTATAGAGACCATCTCCGCTCTGCAGGGGTTCGTAGGGATATATTTTCTCTGCTACACGCCTATCCAGCGCAGACGATTTACGTCCATGTGCACAGGCTTGTTCATAATGTTGTTGTTCCAGGTCCGCGGTAATGATGCTCACCGTTCCCCCACGATAAACCCTAGAACTTCTTATCACATCAATTGTATCAACGTGATATCCCTGCGTAATTTTAAGTTGACCGTGAAACCACGTATAAATGCGCCTGAAATTTTCTGCTACTGTTCGAAGTATTTCCGCGCGAACTTCCAAGTCATGGCCCATTACCTCTGCTTCTTGATCTGTACCGAATATGCGGCGCCCCCGCAATGTTTCAACCCCTTTGGTCGGGTCAAATCGCCCCTTGAATTGAGAACACGCTTTATGCAAAGCTGCAATCTGGTCAAATGTCATGCCAGCGGTAACATCAGCAACCTCCTGTGGTATGGGTTGCCTCAAAATAACAGCCTTTACATCTGGTAGAAGTAACGCTGGCACACCTTTGGCGTTACCCGTAATTAAAATTTTCGGGTCGACCGGATGTCTTTCACAATGGCGAAAAGCAGTCGCCATTTTTTGTGCAAATGATGTCATATTTTTTTATCCGCCTTTTTTACTTATAGCATAAGTACACCGACGTAAAACTTATGTCAAAAAAAGAAAACAATCAGAGTAAAGAAACGTCCTAAACCCCGATCTCCTTTTCCTCAAGGGCTTTGATTTCATCCCTGAGCTTGGCTGCAACCTCAAACTCCAGATCGCCGGCGGCTTTGAGCATCTCCTTTTTCAGCTTCTCTATATGCTTGCGCATTTTATCGGGATGGTGGAGGAAATCCATGACCTCCTCTTCCCTCAGGCTGGCGATCTTGACTGTTTCTTTTTGCGCATACATATGATCGAAGACGGTGGAGATGTTTTTCCTGATACTCTCCGGTGTGATGTTGTGCTCCGTATTATAGGCGATTTGCTTTTCGCGGCGGCGGGCGGTTTCGTCAATCGCGTATTGCATAGAGTCCGTGATTTTATCGGCGTAGAGGATGGCTTTGCCCTCGATATTGCGGGCGGCGCGGCCAATGGTTTGCACCAGTGAGGTTTTGGAGCGCAGGAAGCCTTCCTTATCCGCATCAAGGATACACACGCGCATACATTCGGGAATATCCAGCCCCTCACGCAGCAGGTTAATGCCGACCAGCACATCAAACGCGCCGTGGCGCAGATCGTTCATGATTTCGATGCGCTCCAACGTGTCGACATCGGAATGGAGATAGCGCACCTTTATATCGTGCTCGTTCAGATATTCGGTGAGATCCTCGGCCATTTTTTTGGTGAGCGTGGTCACAAGAACGCGCCCGCCCTGCTTCACCACTTCGCGGCACTCATGCATCAGGTCATCGACTTGCGTTTTGGTAGGACGGATTTCAACCGGCGGATCGATCAACCCTGTCGGGCGGACGACTTGCTCGGCGCTGATCCCGCCGGATTGCCGGAGCTCCCACTCCCCCGGTGTGGCGGAGACATAGATTGTTTGCTGGCGCAAGGCATTCCATTCCTCGAATTGCAAGGGTCGGTTATCAATGGCCGCAGGCAGGCGGAAGCCGTAATCAACCAGTGTGGTTTTACGGGCGCGATCACCATTATACATGGCGCGGAGTTGCGGGATCATCACGTGGCTTTCATCCAGAAACATGAGCGCATCGTCCGGTAAATATTCGATCAGGGTTGGCGGCGCTTCGCCGGATTTGCGCCCCGTAAGATAACGGGAGTAATTCTCGATACCCTTGCACGATCCGGTGGCGGCCAGCATTTCAAGGTCGAATTTCGTGCGTTGCTCGAGGCGCTGTGCTTCGAGGAGTTTGCCCTCGCGCTCATACTCGGCAAGGCGGGTTTTGAGGTCGGCCTTTATTTGCGTGATGGCTTGCTGGATGGTCGGCCCAGGTGTGATGTAGTGCGAATTGGCGAAAATGCGCACGCCTTCGAGGGTTTCGAATTTCTCGCCTGTGAGCGGGTCAAACTCGGTGATGCTCTCCAGCTCATCGCCGAACAGGGAAAAACGCCATGCACGATCTTCGAAGTGGGCAGGGAAAATCTCGACCGTATCCCCTCTTACGCGGAATGTCCCGCGCTCGAACGCGATGTCGTTGCGGTTGTATTGAAGCTCGACAAGATTGGCGATGAGGGCTTCGCGCTCTATGATTTGCCCCTGCATCAGGGGAAAGGCCATGGCCATGTAATCTTCCTTCGAGCCGATACCGTAAATGCACGACACAGAGGCAACGATGATACAATCCTTGCGCTCGAACAAGGCGCGGGTGGCGGCGTGGCGCATGCGGTCGATCTGCTCGTTGATGGAGCTGTCCTTCTCGATGAAGGTATCGGAGCGCGGCACGTAGGCTTCGGGTTGGTAGTAGTCATAGTAAGAGACGAAATATTCCACCGCATTATCGGGGAAGAAGGTTTTGAATTCGGAGTAGAGCTGCGCGGCAAGTGTTTTATTCGGCGCAAGAATAAGGGCCGGCCTTTGGAGTTCTTGTATGATATGCGCAACAGTGAAGGTCTTGCCCGAGCCTGTCACTCCGAGGAGTGTTTGATCGGTCAGACCGTCTTTTAACCCCTGCACCAATGTTTTAATCGCTGTTGGCTGATCGCCGGACGGCGTAAAATCCGCGACAATACGAAAGGGCTGCGAGCGGTCAAATTCCGGCGCTCCCATTAAAGGTCTTTCGTTATTGGGTATCATGGCTTTCATACTTTTGGGTATAACGGAAAATTGCCGAAATTCAAATTGTTAAATGGAATGTGCGTCAGCAGGAAAAGGAATTTGACAGCTTTCCAAAACACCGTTTATAACAACCCTCTATAAATTAAATAAATAAACGGGTAAAAGATCATGAGTACACCAAAATCCAGATTAATAGACTTTGCACAAGCCAATACAACTTACGCGCCTGGTGCAAATGGCGCACCGAATACTGTAGAGCTTGAGGGCAGAACCATTGAAGCTCACATAGAACAAGGTGCAACAGATGCACAACGCGAGAAATTTCATAGACTTCTAAAAGAGGCCTTTCCGGTTATGGGCGGTGGCTTCACAGGTGTTAATGTAACAGCAGACCAGCTTTCAGGTACACTTGGGCAGCGAGAAGATGCTTTACGTGTTGCGGCCCTTGCTATTGTGTTTGGTGTTGCAACAAAAACCGAGAATGGATCGAGTTTTCAACTTTCTGTTCCCGAGCCGGTCTAAGGCATTACATTACAGTTCAGTTCAATTAAAGCGGGAGCCTTTGGGTTCCCTCTTTTTTTTGCTCTTTTGTAATAAAATTTGACAAACAAAACCCAAATCGCTTATAAATTTTTCCATAATAATAAAAAAGTTGGGTTGAAATCATGAATGAATTAGCTGAATTCAGTATGCGCAACACCGTTGAGGTGCCACGCGGCAGTGTTGATCCATACCATATCCATGCGGAAAATGTCGGGTTTTACGGTGTTTTGCCTGCGTTTGAAGAAGCAGCCATGGATGCAAAACGTCAGGAATTCCTGACGCTGGTGGGTTTTCAAAACGGGGAAGATCCCGAAGGCATCAACCCGTTTGACGGCAAAGAGCATGATAGCCGCGAGATTGAACAATGGCTTGGCCATCGCCCTGCTACGTTCCGGTTTATGGGACTGGCGAAGCTTTTTGGTATGTGTACGCTGGTTACACCGGCACAAGCATTCCCGGAAGGGCAAATGAGCGCCGATACAGAGCGTGAATTGGTAAGATGGCACGGCAATGTAAAGATGAAAGCTATACCGCGCCCTGCCCGTGAAGATGCAGATATCCGTTATGGTTAAACATAATGCAGCGCAGCAATAATCATGCGCAAAAACGTTAAGGTTTGACAGATTTTTACCCGATCGATATAAATCGTTTTGAGGAATAGAAAAGGTTTCAGGCAATGCAAACAGATTTAATGAAAAGATTTACCACAGTGGCAAATAACCCTGCTCTACCATGGGCGATTTATGATGCTCATGGCTCAGTCACTCTGGATATTGAGGAGATGATTAAAGATTTCAGGGTTGATTCCGGTTATCTTGCATCCTTATTACCGCAGCGTTTTCATGAACATCCTGAATATTTTGACCATATCCGCGAGCAGCTTCAGGAAAATTTCCCTCGTTTTGGAGACCCAGAAGTCCGTGGACATATTGATTCAGTTTGTACAGACATTGAAAGAAAGTTCCGGAAAATAACCGAGGCCCTTCAAAGTGTTCTGGATTACAATCTTTCTCTGGGAGCAGAGCCAACAACGTAACAACCCGAACTAGACTGCGTAAATTATGCCCCTTAACCCCCTAGCCAAATTTGTAATGAGAAACGCGGAAGAAGTTCCCCGTGATCACGTGAATGGATCCGGCGCCATAGATGTTGGCTATTGTTTTGTGGCCGCTGCTTTTGATCGGAGAGAGTTTTATCCGCAAAGAGAAAAATTTAAGTTGCTTATCGAGGCAAGACGATTTGAAGATTCCAATGACCCCGAAAGACGACGAGCTTATGAAGAATTTACGCAAGTTGCAGAGGCCGGTGGTTTGGAAGCTGCCCTTGAATTCATAAAAAGACATGGGTGGCAAGAGCCTAATGGCGTTGATTTGTTTGATGGTAGAGATTACGACATAGGCACGATTGAAACATGGATTGGTAATCGCCCTGCTGCTTTACGGTTTATGGCTCTGGCCGAGCATTTTGGTATAGCTACTGTTATGACACCACGACGCAACAACCCTAATATTCAACCTCATCTGGAACAGATACTTCTTGATTCAGGGCTGGTTGCAATAAGAGGAAAGCATCCGGAAGTATAGGTGCACCATGGAGCCAAAAGTTCAAATTATAATGGCGACCTATAACGGCGCGGATTATCTTGAGCAACAGTTAGAGTCAATTCGTTGTCAAAGCCATAACAATTGGGAAATCCTAGTCCGTGATGATGGCTCCACCGACAGCACCCTCGAGATATTGCAAGCCTTTCAAAGACGATATCCGCAGCGCATGACTATTGTACAGGACGATCTTGGAAATCTTGGCTCCAATGGTAATTTCTTTCAATTAATGGGACTGACCACAGCAGACTATGTTTGTATGGCTGATCAGGATGATATCTGGCATATCGCCAAGATCGAAGCGGCCCTTAACAAAATGTACGATCTGGAAGCAGAACACGGAAACGCTACACCGTTATTGGTTCACCATGATGTTGTCACCATCGACATGAACGGGATCCCCTTAAGCGCTTCTTATGCCAGAACCAACAACGTAGACAAGACCGATACGCGGATTAGACACCTACTGGTTCAAAATATCTTCACCGGCTTCACGATGATGCTGAACAGAAACCTGATTGGCAGAGCATTACCCGCACCGGCAGATACCACATCACATGATGCTTATTTAGGATTGATCGCCTCTACTTTCGGGCATGTCGGGTATGTAGACCGCCCCCTCGCGAATTATAGAATTCATCCTGATAATATTCATGGAGGGAAAAATTTCTTCTATAACATCACCGCAGAAGATTTTAGTCTCGGGAATCTTTTTAACGGCTATAGTTTTCATGTGTGCGCCGATGCCTTGGAAGTCGCGCATTCTGTCCTAGGCAGAAAATGTGACAGGGCTAGTTCTTTTTTAAGAAAATTCAGCGATGATATGCCTGAAAAAACGCGGCATCTTTTTGAAGAGTTTACACGACTGGCTGATGCCAACTTCCTAGAACGAAAACTTATAATCATACGGAACGGATTTTTTCCAACCTCCAGAAAACTGGCGGCAGCATTTCTTGCTCTGGGATAAAAAAAAGCCGCAAGCATGAGCCTACGGCTTTTGATCTAGGTAAAACCAAGAAGAAATTATCTTCTCTTGGCGGCTACTTTTTTCTTTGCTGTTGCTTTTTTAGCTGGAAGCTTCTTAGCAACAGTCTTTTTTGCCATTAATTTTTTGGCTGGCTTCTTGGCAGTAACTTTTTTCTTAGCTGCTGGCTTCTTAGCAACTTTTTTTACTGTTTTCACAGCTTTTTTAGCAACTTTCTTTTTAGCTGCCGGCTTCTTGGTTGCTGTTTTTTTAGCAACTTTTTTCACCGTCTTTACAGCTTTTTTAGCCGCAGGTTTTTTAGCCGCTACTTTTTTCTTGGCAGCAGGCTTTTTAGCGACTGTTTTCTTTTTAGTCGTTGTCGCCTTTTTCATCGCAGGCTTTTTAGCCGTTGTTTTCTTGGCAGCAGGTTTTTTAGCCGCAGGCTTTTTAGCGGCTGTTTTCTTCGTAGGAAGTTTTTTAGCAGCAGCTTTTTTAGCAGGTGACTTTTTAGCGGTTGTGGTTTTCTTTTTCGCCGCAGGCTTTTTGGCCGCCGGCTTTTTAGTAGCAGTTTTTTTTGTAGCAGTAGATGCCATGACATAGCTCCATTAATGATGTTTTGACCAGGACGGTCTTAGGTAGGTGATGTAATAATGCCGGAGAACCCAGCACACGTCTCAAGATTATATGCTTTATTTCAAATAATAAAAAGTAAAAAACGCATTTTTTTTGAAACCGGATTTTTTGGCCCTGATAAAAATCGAACGTCGCAAGCTTAAAACTTGCGACGCTACTTTTATATTTTATAAATAAAAATGCCTAATTGCGTTTTACTTACCGGGTTTTTTGGTTGGTTTCGCAGTAGGTTTTTTTGTGCCTTTTGATGTCGCCATGAGAAGCTCCACTATGACGGTGCAGCCTTAAGCGGCTGCGGCTGATGTTGGACGATCCAGCATATGGTCGGATTATACGCCTGATTCTTGTCTTTAAAAAGAAAAATTTTTGGGTGCAAAAACCCCTTCTAATCTGCGTTTTTCTCTGCTATTTCTTTAGACCTTGGACGAGGAAAAGAAAATGACACAGGAAATCACACCAGAGCTTGCAATGAAAAACCGGACATGGGCTTTTGAAGAAGCCAAGGCGGTTGTAAAACGTTTGCGCGCGATCGGACGAGGTGAAATCAAAACACCGGAAAAAGGGTATGTGTTATTCGAAACAGGATACGGGCCGTCTGGCCTGCCGCATATTGGAACGTTTGGCGAAGTCTGCCGCACGACCATGGTTATGCGCGCATTTCAAAGATTGTGTCCCGACATTCCAACGAAGTTGATTTGTTTTTCCGATGACATGGACGGATTTAGAAAGGTGCCTACAAATGTACCGCAGCAAGACATGCTTGCCGCATACCTTGGTAAACCATTAACGCAAGTGCCCAACCCGTTTGATACGGATCACCCGAGCTATGCGCACCATAATAATGCTTGCCTTAGAGATTTTCTGGACGGGTTTGGATTTGATTACGAGTTCATTAGTTCGACCGATGACTGTTACACAACGGGCCGATTTGATGAATCCCTTCTTCTTATGCTGAGGCATCATGACGAGATTAAGCAGGCGGTTATTCCGATTTTAGGAGAAGAGCGCGCAGCGACCTACTCCCCTTTTCTTCCTGTCTCTCCATCAACCGGAAATGTTTTACAGGTGCCTGTTTTAGAAACCGATGCCGAGGCCGGTACCATTACCTATAAAGATGAAGATGGTACACGCATCACACAAGAGGTTACCGGCGGCAAAACAAAAGCACAATGGCGTGCGGATTGGGCCTTGCGCTGGCATGCTCTGGATGTTGATTACGAGATGAGCGGAAAGGATTTGAAAAGCTCCGCCGATATTGCAAAAAGCATATTAAAAATTCTGGGAAAACCCAATCCGGCCGGATTTCATTATGAGCTTTTCCTTGATGAAAAAGGTGAAAAGATTTCGAAGTCGAAAGGGAATGGGTTGAGCATGGAGGAATGGCTGACCTATGCCCCGCACGAAAGTTTGGCCTATTACATGTTCCAACGCCCGACGAGTGCAAAGAAATTATACTTCGACATTATTCCAAAAGCCGTTGATGAATATATTTCCTTTGTTGAAAAATTGCCCGAACAGGATGGCGCGCAAAAACTGGATAATCCCGCATGGTTTATCCATGATGGCAATATTCCGAATTCACAAAACACCCCGATTTCATTTGCCCTGCTTTTGAATCTGGTGAACGCGGCAAACACGGATGATCCGAAAACTTTGTGGAGTTTTATCCAGCAATACGCACCGGATGCCACGCCGGAAAACGCACCGTTTCTGGATCGGTTGGTAAGCTATGCCATACAATATTATAAGGACTTCGTTTTACCGGAGAAAAAATACCGCAGCCCCGATGATCGTGAGCGCGCAGCACTCGAGGCGCTGGCATATGCGCTGGAAAGTATGGATGAAGGTATGAGCGCAGAAGATTATATGACGGCCGTTTTTAGTGCCGGAAAAGAGAACGGATACGAAAAAGAAGAGCTTCGTGAGTGGTTTCAGGCCCTTTATCAAGTGCTTTTGGGACAGGATCAGGGCCCCCGTTTCGGGTCGTTTATTGCCCTTTACGGAAGCAAAAAAACCATGAATCTGATCAATGATGCACTGCAAAACAAGCTGGCAAAAGCTGTTTAAGTATCTGTTTTTCAAAATAAATACAATTTTCATAAAAATTATATAAAATTTTAAATAATTTTTAAGTATCGTGACGTTAAAATAAGAGTATGGGTGTTCTCCAAAAGGGATTTGTGGGGGAGGATTCCAAAATAATAATAATAAAAAGAGTACACGATATGAACATTGAGCATGCCCGCCCGACGGCGAAAGATATTCTCAGTCATTTGAGCGAATTCGAAGATTTTTGCATGGGAAAAGTACGCTTTTCCCCTGAAAAATTCAGAAATATTAACGAGGAACTCAGTGTTGGCGCGGTTCTTATGCTCGGCAAGCGCCGTTTTCAGAATAATGGAAATAGAAAGCACCTTCTTTGGCAAGGTCTGGATAACCGCGAATACGATCTTGGCCCCGTTCATGAACCACGTATTATGAGGGATTACCCGGGTTTTCATGCCGCCTGCTCCCGCTCTTTGGGGAGTAATCTTGTTGCGGAGACCGAAATTATTAACGGCCCGAACGGGAGAGGCAATATCTCTGTTGTCACATTGATTGATGGCACCGTTGGTATTGGCCCTAATTACCGCACCGCCCTGCGTAACGCAGCGCTTAAGATGCATTTAAAGTCAAAATTCAACTTTTTGGCTATGGCCGACAGCGTTTGGAAGAGTATCTGGGGCAACGCCTAACATTTTTTCAGACAAAAATGTGAGATTTATGCAGGGTTAAAGCCCAGCGTAAATTATTATAAAAAATTATTTGATTTTTCATATCATGATCATTACTGTGGCTTCTTATTTAATATGAAAAAGCAGGCTTAATGTCTGTGTTTTGAGTTCACTCGCGTAATGGAGGGGAAATTCCCATGTCTAAAAGATCTAGAGGATGTGGCCACGGTAGTAGCCACGGTAACGGCGGCCATGGGCCGCACAATCACCACACTGATATTCCTGCATTAGGAAATTTTTTCTGGCTATGGCCTATCACACATTGGGGTACAATGGGTGACGATACAATCGAAGGCACAGCCGAGGATGATTTTGTCTGGGGCGGTAAAGGTAATGATACGATCAGCACATATGTTGGTAATGATATTATTTTTGCAGGTCACGGCGATGACATCATCAGCCCGGGATCAGGTGATGATATTGTTTTTGCAGGTCACGGCAATGATCTTATTCTTCCGGGCCCCGGTAATGATATTTTGTTTGGCGGCCACGGCAATGATGAAATCCGCGGTGGTTCAGGCGAAGATGTAATCTTTGGCGGTCAGGGTAATGACTATGTTCAGGCCGGTCTTGATGACGACCTTGTTTTTGGTGGTCAAGGACATGATGACCTTCACGGTGGATCAGGTAATGACCATGTACACGGTGGGCAAGGTAATGATTATATCGAAGGCGGCCAAGGCGAAGACGAGCTATATGGTGATTGTGGAAATGACACGATTAACGGCAACACCGGTAACGACACAATTTACGGTGGTCATGGTCAAGACACATTGATGGGTAGTTCTGGTAACGACACCGTTTATGGCGGTCACGGTAACGATCATCTTTATGGCGGTTATGACCATTATACAGAAGATACCGGTAACGACATTTTGAATGGCGGTCAGGGCAATGATTATCTGACAGGTGGCGATGGCGATGACACATTTGTTTTCGAACAAGGTGGTGGCCATGACACAGTGACAGATTTCGCCTATGGCGGCGCAGAAGAAGATGTTTTGAACATTGCCGATATTCTGACGTGTTATAATCCATTAACAGATGACATTAATGATTTTGTGAAGTTCACAAGCAACGGCACAGATTCAGTTCTGAAAATCAATTATGATGGTCATGGCGGCGATTACCACGCTGTTGCGACTATTCTTGGTCTTGATATGTCCGGTGAGAATATCAATGACCTGATTGCAAACGGCACGATTGTCGTTTAAGTCCTACGGTTACTACAACCTAAAGATAAAGCCTCGCATTTGATTGCGGGGCTTTTCTTTTGCGCAGGCGTCTTGATTATCCCTTCCCTTCTCTTTATTGTGCGAGCCAGTAATATGAAGGAGCACATTTATGGTTACGAGAAGCAACACAATGGAGCAATTAAAGGCGTTTTGGGCAGAAGTCGCAGATGTCTGGCATAACGGCTTTTTGGGCATTGATATCGGCAGCATTGTTTTGGCGCTGTGTATTTTCGGAGCGTTTCTTGTTTTACGCGGTTTTTTTACAAAATATATTCTTTATGTTATCCGAGCATGGACCCAAAAATCACAAACCGACATTGATGACAAAGTTATTGATGCACTAATCCCGCCTATTCGTTTTATTCCGGTTGTTTTGGGCTTTTTCTTTGCCGTTCAGGTTTTAAATCCCGAGGGTATCGCCGAAGTTTTCTTTTCACGTTGTGTCAAATCGATGATTGCCTTTGCTATTTTCTGGGGGCTTCATCGCGCTCTTGCCCCCATACGCCGTTTGTCACGCCAGTTGGAGAAAATGCTGACGAAGATGATGATGGACTGGATTTTCAAAGCATTGAAGGTTGCCGTTGTGTTTATAGGTGGTGCTGTCATTTTTGAAATTTGGGGAATTGCTATCGGGCCGTTACTGGCCGGTCTAGGGTTATTTGGTGCGGCGATTGCTTTGGGCGCGCAGGATTTATTCAAAAACCTGATTGGCGGCCTGACCGTTATTGCAGAAAAGAGATTTAATCCGGGTGACTGGATACAGGTTGACGGCGTGGTTGAAGGCGTTGTCGAAGATATCGGTTTTCGTTCCACCCTCATCCGGCGCTTTGACAAGGCACCGGTTTATGTGCCGAACTCTGCCCTTTCCGATGCTGTGGTGACTAACTTTACCCGCATGTTTGCCCGCCGCATCTATTGGAAGATCGGCGTGACCTATAGCACCACCAAGGAACAGCTGATTATCGTGCGCGATGAAATCATGAAATACATCGAGGCCACAGATGAGTTTGACAAGGCAGAGCGCCTGCCGACCTATGTCAGGCTGGACAGCTTTAACAACTCCTCGATTGATCTTGTTGTTTGCTGTTATACGAAATCAATAGAGGTTTTGGGCTATATGCAAGTGAAAGAAGAGCTTGCTCTTGCGATCAAGGATATTGTCGAGGAAAAGGCAGGCACAGGCTTTGCCTTCCCATCGCAGTCACTTTATATCGAGACTGTCCCCGGCGATTTACCGGAATTATTCAAAGCGCCGGAAGGCGGAGAGAAGCCAAAGAAAAAGAGCGCCTAAATAAATAGACGCTCCTGGCTCTTCCGTGATCTTTAAATTCTTAAATGATGAGGCCGTCGCCACCAGTCCATGGGCCGTGGCCATCTGCTTCATGATCTATAGCGTCGCTACCCTCTCCCTCGGTCGGAACACAAGGACTCGTCTTTGGATCGTCGCCGGATAAGACCCTGTCTATTCCTGCAATCATGGCTTCTGCTGTTGCCGGAGCAACTGGTACAGGACCTCTTGCCGAAGGTAAAAATCCCAGTCTCAGGCTGGACTTTAATGCTGCGGCTCTTTCCTCATCCGTTTGAGAGCTGAAACGATCCGGATCCGGATCTTTTGGTAAATCACCCATTATTTTTATTCCATTCTTTGTTGATGAAAGGGAGAGTATACATAAAGTTTAGTGCTTTTGTCCAAAAAAACGTGCTAAACCGTAATATATGAGCATAAAACAAGCGCAAAAACCCACGGAAAACGTGGCTTTACCAGATATTCCGGCCGTGGTTGCGAATGCACGAAATTGTACGATTTTGAGCGATGAAGGGGAGATTTTAACCCTTTCGCACCAAGAGGCGCGGCCTTTGCTCCAGAATAAGGCTGTTTTGGTCTGTCATGCGCCGTTTACCAAGAAAAGACTGGGGTTTGAAGAGTTTTATACTTTTGATGTTCTGGAATTATTTGCCTTTGTACATCCGACACGGTTTTGTGTCCCCACCCCCGTAGGATTAGCACGCGCGACGGGAGTTTCCACGCCGGTGGAGTTCGAGGATTATCCCTTTGCCCTGATCGATGTCGTGCGGGCATTATTAACGGATTTGCAGGATGATATCCACGCCGAGCGCGCCAACGCCGCAAAAATCGCTGCGATTATGGGGTTGAAAGGTAAAGGCTGGGCGTGGACACCGTTTATATTCTCCGCGCTTGGTCAGGAATACGATAAGGACGAGGAGATCTTCTCTAAAACGGCACTGAATGTCTGGAAGCATTTACCAGAATGGGCGGAAGATGCACCGGAGCCACCCTCTTCCCATTTTGGTGTGAGCGCAGAGGAAGCGCATGACAAACTGGATGAATTACTGAATGTCGGTGACCGCAAAACCGAAGCCAGACCACAGCAAAAAGATTACACCGCCGCCATAGCCAAAATGTTCGCGCCGATGCGCGAAGATGAAAACCCGCATATCGTTTTAGCGGAAGCCGGCACAGGTGTTGGCAAGACACTTGGCTATCTTGCGCCTGCCAGCGTGTGGGCGGACAAGAACGAGGGGTCGGTCTGGATTTCAACCTATACCAAGAATTTGCAGCGCCAGATTGATGGCGAGCTGGATCGGCTGTATCCGCATCCGCAAGTCAAGGAAGCGTATGTTTCTATCCGTAAAGGGCGGGAAAATTATTTATGCCTGCTTAATCTGGAAGATGTATCGGCGGGGGCGGCACTGTCTCATAATCCACGTCATGCGATTGCCGCGGGGATTATGGCACGATGGGTGGCCGCGACGAAAGACGGTGATTTATCGGGCGCGGAATTTCCGGGCTGGCTGGCTGGATTATTGGGTGTTGGAAATACGTATGGGCTGGCGGATCGTCGGGGCGAATGTATTTTCTCGGCATGCGATCATTACCACAGATGCTTTGTCGAAAAGTCGGTGCGCAAAGCCAAACGATCGCGGCTGGTGATTGCCAATCATGCGTTGGTGATGATTCAATCCGCGATGTCGACAAGCTCGGAGACCATGCCTACGCGGTATATTTTTGACGAAGGGCACCATTTATTCGATGCGGCGGATAGCGCCTTTTCATCGCATTTAACGGCGAAGGAAACGGCAGATTTAAGGCGATGGATTTTAGGAAATGAAGGTGGCCGCAAGGGACGTGCACGCGGTTTAAAAAAGCGCATCGAGGATTTAATCACGGGCGATGAAGACGCAATGCGCGCCCTGGAAGATATTATGCATCATGCAACATCGTTATGTGCGTACGGGTGGAGCAAACGGTTTAAGGATAATATTCCAAACGGTCCGACAGAAAAATTTTTGATGGAAGTTTACCGTGTGGTTTTTGCCCGCGCAGACGGAACGGATGGGCCCTATTCTATCGAGACAGGATTGCATCCGGTTGATGATGATATTTTCAGCGCGGCGCAAGCCTTGCGTATTGCCCTATCTAAACTGCTGGCGCCGATGGAGGCACTGGCCAAAATCATGCATCAACGTCTGGTCGATGATCAGGGAGAGATGGATGGGGATATCCGCAGAAGACTGGAAGCGATGAGTGTCTCTTTGGAGCGACGCGGCGGCATGACGATCAAAAGCTGGATGGATATGCTGGAGACCATGGAAAAAGAAAATACTGTGGACGGGTTTGTGGACTGGATGGAGATTGAGCGCGTGGACGGGCAATCTGTGGATGTCGGGGTGTATCGCCATTATGTTGATCCGATGAAACCATTTGCAACCAGTGTGCGTCCACATATTCATGGTATGGGCGTGACCTCGGCAACGTTGCGTGACCAGACAGATAATGAAGAGATGAATTGGCAAGCCGCAAAAGAACGCACCGGCGCACATTACCTGAGCAATACTCCGGAGATGACCTCGTTCAACTCGCCGTTTGATTATGCACAAAACACAAAAGTTTTTATTATCAATGACGTAAACAAGAATGATCTGGCACAAGTTGCCGCCGCGTATCGTGCCTTGTTCACCGCAAGTAACGGTGGCGCACTCGGGTTGTTTACGGCCGTGCAACGACTACGCGCGGTGCATGACAAGATTGCCATTCCATTGGAAGAAGCCGGTATTACTTTATATGGACAGCATATGGAAGATATGGATGCGGGCACATTGATTGATATTTTCCGCGATGATGAACACGCGTGCTTGCTGGGCACTGATGCGGTGCGTGATGGTGTGGATGTACCGGGGGGGTCGCTGCGCCTTCTTGTGTTTGATCGTGTGCCGTGGCCGCGCCCGACGATTTTGCACAAAGCCAGACGGGATGCATTTGGCGGGCGACGCTATGACGAGATGATCACGCGCCTGAAATTAAAACAAGCCTTTGGGCGGTTGATCCGCCAAGCCGACGACCGCGGCATTTTTGTGATGCTGGATTCCGGTTTGCCCTCCCGATTACAGGGCGCATTTCCATCTGACACAGAAATCATAAAAACCGGATTGCACGATGTCATCGGGCAAATTCGGGATTTTTGGAAATAATACGTTCATTTTTGTGGACATACATGCAGGAAAGTTTGTTCTTTTTCTCAAAAAATATATATAATCCGGCGTTATGAAGCCTTATGCACGCGACATTACCGGTTTGAACTATCTGAAAGCTTTTCTGGCGGTCAAGCATATGCCGTATAGTCTTTTGCTGGACAGTGCCGATCGCAGCCATCCGAATAGCCGTTTCAGTTTTGTGATGTGCCAGCCCATCGAAACTGTTGAAGCCAAAGACGGTCATATCAGCATTACAAATTGGGAACAACGTTTGAGCTTTAAGGGTGATCCGTTTTCTGTTTTGCAATCACGGATGAAAACATGGGTTTCCGAATGCGAGCACAGACCCAATATGCCCTCTTTTCAAGGTGGCGCCGCCGGATTATTTGGCTACGATCTGGGCCGTGGACTGGAGATATTACCCGCACAATCCGAAGAGTTGAGCCGTGCACCGGATATGGCCGTGGGAATTTATGATCAGGTTCTGGCGCATGACCATCTGTTAAAAAAGACATGGCTGTTTACCCATGCCCGTAATGAGCATGAAGCCAGACAAAAATCAGAATTTCTGATGGGAATTTTTACACAGGACTATGACCAGCCGGATTATCTCCCCTGTGAGTTGGATTGGCGCGCGAATTTTGCAAAAGAGGATTACATCGCGGATGTTCAAAAGATTATCGATTACATTTATGCCGGTGATATTTTTCAGGCCAATATGAGCCAGCGTTTTGAAGCGCCTCTGCCGGACGGGTTTGATCCGTTTATTCATTATCTGAATATGAGGCAAGTGAACGCGGCGCCATTTTCAACCTATATGAATATCGGTGATGTGAAGATATCCTCTGCCTCGCCCGAGCGTTTTTTAACGGTTCGGGACCGACATGTGGAAACAAAACCGATCAAGGGCACGCGCCCCCATGTTAATGATTTCAAACAAGACCGTGCCTATAAGGCCGAATTGCAGGAAAGCGAAAAAGACCGTGCCGAAAATACAATGATTGTTGATTTGCTTCGTAATGATTTGTCAAAGGCCTGCGAAGCACATTCGATCAGTGTTCCCGAGCTTTGCAAATTAGAAACCTTTGCCAGCGTGCATCATCTTGTCTCCACCGTACATGGGAAACTATCCGAAGGAAAAACCGCAATTGATTTGCTTCGTTCGTGTTTTCCAGGCGGATCGATTACGGGTGCGCCGAAAATCCGCGCTATGGAGATTATCGAAGAGTTGGAGCCTACGCGCCGCTCGGCCTATTGCGGATCTATGGGATATATCGGTTTTGATGGCAATATGGATACGAATATTTTGATCCGTACACTGACCTATGAGGGTGGCAAAGTGAGCTTTCAGGTGGGTGGCGGGATTGTGGCCGACTCCGTTCCCGAGGAGGAATATCAGGAGACCCTGCATAAAGCCGAGGCCATTTTCAGATCGTTTGAAATACAGGCACAGAATGCTGAAATACCCTTGCCCAAAGCCGTTTAATGGCAGTATGATCGCCTCATGATATTGATTATCGATAACTATGACTCCTTCGTCTATAACCTCGCGCGGTATGTCGAGAAGCTCGGTTTTTCACATGAGGTTCACCGCAACGACAGAATAAGTCTTGCCGAGATTGAAAATATCAGCCCGATGGCAATTATCCTCTCTCCCGGTCCATGCGCACCGAAAGATGCGG
This sequence comes from uncultured Micavibrio sp., assembly GCA_964352665.1. Classification (GTDB taxonomy): domain Bacteria; phylum Pseudomonadota; class Alphaproteobacteria; order Micavibrionales; family Micavibrionaceae; genus UBA1672. The sequence goes on from CAYGSJ010000001.1 coordinate 346,170, forward strand.
GCATCTGTACGGATGTTGTCAAACATTTTGGCGACCATGTCCCTGTTCTTGGTGTCTGTCTTGGACATCAGGCCATTGGGGAAGCCTATGGAGGAGAAACCGTGCGGGCGCAAAAGCCGGTTCATGGTAAAACCAGTATGATCGAACATGACGGTTCGGGGCTGTTTCATAATTTACCCAGCCCAATGAAGGTCGGGAGGTATCACTCTCTGGTGACTGATATTGCGGGATGTAATGATTTGAAAGTTACCGCGATGAGTGATGAAGAGGAAATTATGGCGATGGAACATAAAAGTTTTCCGGTTTATGGCGTGCAATTCCATCCGGAATCTGTTTTAACGGCACAGGGGATCGACCTGATTAAAAATTTTATCAATAATGCCCGTGACTGGCATTTGGAACAAAGAGCGTAATAATGAACAATATACAAAGGCTAACAGTCTATCTCGGATCATCTGGCCGTTGCCGACCTGTTTTCAAAGACACCGCCCGCCGTTTGGGAGAGATGATCGGAGAGAATGACAAATCTCTTGTCTATGGCGGTATGGATTCCGGCCTGATGGGGATTGTAGCAACCAGCGCGCTTGACTGCGGTGCACGCGTCACAGGCATTATACCGAAGACATTAAAGGACAGCGAACGCATTCACCCGCATCTAAGCGAAACAATTCTGGTACCCGATTTGTGGGAGCGCAAATTAAAGATGTTCAAACGTGCCGATGCCATCGTGGCTTTACCCGGCGGGTTCGGAACAATTGACGAGGTGCTTGAAGTTTTTTACTGGGCGGATATAGAGTCCCATATCAAGCCTATTATTCTGGTCAACACCGAACAGTATTGGGACGAGTTTATTACTTATCTTCAAGACTTACCCGACCTTCATAAAGATCTATTGATTGTGGTGGATCGTGTAGAAGATGTTTTTGATGCCCTTGCAAGCTGGAGCCCGCCAACGCGGGAAATCAAGGAAGAGCGTTTTCCTAATTTCGAGGATATTATTCTGCTCGACACAGAAGAACCGATGATTTTTGCCGAGGCCACAGTGAAGGATAGCTATTGTCTGGCCACAGCCTTGGGGTTAAAGCAACTGGACAAACACCATCGCGGGCTCGGGATTTTGAACGACAAGGGACAGTTTGATGCCCTGCTGCGCTGGATTGATGTTGCCGAGCAGGAGCATTTCATCACGGATCGGTGCAAACAGCTTTTTAGTGTCAGCGATCATCCCGATGATTTAAAAAAAAAGCTCGCAGAACAAAGTGAAATTCATATAGATTTACATAAGGAAAAATGGGGCCCCAGTGAAACGAGCACCCATATTGAAATAAAAGAAACAGAATAAGCGGGTAGAATGTGAAAACAGAATTCCAAACACGTGCTTTTGAATTTGCCGCCAGTATCAAACCAGTGTTTGACGACACGAGTTGGAACAGGCCACTCACACAAGCGTTTGAAGCCATTGAGTTTACCCCTGCGCAAATGGAAATGATCAGAGCGGCGGCTTCCCCGACCTGTCTTCAAGGGATCGATAGTGCCGAGGACCGCGTTGCGGTTGAGTTGGCTCATGCCATGCACGATCCTGTTTTAAAAGGTCTTCATTTATTCGGTTTTTTAAACATACTAGAATGGGAAGACTCTTCTCAATCAGCATTACAGACCCTTGCCCGTGCCGTGCCCCTTAGACAGGCGCTAAGGGATATTGTGCATAATCTGCCTCTGATGCTGAAAAATGGTATTCCGCCGGAAATTGCAGAAAGAATGAAACAGATTGACGAGGAATTATTGCCCGAACTGGACGCGATTATTGAGCAAGCCCAGCAAGAAGGCGAATTCGATCTGGATATAATTCTAGAAGAACATTCCGGCGGCCGCGAATGCATTGCGGCGCTACCGGATAATTTTTTAGAGCTTTAACCCATTTCCGGCTCACTCCAATCAACACCGTCATCTTCTTCAGCGTCTGGAGGTTTGGGGAATCCGGTTCGTAGCGCCATCATTGGCTCTTCACGGACAAAACCGGCGGCAGCTCTGCTGTAACCATCGTCTAAAGCCGAGGCTGAGCTACCATCTCCAGTTTTTATTCTGGCTCTATGCGCGGCGATGGCATCTACTTCAAGTGTTCCAGCGAGATCAGCGTCTAGTTCTCGTTGTTCTTGCTCAATAGCTTCCAATTTGGTGAGGCGCTCTGAATCAATAAATTCGAGACCCAAGCTTCTCATTATTTCTGTAAGCGCTTCCGGTGTTACTTTGTATCTGTTCCCCTCATTCAAGGCCTCTGCAACTCTTGAAAAGTTACCGTGTTGTACATGTATTGTCATTTTTTTTCCTTTATTGATGGTTACTTAATAAGTGCCTATGGTTAAGGTCCGTTTTGTCCGTAAATAAAATCAGGAACTTCCTCTCCGGGGCGATCGTTAGAATCCGTTGGCGTAGCGCCGCAAAGATCATTATAAAAAAGCCTTGCTTCATCTTGAATATCTTCCTCGCCAAGCCTTCTAAGCTCTTCGCTTTCGGGTCCAAATTCTGCCTCCATCTCAAAAAGCACTGTTAATCTGTGGTTATCAACAAGCGAAACGCCACTTCGTCCAAGCGCATCCTCTAATTTTTCTGCAAGAGGTATATCCCGATGATCTTCCTCGAGCATGCTTGCAACGATTTCATAGATTGTCTGCAGTCCGGCTGCCATCTTATCACCCATTTAAGTTATGAAAATTTGATAGCGAACTAGCGGCAGAAACGCAAGAAAAAAACAAATTTTTTCTGGTTTTTAATGCTAAGATGCGGCGGCAATCTTGGCTTTGGTGATTTCAATCCTTTGATTGATACGCTCTTTATCAGTGTTTTCCTTGGCCATGCCCAGATCTTCGTTCAGATCGCGTAAGTATTGCTCGAGGCTGGTAGCGTTTAGATCTTTCACATCGATTGCTTCTTCGGCCAATACGGTACATTGATGCGCCGTGACATCGGCAAATCCGCCTGCGATAAAGATTTTACGGCTTGGAATGCCGGCTTCCTTATACAGTGTTACCACACCGTTTTGTAAGGATGACACAAGCGAGCAGTGACCGGACGCAACACCGAACGCACCTTCGTCCCCTGGCATTTCAGCCATGTAGACATCCTCTGACACCAGTCTTTTTTCCGGTGATACCAGTTCGAAATGTATGACGTTTTCACTCATCGCTTGTCTCTCTAAGTTTAAGTAATCCTAAATTAAGCGGCTTCTTTTGCCATCTTAGTTGCCTTTTCCATGACTTGCTCGATTGTGCCTGTCATATAGAACGCTGCTTCCGGCAAGTGGTCATATTCACCGGCGACAATCGCCTTAAAGCCCTTGATCGTATCGGCCAAGTCAACAAACACACCCGGTGTCCCTGTAAAGACTTCCGCAACGTGGAATGGCTGTGACAGGAAGCGCTGGATCTTACGGGCACGGGCCACTGTAAGTTTGTCGTCCTCTGACAGTTCATCCATACCAAGAATGGCGATGATGTCTTGCAGGTTCTTGTAGCTTTGTAGTGTTTGCTGAACCGAGCTTGCCACATCGTAGTGATCCTGACCGATTACGCGGGGGTCAAGAATACGTGACGTTGAGTCAAGCGGGTCAACCGCCGGATAGATGCCCTGCTCCGCGATTTGACGTGACAGAACAGTTGTCGCATCAAGGTGGGAGAATGTTGTGGCCGGCGCGGGGTCGGTCAAGTCGTCAGCCGGAACATAAACCGCCTGAACCGATGTAATCGATCCCTTATTTGTTGATGTAATGCGTTCCTGCATCTTACCCATTTCAGTCGATAGCGTTGGCTGATATCCCACCGCAGATGGAATACGGCCAAGAAGCGCGGACACTTCGGCACCGGCCTGTGTAAAACGGAAGATGTTATCAAGGAAGAACAGAACGTCTTGTCCTTCTTCATCACGGAAATATTCCGCCATGGTCAGAGCAGATAGCGCCACGCGTGCACGTGCACCCGGTGGCTCGTTCATCTGACCGTAAACAAGGGCCACTTTTGAATTTTCATGGTCACCAGGTTTAATAACACCGGATTCAATCATTTCGTGATAAAGGTCATTTCCTTCGCGTGTACGCTCACCCACACCACCGAAAACCGACACACCACCGTGTCCTTTGGCGATGTTGTTGATCAATTCCATGATTGTAACGGTTTTACCAACACCGGCACCCCCGAACAGACCGATTTTACCACCCTTTGCGTAAGGACAAAGAAGGTCGACAACTTTAATACCGGTAACAAGAATTTCGGTTTCTGTTGCCTGCTCTTCAAATGTGGGGGCCTCGCGGTGAATATCCCATCTGTTTTTTGTTTTAACAGGCTTGCCTTCGTCGATTTCCTGTCCGATCACATCCATGATACGGCCCAGTGTTTCCGGCCCTACCGGCACCTGAATTTGTCCGCCTGTATCTGTGACCGGTTGCCCACGCATAAGACCATCGGTCATGTCCATCGCGATTGCGCGAACGGCATTTTCACCAAGGTGTTGTGCCACCTCCAGAACCAAAGTCTGACCGTTATTATCTGTTGTTAATGCGTTCAAAATCGCAGGGACATTTCCCTCTTCGAACTGAACGTCCACAACCGCACCCAACACCTGTAGGATGTGTCCTCCCGATTGTCCTTTTTTTGCTTTTGCCATTTTCCTAAGTCCTCTCTTTTTAAACTTTTTTCTAATTCATATGTTAAATTGTTGAAACGCTATTATTCCTGACCCAGCTTTGGTTTGATGTAGGACGCTTTTGTGTCCTGATATTTTTTTTCAAAAACCGGATTTTGACGCAACCGCGCCAGAACTTGTTCTGCCAACTTGCGGCCGGCTACGCTGTCACTGGGGTAATGCACTCCCGCAATTTCACGACGATGCCCGACATCATATGCATATTGCATATATTTTTCTGTATTATCCGGATCAAAATCCGAGAGCATCAGTGCCACAATGTGAGTTTGTCCGGCGTGACCGGAGGGATAGGCCGCATGATCGGGGTTATCAATAACCGTAATAAGACCTTTATCCAGTTGATTTGGCCGTGCGCGTGCAAAATGCATTTTACGCTCCAGAATAAAATAGAGGTGGTCGTCATTAATTGTTGTGATCATCTCGATGGTTTTATAATTTTCAGGATCAAGCAAACCTTCATTTATGAACATTTCTGATTCTGTTGCACTGTTATGCTCGTAATGGATGCGCTCCACTTGTTCGGGCGTACGGGCCGTTTCCATTAATTCCCTGAGATAAGTAAGTTCCCGACGTGTTTCTTCGCTGTCATTTGTTGGCGGGACATCCATTTCGAATACCTCGTCACGGCTCAAAATAAGGGGACCGTCCTTTAGTTTTTTCAGATAACCAGAACCCCAGTTTCCTTCGGGATATGAAACATCGCGCAGCATGTCTGTTGCAAAACCCACCGATGTCAAAGCGATGCAGCCTAATGCAAGCATAAATAGCCCGCATAGTTTTGCCTTCCCTGCTTTCATGGTGTGCAACATATTAGACAGCCTCTGCTCCTGATATAATCTCGATTAGTTCCTTGGTAATATAAGCCTGACGTGCGCGATTATATTTCAATGTCAGATCATTGATCATATCGCCCGCGTTACGGGTGGCGTTATCCATGGCGGTCATACGAGCCGCTTGCTCTCCGGCGGCGCTATCGAGCATCGCACGGAATATCTGAATGCCGAGATTACGAGGCAGAAGTTTTTCAAGGATCTCTTCTTCGGTCGGCTCGAAGCTATACGGGGCGATGGATGCTTGTTTTTCGTTGTTTTCATCTTCATTGTCATTGGCATTTTTTTCTTCTGCCTGAAATGGAATGAGTTGAAGAGATGACGGCTTTTGTATCAGAACCGAGCGGAATTCATTATAGACCATAGAACACATATCGAACTCGCCGGCCTCGAAACGCTCGAGAATAAATTCGCATATTTTGTGTGCTTCTGCATAATCCACGCCTTTTTTACCGAAGACGTCCTTAAAGTTATGGATGATTTTTTTACCATGTGTGCGTGATAGCAGATCGTATCCCTTGCGCCCGACACATATGATAGAAATATCTTTTCCGGCGGCTGTTAGTTTCTGGATAGCCTGACGTGCTTCTTTAACAGCGTTCACGTTAAAACCACCACAAAGACCGCGATCAGAGGTAACAACGACAAGAAGATGTTTTTGATCGGACCCTGTGCCCGCCAGTAATTTCGGGCTTTCTGCATTAATGATAATATTGGCGGACAAACGAGATAACATGCTGGCCATCATTTCGGCATAGGGCTGTGACGCCTCTGCGCTTTCCTGTGCGCGGCGCAGCTTTGATGCCGCCACCATTTTCATGGCGGAGGTGATTTTTCTTGTCGATTTGACCGCTTTAATACGATCACGATAGTCTCTTAAGCTTGGCATTCCTTACCTTCTCTTTTGATATCTTAATCCAAATCCGGCACGTCAAGGCCGATATCTCTTAAAAATTCTCTTGTATGCGCCACATTTAATGTACGTGTCCCCACCTGACGACCTGGTTTACTTGTGAACCATCTGCCCTCGCCATCATTTGATACGGGAACCTCAACGCCGTGCGCTCTATATAAGGGGCCAAGATCAACATCTTCCTTGCCTGCCGGCACTTCTCTCATCGCCTCGATCGTGACGGCCGTGAATTGTACATTCATGCTAGCCCCCCTTCTTTCCTGTATTTCTGCTCGTGCCATTTCAAGCTCTGCCTGCAGCGCTGCAGCATCTTCGAAATCACAGGTTACATCATAGTTACCGCCGGTAAAATGCAGACGAATCCTTGTTTCAACTTTACCAAGCCCCAATGCCTTTAAGAAAGCCGCAGTACTATCGTTATTCAGTGTCCGCCTGCCGCTCTGTACGCCGCGCTTAAAATCACCCATATCGGGCTCATCATGCATAACCGTAACACCGTGATCACTGTATAGTGGGCCGTAATCTTCAAACTCACAGCCGGGATTCACGTCACGCTCCACCTCTATCGAGACTGCGGTTATATCACTCTCATAATAAGAACCATTCAAGCCAACAGCATCACGCAAGGCCACAGGATCTTCAAAATCATCGACTCTTACCTGTTTTCCGGCAAAATGCAAAACCAAGCGTGTTCTGGGTTGCCCTACAACAATTGGTTTTCCTGTATCTGTGCCTGTTCCGTTTTTTACCATCTATTGCTCCTGATACGCAGAAAAACCTTTACGCTGCTTCTTTTGCTGTACTGGCGAAGGACTTTGTGAAGTCGTCAAGGAATGCATTCAGTTTACCTTCCAAATCTTCATCCAGCTTTTTCTCAACACGGATTGCCGCCAGAATATCTTCACCACCACTGCGCAATGCCTCAAGCAGGCGTTGCTCGTAGGATTCAACATCTTCAATTGCAATCGTATCAAGATATCCTTGTGTTCCGGCGTAAATAACGGAAACCTGCTCTTCCATACGAAGAGGCTGATATTGTGGTTGCTTCAAAAGCAACGTCAGACGCGCACCGCGTGCGAGCAGTTTTTGTGTAGATGCATCAAGATCGGACGCAAACTGGGCGAAAGCTTCCATCTCGCGGTACTGTGCGAGGTCAAGCTTGATCGTTCCCGCAACTTGCTTCATCGCCTTGGTCTGCGCGGCAGAACCAACACGGGACACAGAGGCACCAACATCAATCGCCGGACGGATACCCTTGAAGAAAAGACCTGTTTCAAGGAAGATCTGACCATCTGTAATCGAAATAACGTTCGTCGGAATATAGGCAGAAATATCACCGCCCTGTGTTTCAATGATTGGCAAAGCCGTCATCGAGCCACCACCATGTTCATCCGATAGTTTACAAGAACGCTCCAACAATCTGGAGTGAATGTAGAAAACGTCACCGGGATATGCTTCACGACCCGGCGGACGACGAAGAAGCAACGACATTTGACGATACGCAACAGCTTGTTTTGACAAGTCATCGTAAATCGCCAAGGCATGCATCCCGTTATCGCGGAAATACTCGCCCATTGCAGAACCGGCATAAGGTGCCAAGAACTGTAAAGGAGCAGGATCAGAGGCCGTAGCGGCCACAATAATGGAATATTCCATTGCGCCCTGCTCTTCTAATTCTTTTACAAGTTGCGCAACGGTCGAGCGCTTCTGCCCGATTGAAACATACACACAATAGAGGTGTTCCTTTTCGTTATCGGACTGGTTAATTGATTTCTGGTTGATGATCGCATCAACAGCCACGGCAGTTTTACCTGTTTGACGGTCGCCAATAATCAACTCACGCTGTCCACGACCAATCGGCACAAGAGCGTCAATCGCCTTAAGTCCTGTCATCATGGGTTCATGCACAGATTTACGGGGAATAATGCCCGGTGCCTTAACTTCGATACGGCTTGAATTCTTTGCTTTGATCGGGCCTTTACCATCAATCGGGTTACCCAGCGGATCAACAACGCGTCCTAGCAGTTCTCTACCAACTGGCACTTCAACGATCTGACCTGTACGACGCACGATGTCGCCTTCTTTTATTTCACGGTCATCACCAAACACAACCACACCGACATTGTCGGCTTCGAGGTTTAGGGCCATACCCTTAACACCGCTTGCGAAATCGACCATCTCACCGGCCTGCACATTATCAAGACCATAAACGCGTGCCACACCGTCTCCGATAGACAGGACTTGTCCAATTTCCGCGACATCGGCTTGTGCGCCAAAATCTGCGATTTGTTTCTTTAGAATGTCTGAAATTTCTGCTGCACGAATTTCCATTATATAACCTCTTTTAAGTTTTGAACTGTATTTTGATTAGAACCTTGTTTTAGCACGGCGCCTAAACGCGAGAGTTTGCGACGTACCGAGTCATCAACCATGTAAGACCCGATGGTTACCACCATACCGCCGATAATTTCCGGCGTTACTTGTGTTTCGACCGTAATGTCGGCCCCGATAACCTTGGATAGTTTCTTGGTGAATTCTTTTTCCTGTGTGGTCGACATTTTCGTTGCCGTTTCAACGCGCACAGAAACCTGCCCCGAACGCTCGGAGACAATTTTATGAAATGTTTTAATGATTCCCGGAAGAGCGTTCAGACGTCTGTTTTGTACCAGCACCCCGAGAAAATTTTGTGTCAGTTTATCCAGCTTTGCTTTTGATGCAATCTCAACAATAACATCTTCCTGCTTTTGCCTGCTGATCAAGGGAGAAGAAATGAACGCGGAAAGGTCCGGTGATTCTTCAATCATAGTGGTTATTTCCGCAAGATCGCTTTGAATTTTTTGAACGGATTTTTTGTCCTCTGCCAAATCAATTAATGCTCCGGCGTATCGTTTTAGTACAACAGAAGAAACAGACGATGTTGTCACTTTATTAAAACCCTCTTTTGTTACGGCTCTAACACCGCAATGTTTAACATTTTAAACTTTGCAGCGAGAATTAGCATACAAGAACTATGCTGACAAGTGCTGAGAGCATGCCTTTTTGCTTTTTTTTGTAATATTTACATTAGACGAGGATTAAATGCAAAAAACAAACGTTTTTTAATGGCCAACAAACACCGCGATTAGGGATTGCGGTACATAATCCCAATCCATAAATCCGTAGGAATCCGGATAGAGATACATGGATATTGCCCGGAAAACCAGGATGTGAATAACATATATTTCCAAAGTGCGTCTGCCCATAAATTGGATCATCCGGATAACCGACCATGCCATATATTCAGAGGCATCGACATAGACAACCGGCCGGAAATTCCAGAGAATAAGCGCCACCCCGACAAAACCGAGAAGCAGGAATATGGCCTGAGACAGGGAAACACTGGGCAGGCTGGTCCCCTGTATAATATAAAAGGCAAAGAAAGCACATGCGACATAGAGATAGGCATAGTTGGGTGTTATGGTTTTGAAGACCTCTTCCCTGTTACGCATCATATAGCCAAAAATAACGAAGAACAGTGCACTGGCCCCGTATTCAAAAAGGATCGCCGTGGGGAATGTAACAAAAAACATAATAAAGAACATCCCGCGCAGGCCTTCGCCCGAAGACAGGCAGCGCATCACGCCTTTTTGACGCAAGAATCGCATAACTATGATGGTAAAGATTATATTGAGCGGCAGAATAAACTGCCCTGCTATGATGGCGGATGCCAGAACGATTGCACCACCAACCCAGAGACGTTTTTCAAGTTCGACCGTTTTGGCGTAACCCACCAGAAAAAACCATATGGGGATACACAATCGGCCAATAATACGAAACCACGCCTCGTCGGGAAAGAAATGATGGCCGGTATGATCAACAATCATGATAATGATCGCCAACGCCTTGAGCAAATCATAGGACGTTAATTCATTTGGTAATTGTTTTGTCATTCAGGGCGTTCTTTACACTTTAACTTTTTTATAAAAAACAATACTATACTGCATTAACCAAGGCTTGGGAACAACTCGGAAACCGCTTTTATGATCATACACAATAAAACTTTTATGCTTTTTGCGCTTATTATTATCGAAGGTTATATTGTGCTCTCTACCGAGTTACTGGCTATACGGCAGACGGTTCCTTATGTCGGAAGTGGTACCGATACGATATCGATTATTATTGCCGCCGTTCTTATGCCACTGGCCTTCGGGTATCAATCCGGTGGAAATTTCAAGCCACACAAATTTTTCGGGCATCATATTTCCATCCGCAAAAAGCTGATCTGGAATATCGTGATTTCCTCTTTAATTCTGATTGTCGGGATGTCTTACGAATCCTTGCGCGATTTCTTTTTATGGTTACCACAAATAGACATTGAAAACAGGTTGGCGCAGACGGCGATTTATTCGGCGTTATTCCTTGTTATTCCTGTTTATCTTCTGGGGCAAACTGTCCCGTTGGTCAGTAATTATTTTGCGAAGGAAAGACTGTCGCAGGTAACGGGGCGCATCTTGTTTTTCTCTACGGTCGGATCATTTTTAGGCGCGGTGTTTTCAACACTGGTTTTGATGGCAACTTTGGGTGTGCATCACACGGTTAGTCTGAATTTTGTCTTGATGGCTTTTTTAGTGATTATGCTTTCGAAGAAGAAAGTCTGTGTACCCGTCCTTATTTCTGTGGCCGTTGCCATCTGTGCGATGTGGTTTAATTCTGATCTGGTGATGAACAAATTCTATGTAAAGAAAAACAACCAGTATAATGTGATTGTGGCCGGTACAAACCGCGCAGGCAACCGTGTTTTATTTATCAATCGTAACCGGTCATCAAAATATAATGAAGCGCGGGAGAAGTTCTCCTATATCGAGTTTGCTGAAAATATTGCGATTGATCCGATTGCGCATTCCGTTCCACCAAAAGATATTCTGGTCATCGGCGCGGGTGGATTTACATTTGGGCATGAAGACACCAGCAACAATTACACTTATGTAGATATTGATAAGGACCTTCAGGAGGTTACAGAAGACCATATTTTGAAGGAGCCTATCGGCGAGAATAAGAAGTTTGTTCCCCAGCCGGCGCGTGCATTCCTGAACGGCACAGACCAGAAATTCGATATGATCTATCTGGATGCGTATCTAGGTGGTGTCAGCATTCCCGAATATCTTGTTACACAGGAATTTTTTGAGCAGGTCAAAGCCCATCTTAAAGACCGTGCCGTTCTGATTGGTAATTTTATTCTATCCCCGCATTTCAATAACCAATTTACCCGCAATATCGACAATACGTTTCGCTCTGTCTTTCCCCATATTTCTCGCCATGTCATTGACGATCATTATAATTTATGGGACGAAAGCGACAATCTGATGGCCAATGTGGCTTATATTTATCGGCATGAAGAGGCATATGACGAAGGCAAGATTTATACGGATAATAAAAACACCGTTTTCTATGACAAGCCCAAGAAACTGACACCATGACACGTTTGCAAAACACAGGGTTTCTTTTCATTATTATTGCATTGGAAGGGTTTATTATCCTTTCCACCGAATTACTGGCCATGCGCCTGACCACTCCTTTTGTCGGTAGTGGCACCGATACAATTTCCGTGATCATTGCCGCCGTTCTTATGCCATTGGCCTTTGGATACCATGCAGGCGGACAATTTAAGGGGCACACCCGCAGCGGACGCCGTATAACCATACGACGTAAATTGATGTCGAATGTGGTTATTGCTTCTGCCTTTCTCCTGCCGGGGCTGACGTATTTTATTTTTCAGTTCTTCTTTGCCGGCCTTGATGCATCAGGGCTAGAGCACAACATCATCAAGATTTCGCTCTATTGCATATTCTTTATTGTTTATCCGATGTATTTGCTGGGGCAAACCGTGCCACTTGTGAGCAACTATTTTTCGAAAGAAAAACTGTCGCGTATTACCGGGAAAATGTTGTTTACCTCTACGATTGGATCTTTTGCCGGCTCTATTCTAACCACACTGGTTTTAATGGATAAAATCGGCGTCCACCACACAGTTACAATTTTGTTTTGTATGCTTTTTTGCCTGATCGTGATCCTTGAAAAAAAGCAACACCAGATAAAAAAGATAATTATGGCCGTTATTTTAGGGATTTGTGCGCTTTTAAATTCCAATCAGATTATGGATGCCCTGCACATCGTAAAAAATAACAAATACAGCACCATGATGATCGAAGAAGACGAGGATGGTGCACGGCATCTATTGGTTAACAACAATGACTCATCCATGTATTCCGAGGACGGGGCAAAGCATGAATACGTAGAGTTCGTAGAAAAAATCACACTGGACTCAATACCGGAAAATGCGGCGCCAAAAGATGTTTTGATTATCGGCGCAGGTGGTTTTACCTATGGCCATAATGACGAGAAAAATAACTTTGTTTATATTGATATCGATAAAGACCTTAAAGACATATCGGAGCGATATCTTCTTCGTGAAAAATTGAAGCCCAACAAGGTTTTTTATCCTCTGCCCGCACGCGCCTATCTGGCCGGAACGGATAAAAAATTCGATGTTATCTTTCTTGATGCCTATATCGGAGCACTGACCATTCCGGAGCATCTCGTGACGCAAGAGTTTTTCATCGAAGTGAAAGAGCATCTAAAAAACAACGGTGTTCTGGTGACGAATTTTATTGTGTCCACTAATTTCAACAACACTTTCTCAAAGAACATCGACAATACATTACGTTCGGTTTTTCCGCATATCTCGCGGCGCAGCCTTAAACTTGATTACGGCGTTTGGACGTACAGCAATACACAAGCCATTAATACAGCGTATATTTACAAACATCACCAAGATATGGAGGATGAATCCATCTATCGCGACGCCCAAAAACAGCGATAATTGTGGGATTACAGGGCCAAAATGGTATAAAAAGCACCAAGACCACATAAAACTTGGAAAATACTTATTATTATGGTAAAACATTGCCAAAAGAATACAGGGTTGATATGGCAGTTTTTAGAGCAAATGATAGACATCCGGCGGATGATCGCATTCTTATTATCAGGGATGCGATGGAATTCGAGCTGTGGCGGCAGCGTGCACAGCTTGGAATTCACGGGATAGTTTGCCGGCAGCCCTTCCCTAAAGAAGCGGTGAAAGACGCCGCGGAGCATCTTGTTGCATTGTCGCGCAGACGAAGTGGTAACCCATTTAATGCCCGCATATCGATTGGTAATCCCGAGTCAATGGATCGATTCTTCAATAACGATGCGGATGAGGATCAATATTTTTTGGATCAGATACAGCAGGCCGGCATAGAAGGTCCGGCGGCTCGTATTATGACTACCCTTTCCTATTTTTTCAAAATTGCAACCGGTGGATCCGCCGGTGGACAGCGGTTCTGGACGACGGCTGCTCATATTAATAATGATACACAAGGATGGCACCAACATCCTACGGCCATGAGCTGTGCATTTACAAAATCAGGCACTGTATTTTGCTCTGGCCAAAATAAGGGAGAGGGAGAAATATATACTGCGCGTGCCGGCGATGTCGCGCTCTTTGGTCGAACTGTTTGGCATAAGTCGCCGGATTTCAAGGAAAACTGGAAAAGAAAACCACGCACCAGCGTTACCTTGTTAGCAACACACGACGAGCCGACACCGGAGTAGCACCATGGATCATATTATAAAACATCCCGATGACCGGCGTATTGCGATTGTAACCGATCTGGAAGATCTGGTGACGTTGTGGCAACAACGCGCCAAACACGACATACATGGTATTTTGTGCCATTATCCGGTTGATCCCGAAACACTTGAGGCCGCCGCACAAACTATAGAAGCCGCCTCCATAAATAGTGCCCGATTTTCGCGCATGCAGTATGCTGGCAACTACAGACGCGGGGTTGAGGCCATGGTAGATACATATCGGGGTGGTGACGGATATTTACAATCAAACCTGCGCTTTATCGGTGTTGAGGGACAAGCCGCAGACATTTTGATCAAGCTATCCAATATTTTTGCCCGCGCACAAAATGTTGGATTAGGACAGATTACCGAATATATCCGCGTGAATGATGACTCTGTCACCGGGACACACAGGCACGCCCCTTTTCTAGGAATTAGCTTTCGCCGTGCCGGCCTACGATGGGCGACAGGAGAGCAACATAATACGGGTAAAGAATTACAGACAAGGACAGGCCAAGTCGGCATATTCGATGATACGGTGTGGCATGGATCACCCGTTTTCGATGAGAGCGCGGAAGGATGGAATGACCGTGCCCGCGTTAGTGCCGTAATAATAGAAGAACATGCAGGACCTACCGAAGTAATAGTAGAACATGGAGGATATGTATAATGACCATACATAGAGATATAAAAAGACATCCGGAAGATCCGCGCATTGCCATCGTCGATACGCTTGGCGATATCCCAACACTTTGGCAGGAACGTTCTGTACATGATGTTCATGGTGTTATTTGTAGATATCCTGCAACAGCAGATATCATATCCGCGGCCGGCAGAGAGATTGCTTCCAGATCAAAGCGCAATCCTGCTTTTGAAACTTTAACCTATCAAAACTTACCAAGACGCGGGCTTGAGGCCACGCTATCAATAATGCCGGAAAACCCGAACTTTTTAAGCACATGCTTCCAAAGGGCTTCTATTGATGGAAATGCACGGCATATTATCAGCCGCCTCATAGCGATTTTTGCGAGCGCCAGACAAAAAGGTAATGACAGTACGCTTGGCTATGTGCGCGTCAATGATGACTCCGTTGGAATACAACACGCACATGGTACCTTCATGAGCTTTTCTTTTACACAAGCCGGCTTAAACTGGTGCACAGGAGACCACGCCGGTGCCGGGAAAAAGCTAGAACTTCGCCCCGGTGAAGTGGGTATGTTTGATGATGAAATATGGCACGGATCACCAGAATATAAATGGCGTTGGGGTAGGTTTGGATCACCCCCGCGCGTTAGTTTGGTGCTTGTGTAAAAGGTTCGAGAGATGGCTTTATACCGCACAAATGAAAGGCTTGATGTTGACGACCGTATTCTGGTGGCACAGGATATGGAGGAATTCGCGTTGTGGCGCGAGCGCGCACAGCTTGGGTTTCATGGAATAATTTGTCGATATACCGAAGATTTACAAACATTGCGTGAAACAGCATTACAAATTGCCGAAGCGTTGCGCTATGAACATAGCACCTATTTTGTAAGATTTACCGATAAAGATGATTATATGCGTTGGGAATTGGGTTTAAGGGGCATATCTCAACAAGGTATCAATATTATTACCAGATTATCAAACCTCTTTCATGCGCATGTTCTCACTAACAGTATGGAGGGATCACGAACCCAGCTAAGAATTAATTCTAACTTCCCTTCTGACTTTCATGCACATAACGATACACTCAGTTTTGCATTCACGCAGATTGGTTCAGTATGCCGTTCTCCAGAAGGTATAGAATACCCGATTAACGCAGGAAGGGTTATTCTTTTCGATGAAGACATCGAACACAGGGCGCAAAGAAAAAGCGCAAAATGGGTTTCCGACCCACGGGTTAATCTGGTGATTTAGAGAAAACTCTGTGGGTCTATATCGATGTAGACACGCACGGTTGACGGCGTTTTAACATTTGCCACCCAATTCGCCACGGTTTTCTGGATATTGATTTTCTTATCCGCACGCACCAATAAACGATAGCGAAATTTTCCTCTTAAGCGTGCCAATGGTGCGGGGGCGGGCCCGAGCGTTTGAATGCGGTGCCCCTCTTCTGTTACGCCTTGGGGCGATGTTTTCCCGAGTTGTTTGGCAACGTCGAGCACTTGGGATTCCTCGCGCCCTGAAATAATGATAGCGCATAAACGCGTGTAAGGCGGCATAAGCGCTGCTTCGCGCTCTGCGGCTTCTACACCTAGAAATTCGTCGCGCCCGCCTTCGTGAGAGGATGCGGCCATTGCCTTCATAATACGATGTTCGGGCATCCAGCTTTGGAGCATGACACGCCCGCGTTTATCCTTCTCACGCCCTGCACGTCCGGCAACCTGATGCAGCATTTGATAGGTGCGCTCGGCTGCGCGTAAATCGCCGCCCTTTAATCCGAGATCCGCATCCACAACGCCAACAAAGGTCAGGTTAGGAAAGTGATGCCCCTTTGCAATGATTTGCGTGCCAATGATGATATCAACTTCGCCCGCAATAACTTTATCAAGCATGGCTTTTAGGTCGTCGTTGCTCTCTGCTGTATCACTGGCCAGCACCATAATGCGGGCATCGGGGAAGTTGGCTTTGGCCTCTTCATAAATACGCTCCACACCGGGGCCGCAAGCGGCAAAACTGTCTATATCGTCACATTCGGGGCACTGTTTCGGGATATTATTATGAAAGCCGCAATGATGGCAGTGAAGCTTGCCCGATCGTTTATGTTCAACCAGCCACGCCGTGCAGCGCGGGCACTCCATGCGATGCCCACATGTGCGACACAGTGTCAAAGGGGCATAGCCGCGGCGGTTTAGAAATAGCAAGGATTGCTCCTTTGCATCCAGTGTCTTTTGCACCTCATCCAAAACGGCCTGCGAGAGGAAGCGTTGCTTTTCCGGTTTGTCTTCTATCAAATTTACAATGGAAATGTCCGGCAAATACGCACCGCCGTATCGCCCGGGAAGAACAAGGTGCTTATATTTTTCTTCCCATGCATTCATCATGGTTTCAAGCGAAGGTGTAGCAGAGACAAGGCAAATCGGTATTTTGCCTATATGCGCGCGCACCACCGCCATATCGCGGGCATGATAGATAACGCCGTCTTCTTGTTTATAGGCGGGGTCATGTTCCTCATCAACGACAATCAGACCAAGATCTTTATAAGGAAGAAATAGAGCCGAGCGGGCCCCCACCACCACACGGGTATCTCCTTGCACCACACCGCGCCATGCGGTGCGTCTTTGCGCGGGTGTAAGGTGTGAATGCCAGAGCGCGGGCGCGCAACCAAAGCGTTTTTTAAAGCGATCAAGAAAAGCATTGGAGAGCGCAATTTCAGGCAACAGGATGACAACCTGTTTATTATGGCGCAGCGCCTCTGCCACGGCCTCGAAATACACCTCGGTTTTTCCGGCGCCTGTTACACCGTCTAATAAGGTCGCGCTGTATGTTCCTGCGCGCACATCATTACACAGTTCATCAGCGGCCATTTGCTGGTCTTCGGATAATTCAATATTATCGTTCTCAATATCAGGATACAGGCATGGCGCAGGGTTATAGAGACTGACTTCTTCCAGCAGATTTTTATCGGCCATGCCCTTCACAACGGCAGGTGTGCATCCGGCCAAATCGGCAATTTCAGAAGCAATTCTTGGCTTTCCGTCTTTTAGGACGTCCATCACTTTGGCGCGTTTTTCGGTCTGTCCCTTTGCAGATACCCCCTCATTCATACGATAGCCTTTTGCCGGTTTTGGAGGCGTTAATCCGGCCGGTGCGCTGAGCGCCATTTTTAAAACAAAGCCTAGAGGCGATAACGTGTAATGTGCCACCCAGTCGATAAAATCGCGATGGGATTTTGGCATGGGATCCAGATCGTATCTGGAAATGACAGATTTGAGTTTTTTGGGATCAACATCGCCCGCCGCATCGCCCCAGACAACGCCGGCAATTTCACGATTTCCAAGAGGCACACAAACATAATCGCCTGCCTGTACATGAATGTGGCCGGGAATCATGTAATCATAGGCCTTATCGACCGGATACGGCACAAGTACGCGCATGACTGTCGCATTCAAAGGAACGGGGTCTGTGCTCTGTTCTGCAAATAGCGATGATTGATTCATTTATCCTATGTAACATTTTGTACGCACCAAGCACAGATTTTTAAACGGGCGGCTTTTTTTATCGTAAAATTGGATTTTCAAGACCTTTTATGCAAATAAATATAAAAAATTGGAAATAAAAATTTAAGGGGTTGAGGAATGAAGCAAGATGATGATCTTCCAGATTTAGACGAACTCAGGCGCGCATGGGATTCCGGTGAGTTGGATGAGCCCATGCCAGCACGTGCTGAACGCGAGATGAAACGCAGATTTAAAGAGTTACTAGAGGATATAAGAGCCGGCCGGATACAAAAGAAAGCACCAGATGATAATGAAGGCGGTGGCACAACCGGTTTAAATGCCTTTAATCCCCCGTAGATAACTTAACAATGAACTATAAGCACTAAAACTTGCATTTTTTGCCATAATTTATTACATTCCCTACATTGATTAAACACACAATAAACGGAGAAAAAAATGAGTTTAAAATCAATGTTTAAAGGGCTTTGCGCACTTGTAATCAAGGCCGATGAAACCTTGAACCGTATGGACTACCCAAAAGATATGGTTGAGCGAAGAAAAGCCGAACGCCTTGCAGAGCTGGATGCAGATTTTGATAAACCTGCAGAACCAAAGAACGGTTAGACTTGATCTACACGAGGTAAAAATGACATTTCGATCATTCTTTAGAACTTGCGTATAAACCTGTATTCGCCTTGATAGTGCACTGGATCGTTTAGACGGGCCAGACCGCACCATCGATAGGGTCAGCGCGTATCGCCGTGCGGGATTTCGTGTTCTTGAAGGGCAAACCGGACAATCGCCCGACAAAACGGAAGGTGAAAGTACTAAACCTACTTTTGAAATTTTATAGGTACCCAAACTTTATTCCATAAAAAAAATTCTATCCTCTTGTTCGCCTTTGCGAAACACATTATGGTGTGTCGCAATAATTCAACATAACCATAATGCTAGGACAAGAAGTATGAAGTTTTTCGTCGACACCGCCGATATTGATGAGATTAAAGATCTGGCCGCGACCGGCCTTTTGGATGGGGTGACAACCAACCCGTCCCTGATTGCAAAATCCGGAAAAGAATTCATTCCCCTGATCAAGGAAATCACAAAGGTGGTAAGCGGCCCCGTGAGCGCCGAAGTGGCTGCTACGGATTACGCCACGATGCGCAAAGAAGCCGAAGTGTTGCGCAAGATTGCCGATAATATTGCGGTTAAGGTTCCCCTGACCCCCGATGGATTGAAGGTTTGTAAGGAACTCTCCGATGAAGGCACTATGGTGAATGTAACGCTTTGTTTCTCTGCCGGACAAGCCATTCTGGCCGCCAAAGCCGGCGCGGCATTTGTGTCGCCTTTTGTCGGGCGTCTTGATGATATCTGCGAACAAGGTCTGGATCTGATTGCCGATATCTGCACGATCTACGATAATTATCCCGACTATCACACGGAAGTTCTGGTGGCCTCTATCCGTAACCCGATGCACATTATCGAAAGTGCAAAAATGGGTGCGCATGTGATGACCAGTCCGCCAAATGTAATTCGCCAGCTTTACAATCATCCGCTGACTGATAAGGGGCTTGCCGCCTTTGTTGAAGACTGGAAGAAAACCGGGCAAAGTATCTTATAGATCATTAAAAGCCGGGTTCGGGTAAATCGAACTCAAAAATTCTGTTGTCTTTTCTGTATAGAATTCCTGTATTAGGGACAACAAAATAACCAACAAATGCATGGTAAGGGCCGCGGTCACACTCTTCCGGTGAGGCTATTAAATGTCCGCTTCCATCTATATTCGAGGGAAGGCATCTTCCTGCTTTATGTGACCAAGTGCCATCTCCGTCCCGCCTGTAAAAGTGGTAGTCCATACCCGGTTCGTAGGCAACTGCAACAAGGTGATTTTCTGCGGGTGTTATGTGTTCAAGACTAACACGAACGAGCCCATCACGATCAAGCAGTCCTCTAAGGTCTTCAATTGTGACATCTCTGCCTGCTATCACCGAGGTTTTAAAATGAGGAGGGTTAAGTAATTGTCCCGGCGCACCCTGGCCATGCGCTGCAGCAGTGAGGGCATAACTGTAGCAATTCGTCATCCCGACAACAGGTTTCCAAGCCGCGGCAGAAAATTGCAGCCCTAATCTGGGCACAAGCATGACAACATCTTCGTCGCCACCACGATCGTATAAAGGCCGCCTGTCAAACAGTCTTGTCAATGCACTACCAAACAAATCAAACATTCCCGAAGAACCATCATGATCATACGGATCACCCATAGAATCGTTGTCTGCGTGCTCTAAGTCCTTGTCCATTTAATTCAGCCCATTTTTTTGAGCACATTAAAAAAAAGAAGGTATTATGTCAACAAAATCTTCGTAAAAAAACACTGTGCGCCCTAGTTTCTCCATGTTAGAATCGAATCTATGACTAAAGTAGTAAATAATATGACCGATACAAAAAATCCCGTCTCCAAAGATGAAATTGTTGCGTATTTACGTGATAACCCCGATTTCCTGAAAGATAATCCCGAAGTGTGTGCTTTGCTCCATCCCCCTTCTACGGTGAAGGGACAAGGCATTGCCGATTTCCAGACCTATATGATCGAGCGCCTGAAGGCCGACAAGGAAAATGTGATCGAAAGCACGCGTGAGCTTGTTGAAAATGCACGATCAAATATGAACAACCAACAACGCATTCACAAGGCCGTTCTGCGTCTTTTGGAAGCGCAGAGATTTGATGATTTCATTCACGCCATTACCATGGATCTTGCGAATTTGCTTGATGTCGATATTTCTGTTCTGGTTGTCGAAGCCAATGGAACCGACATTCCGCATATTCATCAAAATGGCATTCGTATCCTTCCCGAGGGAACCATTGATAAATGGATGGAAGGGAAGAATGTGTTATTACAGAATAATATCAGCGGTATTGAAGCCATATATGGTGGGGGATCTACGCTTGTGGCGTCACAGATATTGCTTCGTGTTGATATTACCAGTGATACGCCGCCTGCTATTCTGGCTTTTGGCAGCCGTGATCCCAATATGTTTCAGGAGGGACAGGCCACTGACCAGATTCTCTTCCTTGCCCGCGTGATTGAGAGGTGTTTCCGATCATGGCTGAATATAGCTGTATAAGGCAGGACATCCTCGCAAAATGCGCTGCCGATTTATCCGATAAACTTTTGAAATGGGATGATTATTTACGGGTAGAAAAAAATGTTTCCCCGCATACTTTGCGTGCCTATGGCAGTGATGTCGGACATTTCATTAACTTTCTGTTTGATCATCTGGGCACGCAACCCGGCCTGAATGATTTATCCAACGTTTCTATTCGGGATTTTCGTGGATGGATGTCGAAGAAGGCCATGGACGGGACATCGAACGCAAGCCGCGCGCGGTCTCTATCGGGGATCAAGAATTTACTGAGCTGGCTTGATAAACAAGGGATCATGCACAACGCGGCCATCAACACGGTGCGCAGCCCGAAATTGCCGCATAAATTACCGCGCCCGTTGCATGAGAGGCAGGCCATTGATCTGATCAATAATGCCGGCATGTTGGAAAAACAGGATTGGGTTGGCATGCGAAATATGGCGTTGTTCATGTTGCTCTATGGCTGTGGCTTACGAATCAACGAGGCGCTGTCTCTGGATATCAGGAATTTTCCGCGCGACGGGTTTTTGCGCGTCATTGGTAAGGGCAATAAGGAACGCCAAGTGCCTGTGATTGAACTGGTAGAACAAACGTTAAATACATATCTTGAAGCATGCCCTTTCCCCAATGAACCCACACGTCCTATTTTTATCGGTGCTAGAGGCAAGCGCCTTAATCAGGGGGTGGCGCAGCGTGCGATGAGAGAACTGCGTGTAACCATGGGTCTGCCGGAAAATGCAACGCCGCACGCCCTTCGCCATAGTTTTGCAACGCATCTTTTGCAAAATGGGGCTAATTTGCGGGAAATTCAGGAGTTGCTTGGGCATACATCCCTAAGTACGACACAGCGCTATACCGAGATTAATGCGGAAGAGATGCTGAAAATTTATCGGAACGCCCACCCCCGCGCATAAAAAAAGCCGACACAAAGCCGACTTTTTTAGTTACGCAGTGTAAACCTTAATTAATCATTAGCGAGCACAGATGGCTCCTCAACAGGCACATGAATCTCGCTCTTCGCAGGCGCTTGTGGCGCCGAAGAAGAAACGGAAAGACCATAACCATATGGCCTACTTTCCCATTCGCGATCCGCCGCAACTGATGCCGCATATGCCGGGTGTGCTGGCTTCTCCTGTGAAGGTGCCGCCGCATATCCACCAGCTTTCAGAGGAAATTTTGCTGCAAGTTCTGCTTTTTTCTCTGCCGGTGTTGGTTTAAAAACTTCTGCTAATTTTGAAAGAAAACTCATCGTAAACCCTTTTTATTTCCTAGTTTGTTTAGAATTTAAAACTTTGTTAGCATAGCCCCTTGCAAACAGGCAAGAAAAAAGTCCTTCTATACCTTAAAAAAGTACAAATTATAATTTTATTACTTTGGCTTGTAATTTTATATATGGATTGGGCGCTTGTGAACGGCCAAAGCCGCCTCCTTCACCACTTCTGTCAATGTCGGATGCGCATGACAGGTGCGGGCAATATCTTCGGCCGTACCCTCGAATTCCATGACCGTGACCACCTCGGAAATAAGATCACCGACATTGGGACCGATCATATGTGCTCCAAGAATACGGTCTGTTTTGGCACAAGCCAAAAGTTTAACAAACCCGTCTGTGGCATTCATTGCACGTGCCCGACCATTGGCCATGAAAGGGAATTTTCCGACATTGTATTGAGCCCCCATTTCCTTCAGTTGCTCCTCTGTTTTTCCAACATTGGCAACTTCTGGCCATGTGTAGACCACACCGGGAATCATGTTGTAGTCGATATGTCCGGATTCACCCGCTAACATTTCTGCAAGTATGACGCCTTCGTCTTCTGCCTTATGCGCGAGCATCGGACCGGCGATTACATCACCAATCGCGAAGATTCCTTCGACAGAGGTTTCAAAATATTCGTCGACTTTTACACGGCCGCGATCATCCAGTTCAACCCCGACTTTATCGAGCCCCAGCCCATCGATATAGGGTTTACGCCCGATCGCCATCAAGACGATGTCGGCCTTCATGGTTTCGGCCTTGCCGCCTGCGGCAGGTTCCACCGTTAGCTCGACCCCTTTGGCAGATGCCTTTGCACCTGTCACTTTGCTTGAAAGCTTGAACGTGATGCCCTGCTTTTTAAAGATTTTGTGTGACTCTTTGCGTATTTCGCCATCCATACCGGGCATGATTTGATCAAGAAATTCAATGACCGTAACCTCCGCGCCCAGACGACGCCATACAGTGCCGAGTTCCAGACCAATCACACCGCCGCCAATAACGATCATGGATTTTGGTACTTCGTCCAGTTCAAGCGCGCCGGTCGATGATACGATTTTCTTTTCATCTATCTCAATACCGGGCAGAGAAATAACATCCGAGCCTGTTGCGATGATAATGTTATCGGCCTCGTAAGTGTCTTTACCGACCTTTACTTTTCCAGCCTCAACGATTTCACCGGTGCCTTCGATACGGGTGATTTTATTTTTCTTGAAGAGGAACTCGATCCCCTTTGTATTATCTGTGACAACGGCATCCTTGTATTTCATCATGGTTTTCAGATCAAGCTTTGCCGAGGTTTTGATGCCCATTTCTTCCATATGGTGAGAGGCATCCTCGAATTTTTCCGAAGAACTCAATAGCGCCTTTGAAGGGATACAACCAACGTTCAAACAGGTCCCGCCTAGTGTTTTGCGTTTTTCCACGCAGGCTGTTTTCATGCCCAGCTGTGCGCATCGAATAGCAGCAACGTAGCCCCCGGGACCAGAGCCTATCACAATCACATCAAATTTATCGGCCATTGTTATTCCTTTGTTTTCACAGTTAAATGCGCCTCTATTAATAGCAGAGTCTTATGGGCAGGCAAGGCGAAATATCAAAAGATTTCTTCACATTTTCATATTATTTCTTTATAAAAGCGCAACATACTTAAAACAGATAAAAAACAGGGTAATGACAGCGGGTGATAATTTAACAGGTGCGTTTCAACGCCAAACAGGATTTTCCGGCGATCGCCTGAAGGATATAGGGGTTGCCCTGATCGAGCGTAGCCGTGCTGCTGCACAGTCCAGTGATCATCATACATACCACGTTGGCTCCGCTTTACTATCTTTAAAACATATTGGCAAAAATGGCCATGGGCGCCTCGTCGAAACGATGAGGGATAATGCCAATAAAATTCCAGATGCCATGAAAGATGCGGGATATACATCACACCACAAATTTGGTGATGGACACCCTACTGTTCATGGTGAATTCCCGTTATTATTTGGCACGCCCCCTGCAGAGCATCTTTTTTTAGGGTGTAACACCCCGTTTTGTGGGTCATGTATGAAATCAGCGATTATTAGGGGTGTAGACGCCCTGTTTCTGGATTTACATTCCCTGCCCTCGCCTAATGGCGGTAATGGGAATGGAAACAGATGGACGGATGATTTTTCAGATTATTGGGCTAATTTGTGTATTCCTATGGCCACTAATGCGCAAATACCGATTTATGCAGTCGATACAGAAAACGGAGATATGATCACTCTCGTTGAAGGAGAAGCGCCGGAAAGACGTCCAGCGGCCGAATATCCCGCGCGCATACTATCAGAACACGAGATACAAACTCTGGAAAACAATCCCGATCTTTTTCTTTTCTCCGGACGCAACAAGAGAAGTGCCATTGGTGTAGCTCGCCACAATGCGACAGGCAAAAACCATTTTATTTTTGCAGAAGACACCCTTCCTCCGGGATATAGCTATCGCACCGATCAGGACAAGGTAGAAGAATTTGCAGACGGGCATTACCGTTTCCCCATCGATCCGATCAGCCAGATGTGCATGGTCGCGGCACGGCATAATCTGGCCCTGCAGGATGGTAGGATTGTTACGAATTATGTTCCCAGCTCTGGCCGGCAGCTTGATCTGGCTTATGTCGGGATCAGGCATCTTTATGTTACAAATCAACATGTTCCGGCCTCAGAAGATGCCATGAAAGCACAAAGAGAGCTTCAAAGATTAGGAATGATCGAATACCTGCAAGTCAAGCCAAACAAGGAAATGTTGCGCGTTCTGAGGGATAGCCAGCAAGACCCTAGCGCACATTGCAGTGTCGTCCAGTTGGGCTAACCAGGCAGCGCATGATTGACTTCTTCATCAGGTTGATCAAAAACACCCGCACCGAATTTAGCACCATCATGCTTGCTTGCCGGCTGTGCTGGTTCGGCGTGTGACACAGGACTGCTGCTGATATCAAAGCCCAACTCGGCTGCATATTGATCGCGTGCATAGCCCGCACTGTTAATGTCGTCGTAATAATGCACACTCAGCAGTTCCCACATCTCCGGCGGCAAGCTTTTCCTGAGCGCATCAAAGAAGCCTATATCATAGTCTACACCGTTTTTAACCGGCGAGTTCACAACATGAATTCTTTTCTTCTTCTCGTTTTCAAAGCCCGGGAAGATACCGTAGCCACGCATCTCAACCATGAGGTTGTGGTACATTGCCATATATAATTCGTACTCTGTTCCAACACCGCCGATAAAAGTAGTTACAACATGTGCAGGTCCCAGAATAGAGTGTTGTCTTTCACCAAGATACTCATAGGTAAGAGCGTGGAAAAGACCATCTCCGAAAGATAAATAATCCTCATCGTAAGCACCTTCTTCCACATCGAATTCGTGCTCCCGTAAAAGAGTTTTAAGGGAACCTTCTTTCCGTGAGGCAATCGGGACACGGTTTGCAATTGAAATGAAGTCTCTGTAGCCTTCTTCATACGCTCGGAATGCTCCAACAAAAAACTTGCCCATAATGAAACGACTACCGCCGCCATGTGTCATACAAATGCGTCTTTTCGCAGTATGATAGGTATACTCTTCGGCGTCACGATTTCCTGACCCTATGTGAGAACTGGCAGAGCCAAGCAACGCCTCGGTAAATTCAAGATCATCAAACCCTGTTTCTTCCAACAAGAAATCAGAATTCGGTTCATTATATCTATCGATGTCCGGCATGGTCTTCATGTGCTCCACATCCCATTGCCCCTCTGCCATGACAGAGTCAAAGGCAGCTCTGCTTGGGAATATTCTGAAAACATGATCAGCGCGTGATGTGGTTGTTCTGAATTTCAGGGCATTGCTGTAAGATCCCAGTTCGCCTGCATATAGATCGTGATGCACCATGATGGGACGACCAACCGCACTAGGCCCTGCAAGTGGTTTTACTGTTGCCCTGTTTAAAAACACCATGCGCGCAACGAGCTTGCGCTCCAGTTCATAGAGTGTTTGATCAACACCTTCGGGAGCCGTTGCAGGCCATTTTTCGAGAACTGTACCATCGGCCTGCAAAAAGGCGAGCTCGAGGTCTTCATGACTTTCTATCTTGAAAGGTTCACAGACACGCCGGTATGAACCAATCCTATCGCCTATCTCTTCTTGCCCACCCGCAAATTCACCGAAGTTAAGATTTGATATAAGCGTCGCGTCGTGAATATCAGTGAGTTCATAGGTTCTAGGTGTTTTACGTTTGGGAATACCCATGACTGCTGCAAAAGCACGCATAGCCTGCGCCGCAACGAATTGCGTTCTGAAATATGTGTTATCAGCTTCAGACCTTAATGTTTCAATGGTAATAGGATTTCCAAAACGATCAAGAATCCCGTGATAGTCAACAGGCACATCAAAGTCATTAAGATCCATCTGTCTTCCGGACTCTTCTAATGCTACATCTTGTGCGGTTACCGGCCTGAAGCGCCGCTTGTGTTCGGACGCCGAAATGAATATCCCTTCCTCTGGTAAGGGCTGGTCGGGATCATACTCCAGAAAGCGCATAAAGTAGCTAACGTAGCTTTTGTGTGTATCTTTAACGTTGTGCCCTGCCTCGCGCATTTCTTTTTTGGCCACTTCGAGCATTTGTAAAAAATTAACAACACCGCCCACCGCGTTTACAAGTTCATTGATACGTTTTCCCGGGAATGCGGCCCCATCTTCAAAACACTCTTTAACGAGTGCCTGGCCTTTAAAGGGCCTCCATACCGACGCCTGCTTTAGAATTTCCGGTAGAATAAGTTCCCGGTCTTCTGCAATCACAAGAATATGTTTTGAGTCTTGCGCATCGATAGCGGCATTTGCTTCTGCTATTTCACGCGGGGTGGCGTCTCTTACGGCGTCCATCAAGCCAATCATGGCCTTTCCACGTGCAATATCGATGGCTGTGTCTTCTGCTTCGATTGAATCAGGACCTGCTATATAGCTTTTCTTTGGTTCAATCGCAAAAACCGTACCACTTAGCGGCAAATCCGTTTCAAGAAGTTTCAAATCATTTTCAGAAACCAGAATGCCGACATAATCTGGTCTCCAAGCATTTTGGCGCTCCGCCCAGTCCCTTGTCAGGTACACAGAGTTATTGAGCACACCTACACCCACCTGATGAAAGGAATCCCTTCTGGCCGGCCCTGACCTGCCGCGCACCTCTGCCATGAACAAATCACGCAAACTAATCCCTGGCTCGTAAGGCCCGATAACAACCCGTGGCATATATCACTCCAACTCTGGTCAACTCTTATAAATCTTCTTAAGCCGACAGTATTAAACTTATTTTTCTGAATATCTATGAAAAAGGTGTTAGCATATTACATAACAAAAGCACAAGTTTTATAAGCTCTTCTGTTGGAAAAACGCTTTTAATGGTGGATGAATTGATATTACATGGGTTCACTTTTCCGAGTTTAAAGTAGTATATGCCCGATGAATTTGAATCACTTTGCCCTGATGCATAAAGCACGCGATGTAGAATCCCAAAGCGCCCACCCTACACATAAGGTTGGCGCCGTTCTTTGCGGGAAAGACAGTGATGGCCATGATTATTGTGTGGCACGGGCCAATTTCTGGCCGAAATTACTGAAAAACCATATCGGACAGGATGAAAAGCTGGGGAATGCGAGCACGACCGTTCATGCGGAAATAGCAGCAATTATTGATGCTTTGGCAACGGAAGGGGCAACGTTATATATTACCGATTTGCCCTGCCCTAACTGTGCCAAAGTGATTGCAGAGGCCCGCGTAAAGCATGTATACATTGACTCACATACGCATGAGACCCCTCTGGGCAAAAAGATACGGCCCTATTTCGATGATATTTCTTCGCTTATTCTGAAAAGCGCCGGCATTGATGTTTTCGAGATTGATCTTGAGAAGAAAAAGATCGTGCCGATTGTAAAAGCACCAGCAAATACGTTGCTTCAGGTACAAAGACCCATAAAACAAGTTATGGTGAACTCCGAAAACATTAATACGGCTTATTTTCATAGCCTTATAGGCGTGCAAAAAGGAGAAAAGCCCTTTGCCGCCTGTTTCGCCAAAAGCTCTCTTGGCCATTACAATTTCCTATTGGCAGAGTCGCAGCGCTCCGTCGGGCTTACGGAAGATGATGATAACTTCATATGCACAACACAAAATAAGTATAGGCCTAACTTACAGCCGGTTAACCGCCTTCTTTTAACCTGTGCGCGCTATGGTTTGCATGTTGATCCTGCGTATTTATACAGCGCGCAAGTGCCCACCTCACGCGAATTCGTAAATATGATTGGCGCGGGATATTCGTCATTAGAGATTGGCGACATTACGAAATGCCGTGATGAATGGGGCTTGAAGGCCCTCAAACAATTACAGGATCATGGTATTTTTGAGATTAAATCCTAGCCTGGCTCGACAGTAGATTCAGAAGCCTGTCGCAACGTTATTTTTCTTTCCCCGGGGAGTAAAGAGATGAGCTGTTTTGTCGCGCGATCAACGGCGATATCCATTGGATCTGTAAGCTCTGAATTTGCTTCGATTTCCACACCACCATCTTCCATATCACGTATTGTAAGTTGCATAGAAATTTCTTCACCAGACTTTGGTTGGGAAATTCTTACATAAGTATCGACATCGTTATCGAAATGAACTTCTACCGCATCACTGCCATCATCCTTGCAAGAAAAAGCCGACGCTCCGCCCTATTTGGCCGCAAAACCAATGGAAACCAGATATTCATTAATTCTTTCCAAGCGTGTTCTGACAGCCACCAATAAACGATCATCCACCACGCCTTGTGCAAATTCTCTGAAACTTCCAACTAAACCATCTTGTGCTGTGCTATCGTTTGTCATTACCCAGTCCTTTTTAAAAATACGCGAACGGCAAGACAATATAAGGAATATTATAAAAAATCAAATTTAAAAAAACCCCGCTTTGTGCGGGGCCTTTGCTATTTTATACGTCTAGAAGCAATCTTTGCGGATCTTCAAGTGCCTGCTTGATACGCACCAGAGAACTCACGGCTTCACGACCGTCAACAATGCGGTGATCATAGCTTTGCGCGAGATACATCATCGGACGCGCCTCAATCGAACCATCTTTCATGACCATCGGACGTTTCTGGATAGAATGCATACCTAGGATACCGGATTGAGGTGTATTCAAAATAGGCGTAGACATCAATGACCCGAACACCCCGCCATTTGTAATGGTATAGGTGCCACCGGTCATTTCATCCATGGAAAGCTTTCCGTCTTTTGCACGTGTTCCGTAATCAATAATCGTTTTTTCAATCTCGGCCATTGTCATTTGATCGGCATCACGGATAACCGGAACAACAAGACCTTGGGGCGTTGAAACCGCCACACCGATATTATAGTAGTTCTTATAGATAATGTCTTCGCCGCTGATTTCTGCATTAATTGCCGGAAACTCTTTTAGCGCCTGAATAGCCGCCTTGATAAAGAAAGACATAAAGCCAAGTTTCACGCCGTGTTTCTTTTCAAATATTTCCTTATATTCATTGCGAAGCTCCATCACAGGACCCATATCAACTTCGTTGAACGTTGTCAGCATAGCAGCCGTGTTCTGTGCCTCTTTCAAACGACGTGCAATGACCTGGCGCAGTTTTGACATTTTTACACGCTCTTCACGCGGGCCAATATCTCTTGGTTTAGATGGCGCAGCCGTTGGCACAGGCGCCGAGGATGGTGCGGAAGATCCACCACCGCTCATGAAGTTTTGAACGTCTTCTTTTGTAAGGCGGCCGTCTTTTCCGGTTGCCGGAATTTGAGCAGCATCAAGATTGTTATCGTTGATCATTTTGCGTATCGCAGGTGACGTTTTGGCCGTAGCGGATGCGCTTGGAGCTGATTGTTGTTTCGCGGGAGCAGGCGCAGCTGCGGCTTTCGCGGGGGCTTTTTCTTCTTTCTTTGGGACATCATTGGCAACGGCGCCTTCGTCAAGTTCACCCAGAATAGCACCGACTTCTACAGTTTCACCTTCACCAACAGTGATGCTTGCGATTACGCCATCACTTGGTGCGTTCACTTCTAGTGTTACCTTGTCTGTTTCAAGCTCAACAATCGGTTCATCTGCCTTTACCGCTTCACCCTCTTTTTTAAGCCATTGCGCAACAGTTGCTTCGGCAACGGATTCACCTAGTGTTGGAACAACAATTTGAGTCATGATTTTGCTCTTTCCTAAATAATTCTTCTTTTATTTTTGTAATTCTTTTTTACGACTGTAAGTCTTAGCCTATTGTGATACCTCTAAATGAGCGCAAACGCAAGAGCACGAGGCGTGTAAAGTGCATGAAAATGCGTCGGTTTTTTTGCACAGCCAACCTTTAAAAGGCTCAAAGCACGTACAGCACAGAAAAATCTTCTAAAAGTGTTTCCAACCAAGAGATAGATCATTGATACGTATCGTTCTCGTATTCAAAAGCTCTATTTTTGAGATATCGGTTTTGAAGAACCCTATAAGATGAGGTTTTAATGTGATTCTTTCCAATTCACGAATCATCTCTTCGACTCGATTCGGAGAAACGGCCATAATCAGCTCATAATCATCACCTCCAGTCAAAATCTCCTCCAAAGAAATCTTTTTGGCGTCGAGCGCATGTTGTACGTTTTCTGAAAATTGTAACTTCTCGACGTCAATTTCTATACCTGACGACGAGGCAGAGCCTATATTCAACGCATCAGCCAATAGCCCGTCGGAAATGTCGGCAGCGGCGTGTGCATATTCACGCAAGACCGGAACAGCATCAAGACGCGGTTGCGGACAAAGATAGTGCGAGATCGATGTGGAATAGCGCGCAACATCACCCTTTTCCTGCAACGTTTTTAGCCCGAGCACGGCATCGCCAATCGGGCCCGTCAGAATGATAACGTCACCGTCCTTTGCGCCTGCACGGGTTATCGCCTTGCCTTTTGGCACAGTGCCCATCGCCGTGATTGAGATTGAAATATGGTGCCCCTTTATGCCCGTAGTATCACCACCGG
Source organism: uncultured Micavibrio sp. (assembly GCA_964352665.1). GTDB lineage: Bacteria > Pseudomonadota > Alphaproteobacteria > Micavibrionales > Micavibrionaceae > UBA1672. Next base: position 377,796 of record CAYGSJ010000001.1, read on the forward strand.
AACAAAAGACATTGAATTCCAGATTGTCTTCCTGCAACGCCTTGGTAAACGCTGCCAGCCAACCCTCGGAAGGCTTTTCGGGAAAAGCAATGTTAAGCTGATAACATAAAGGCACCGCCCCCATCGCCGCAAGGTCCGATAAATTCACGCGTAACGCCTTTTTCGCGATATATTCCGGCGCTTCACCCAACATAAAATGCACGCCCTCATTGAGCGTATCGCTAGTAACGACCAATTCATGCCCATCGGGAATATTCAAAACGGCTGCATCATCACGTAACCCCGCCGCGCCAGCCTCCCCGCGGGTCAAAGGCACAAAATACTTTTCGATGATATCAAACTCATTCATCGCATCGCTCCACGTATTTTTTGAACGCGATGACTGCAAAGGTCCAGGCAATCTCGCCTATAACAACCACAAGAATGGTCACCGGCGAGAAATACAATACAGCAATACCAATCGCGAGCGCGATATTGTTAACACCGGAGCAAATCATGTAGCTTTTGCGTTCTTTGTGTTCCATACGAAATGCAAAAAGCCATCCGGCAATGTAAAAAAGCGCATAAAGCAAAAGACAAACTATGAGCAACAATAAGACACTGTGCGCATTACTAAAGATAAACTCTCTAATAAGAGAAATGACAAAGACATTTTGTACAAACGTAAAAGCAATTGCATAAAAAGACCCGTCTCGTGCGACCCAATTTCTGGCTTTTTTAACCTTTGCTACCGCGAAAAAATATAACAAGACAGGCAGAAAAATACCGATAACAAGCGTCAGAAAAAGCTGAAACACATTAATCTCGATGACATCACCAGAAAGGTAAAACACATAAAGCGGCATGGTCAAAACAATCAAAACATTCGCCACCACCGTGGCAGATAGAGCCCATGATGGATTTGCATTTGTTAATGCCGCAATAACAGTCGACGTCACCCCAACAGGGGCAAGCGCAATCAACAAAACGCCAACGGCATAATCCGGCACAAGTGCATTGGCTGCAAAATAAAGCGGGACAGGAAGCAACAAAAACCGCAAAACATAGAAGAACAGCGCAGACTTAATTTTGAGGCTTTTTAATTCTTCGATTGAAATCTTAGGACAGGAAAAAAATATTACACCGGACACCAGAACAAGCCCCGTAACCCGCGGCAATTGATCAATCCACGGCACAATAAGACCGCATACAATACTAATGAATAAAACGATGCCAAAATTACCGACGACCCACTGCTTCATCGCATCGCCCCGAAACCGTGATGAACGGGGCCGTGCCCATGACCGACACGCAGCATATCACCATGCTTCAGCGCTTCGGTTACAAAAGATTTTGCACTCTCGCAGGCACGCGGCAGATCATAGCCATGGCCAAGATACGCCGCAATCGCAGAAGACAGCGTACATCCCGTACCATGCGTATTTTCGGTCTCGACACGCGCCCCTTCAAAGGTTTGCGTGCCACCCTCGAACGCCAGTACATCGCGCATAACCGCACCCTTTAAATGACCGCCCTTGAGATAGACCGCCTTAGCGCCTAACGAGAGCAAGCCTTCTGCTGCAACCTCCATATCAATCACGGCCTTACGCGAGAGCTTTTCAGCCTCCGGAATATTTGGCGTTATGACCGTAGCCAAAGGAATGAGCGTTTTCTTCAGCGCCTCTACTGCGTCCGACGTAATAAGAGAGTCGCCAGACGTTGCCACCATCACCGGATCCAGCACAATATGGTGTGGCTTATGGTGTTTCAGGCGATCGACAACAACTTTTATAATTTCTGTATTCGACAGCATGCCGATTTTTACGGCGGTGACCTCTATATCATTGAAAATGGCATCAATCTGGTTTCTCAGGAATTCCGGCGGCACATCAACAACACCTGTAACCCCTTGTGTGTTTTGTGCAGTAAGAGCAGTAATGGCCGTCATACCGTAACAGCCCAGCGCGGCAAAAGTTTTCAAATCGGCCTGAATTCCGGCCCCACCGGACGGATCCGAACCCGCAATTGATAAAACATTAGGAATCATCATGCGGCCCTCTCCCCCTTCACAGCCAGTACGAAACGACTTGCTGCGATTTTTGGATCATCCGCTTCGGAGATGGCCCGCATCATGGCCACACCATTTGCACCGCATTTTATTACCTGTGCCGCGTTATCGGGTGTAATGCCGCCTATACCCACCACTGGAACCGGCGCAAGAGAGGCAAGCTTTCTAAAGCCATCAGCGCCGAGGACAGGCTTATCCGGCTTTGTTTGAGTAGCAAAAAACGGTCCTGTACCAACGTAATCCGTGATTTCAGGTTGAATGGCCGCATAGTGATCGGCTGTAAAGGCTGTAACGCCTAGAATTCTGTCATTTCCAATGATTTTACGGGCCTCTTGTGCGGACATGTCATCTTGCCCGATGTGAACACCATCAGCGCCTATTTCTGCGGCCAAATCCACGTAATCGTTAAGAATAAAAGGCACGGAAAGATTTCCCAACAAGGATTTAAGGGAAGATGCCTGTGCTTTTACGATTTTTGGTGTGTCCACCTTATTTCGAAGCTGGATCATGGTTGCCCCACCCCTTATCGCCGCCAGAACAACGTCCTCGATCGCGCGGCCACCGCAACAATGGGGGTCTGCTATAAAATAGACTGAGAGATCAAAATTTCTGCGGTCATTCATGGCGAAACAGTGCCGCCGAAGGGCTAAAAAGTCAAGAACAAGCCGATTTTCTTGCTTTATTGAAGCATTTTATAATAACATTCCATCGGGTTTACATATTAATAAGAAATGAACGGGTTGAACATGCCGAATGATAGTGATGGTTATCTTAACTTAGAATACGAAAAAGCACAGAGATACTCAGCAGAAATCAAAGCAACAACGGCTGCTTCTGTGGTCCAAACACAGGAATTGATAAGCCGTAAAGGCGACGGTCCTGCCCTTGTTTTCACGGGTGAAAATCACGCCAGCGCTAATCATGTTCTAGCGCAGATTGATCTGGTTCTAGCTTTAAAAAAAGCCGGCGTTTCAGTCACCCTTACCAATGAAATTCCAGATAACTATCTTGAAACATGGATGGTAGCAAGATACGGGGAGCCAGCAGTAAAAGCCGTTAACAACTGGAAAGAACGGCGCAGAGTCGATTGGTTTGATAAAATATCTGCGGCTCTTGCTTTTGATCACGCCACAGATGCAAGCATCACAAGACAATTAATGAGTTATGTTTTGGGGGATCAAAAAATCAGATGTGTTATGGTCGATATGCCCCAAAGGTATGGCTTACTGCAATTTGATATAGAAAAACCACATGTTGTAGATGATCTTAGAGAAGCAGCAAAAATACTAGGTTATGACCCGGATTCTGTCTTGGAAGATCACCCTGGCGTGATAAGTTTGGATTTTTCAGAACATACCTCCAACCAAGAGCTGCAGATATCCACCGTCGCACGAAATTTATACGCGTTACGCAATTTAAGAGCGCTTGCCGCGGAAGAGCCGGAAACCGATGTTATTATTCATATGGGTGGTCAGGTTCATCTTGTTGGTGCGCAAGAAATCGAGCTACCCTATCGTGGCAGTCTGGCAGATTTGTGTTCAAGAGAAGGTATCACATATACCGGCATTATGTATGAGCCTGACTCAACAATGGCAGTTGGCGCATCCGAAAATCCTAACCTGCATCACCATAACGTTTCGATGGGTCCTAAATTTTCAATAGCGCACCCCGATGAGGAGTATGTACAAATCATGCGCGAGTTGGAGGCCCAGCATGCTGCTGGTATTTCTGCATTTTTGTCTCTATGTACATATTTTGGCAGTAAACGCGATCCCGAGTTTTTTTCAAAAATGCTTGAAGGGCATGAAGCCTTCATAGACCAAATCTATGCTATAGCAGAAAGAGCCGCACGCGCAGCGCAAACAATGCACGACTATCAAGGCCCTGCCGAGCCTTAAGATACCCGCAATGCTTCGTCAACGATAGCGGCTTGCTCATGCTGGTGTCTATAATTTGACCCTGTTGCCGGAGATGCTGTTGCAAGACGGCCAATATATCTTGGTCGGCCTGCTTTATGATCAATAATGCCCAGTGTTTCCTCGATCAAACGATCGACGAACAACCATGCGCCCTGATTATACGGCTCTTCCTGACACCAAATGATTTCTGCATTCTTGTAAGGTTTGAGTTCCTCTGCCAACGCATTCATCGGGAACGGGTAGAGCTGTTCTATGCGCAGGATCATAACATCCTTGATATTGCGGTCGCGACGTTCTTGCAGAAGGTCATAATAAACCTTGCCCGTACACAACACAACGCGCTTGATCTTATCCGGCTTAACCAGCTCTTCACGATCTGTATCCCAAAGAATGCGATGGAAAGAGCTTCCTTCGGCAAAGTCCTCTATCGGTGAGGTTGCCAACTTATGACGCAAGAGTGATTTTGGCGTCATCATTACCAATGGCTTGCGGAAATCACGGTGCATCTGACGGCGCAGCACATGGAAATAGTTGGCCGGTGTCGTACAGTTACAGACCTGCCAGTTATCTTCACCCGACAACTGCAAGAAACGCTCGAAACGGGCCGATGAGTGTTCCGGCCCCTGCCCTTCATATCCATGCGGCAATAGCATAACAAGACCAGACATACGGAGCCACTTTGATTCACCGGAAGAGACGAACTGGTCAATAATAACCTGTGCCCCATTAGCGAAGTCTCCGAATTGTGCCTCCCAGATGGTTAGGGTTTTCGGATCAGCCAGAGAATATCCGTATTCAAAACCAAGCACAGCCATTTCAGACAGGGGACTATCATGGATTTCAACTTTGGGCTGCCCCTCTTTGATATATCTCAGGGCGATATGTTTTTCTTCTGTTTCCTGATCATACCAGATGGCATGACGCTGAGAGAATGTACCGCGCCCGACATCCTGACCGGAAAGCCGCACGGCATATCCGTCATCAAGCAAGGTTCCAAACGCCAGTGTCTCTGCCGTAGACCAATCAAATCCCTGACCAGTTTTTAACATTTCTTCTTTGGCCTTTAGAACGCGATCCAGCTTTTTATTGACGCTAAAACCATCCGGTATATTCGTAATGACTTTTCCTATGCGCTGTAGATCTGCTTCTTTTACAGCTGTTTTTCCGCGGCGATCATCGCCGTAGGCCACCTTCATGTCGGCCCATGCGCCTTCGAGATAGTCCGCCGAATTTGCCTTATAGCTTTCTACGGCTTCGAACGCTTCATCCAGATGCGCAATAAAATCATCTTCTATTTTTTTGGATTCTTCGTCGGTGATAGAACCTTCAGCAATTAACTGGTTCGAATAAATCGAACGTGTTGTTTCCTGTGTTGCGATTTTCTTATACATCAATGGCTGTGTGAAGGCAGGCTCGTCCCCTTCGTTGTGGCCGTATCGTCTGTAACAGATAATGTCGATCACAATATCTTTCTTGAATTTCTGTCTGAATTCGGTAGCAATGCGCGAGACATGGACAACGGCCTCGACATCATCACCATTCACATGGAAGATCGGTGCATCAAGCATTTTTGCGACATCTGTACAATACGGACCGGAACGCGAGAAATGCGGCATGGTTGTAAAGCCGATCTGGTTATTTATGACGATATGGATAGTCCCACCAACACGATAGCCCGGCAATTCGGAAATCATCAGCGTTTCAGCCGTAATGCCTTGTCCGGCGAACGCGGCATCCCCGTGTAAAAGCAATGGGAGCACAGCATTTGACTCAACGGTGTTACGTTGCATTTGCTTTGCGCGTACCTTGCCGATAACAACAGGATTAACAAATTCCAGATGAGACGGGTTTGCCGTCAAAGACAAGTGGATGTTATGCCCGTCAAAATCACGGTCACCGGATGTTCCCAAATGGTATTTCACATCCCCGGACCCAAGCACATCATCAGGTGTTGAGGACTGCCCCTGAAATTCAGCAAAGATGGTTGTAAAGGGCTTGCCCATAACATTAGCCAGAACATTCAAGCGCCCACGGTGCGCCATACCGATGACAATTTCTTCCAAGCCAAGCTCGCAACCGCTATGCATGATTTGTTCGATCGCAGGAATCAGCGCTTCACCACCATCCACACCAAAGCGTTTTGTGCCAGTATGTTTCTTATGAAGATATTGCTCGAACCCTTCTGCCGCAGTGAGACATTCCAGAATTGCCTTTTTGCTTTTTGCGCCAAAGTCTGTTTTGTTACCATTTTCCTCTACACGCTCTTCTACCCAGCGACGTTCGTTAACATTGCTGATATGCATATATTCGACGCCGATTTTCCCGCAATATATTTCCTGTGCGGTGGCTATGATTTCACGAAGTGTTGCCGTTTCAAAACCCAACTGACCGTCAATATGGATAGGTCTATCATAGTCCGAAGATGTAAAACCGAAGAATTCAGGGTTAAGTTCCGGGTGTTCCGGTATCGGCTTCATTCCCAAGGGATCAAGATCAGCGAGTAAGTGCCCGCGAAAACGATAGGAGCGAATGAGCATCAAGGCGCGAATGGAGTCAAGGGCAGCCTGCTTTGCATCCGCACCACTTGAGACACCTTTTTTAGCTGTTTTTGTATCGTTGGCAGCCTCGACCAATACACCATCGGCAGGAGCTATGGCCGTACTTCCAAAATGTCTTTTATTTTTTGCGTTTTCTGCAGGCGTCCAGCTCGCGCCTGCCAGCTCGCTCAGAAATGCGGCTTCACTGTCTTTTAAGCTTCCAAAAAACTCGCGCCAGCTTTCATCTACATTGCCTGCATTTTTTAAATATTGCGTATAAAGATGTGCGATATATTCGGCGTTGACGCCTGATAGAAATGTTTGATCCTGTTGCGCTTGTGTCATGTTTCGACCTCAAAAAAAAGTATATACATTTTAGGTGTCCGTCCTCACACCTTTCCCCCCTTGTTAAGCGCGACAGACAACCCCCCTAAGTTATAGAGAGAGTTGGCTTTGCTCAACTGTTTTTCGTGCTTTTTATAGGTTTTTTTTCAGGGCGTTTGCAATTGATGAAATTGCCGTATCTTCGGCCGCACTGATATTCATGGGGTGATCTACATCATCTTCTGAAAAAGTAGAGATTATTTTCTCCATGGCCTTGCCCAAAAACCCTCTCTCCGGTTCCGGCTCTTCGCCAAATTCACCATAAGCCCGCGCAACCGCGGATGCCACTTCAAGGATCATTTTAACATAGTCCCTGACCTCGTCACTGCTTGCATGTCTTTGCAAGGTCAGCACAGCGCGTTCGCATTGTGGCTCGATATTAAAGACACCATGCGACCACCCTTCCCACTTATCTTTGGACTCCAGAGTTTCCAAAGCAATTTCCTTAGTGAGCTCCGGCCCTTCATGAACTTTTGCAATTTCTTTAATACATGACTGGAGTGCTTCGATTTCCAACGCGTCGTCTTTTTCACCCTCTTCGTCTTCTGAAAAGCTTACATGCATCCCAACCCTGTATGGAATACTTGTAATAAGATCGATCTCATCTGGTGAATAAGCAGAAAGTTGTGTCATATCATACCCCTGAAACGTTAGCGTTTGAATGTTATATATAAACAGTGTTCAGTGCACTGGCAATTGACCTGAGTGCCTGACGTTCGCGTAGGGAGATATTTATAAACTCCTCCCATTTCTTGTATTGCACACCGTATTTGGTCGCTTTCATTTTATCCTTAAAATAAAAGATATAGATTTTCAATTTGTCCATTAATGGCGTGTCTTTTCCATACTCACGGAAAGCAAGGGCAACGGATTCACCAATCTGGATGATGTGGTTTTTGTAGGCATTGACTTCCTTTTCATCAACCGTAGCAGAAAGGATATCTATTGCCTTGTGACAATCGCCTTCGATCTCGTCAAGCTTTCCGGCCCATTTTTCCCATTCAGAATGGCGCCTCACCGTCTCACTGATCACATATTGAACGGTTTCCGAACCAAAGACCTCTTGTGAATAAGCTGTGATAATATTTCTAAGAGCTGCTTGCTCAATCTCGTCTGAATCATCCCCGCCCGATTGATCGCTTTGGCTGACAAACAAGCCGACACGGTAAGGGAGACTGACCAGTAATGTACGATCGTTTTCTGAAAGCCCGTCTAGAAAATTCATAATCTCTAAAAACCCGTTTTGACTGCGTAATATATTAACAATACACACAAATTGGCAGCGTTACAATTGAAGTTTGTAATGCTCCGCACGCGTCAAATAGTTTGCGTGTTGCATGATTATCAAATTTACAGCCTACGACTAAGCAGCCATTGCCTTCATCATGGCATCGCCAAGTCCGGCAGGACTTTCCGAAACCACAAAACCAGCAGAGCGCATAGCATCCATCTTGGCAGGCGCAGTGTCATCCGCACCGGAAATAATCGCACCGGCATGGCCCATACGTTTACCCGGAGGGGCGGTTGCGCCAGCGATAAATCCAGCGATCGGCTTTTTGTTTTTCAAGCTTTTGTAATATTCACAAGCTTCCAACTCGGCCGTGCCACCGATTTCTCCAATCATCAAGATACCTTCGGTTTCAGGATCATCCATGAAGAGTTCGATACAATCAATGAAGTTTGTGCCATTCACAGGATCGCCGCCAATACCAATACAGGTTGTTTGACCAAGACCGACAGCCGCAGTTTGCGCGACAGCCTCATAAGTCAAAGTACCAGAACGTGATACCACGCCGATTTTTCCGCGCTTATGAATATGGCCAGGCATAATGCCGATCTTACATTCATCGGGTGTGATAATACCCGGACAGTTCGGCCCGATCAGGCGGGTTTTTGATCCGTCCAGCGCACGCTTCACTTTAACCATATCCAAGACAGGAATACCCTCTGTGATACAAATCGCCAGCTCTATTTCAGCGTCGATTGCCTCTAGAATTGCATCGGCCGCGAATGGAGGCGGCACATATATAACAGTTGCATTTGCCCCTGTGCGCTCCTTGGCTTCGCCAACGGTATCAAAAACCGGAAGGCCAAGATGATCTACCCCGCCTTTACCGGGCGTTACCCCGCCGACCATTTTTGTTCCGTATTCAATGGCTTGCTCGCTATGGAAAGTTCCTTGTGCGCCAGTAAATCCCTGACAAATAACTTTTGTGTCTTTATTAATAAGTACCGACATTTACGCTGCCTCCGCTTGCTTTGTGGCTTCTACTACTTTTTTAGCGGCATCCTCAAGGTTATCCGCAGAGATAATAGGCAAGCCTGACTTTGCCATAAGTTCTTTTCCTTGTTGAACATTTGTGCCCTCCAGACGAACAACCAAAGGCACCCTTAGGTCGACCTCTTTTGCAGCCTTAATCACACCTTGTGCAATCATATCGCACTTCATGATCCCACCAAAAATATTCACAAGAATACCTTTTACATTAGGATCAGACAGAATGATTTTAAATGCGATTGTAACGCGCTCTTCCGTTGCGCCACCCCCAACATCCAGAAAGTTTGCCGGTTCTCCGCCGTGAAGCTTGATGATATCCATCGTTGCCATGGCAAGGCCTGCGCCATTAACCATACAACCAATATTACCATCCAGACGAACATAAGAAAGATCATTATCCGACGCGATCTTTTCATTTTCATCTTCTTCTGTTTCGTCACGCATTTCGAAAATTGCCTTTTGGCGATACAACGCATTTGGATCGAAGTTCATTTTTGCATCAAGTGCCATGATTTCATCGCCGACCAGAATCATCGGATTGATTTCCACGACAGACGCATCGAGTTCAACAAACGCCCTATAAAGATTCGAGAAGAAACTTACTGCGCTTTTGACCTGTGCGCCCTTAAGGCCCAGACCGAACGCCAATTTACGACAATGAAAGCCGGAGATTCCGGATGCCGGATCCACGGTGACCTTAATAATTTTCTCGGGGTGTTTTTCTGCAACCTCTTCGATATCCATGCCGCCTTCGGTGGACACCATGAAGGTGATACGGCTTGTTGCGCGATCAATAACAACCGAACAATAATATTCCTTTTCAATATCCACACCGTCAGTCACATAAAGACGCTGGACCTCTTTTCCTTCCGGACCGGTCTGTTTTGTAACCAGCGTTTTGCCGTACATGGCCTCGGCCGCGTCGCGCACCTCATCAACGGTTTTGCAAAGGCGCACACCGCCCTTACCTTGCGGATTGTCAGTAAAATGTCCTGCGCCGCGTCCTCCGGCATGAATTTGAGCCTTTACGACATATAATTTTGAATTCATCGATTCGGCAGCTTTTACAGCCTCATCAACGCTCATCGCGGCAATGCCTTTTGGCACTGCAACATTGTATTTTTCGAGCAATTCTTTTGCCTGATATTCATGAATATTCATGGAATAGAACTCCGTTCAAAGTTTTTGGTCCCCAGTACATTGGTAACCGTTACATATTTACACCTTGGTTTAACACCCCCGATTTCATTTGGAAACCGTAAAATTAAGAAAATCCAGAGTAAAAAGGTAAAAAAATCAATGTTTTTGAGGATTACTTCTTTTTGACAAAGACGGGGCGTTTAACGTACAATAGGGGTACGCAAAAAGCGGGTGACTTATATATATGCAAAACAACAAAAAAATACATGCATATGAATGAAGCCGGGATACTATAAATAAACAGGGAATGAAGATGGCTGATCCAGAGCTACCGGGGAATGACAAAAAAGCGGAGCAAGAAAGACTTCTAGAAGAAGAGCTGGCAAAGCTTAGGCAAGACGACCCCATTTATGGTGATGATAATATTTTTGAAGGCGCAAAGCCTGATGCTGTTCGTGATTCTGGTCCTGTTGCCGATACGATAGCCACTGTGGAGCCTCCCCTCGAATATGAACTAGACCCTGAAAGAGATGAATACGGATACACCGGAGCCTCAAAAAACGAGAATTATAACCATGCCTCTTCCGGTGCCCATGGACATATCAGCGGTACAATCGACACCGCCGCCAAAGATCAAATGGACGCAGACAAAAAACGCGCTGAACGTGACCGTGATGCGCTTTTCACGATTGGCTATATGTCTTTCGAAGATTATATGGCCAAGTTGGACGAGCTTGAGGACGCCCTCGAAGAGGTTGGCACCAAGCTTGCGGCACTTACACCGGAAATTGAAGGCACGGTTGGCGCACTTGAGACAAGAGTAATCGAGTTTAAAGAGCTTCTTGTAGAAAACGAGGCCCAACTGGAAGCCTTAAAGGCAAGCGGTGCATCTCCAGAAGAAATCGCGGAGAAAATTGAACATATCCAGATTCTTAAGGACACCATAGAAGTATATGAAAGTGCAGGAAATAATCTATCGGATGAACATCAGCAGCTTGTTGTAAATTATGCAGATGCAAAAGCCGAGCTAGAGGCGGAGAGAGAAAAGGCCCAAGAATTTAATAATAATAATAAAAATAAAGGTATGCCCCAAGAAATGCAGGACACTCTCGCCAAGTTGGAGGGAAAAGTCAGAGATGCAGAGCGCGAATTAAAAGGCATTGAAAACGGTTTAGCTTACGGGAAGCATCTTGAAAAACTTGCACCAGGATTGTGTGACGCAGTTCGTCGTGGCGACCATGAAAACATCTGTGCAAAAGGCGCCGTTATCATGAAACTTAAAGAGTTTTCTGCAGATGGTGTTTTAAGTCTTGAAGAACAAAAAGTGCTGGACGCCATGAGCCAAGGTTCCGGCATGGACAATGATGGGCAGGTTGCAGAATTTTCAAACAACATTGCCGCATACGGTATCGGTATGGAAACAAACGAAGGCAAGGTTGTTTACGGTGCAGAGGCACAAAACTATATTATGGAGCAATGGGAAACCAGTAAACAAGCTGTTGAGCAGGGCATCGCAAAAACAGATGCCGAACTTTCCGAGGCTGAACAGGCCAAACAGGCTGCTGCAGATGCTCTTAAAGCCGAGCAGGAAAACGTCAGAGCGATTGATAGCGATATTAATAATGCCCTTCACAGCGGTAGTGCAAAAGAACAGCGGGAAGCTTTTCTAGGTAAAGTTACATTAGGAAGCAGCGGGATGTACTCCCTCAACATTCAGACTGTTAAAGACCTTGCAGGAAATGACGTTTATAAAGACCATGAAAACGGTACATATTATCGTATGGAAAATGGCGAGCGCATTGATTATGAAGACGATGACTTTCAGATTTCTACTTTTGAGATGCAGGCTTACGGGGATTATGACCCTGAAACCGGCGAGGCATTAAGTGAAACATTAGGCGGTATCCCTGGAATTCATGGGTACGGGATGAGTAACTCTTACGGCCCTCCGGATGATATCGAACCCCCGCGAAGATTTGCAAATGAGCAGGCTGATCTGGAGGTTTACAACAAAAGTTGGGATAAACATTGTGCAAAAGAAGATATTGCCAGCTCTGAAATGACATTGGCCTCGCTTGAGAGTAAAATCAAAGGATTAGAAGACACTAAAAACATGCAAAAAGCCGACATTGCGGCTCTTGATAAATTAAAGGCCGATTTCGAAAGCGGCGCCCTTAATGAAGAAGATTTTGTTGCTGCCGCGGGTGAAATCGCAAACAAATACGATGATGACGGCAATCTTGCATCCTCGGATTCCAGTTCCGAGAGCGAATGGGAAGCCGATGAGAAGCTTGAGCTGGGTATACCGGATTATGATCTGGCTGAAGCCGAAGCAGCGCGTAACGAAGCGATGCGCTCTATTGAATTGGCGGCAAGACAAGGGGGCGCTATTTCTCAGGAAGATTACAACCTTCTGGCGGAACAGCCCGGCATGTCACCGGAAGAGCTCGATAAAATTATGGAGCAAAACAAAGTCGTCATTGGCGAAGCACCAGATACAGCACAACCTGTTGCCGCCGCAAGCAATCAAATGACATTTCAGGTAATTGGCGGCATTCGTGTCCCGATGATGTCTATTCCGGACCCGACAGCTAGTTCAGATCCGAATGGCGTTTATCCGGGTGGGCCCGCCTTTATGGGATCTGTCCTTGATGACTACCCTCAATATAATAATGGAAACGCAGAATATATGCGCAGCGTTGATAATAGAGTATCAGCAGACATGCCGCGCGCAAGTGAAATGGCTAGTCTTGCGTTTTCAGGTGCATCAGCACCGGAGGGTGGTATGTCACCGGAACAAGCCGCGCAGTTAAGAGCACAGCAAGAAGCAGAATTGCGGGCGCAAGCCGAAGAATTGTTGGCCAGAAATGATCCTCAAATGGCCGGAACCAGTGGCGCAGGCAGCGGATTCTAATGTATCTATCTTAGAGATTTCTTTACCCCTCTCCCGCTATCATAAGGAAGAGGCGCATAATTCATGCGCGATTTCATAATATCAGGCGTTTTAATGACTCATTGGATTAAAACATATTTTTTGTTGCTTTTAGGCAGTATCAGCCTGGTATCGGCGCACCCCTGCCTTGCCGCTGAACAATCCATCAAGCCATTGCACATCAAAATCGGGGAACAAGCGAAAGCCAGCAGCTTTAAAATCCATAACAGCAATCTTGTTAATAATAACCGAGCACCATCCGGTATAAAGCAAAGCCAATGCATTGAAACAACACCGGAAAAACAGAATCAGTATAAAAAATTAGCCGATTCTATAAAGCTCTATATGAATGTAAATAACCGCAACCCTATGATTGTTGATGCGATATATAATGCTAGCGCACAAGCCAGTATTGATTTCGAGCTCATGCTTGTCAAAGCTATGATTGAAAGTAATCTAGGGCAAAATGTTATGGCAGAGAATAGTTCTGCGCGCGGGCTCTATCAGTTTATTGACTCAACATGGCTTGTCCTGCTCCATCGTCATGCAGATCGAATCGGCCAAATTGAAATTTCTAAATCTCTATATACCGACAAAAATAAACGTGTTCTTATGATTAGAGGTGGTAGCCAATTTACAAAGGATGCGCTCCTTAATCTCCGTCATGACCTACATATTGCATCCTTGATTAAAGCCTATCAAACCAAAGAAGAGGCCAAAATTTTAGCCAATTTAAATCCGGACAAACGTCTGAGTGCAACAGACCACTATATCGTGCACATGCTTGGCCTGACTCAGGCACGGAAATTTTTTGATCTGATGCGGCACATGCCCCATGCCGTGCTGACAGAGCATGGTTTTGAAACAGCGGCACGGGTTAACCCACATTTTTTCTATGATCAGTCAGTCGCCTTAACAGCAGCCGGCGCCTATAAGCGGTTCCACAGTAAAATTACGAAGCAATATGTAAGGCTGCGTGAACTTGCCGGACAATACGGCTCTATCGCGGATGTCAGCAGTGACTGTGCCCTGCCCTCTGTACAAACATCCGCAGCGCACCAAGTTGTGGCTGATGAAGCAAAAAAGCAGAAAAAAGAAAGCGCCGCGCTTTCAGCAATCGCGGCACTTAAAGGAAATACCTATAAGGTAGAGATGGTTAAGGATTAAGCTGCGGCGCTGTTGCTCGAGAAAAGCTTTTCAACGGCTGCGCGCTCCTCTCTTAGTTCCTTTTCTGTAGCATCCAGACGCTTTTGCGAGAATTCATTGATCTCAAGCCCCTGCACTATTTCATAGCTTCCGTTTTTGCATGTAACAGGATAACCGAAGATAACCCCCTCATCAACGCCATAGGATCCATCGGATGGAACAGCCATGGAAACCCAGTCGCCTTCAGATGTGCCAAGGGCCCAGCTGCGCATATGATCGATGGCCGCGCTTGCCGCACTTGCCGCCGATGATGCCCCGCGCGCCTTGATAATAGCCGCGCCGCGTTGCTGCACTTCGGGAATAAATGTACCTTCGTACCAAGCCTGATCGACCTGATCCATAGCTGGCTTACCTTTTACCGTGGCATGATGAAGGTCAGGATATTGTGTTGAACTGTGGTTGCCCCAGATGATCATATTTTTAACATCTGTCGAGTGCGCACCTGTCTTTTCGGCCAGTTGGCTCATGGCGCGGTTATGATCGAGACGAACCATCGCGGTAAAACAATTCGGATCTAGATCCGGTGCATTTTGCTGTGCGATCAATGCATTTGTGTTTGCCGGATTGCCGACCACCAAAACCTTTACATCACGTTTTGCATGGTCGTTAATGGCGCGTCCCTGTGGCCCGAAGATTCCGCCATTAGCTTCTAGCAAGTCCTTGCGCTCCATCCCGTCTTTTCTTGGCATAGCGCCAACAAGCAGAGCAAAGCCTACGTCCTTAAAAGCCACATTAGGATCATCCGTTGCCACTGTACCGTGGAGCAAAGGAAACGCGCCATCATTTAATTCCATGATAACACCGTTAAGAGCGCCCAGCGCCGGTGTGATTTCAAGAAGGTGGAGAATAACGGGCTGGTCCGGCCCTAACATATCACCGGCAGCAATACGAAATAGCAACGCATAGCCAATCTGGCCTGCGGCACCTGTAACAGCAATTCTAACGGGGTCTTTCATAAAGATAGCCTTTCTAAAACTTAAGAATATTCAGCCTTAGAAATAGCCCTTTTACCGATTCATGGCAACCCATGAATAGCTAACCCAGAATTAGTCTATACTCTTCTCTTGATAGACATGTTGCAACCTGTGCTCGTCCATAATCACCTTGTACAGTTGCAACAGCAGCAGCTTGATTAAGACCGTATCGACGTGGAATGCTCTCTTTATGTTGCGCGATCAAATCCCCGACAAAGGTTTGAAAGGCTTCTGGAAAACCATTATTTTTCAAGTCTTCCATTATGCCTTCCGGAATTCCACAATTACGATTCGGAAATAATGGCCTTGGCTCCGGTTCTGCCAAAGCTTTCATAATCCATAATGGGCTCAGCTTTTTTAGGCCCTGAGGCGCTTCTGGTTGTGGCGCTGAGGGATAAACAGGCATACCGCCATGCATAGACAGCCTTTGAAGACCATGCAGAGCTTCCATAAGCGCTTCCGGCCCTTTAGACTTTGCTTCCAGTAAAATAGCGAGAAGCGGCTCACGCCTGTCTTCTCCAGCCAGGACGGCAGGATTTTTATTAATAAACTCAATGCGTTCAACGATACTTTGATCCTGATATGCGAGCATTTTTATCACCTAGAATATTATTTTTTCGGGACAATAACAAATACGGAAAATAAATGCAAAGAAATTAAGGATATCCCGCGCTCTGCATCTCTAAGAGGCGAGAAACGGTACGCTCGAACTCGAAACTATGATCGTGACCACGATAGAGCTTATCAACAGCAACCTCGGCCGAAATAAAAACACGGGTTCGCGCCTCATACAGGGCATCGATCAGGTTCATCAAGCGCTTTGCCTCGTTGCGGCGGTCGTAACCAAGCTTTGGCACCCCTTCCAAAAAGACCGTATCGTATTTTTGTGCAATTTTAAGATAGTCCTCTGCCCCGTGTGGACGTTCGCATAATTGTGAAAAACTAAAGCGCGCGACCCCTCCGGCGGCCTGATCCGATACGATGTTGCGCCCTTTTACCTTTATAGTTTGCTTCTTAGGTTTTTCGTCGCCGATGTGTTTTTTGAAAATTTCGTCCATTTTCAAATCTGTGGCACGATTAAGGGGCATAAAATACGTACCCTCTATCTGTTCTGTTTGTGCGCGGTAATCGGTGGGGCTGTCGAGATGTACTATTTTGACCTTGCTTTTCAGAAGCTCAATGAATGGTATGAAACGATCGCGCTGCAAGCCGTCCTTATATAAATCATCCGGCGCCCAATTGCTCGTGGCGACAACCACAACGCCGTGCTCAAAAAGGATTTTAAACAGCCGCCCCAATATCATTGCATCGGTAATATCGGTGACATGAAATTCATCGAAACACAGAATACGTGATCTTTGCGCCGTTACAGCTGCCAGAGATGGCAAGGCTTGCTCTACGATACCCATGACACTACCGTCCATCGAACGTGTATGGATGTAGTCGTGAACCTCGATCATAAATTCGTGAAAATGTACGCGGCGCTTTTTTATGTTCTTTGGCAAAGCATCATAGAACATGTCCATCAGCATGGATTTACCGCGCCCCACACCACCGTAAATATAAATGCCCTTTTGATTTTTGGATTTACCACTGGCTATACCCGCCATACGTTGGAATACGCCTTTTTTGGCTTTTTTAAGAATTTCACCATAAAGATGCTGTAACTCTTGCATGGCTTTCGCCTGTGCAGGATCGGCACCCAACTTTCCTGTCTTTACGAGATCATTATATTTTTCTTCCAGAGAAGTAGTCATAGGTTATGTCGACTTTGGTGCTGTCGCCTTTATCAGAATAATCGAGAGTTCATATAGCCCCAGAATTGGGATTGCAAGCAAGATTTGAGAGATAATATCAGGTGGCGTCAGAAAAGCCGCCAAAGTGAAGGTAAGTATTATTGCATATTTACGTTGCCGCCCCAGAAAATCCGCACTGATTAAACCAACGCGCCCTAACAATGTTAGAAATACAGGCAATTGAAAGCATAGCCCAAAGGCAAAGACCAGCGTCATAATAAGATCCAGATACTCGCTAACGCGGGCCTCTAGCTGGATGGGCAACGCCATCTCCCCGCCAGTGCTTTGAAAACTCAAAAAGAATGGCCAAGCCATTGGAAGGACGAGATAATACACACACGCACCGCCCATAAAAAAGAGGATTGGCGTTGCGATAAGGAACGGCAGAAAAACTTTCTTTTCTTTTGAATACAGACCAGGTGCCACAAAAATCCATATTTGTATAAGAAGCACCGGAAAGGTAAGAAATATGCCTGTAAAAAGCGCGACCTTCACATAGGTGAAGAAGGCCTCGGTCAGGCCGGTATATATGAGACGGTTTGTATCGCCATCACTCATTGCATTTGCAAGGGGTTGCACGAGAAAGCTGTATATCTCATCAACGAAAAGAAAGCTGAACGCTGTGCCCACGGACATCATACCGATGACCCAGAGCAAACGAAAACGTAACTCAATAAGATGGTGTGTGATGGGCCTAGCCTCTTGATTGATATCAGCTGTCATCGGAGGGCTCCTCCTCTTTTTCAGAGGCAGGCAACACATCATAGTCTTCGTCGGCCTCGGCCTCATCGAAGTCCGCCGCTTCGAAATTAACGCTCTTGCGGATATTGTCGATATCAGCCTCATGCATGATGTCATCAAACTGGCGGGAAATGGCGTATCGAATATAGCTCAGCCGACGGAACACGCGGCCTAACGCCACCATAACCACCGGAATATCTTGTGGGCCAATAAAAATAATGGCAAGCGCTATAATCACAAAAAGCTCAGGCCAGCCAAAATCAAGCATCTGATTGTCCTTCCTTACGTCAATCCGAGTACATTAATACACAGAATAAGGCCCATCGCATAGCCCGGAACAACAATAAACGCATTCAGTGCAATCGCAAAGTTTAGCAAAAACTTGCGTTCGCTGTCGTCGAGATCATTATCTTTGGACAGTTCCTCTTCGGCAAGGCGCGTTTCGATAACCGCCCGCGTAAACTCGGCGTACATCCCGATAAATGTCATAGGAATAATCAAATAGCCTAGAAACGCGGGGATTGAAGGATTAAAAAATCCGATCACAAAAACACAAATTGAAAAGAATGAGAAAACAGAAGAAGTAATATCGCTGTTATCGAATTTTTCCTCTGCAAAAAAACCGGCAACAAAAGTGCCCATCACAAGGAGAAGGTAGAGCCATGCCCACCATGGCAGCCCAACATTTGAAATCATTTTACTCGTCTTTGTTTAGTTCTGTAGGCTTATTTTCCGAAGGTGCATTGTCCGAACCATCGTCTTTCAGACCTTTTTTGAAGCTGTTTACGCCCTTAGCTAGATTTTCCATGATAGAGGGTATGCGCCCTGCGCCAAAAAGAACCATAATCAGCAAGATAACGATAATAATTTGTAATGGGCCTGGTGACATTTTATTGTCCTTCCTCTTCTTTATCCTGTTTTTCTTCTTTTAATTTTTTGGGTTTTTTAACCCCTGCTCCGACAATAACAGCCAAAGCCAAAAGAAGGAGAACACTTAGTGGTATAGCGATAAGAGACATTTTATATGACCTCCGCTCTCAGGTCTTCGTCATTCTCTGCCTCGTCATCATCACCCTCTTCTACGCTTTCATTCGCAGATTGTCCAGAGAACAGATCTTCCTGATATATAGTTTCAATGGCCGGACGACGATCAAGAAGGCCGGATGCTTTCATTTCATCCATACCTGGTAAATCCATGACGCTTTCCAGTGAAAAGTGATCGAGAAAGCCTGTGGTAATTACCCATGTTAAAGGACGGCCAATGGTCTCCCGTCTGCGCCCCGGTTTAATCCACTCCATTTCCATGAGTGTATCCAGCGTGCCCTTATGCGTAGCCACACCACGAATATTTTCGATCTCTGCGCGTGTAACTGGCTGGTGATAAGCAATAATTGCCAGCGTTTCCATAGCCGCGCGGGACAGTTTCCGTGTCACCTGTTTTTCAACGTTCAGATCATCCGCCAGATCAACAGCAGTGCGGAAAGCCCATTGCCCCTGCATCTGTATGAGATTGATACCGCTTTCTTTATATTTTTCCTGAAGCTTCATCAGTAAGCCACCAACATCGGCACCTTCGGGCATGCGACCATGCAACGCAGATGTACTCATCGGCTGGCTGGATGCAAAGAGTAAGGCTTCTAACAGCCGCATATTTTTATTTTCATCAGACATTTGCCACCTTCATTGCCATTGATATCGCAATAAACAGAATAAACACCGGAAGAATAAACCCCTTCACGGCAACACCTAACAGGCTTGGTTTATGGTCCATTTTATACATGCCCTTCATGTCTGTCATGTGGTATTGGTGCGTTGTTGGCCCCATTTTCTGCATTGAATTGGTTTCTTTAAAACCATTACTCCGAAACATTTTTATAAATATAACACCGCACCATATGAAAACAGCCATAAGAAAGGCAAGAATGCGGGAGCTAAAAATAAACATTCCCAGCGCCGCCCATGGATCAACATAATCAAAGGCCATTTCAGGAATGCCAATGACGCCAAGCACGGTTTTTATAAAGTCATCATCGAACATCACTCCTCCTCAGCCAGAGACAGGGTACGTATATAAATCGGGCGGAACAGACCGTCCTGACGCACTTCGAGCTTACCTTGCTTTACCAGCTCAAGCCCGGCAGTAAATGTCGAGGCCAAAGTGGAGCGACCATACAAAGAATCTTTAAGATCTTCGGGCAGAAAGCTTTGAAGCGTCGCCCACACACTGTTCATTCCCTGACGCGGCAGATTACCAAGCATCTTTGATAAACGTGTCATAGCATTATCCGTAGACATTAACTCGAAGGTCGGCATGTCGTATTTGCTGTTTTTCTTGCGTTGTTCAATAGCACCGTAGGCTTTCAACACATCCAGTAATGAAACATTCCATTTTGTGGTTGTAGTGATACCGATCCCCTCTGGCTGTCCTCTTGCAAAGACACTCTCGCCCAGCAAAGGAAGTTCGAATAATTTATCGGCTGCCTTCTGCATAGCCTCTAGCCTTTGAAGCTGGAATTGCAGCGCTTGCGCCATATCTTCCGCGCTTGGCTCTTCCGAATTTTCATCCTTTGGCAAAAACAGGCGCGACTTCAGATAGGCCAACCAAGCCGCCATCACAAGGTATTCGGCGGCGAGTTCAAGATTCAACTGCTGGGCGCGCTCAATAAACTCAAGATACTGACGGACCAGCTGCAGGATTGAAATTTTAGCCAGGTCGACCTTTTGGTTTCGTGACAATTCAAGCAGCACATCGATCGGTCCTTCATAGCCGTCAATATCGAGCAGAAGCTCATCCACATGTGCAATATCTTGTGCGCTTTCCATTTTTTGTGCCGTTTTTTCCATTACGCCGCATCATCACTTAACATAACCGCATTTTGCAAGCGCTTTAAGGTGTTTTCTGACATTTTGGGTAAGTTTTCCGCTAAATTTTGCATTTTTGCCATATCAGCCCAGCAATAAAGCGCAAGATCGCATCCGGACTTAAGGCTTGAAACTGCTTTTTCGCTTGTGCTTCCATATTTATCCAGCGCCTTCATATCCATATCATCACAAATCAAAATACCATCAAAGCCTATATCCTCCCGAATGGCCCTTGCGATTCCCTCCGGAGAAACCGATACGGGATGTTCTGAATCAAGACTCTCATAGACTATATGCGCGGTCATCGCCCATACTTGCCCCCCGACCTCTGATTGAGAAATCTGTCTGAAAGGAGCAAAATCCTGTTTGAACAACTCCATTATGGACTCATCAACATAGGGCAATTCATGGTGGCTATCCGCGTTGGCGCGACCATGCCCGGGAATATGTTTTATGATAGGTGTTACGCCTGCCTTTAAAAAATGCCTGCACACGGACAGCCCCAGCCGTCCGGCTACCACAGGATCATCGGAAAAGGCACGATCCCCTATCCCGTTATTTTCCGTGTTGATATCCAGATCAAGAACAGGAGCACAATTCACATTAAACCCGACATCGACAAGTTCTTCCGCCAAGCGGAGGGTTTCAAAGCGCAACTCTTCAAGAGCTTTTTCAGGATCTTGCCCGTATAGATCGCCGAAATATTTCATTGGATTATAATCACGCCAATGCGGTGGTCGCAGGCGTTGAACACGCCCGCCCTCCTGATCAATCAAAACCGGACATTCACGTCCAACAGTTTCCTTGAGATCGGCAATCAATGCCCTTAGTTGTTTGGGCTCTTCGATATTGCGTCCGAACAGAATAAAGCCGAAGGGATTGGATTCTTTGAAAAAGCTACGTTCCTCTTCACTCAGAGTCAGGCCAGAAAGAGAAAATATACAGGGAAGCGAATTTTTTGAACCCTTTGAAAAATCGTGCTCTGGCATGTCACTTCACAACCAGACACCCTCCAGGCTTATTGGCCTGTTTGAGGGTATTACAGACGTAGTTTGCATCTTCTTTGCTCATTGGGCCTGCTTGTATCCGGAAAAAGGTACCGTGATCAAGGATAGCTTCCTGAACGCGGAACTGGGCAGAAGACAATACGTTGTATTTAACCTGCATCTTTGTCCATTCTGTCCCTGCTCGCGCAGGATCGGTAATACTTGCCAACTGGACAAAATAAGCACCTGACGACAGATCGCCAGCGGAACTAAGAGCAGGTTCAATACCAGCCAGTTCTTCAACAGACGGTTGTTCAGATGCCACAGTTCCTATCTCTTCTTCGGCCATGGGATCTTCGGATTCATTCAAGATACCGCGGACAAATTCAAGTGTTTCCGGAGATGTTGCAGCAGCGTGCATTTTGTTAGGCCGCTCAGGTTTTGGTGTAACCGCTGCTGCTGCCGCTCTTTCATGAAATTCGGAAGAAAGATTATCGTTTCCAATTTCTGTTTCGCCGATCTTCTGCAAAATAGAGGCGCTGCTTGGCTCTTTGATTTCAAAATCCGGTTTCATAGGCGCTTCGGCAATTTCCATTCCTGCCTCGTCCTGTGGTGCTCCACCAATTTCAGCAGAGCGCACAATCACGGCTGGTCTTTGTGTTTCCTGATTTGCCGCAGCCATTGATTCCTCAACAATCATTTCGGGCGGCAACATAGGATGTTCGGCCATGGCGCGTTCAATGGCTTCCTCTTTGCTCACCAGATCTTCCTCGTAAGAGGAAAGGAGGTTTTCAACCTCTTCCCCGTCAATGATGATGGGAGGCTGTCCGACGCGTGCCAATATTGTGCTGTCACG
Organism: uncultured Micavibrio sp.; assembly: GCA_964352665.1. Classification (GTDB taxonomy): domain Bacteria; phylum Pseudomonadota; class Alphaproteobacteria; order Micavibrionales; family Micavibrionaceae; genus UBA1672. The sequence continues at coordinate 400,454 of CAYGSJ010000001.1, forward strand.
GTTTGGTATGTCCATGCCGCCTCTATCCTCTGGCGCGCTTCTGATTGGGCTAAGGTCGGCCTTTACAATCGGGATTTGTTCCTGCCCTGATTTCCCTGATGGGTAGGTCATGAAAATAACCGTGGCAAATAAGAACAAAACAACGCCGAGAGCGATTGCCGCGTTACGCGGGTTTTGCAATTTTCTAAACATTTCAGAAACCATATTATTCCTTCTGCGAATACGCACCTGTGGCCTTGTTGGCGCTTTGAGGTAATGATCATACCCATATTGATGAAATTGATTATCCTGACTCATGGTGTCTTCCTTTAATTTACGCAAGTAAAGTCACTACACTATGGCTGTACAGCACACGCGAATCGGGTCCCCCATCCATAGATGTTATAGTTTAGATTCCTAACGCAAATCCCAATAGAGGTCAAAGAGCCTTTCATGCTCCCGGATCGCATAACGGTCGGTCATTCCGGCAATATAATCGGCAACAATTCGGGCGCGAATACGCTCATCGTCTACGCCTCCCGCTTCTTGAACACGTCGTTGCCAGTTATCGGGGAGGAGTTGATAATTCTTGTGGAAAGCTTCGAACAGGTCACCGACGATGCGCTCGACCTTGATCCAGATTCTGTTGATTGTGTAGTGTCTATACATCCGGTTATATAGAAACTCCCTGAGTTTCTGGACGTCTTCGTGCATTTTTTCAGAGAATGCCACCACCTGCATGCCGGCATTACGAATATCGTCGGGTGATTCGGGCTGAACCTTTTCAAGACGTTTGCGGGTTTCTGTCAGAACATCGTCGACCATCACGCCGATCATGTCGCGTTTTACCTCTTGCACCAGATAACGCTGTTGAATACCCGGATAAGCTTTACGCACATCTTCTATCACCCTTGACAGAAGCGGCACTTCCTCAAGATCCTCAATTGTAAACAGTCCGGCTCGTATTCCGTCTTCGACATCATGGTTATTATAGGCGATGTCATCAGAAAGCGCGGCCACCTGTGCCTCCATAGAAGCATAAGTATTGAGTTGGAGATCAACATGCTCCTGCAATTCCCGCACAGCAATATGAGGCTCACCTGCAATAGGGCCATTATGTTTGACCACCCCCTCCAGTGTTTCCCACGTCATATTCAGGCCGTTCCATTTCGGGTATTTACGCTCCAGCGAAGTCAAAACACGTAAGGACTGGTCGTTATGTTCGAACCGCCCGTATTTTTCCATGGCGATTTTGAGGTGATCTTCACCGATATGGGCAAATGGTGTGTGCCCCAAATCATGTGCAAGAGCAATTGTCTCGGCCAAATCCTCATTCACCATCAAGGCACGTGCCAGTGTCCTTGTTATTTGCGCAACTTCCAGCGTGTGGGTAAGGCGTGTTCTGTAATGATCCCCCTCATGATAGACAAAGACCTGTGTTTTGTATTTAAGCCTACGAAAGGCACTGGAGTGGATGATGCGGTCCCGATCTCTTTGAAACGCATTTCTGTGTCTGCTTTCCGGCTCTTCGTGAACGCGGCCTTTGCTCTGCTCTGGTTTGCTGGCATATGGTGCCAATGGTAGGGCGCAGTAATTAAAGGCTGAGTCTTCTATTTTCTTTGCTTGTGCCATTTCGGTTGCTCGTCACTCCGGTTTCGCGATATAATTGACTTATGAACTTAATCGTTGATAACAGTGCCGTAAAGCGCATAAATGAACTTCGTGAGGAACAGGGCAAAGAGGGCTTGTGCCTGCGGGTACGAGTCGAAGGTGGCGGGTGCTCCGGATTTCAGTACATGCTGGAGCTGACCGAGGACAATTCGGACAAAGACCTCCTCTTTGAAGACGCCGTTGTAACCGATGATATTTCCCTGGGATTTTTAGACGGTGCGACGATTTCTTATGAAACCGACCTGATTGGGTCGGAGTTCAAAATTAACAACCCGAACGCGACCGCCGGATGTGGATGCGGCACATCTTTTTCGGTGATGTAGATTATTCTTGTTCTGACACATGAAGGTGTTATCTTCCCCTTCATGAAAATTGTTTCCTGGAATGTGAACTCGATCAAGGCACGGCTCGAACATGTGCTGCGCTATTTGAAAGAGAATAAGCCTGGTATCCTGATGATACAGGAACTTAAGGGATTAGAATTCCCCACCGAAGCGTTTGAAGCCATCGGATATAAAACACATGCGGTGTGCCAAAAGGCCTATAACGGGGTTGCCCTTATTTCCAAGCATAAGATTGATGTTGTTCGAGAAGCGCTTCCCGGTGATGCGGATGATGATCAGGCCCGCTTTATCGAGGCGGATATAAATGGTATGCGCGTGATCAATATCTATCTCCCCAACGGGAACCCGGCACCGGGGCCGAAATATGATTATAAGCTTGGCTGGATGAAACGGCTATATGACCATTTGCACGATTTGCGCGATAAAGATGTCGCCTTTGTGATTGGCGGAGATTTTAATGTCATCCCCGAAGACAGAGATTGTTATGACCCGAAAGCCTGGGAGGAGGATGCTCTTTTCCGCATTGAAACCAGAAAAATTTATCGCTCAATTTTAAATCTGGGTTTAACAGAGGCCTTCCGCGTATTTGATAACCGCGCCGGACAATATACATTCTGGGATTATCAGGCCGGTGCATGGCAAAAGGGAAACGGCATTCGCATTGATCATTTTCTTCTGTCCCCTGTGCTCGCAGATGGCTTGACTTCCTGCTTTATTAATAAGGAGCCGAGGAGTTGGGACAACGCTTCTGATCACACACCTATAGAAATTATTCTGGATGTGGGTAAAAGCTGAGGAAAACTATAAACGAGTTGGTGATTCGCTTTCACAGAAGTGCTAGCTTTTCTAGTAAGTTTATTTATTTATATGCAGGGATATAATCCAAAACATGAGAACCAATCGCTTTATTGATACTTTTTCTATAAAAGCTGCTTTGTTTGCAGCGCTGATGCTTGGCGGATGTATTGCCTCCAGCTATCCCTATTTCAGAACAGAGACCGCACAACGTATTGCTGCACCGGCATGGATGATTAAGCGCGATGTCAATGCCTCTCCTTTTATGTTGCGTGCCTATGAGCGTATTCATGAACGTGGCAGCACCGCAAATATATATATTGAAGGTGAAGGTGCCTCTGAGGGATCATTGGAAAGTATTAACGGAGATCCGACACCGTTCAATCCGGTTGCGCTTCATCTTGCCTCTAAAGACAAGGCAGAAAATGTAATCTATCTCGCGCGCCCGTGTCAGTATATCTCTATCATGCCCAGCGGCCAAAAATGCGATCAGAAATACTGGGAAGATGAAAAATTTTCTAAAACCGTTATTGATGCCTATGACGCCGCCCTTAATGATATTGCCGCGCGTTATGATATTACCGCATTCAACCTGATCGGGTATTCAGGCGGCGGAACCATTGCCGCGCTTTTGGCAACATTTCGTCAGGATGTCATTTCCGTAAGAACAGTTTCGGGTATTCTTGATCATAAAACCTATAGCACCCTTCATGAACAACCTGTGCTTGAGCATTCTCTTAATCCGGTGAATGAGGCAAGTCGCTTAACCAAAATACCACAGTATCATTTCATCGGTGGTCAGGACGATGTTGTGCCCCCAGCTGTCTTGCATAGCTATCTTCAGGCCATGCCGCCAACCCGATGCGTGCAGACCATGCTTGTTCAAGAGGCAACGCATGATGCGGGATGGGTTGATAAATGGCCAGAACTTCTGGCGCTTCCTGTGACCTGCTATAACGGCAACGCGGTGGAGTTTAATATCGACCCAATGGATGCAGCGCCACCATTCACAACACGTGAACTTCCGATCAAGCCATAAATTTATAAAATTTCTTCTTTTTATTTTATAAGCCCCACCCCTAGAATGAATAAAAAATGCACTTTAATGCACAGGTTATAGCAAACCTCTCTTTTTATTGATTTTTTTTCAAAAAAATGAAAATTTATTTTGCATAATTAAAAGGTATTATGGTAAGAAGGTATTGTTTTTACAAAGAGTGTAGTAACCGTGTGTGGGGACTTTCTATGAGTAATTGTTTGCGTATCCATGATAATCAAGACGACTTTGTTGTTGCAGAGAATCTCGACTATGTGGAGGATTCACTCGTAGAAGTCTGCGAGAAGATGAGAGGAGAAGGTGTTCATCTCCTTGAGATTGCCTCTGCTCTCATCTTCGTCACACACTACATGCTCTCGAAAGAGACACGTGAAGACGCACAGAAATATTATCGATTTCTTACGCGGCAGTGCGCAACTCAGGTCGAAGCCTTGCACGAGTTTTACGAACTGCCGTCACCGCAACAGGAGCAATCCTAACCTATTCTTGTCAACCCAACTAAGGGGCAGATCTTTTACAGATCTGCCCCTCTTCTTTTTAGGCTGCCTTATAGGCAGAATTATCGTGTTGTGTAATTTGCTGGAGTGCTTTTCCGGTTTGTTGTGCTTGGGCACGTGATAAATCCCCGAGCGATACAACGCCGACAAGACGCTTTTCGCGATTGACCACTGGCATACGGCGTACTTTAACCTCAGCCATATTTTGGCAAATCTCGTCAACGCTTTGATCATCGTAGCAATACATAACCTTGGCGGTCATAGCATCGCGCACTTGCGCTGTCTTAGGGTCTTGTCCTTGCGCCAATGTGCGCACGACAAAATCTCTATCAGTTACAGAACCAATTAAGCGGTCTTTTTCACCAACTGCCAAATAGCCATAGTCTTTTTCCTGCATGATTTTTGCAGCTTCGGCCACAGTGGTTTCAGGTGCGATCCACTTGTAATCAGTCGTCATGACATCTTTAATCTGCATGATTAATCTCCTCGTCGTTTTGGAATGTGGTCTATTAAAGCACAAATCCCCCTTCAAACAAAGGATGGATTAAGCTTTCTATTGTGCAGGTGCTAATACAAAAGATATGGAACAAAGAATTAATTATTATGACTCTTGGCGTTGACTAATTTTGACTACTGTGATGGCGCGGGAGGCGCGCCGTCAAAAAACTGCACGTCCTCTCCCTGAGAAAAAATAGCGATAAGAAATCCCGGCAGCAATACCCTTCTTGTAATATTGTCGCCGCAAACATCTCTAAAGGTAACGCTTACATTGCCTGTCCCATGAAGGTCATGCATAACACTCTTTGCATAGGCGGTTAGCATGCGCTGCTCTGCCGTATCCTCTGCACCCGCACATGATGTGCATATCTCCACTTCAGAGGGGACCTCCGGCTCTAACTTAAAAGTCGGGTCCTTTTTTTGTACTGCTCTCTCTAGTGTTGCATATCTTTCATGGGCAGGGGGATGCGATAAATTAAAAAAGCCGCCCATACGCACAATACCATTTAGAAGGGGTTGAGGTAATTTATACTTTTTTGCAAGCCCTATAGCGGATCTCCAGAACCTTGAGTTTTCCCTCTCTCTATAAAATTTCACTGCAAGAGCAGAAATTGCCTCCTGTTGACCGTAGGCAGTAATTTTCAGCAGTCCTGAAATCAAATATTTCGGGTCGCCGTGCTGAATAACAAAATCGTCGGCGCGTCTTTCGGCATTACGCCTCATCATACTGCCATTTGCACGCGCCCCGACAGCTGCGGCAATACTTGCCAAAAAAGGCATCGGATTAAATACTGCAAAGGAATTCACAAGGCCAAATGCTAAGTTTCCTATAGCTGCGCGGAGCGATCCCCTACCATATCTTTTTAAGGCTCTTACATCATTGGCTTTGATATGTCCTAACTCGTGCTGCCCTACGGCAACAACCTCTTCAAATTGTAAGCTTTCGAGAAAGTTATAAGGAAAGCCGATCTTAGCTTTATCATGATATGTAGAAAATGGTCCCTGCATAGGCGACGGTTGCAAGACCAAAAGGTCAACATCTTGTTCAATTCCGCTCGCCCTCTTTGTTTTTAGCAGCGCCCGACCTATCTCATTACTCTCGTCGAAAACACCGATTGTGTTCTGCTGGAGGTTGATTTCACTAGCTTCTTCAGACCACCCTTTCTCCCCAAAGCCGATAGCATACTGAATCCCCGCAAAAAATGTACCAACCCAACCGGCAATATAATAGCCCGTAGCCAAAGGCAGGCCAACGGATGCCGCTTTGTTAAACTTATCTGTAACCGAGTAACGATCGCCGATACCCAGTTTTTGCAATATATTTTTTAGTTTCATTATCAACCCGCCTGAATAAAAACAGGGCTCTATTTAACACAGACCCCTTTGTTATGTAAAGAAAAATGCCCGAATTTGTAGAGATTTAGTCCATTTCGAGATCTCTGGCCAACATTTCCGCGTCTAAATCCCTGTATGGTTCATAAAATGCCTGTTCGCGCTCCGCACAAACATCAGCAAACTCAACGGCTACATTTGGATGACCGTATACACTCCGGTATTGGTCGCGCACATAAACACTCACTCGACTTTGCTCTTCCCCCTCGTTGCCTTTACCGTCTACCATGCAGTGCGAACACAGCCGCAGCTCTTTGAACCCTCTAAATTCAACCATTTCCTCAGGTTCCCTGCTTTGTGCCTCGCCGACCATCTTTCTTATTCTACCCCCCATTGGAGGGTGCGTGCCACGGAGCGCCCTATCCATATGCAGAGCAATTCTGAGAGCAAATTGGGGGATATGCCTTCCCTCAAGAAATCTTGCTAAAGGGGCAGGTAATTCTGCTGTATGCACTTCATACCGCCCTACTGCAGCATTAAAAATATTTTGAGGACTGCCTGACATTCTGAACAGACCACTTGCAAACCTGCCCGGATCTCCGTGTCTGGCAACGAAGGCATCCGCCCGCATTTCCGCGTTGCGTCTAGTAAAGGAAAAGAGAGCTCTTTGCCCCAAGCCAGATGCGGCTGCTGTCAATGCCGGAAGAAAACTCATTTGCAGAAGCGACCTTAGCCCCCCGACGACAAGATTACTGTACCATGCATATTGGCCTGACACTCTCATCCGGTTCAAAGCCAACGTGTCGCCTGCTTCCACATGTCCCAGCTCATGCCTTACGATTTCAAGCAACTCCTCGTCAGGAAATGTATTCGCCATCACGAGGGGAAGCACCACCGTCGTTTTTTCATCATCTTCCATAACAAAAGGCGGCTGCTCGGTGTTAACAACGATAACCTCAACATCATTATGGATACCCACCTCTTCTTGAAAAGCCTTTATTTGCCTGCCAATATACGTCTTTTCATCATAAACGCCACGTGTCCATCGTCTAATACTTTCTACGGTTTCTTCGTTGGGCTTTGGTAAAGGTTTCAGAAATCCGGCGATATAGGCCAGAAGAGCTGTGGCCGCCCCCGTCTTGCCGGATAGATAATACCCCGTAACCACAGGAACAGTAACGCCTGCAGCCTTATTAAACTTATCCAGATATGAATATCTGCTTGCCTCGCGGAGCCCCTTAAAAAATTGTATCACACCTAATCACGCCGTTATTTTTTTACTAAACCCGAATATCAGTAGCATAGGCTTTGTGATTACGTAAAGAACCTCTTCTGCAAATTTTTGTGTGAAATCAATTAACTCAATTATTTTTCAATAACTTATTAAGCCGTGCTCCTGCCTATTATTTTTACAAACTAAACACGCACAATGATGGAATAATATTCTACACCTTTGATTCAAAATAATTATCTTTTAAAAAATAAAAGCAAGTATTTTGATTTAATTTCAAAACACCAGAAACCACATAAAAACATAGTGTTATAAAACTTAAATTTTGCGGCTGGAAAAGGTAATATGAAAATTTCACCTCAACTCCTTTTTATATTACTACAAATACTTAGAAAAAAAGAACTTAATAATTTAATCTATGTCTTTCTGCATAATAGTACTAAAATAGCACTAAATTCTTGACAACATCTTTCAAAATATATTAGGAGAATGTGAAAATTACTACGGAGTAAAGTTTATGAACAAAAGCAGTTTATTTGTTAGCTTCACATTAGCTGGATTATTATCTGGGGTTGGTGCCCTAGTTTATAATCTGCGCGATCCTCATACAATAAACGGAGAAAGTAATTTTGCGAATTATCATTTTTGTTCTCAGTCTGAAAAGGCTGAGTTTGAGCAAAGTGCCAAACTTATTACTGAAGTAAAAAGTAATGGGTCATTTATTGATACTGAGCGGTTTGCAACTAAACAATCTTCAAAAATAGACATACCGTTTCATAAAGAAAAGTTAAGTTTAGCTGATCTTTCTCCCGCATGGGTTCCAAAAACAGGGGTTCTAAAATCTGGCAGCTTCATGTCTCCAGAAGTACAAGTAAGGGTCGGCAAGACAAGTAATGGCACAACAATTACTGAGATCGAGTTAAGTGATACTGCGGGTACTAAAGAACTCGCTTATATTATAGCCAATTCTCATGGTTATGAGATTTGGTATGAAGGGCATCCACGCCGCAGTCGTGATTGGAATGTTGATTTACTAGAGCAAAATGGTGATCCAACCCCAAATTAAAAAGATTTTTTGACTTTTATTCAAAGAAGTGAATCTTAATCAAACACTTAACCGCTTTTTGCTTCGCTTTGCTGCTTGGGGGCAGCTTTGCGAAACACTCATCTGTTATGGCGCTGTATTAATAGACAATGTTTCTTTATACGATAAAAAAACTGCCTCCTATATGGTAGATATATATACTTTATCCCATATGAAACCGTGTTTTAAATTTTAATTTCATAACGCAAGAATTGATATGCAAATAGAGTCTTGTATAATTCTGTAAAGTGCTGTGGAATTAAAAACGTTTTATTACAATGGCTTTTGTGATATACATGGGGTTGAGAGGATGGCTGTATAGAAGAAACTGGTGCCACGAGAGAGAATTGAACTCTCGACCTCATCATTACCAATGATGCGCTCTACCACTGAGCTACCGCGGCATTCTTAAAGATGGAGCGAAAGTTACACCAAAATTTTTCGGATGTCACGCCCCTATCCCCAAAGAAATTCTTATATTGAGAACTTTTCACTTACGCATATCCAAATTTTTTGTATTGTAGAATTATGGTTAAACCAACAAAAACCGATAAGCTGAATAAACGTGCAGCCGCCCTGCGCGATAATTTAAAGCGCCGAAAATCTAAAGCTAAAGCGGAAAAAGAACAAAATAGAGAGAGTAAAGATGGCCCTTCCGAGACCCGAAAATGAAAATAAAATGATCACCCAGCCGGGGCTTCTGGCCGATCACCAGATCAGAGCCTTGGCAGAAAAAGAAGGGATGATCGAGCCTTTCGTTGAAAAACAGAAGCGCGATGGCTGTATTTCCTACGGATTGTCATCTTATGGCTATGATGCGCGGTGCTCGGAAGATTTCAAAATCTTTACCAATGTTGATAATGCCATGGTAGATCCGAAGGATTTTTCTGATCAAAGCTTTGTTGATCGCAAGGCTGAAATCTGTGTTATTCCGCCAAATAGCTTTGTTTTAACCCATACAGTCGAGTATTTCCGCATTCCCAAGGACGTTCTGGTGATATGTTTGGGAAAAAGTACCTATGCAAGGTGTGGATTAATTGTTAATGTCACCCCCTTGGAGCCAGGTTGGGAGGGGCATGTGACGTTGGAGATATCCAATACAACGCCGCTTCCGGCGCGTGTTTACGCCAACGAAGGCATCGCACAATTTTTGTTTTTTAAAGGGAGCGACGTTTGTGAAACGAGTTACGCCGACCGCAGCGGAAAATACATGGGACAACGTGGAGTCACTCTACCCCGACTCTGAGACAGAAAACCCTGATCCATCGATCAGGCCATCACAGCAGAAAAACCCAATGGATAAAATCAGGATTATTGGTGGCCAGCAGTTAAACGGCATTATCCCGATCAGCGGAGCAAAGAATTGCGCACTTAAGCTTATGTGCGCCGCCCTTCTAACAGAAGAGCCCATTCATTTTGAAAATAGCCCGAATACCTTGCGGGATATGAATTCCCAGACTGAATTACTGGAACATCTAGGGTGCAGCGTCACCCGTAACGGCAATGCCATGACTGTGAACGCAGGTGGTATCGATAATTTTACTGCGCCCTATGATATTGTTCGGAAAATGCGCGGATCTATCCTTGTACTTGGGCCATTGCTCGCACGATTTGGGCACGCCAAAGTCTCCCTACCCGGTGGCTGTGCGATTGGCACACGCCCTGTTGACCTTCACATCAAGGGATTGGAGGAAATGGGCGCAGAAATCAAGCTTGATGAGGGGTATATTAATGCCACAGCACCGAAGGGCGGCCTGAACGGGGCAAAAATCCTGTTTCCAAAAGTTTCTGTCGGAGCAACTGAAAATCTTATGATGGCCGCAACACTGGCCAATGGTACAACCGTACTGGCCAATGCCGCCAGAGAGCCGGAAATAGTTGATCTGGGAGAATGCCTGATCAAGATGGGCGCTAAAATTACAGGCCTTGGAACCGACACGATCCGTATAGAAGGAATAAAATCTTTAAAAGGATGTAATCACAGTATCTTACCAGATAGAATTGAGGCTGGAACATATGTAATTGCCGCCGGCATGACGGGTGGCAAGGTCACATTACAGAACGCGCGCGTCGAACATTTGAGCGCCCCTCTTGGACATCTTTCACAGGCCGGTATCGAGGTCGAACAATCCGGTAATGATATTATTGTTCACCGTGAAATCGAGCGTTTACGCGGAGTCGACATTATGACCGAGCCCTATCCCGGCTTTCCGACCGACCTGCAGGCCCAGCTTATGGCTATGCTCACACTGGCGGATGGCGCCGCGATGGTAACAGAAACCATCTTCGAGAACAGATTCATGCACGTCCCGGAGCTAAACCGCATGGGCGCGGACATCACAGTTCAGGGCAATTCCGCCATTGTGCGCGGCGTTAAGACCCTAAAAGGGGCGGAAGTGATGGCAACCGATCTGCGCGCCAGTGTTGCACTCGTCCTTGCCGGACTGGTTGCTCAAGGCGAAACTACGGTAAACCGTATCTACCATCTGGAACGTGGATATGAGGATATTGTAGGAAAACTATCGAATTGTGGTGCAAAAATAGAAAGAATTTAGAGGGCGGATGTTCCCAGAGCACTACGCTTCGCAAGATATTCTAAGCGCTTCCCCGTACAGAGATTTACCAACAACGATCATACCGAAGAAAAGACCTAGCCCAATGAGGCCGGAGAAAATATCAATTGTCCCGTCAAATGCCGATTTTCCTGTTATAAAGAAACCTAACCCCCCATTGGCCATGATTCCATATCCTAATGCTTTTCCTAGCATGAGCACTCCCCTTCAGTACCTTATACTTTATGGTACCTTAAAAAATTATGAAAATACAAACTTCATACTCACTTTTTTTTTAATTTCCTTGCTGCAACGCAACAAACCCTGTTAAATGAAAGTATGAGTACGGATCAAAAACTTATACTCGCGTTGCCAAAAGGACGCATTCTGGAAGAGCTCATGCCCCTTCTCGTGGCATGTGATATTATACCGGAATCCGATTTTTCCAACGATAACAGCAGGAAACTCCAGTTCTCCACCAATCGGAGCAATTTAGATATTATCCGCGTGCGCGCATTTGATGTGGCCACCTTCGTTGCCTATGGCGGTGCACATCTTGGTGTTGTCGGCAGCGACGCGATCGAAGAATTTAATTATTCCGAAATTTATGCCCCCCTTGACCTCGGGATTGGAAAATGCCGCCTATCCGTTGCTATGCGTATTGAAGACGCAGAAAAAGAAGACCCCAGCAAATGGAGCCATATCCGTGTAGCCACCAAATACCCGTCTCTAACAGCGCGGCACTTTGCCGATCGAGGCGTGCAAACAGAATGTATAAAACTGAACGGCGCCATGGAAATTGTCCCCGCCCTTGGTATGGCGCGACGTATTGTTGACCTTGTATCGACGGGAAGCACACTCAAAGCCAATAACATGGTAGAGGTAGAAAAGATACTAGACGTTACGTCTCGATTTATTGTTAACCGCAGCATCAAGAAAACCAGGCCTGAAGAGATTGCCGACTGGATCGATGCTTTTAGAAACACTGTAAGGGCCGCGTAGATGATTGTTAAAACCCGAAGCAGCATAAAATCAATACGCCTGATCAACGAGGAGGCTCAAACCGTTCCAAGCCTGATTGAAAGAGACTGTAATCTTGCCCTGACAGAATTAGAGCAGGACAGTTATTTTCAACCCGTGGGTGATAGAAACGGCCCCTACTTTCTTGAACTTTATATCGAAGATGGACGGCTAATCTTCCACATCCAGAACAGCAAGGAAAAAGACCTGCCCTATCTTGTTTTGTCTTTGCGCCCCTATCGCCGCCTGATCAAGGATTATTTCATGATCGTGCAAAGCTATGACGAGGCGGTAAAAGAAGGAAAACCCTCTCGCATAGAAGCCATCGATATGGGAAGGCGCGGGCTTCACAATGAAGGATCAGAACTTCTGATTGAAAGATTGAGTGACAAGATAGAACTGGACCTTGCTACAGCCCGTCAGCTTTTTACACTGATTTGCATTTTGCACGCCGGAAAGACGCACATTATCAGGTAATACACCAGAAAAACACTGGATGTTTTGATGCTTTGCATAAAACATCATTGCTTTTTTTTGGCTAAGCCTTATAAAACAGTACAGAATCTGTCACGAGGCAGAAAAGTAAAAAAGAAAAAGATTAATTACCTATGGCAAAAGAAGACCTGATTGAATTTAAAGGTGTTGTCACCGAAGTTCTTCCAAACGCAATGTTTCGCGTTACATTGGAGAATGAACACGTCATTTTGGCACATACCGCAGGAAAAATGCGCAAAAACCGTATCCGTGTTTTGCAAGGAGATACTGTGATTGTTGAAATGACTCCATACGACCTGACGAAGGGGCGTATTATTTTCCGCGAAAAGTAACTCTACCGGAAGGCCTTTTTGGATGACGGCCAAAATACCTAAAGCAAATGACTTAATTCTCGCCTCCGCCTCGCCAAGGCGGCTCGATTTACTGTCACAAATCGGCATTGTTCCCTCCGAGATTATTCCAGCGGATATCGATGAAACGCCCCTGGCCAAAGAAAAACCAGACCATCTCGCAAAACGTTTGGCGCAGACAAAAGCAGAAAGTGTGGCCGGACAGTTTAAGGGTAAATACATCCTCGGCGCCGATACGGTTGTGGCTTGTGGACAGCGCACTCTACCAAAGGCCGAAACAGAAAAAGACGCGATGGATTGTCTGAAACGCCTTTCGGGGCGGCGGCACCATGTTTATGGTGGAATATGCTTAATTACACCGGAAGGAAAGGTGGTCACACGCGTTTGTGACACAGCGGTTAAATTCAAGCGTATGGATGATATAGATATTAAAACCTATATTGCCTCGGGCGAATGGAAAGGAAAAGCCGGAGGCTATGCCATACAAGGACTTGCTGCTAGCTATGTTTCTTTTTTGCAGGGCTCTTATTCTAATGTGGTGGGATTATCACTTTATGATATAATGCAGCTCTTACGCGGAAATGGCTTCTTCCATTCCTCATAACAGATTTCTTTACACATAAAGCGGAACATAATGGACATACTGATCGAAGAACTGGAAAGCTGCATTTGGGCTGTTGCCCTTGAGGGTGGTCGGCTAGAAGGACTTGAAATTGATTCCCCTTACGAGACCGTGCGGTGGGGCTCGATTTATTGGGCAAAAGTTGTGCGTATTGATAAGGCACTGGATGCCGCGTTCCTTGATCTTGATGGTGACAATCAAGGCATGCTTTATAACCGTGATGTCCGTTTTACAGATTCGGACGAGAATATTCAAAAGGGCGGCGAAAAGGACATAGGGCAAATCCTGAACCCGGGCGACATGATCGCTGTACAGGCAAAAACCGCTTATATTGCTGCCTCGGAAGATGATATTTGGGAACGCGAAGATAAACTGGCGCAAATGAGCATGGATATTACCATACCGGGACGCTATCTGATTTATTGCACACAAAGAGACAATCTGACCGGCAAGAGAAACAGCTTATCAAGCCGTATCCGCGACAAAAAACAACGGGCGCAGATGCAAAAAATGCTCGACGCGCTCGAGGATATGGACGGATTTATTCTTCGGTCCTCGGCGGCCGACCTTCAGACCGAAATTCTGCGTCGTGAAGCGCGCGTTCTTAAAGAAATGTGGGCGCAGATGAGCGCCTATTTCGAAGGTGAAGAGGCCTCGCTTATAGCGCTTGGCCCCGATTCTATCCAACGGACATTAAGTGATAAGGCCATGAACCCGATCGAACGTATCGAAGTGGTCACCATGGACCATTTTTCACAGGTCGAGGACTGGTGCTCTATTTTTGCGCCTGACCTGATGACAAAGATCACCCCGATCGAACTTGTCGATGCCACGCAAGATCTTGCTCTTTTGGAGTATCGTGACGTAATGGGGCAAGTCGAAGCCCTCCTCCATGACTACGCCTTTTTAAAAAATGGCGGTAATCTGATTATGCAGGCCACAGCAGCCCTTACTGCAGTAGACGTGAATAAAGGCGGCGATAAACGCTCTAACCTTGCCGTAAATATTGACGCCGCACGTGAAATCGCACGACAAATGCGCCTGAGAAATACGGGCGGCATTGTCATTGTTGATTTTATAAGAATGAGCAAAAAAGATGAAAAAGCCCTTCTCAAAGAACTTGACGATGCCATCAATAAAGACCCCTGCACAATTCAGATCCACGGATTTACAAATCTGGGCCTACTGGAAATGACAAGAAAAAGACGCACCCCGCCTCTGGAAGACCGTTTTGAAGGATTGGCGTTTTAGGCTTATAGCCGATATCCCTTAAAAATTCACCATTTCATCAAACAAGACTAGACAGTAACCCCAGTTTATTTTATACACCCTCTGTACCTCGATGAATGAGACACCTTGCCCAGGTAGCTCAGGGGTAGAGCAAGGGACTGAAAATCCCTGTGTCGGCAGTTCGATTCTGCCCCTGGGCACCATTTAATTTTTATCTTCTACCTCTGACACTTACGCACAAATATTTCAAGAATGTTTAAAAAAGTAAAAGAATGTTTGATTTTTGAGTCTTCCTTCTTTATAACCCTGCACTTGAGTTAGAGCATAGGTTTTACACATGGTTTTGGACAGATTGTTCCAAGAACTTCGGCACATGGATGCGGCCGAAGATGCGAATGGAAAATTAAGAGCGCTAGAAAAGCTTGTTACAGAAGCACTTACATATGTAAGTGCGGATTCGGCAACAGCGGATGATCTGTTGACGACCGTCGAATCAGTTGCCAATGCCCGTGAAATGAAGGCCGCAATACAAGCCAGCAGTGATGAAAATCTTGCGGCGCACCAGCTTTCTCAAATGACAAATAACCTCCTGCTTGAAGTTGTCGGTAAAATCAAGGATTCGCCAGCGCAGAATCGTGCACTGATTAACATGATGACGCAAAACGAAAACCTTAAAACAATTGCCTTAACAAATCCTATGAGCCCTCTCATGTTACTGAGTGTTCTGGTCGGCAACCTTCCAGAGCAGGAAAGAAAAACGTTGCTCGAGGAATTCGAACAAGAAGGTCACTTTATGAGCGATCTTGTGGCCGCTGAAGACACTGGCTTTTCCGTTTATTTCTTTTTGGCATTTGCCGCAGATATGAACGACGACGATGTGGTAGAGCGCATGACTGCCTCTCCCCTGTTCCAGATAGCATCGCGCAACGACAAGTTCTCTGACCAGCTCCGTGAGAAAAAGCCGCCGCTTCTGAAAGCAATCAAGGGCGCTCCAAGAGAAATGCAGCCTGTCTAGCCGTAGCGATTAGAGGCTGTGCTTTTTAAAGAATTCCCACATGGCTTCATTTGCATCAATATCCTGCGAAGCGGTTCCTACCTCTTCTTTCCAACGCTTACAAAGCATGCCGTCGGGACGTGTTTGACACATTTTCGGCGCCACATTACCGGATGGCCATGTGTGACCTGCGCCTTCTGAAACACACAGCGCTACTGCTGAATTATCCTTACAACCACCCCATTGATAGCATGTGGTATCGCCCTTTTTGTAGGATACTGATGGATCAGGGTTACAGGCATAGTCTTGCGCTCTCTTCTCCAAGGCCGGCCTTACGGCAAGGCAAGGCCAACTGTTATCCTTCATCGGGATACCAAAACCCCGGAAAAAATCATTGAAGCAACCACCGCAGGCTTCTCCTCCCTCATATTTAGCACAACTATCTTTTGCCCCATGAAAATGAATGGTTGGCACGGCACGCTTTGAATTACAGGGCATTTCAATCATTGGTGCTGCAACGGGCGCTATAGCCGCTATTTTATCCGACAAATCACACCCAAGGCGGTAGGAGATCATGCCTCCATTTGACAATCCTGTAGCATAAATGCGTTTTTCATCAATGTTATATTGGGTTTTAAGACGATCAATCATCGCAGAAACATAGCCGGAATCATCTACATTCTTTTTCATTGCCTCACCACAACACCCATTAGCATTCCATGTGTGAAATTTTTTTCCTATACCCTCGGGATAGACAGCAATAAAACCATATTTATCCGCTGTTTCGTTCATCGATGTCTGTCGGATGGCTCCTTCTGCATTCCCCCCACCCCCGTGAAAGACCATAACCACGGGAAAACCGCCCTCTTTTCTTAACATATTGGGCGTATGTACCGTATATATGCGGTCATAGCCATCATGCTCGAAATTATAGGTTTTATCGGAAGCATAGGAAGTTTGTGGATAAATTGTGAACAAAATAAGAAAAACGGCTAAAAAATTATGCATATCATGGCCCAAAAAAAATGAATTTATTAAAGAATACACAGAAAACTGCCGATTTTCCTCATAAATTTTTATTAAAATTTTATCTAAATCTTACGACTTTTTAATTGTTTACATATTAATATAAATAACCTCATAAATTTTATGGGGATTATTAGCATATGCAAAAAAGATAATTTTAAGTGTGGGATAGGGAAAACATGGCACATACCGTTTTAGATAATTTTTTACAAGGTCCAAACGACAGCACGAGCAATGAGGGACTCTCAGACACAGTTGTTATAAAATGCGATGGACAGGACATGGTTCACCTACCGGATGTTTCATACGTAGAGGACGCTTCCATGGTAAGAGATGGTGCGGATCTGGTTCTTGATACATCTCATGGCACAGTTGTTCTTGAAGATTACTTCTCTTCAGCGCACGCGCCTAACCTTTTTTCCCCAGAAGGCAAAATGCTAACCCCTGATCTTGTTGACTCCTTTATAAAAGGCGGCGATGAGTATGCAGATGCTGTTATAAGCATGAACGATGTCTCCCCTGTTGGAGCTGTTCATGAAGTTAAGGGTGACGCAACAATTACACGCGTAGATGGCTCGGTTGAGCATGTAGAGGTTGGCACACCGGTGTATCAAGGCGACGTTGTCGAAACCGATCAAGATGGTGCTTTAAACATCATGTTCATTGACGAGACAACATTTGCCGTATCGGAAGATGCGCGCCTTGCCATTGATGAATATGTTTTTGATCCAGCCACACAATCCGGAACGACAAACTTTTCTGTTCTTAAAGGTGTGTTTGTCTTCACATCAGGGCTTATAGGGCGCGACGACCCGGACGATGTTATGATTGAAACCCCTTCAGGGTCTATCGGTATTCGTGGAACAATTATCGCCGGTAACGTAGACACGGGTGAGATTACGGTGATCGAGGGCGCGATTGTTCTTCATGACCATTCAGGAAACAGCATTACATTGGCTAACCAGTATGAGACTGCACGTTTTAACACTGCAGGCGATGCGATTGATCACATGGGTGATTTGGCGGCCAACGACGTTGCAGTAAAATTTGGCAGCTTATCCAGTGTTTCCGGTGATCTGTTCTCTTCTATCGAAGATTCTTCATCTGAAACGATAAATGAATCCGAAAGTCAGGATGATCAGGACGCACAGAGCGATGACAGCGAAGAAGCTGATGACAGCACAACTGGCGATGGCGAACAAAGCGAGGATACTGGCGATCAATCTTCTATGGATGAAGTTATTACAAGCGAAGACATCGTAGAGACAGAAGTGACAGAACTTGAACCACTGACCGAGACATCCAGCGAAAGCTCGGAAAGCAGCACAGGAAGTACAGGCGCAGAATCAAGCAGCAGTTCAGAGACGACAGCCGCTCCACCACCTCCACCTGCGAGCAATCCATTCCAGCTTCAGGTTACAAAGTTTGCGCTTGCCGAAGGAGCGAGTAGTACTGGCCAGCCCATTATGCAGGTGACGGGTTTGTTCACATCTCAGGCTTCTTTACAAGTTGTCGGTATTTCAAAGAACTTCTATGAAGTCGTCGACCAAGGAAACAACAACTTCCTTGTTAAACTGAAAGCCGGCGTAGAAGCGGATGCAGAAAATCTTAAACCTCTTGCCCTTATGGGAACGGCAGCAAACGGACAAACCGTAGTACAGGTTATTAATCCTAATATTCTTAATGTGGATGAACCGACTACATTTAGTCAGGAAATGCCAAATGTTCTGACTGGCGCACAGGGCAGCTATGTTATTTATGATTTCTCACAGGATTTCAATGATCCTGAAGGAATTCTTAGTTTCCAGCTCAATACCAATATAGCAGGACAGCCTGGAGTTGTTGCCGGTAGCGTGGACTTTAACGCGAGCACCGGTATTTTGAAATTCTATCTGGATCCTGCATCAGCAACCGGAGCTTTTACAATAGATGTTGCTGCTGTTACATCTTCGGGCGTGGTTCCTGCTCCAACCTACAACTTTGTGGGATATGATGCCAACCAGACATTCAGCATCAGCGGCACGCACGGAACAGCAACTACTTCAGGTACTTACGCCGATAACGGTGCCCTTGACGAATTCACCATAGCGATCGGTAGCGTAAATTTATTCACCGATATTGATAATCTGGATAACATAGTCCATGTCATGGATTTTGCGTCCAACTTCTATGGAAAGCTGGGCGGCGGTAATGACACAATTGACATTGCCTCTAATAGTACAGATGGATTTGAAATTTATGGCGGCGGCGGCTCTGATATTTTCATCATGAGAAATGTCGAAGGGGATGTTTACGGCGGTGATGGGAATGACCAGTTCCAAATTGATGGCGCGATCCTAACTGATTTGATGGCAGCAGGCACTACCTCAGTGATTAATGGTGGTGAAGGTAATGATTTACTTCATATCGCCACGAATGGTGGCAGTGGCGCAAATATCAACTTCAATAACCTTGGCCCAAACGTTTCAATTACAAATATTGAAAAAATTGCGAGCATAAATGGTGAAGCAAACGGTATTGCAATAGGGTATGATAATGTCATGGCCATGACAGACGATAAGAATATCCTGTTCTTTGACATGGACTCCCAGGATGCTTTGGCTTTCCATAATACATCAGGAAATCAGTTCTTTAATACGGGCGTCCAAAACATTGGTGGAGAATCCTATAACGTCTATACGGATGGTGTAATTACTCTTTTGGTTGACACCGATGCGGGCACAGTTACTGGATTGCCAGCGTAATAATTCTTCAAAGAGATGCTGTGGGTAAGGCTGTGGAATAAAATCTTCAAAGAGATTTTTCCACAGCTAGCACCCATTTTCCGTATAACTTATCCATATCCTCTTTTGCTGCGTGCGGCCTGTACGTATGCTCCGCGCGCCATGATGATGCCACCATATCAAGCGAGTCAAAAACGCCTGCCTGAACCCCTGCAAGACAAGCTGCCCCCCATGCTGTGCACTCTGAAACCCGCGGAATTGCAATTGCCGAGCTCAAAACATCAGCGATAAGCTGGCACATAAATTTATTCTCGACAAGTCCGCCATCCGCACGCAGAGACTCAACTTTGTGGCCGCTATCCTGCTCCATCACCGAGACCAGATCACGGGTTTGGAATGCCTGCGCTTCCAGAGTTGCCCGCGCTATATGCCCGAGCCCTGAATCCCTTGTCAGACCACAGATAACGCCCCGTGCATCCGGATTCCAGTACGGCGCCCCCAAGCCTGTAAAGGCAGGCACAAAATACACCCCGCCATTGTCAGGGACAGATAAAGCAAGAGCTTCACTGTCTTTTGCATTGTTTATAGCCTTCAAATTATCCCTTAGAAACTGAATTGCGGTGCCTGCATTAAAAATCGACCCTTCCAAGGCATAAGACACTTTCCCATTAATCTGCATAGCTATAGTTGTTAAAAGACGGTTTTGTGATTCGATGAATTCATCCCCTATATTCATAAGGGCAAAGCACCCTGTGCCATAGGTGGATTTGATCATACCCGGTGCAAGACACCCCTGTCCTATCAATGCCGATTGCTGGTCCCCAGCCATACCGCCAACAGTCAGTTTATGCCCAACAATATCCGAATCAATTTGGCCATAAATAGCTATATTGTTTTTAACTTCCGGCGCCATAGAGGCTGGAACATCAAATATTTCAAAGAGGTCCTGATCCCATTTCCCATCAACAATATTGTACAACATGGTGCGCGATGCGTTTGTTGCATCCGTGACATGCTCCTCTCCCCCCGTAAGATGCCAGAGCAAATATGTATCAACCGTTCCGAAGACCAGATCTCCGTTTTTTGCCCGCGACCTTGCCCCCTCCACATGGTCCAAAATCCACTTTATTTTTGTTGCCGAAAAGTAAGGGTCGAGTAATAGGCCAGTTTTTTGGCGGATTCTTTCCTCCAGACCCTCTCCTCTTAAAGTTGCACATAAGCTGGAGGTGCGGCGATCTTGCCAGACAATCGCATTATAGACAGGTTCTCCTGTTTTTCTATCCCATACGATCGTGGTTTCCCGTTGATTTGTGATGCCTACACCCGCGATTGAGGACAAAAAATCCTGACTCTTTTCCAAGACAGATCTTATTGTTTCCACAGTATTATTCACAAGCTCTTTTGGATCCTGCTCGACCCAGCCATCCTGTGGATATATAAGATTAATCTCCTTTTGGGCAAGTGCCTGTACGTCACCCTTTTCATCAAACAAAATAGATCGGGAACTACTGGTTCCCTGATCAACAGATAAAAGGTAATGCGCCATTTTAATATCCCCCTATGCCGCGACAACAGCTTCTATTGCATCTTTCATCGCTTTTTCGATCTTCACAAGCGTCTTATCCGAAACCGATAACCCCAGCTTGGAACGGCGCCAAACAACGTCTTCTACTGAGGCGGCCCATTCATATTTAACCAAATACTCGATTTCCGCGGCATAAACACCATCACCGCAATGCTCACCCAGATCGGCTATTGATTGCGCACCATAGAGGATATAATCCATGCGCGTCCCGTAAGCGCGGACATAACGCTCCAACAATCGCTCGGGAACCCATGCATAGCGGCGCTTCTGCTTCTCCAGAAAGACATTAAAGCCCTGCCCTCCCAAATCTCCGCCAACAATAGGCTCGGACGCTGTCCAAGGCAGTCTGTCACGACCGGAAAGGCGCATAAGCTGGTTTATAACGGCCTCGCTTAAGGCGCGATAGGTGGTTAATTTACCGCCAAACACCGATAATAACGGCGGATCATAACGACTATGGTGATAAATTTTATAGTCCCGCGTTACCTTTCTGGCCTCGCTCCGGCCATCATCAATAAGGGGACGCACCCCGCTAAAATTAAACAGGACATGAGATGGTGTGATTGATTTTGCAAACACCCGATTAACAGAGGCGCATAAATACTCGGTTTCCGCGTCGGAGGGGCGAGCATCGCGAGGGTCTCCCGTGTAATCCTCTTCGGTTGTTCCCACAAGTGTATACCCCATGTAAGGGGCAACGAAGACAATGCGCTTATCGGGCTGTTGCAGCACATAGGCGTGTTTGCCCTCATACTGGCGTGGCAGCAAGATGTGACTTCCCTTTACCAGCCGGACATGCGGCAAATCAGGGTCATCGCCCTGCATGCCAACCGAGTCCAGAAATCTTCCAACCCAGGGACCGGTTGCATTCACAACCATGGAGGCATTTACATCCAGCTTATCACCGGAATTTGTATCCCGCAGACTAACGCGCCACTGCCCATTCACAACACTTAACCCTTCGCAGGCTGTACGTGTCAGAATTCTTGCCTTCCTCGCCGCCGCATCCACGGCATTCAAAACCACAAGACGCGTATCATCGACATAACCATCATAATACGCCACACCATCAACTACATCATTCAGCAACGGTGCGCCGTATTCATCTGCCTTAAACACAATCATTCGAGAGCGCGGCAATGCTTTTTTTCCACCGAGCCGGTCATAAAACCACAACCCCAAACGCACAAACCATTGCGGCCTGGTTTTTTCATCCTGCAAGAACACACATTCAATGGGATGGATAAGATGCGGAGCAATCCTTAGGAGCGTTTCACGCTCTTTAAGCGACTCTCTGACCATTCTGAATTCAAAGTTCTCAAGATAGCGTAACCCGCCATGAATAAGTTTTGTGCTGGCCGAAGATGTTGCGCCGGCAAGATCATCTGCCTCTACAAGCAAGACAGACAAGCCACGGCCCGCGGCATCCCTTGCGATGCCCGCGCCGTTAATACCACCACCAATTACACATAAGTCATAATGAAGATCGCTCATCACGATTAAAGATACAGCAAGTATGGCATGATGAAAAGCGCAGATTAACAGGGTGAATCAACTATTTATTGCAACAGCAATCAACCCAAGATATATCGAGGTTTGAAATACACACGTGTTGGGATAGAATTGTGGATAACTTTCTGCGTCCCTTCCCCTCCGCCATTCTTCAAGATTTAACATGACGGCAAAGAATTACATTGCATATAGCCTTGCGGCCATAACCGTTTTTGCGTGGGCACCGACAATAACAACCAGCGAGGCCGCAACTGCGCATCGCCATTCACCCGCATCCACAGGATTTCTTGGCCTCAATACCGTACCCAGCGCACGCATGGATGAGGCCGGCACCGTGCGCGCAGGTGTTTCTATGCTTGATCCGTATATGCACGGCTATATCGGCGTTCAAATTGCCAAGCCGCTCTCTCTCACCTTTCGTCAAAGCGCGGAAACATCAAATTTTACGGAAGATGCAGACCATTTATACCCCGGTGCAGATCTAAAGCTCCGCCTTGTGAAAGAAACTGCCACGCGCCCTGCTATCGCTATTGGTATGCAATCGGCCTTCGGGCACAAAAAAATGGCTGGAGAGTATCTCGCACTGAGCAAGCGTTACAACAATTTTGATTTTACAGCTGGCCTTGGCTGGGGGCGCTTTGGAACAGCAGGACATTTGGATAACCCGTTTAAAATTTTCGGGGACCACTTCGAAGACGATAGGGATTACAACAGCGAGCTTCCAAATACGCCGGATGACTGGTTTACCGGCGACAAAATAGGGTTTTTCGCCGGCCTGGAATATTTCCTGCCCTATGAAGGCATGAGTCTGAAACTGGATTACGGCGCCGATCGCTATAGCGCTGAGAAAGCAAGCTTTGGCTATGAAGCCGGCGCACCATGGGGGATTGGCCTGTCCTATACCCATGATAAATGGCTTAGCGCGCAGATTGGCGCACAAGGAACAGACAAGGTCATGGGGCGAATTTCCTTGCAGGCCAGCCCCGAACAATGGCCGCTAACAGGCCAAGAGATAGAGCCACCCCGCAATATAGAAACCGATGATTACGCGCAACAACCGGCGGTGCAGGCCATTATTGACTCAGCGGCACAAGAAAACATTACACTGAAAAATATTATCATGGACGAACACAGCATCCATGTCGTTCAAGAGATATCCCTGGATCAAAATACACCCCGACAAATCGGACGCGCCGCACGGCACATAAAAGCGTACACCAACGATAAAATCGAGCACATTGAAATTACACCCCGTCATATGAATCTGTTTGGAAAAACTATAAAAATAACACGAAATAATGTTGATAAGTTTGTTGATAAATCACTAATAAGTCCACAAGAGGTCTGGGAAAATACTGAATTTGTAGTTAGCGACACTAAAAACACAGAAGCGGATATTTTTATACACTCCAGGGGCATTAATGTGGATAAAATTTTTCGACTTGCGCTTGAAAACCAACTCAGCCTCTCCGAAGAACACAGGGGGGCACTTTACAGAACATCGGCTTTTGTCGAGGCGCAAGGATCCCCTTTTCTCGGCTTCATTGTCGGAGGGGCGCTACGCCTAAACATAAAGGATAATCTGGACGACGTTAATCTTGCGTTCCTCAGCCCTTTCCTGCAGAGCAGCGGCAGCTTCGCCAATAAACGTATTAGTCTTGAAAACGCCTACCTTGGATACGCGCACAGCTTTACGCCTTCTGTCCATGGGCTTGTCTTGTCCGGATATTTTGAGGAACGATACGCCGGAATGGGAGGCGAGATTCTCTACCGCCCGCCCTCTTCCCGCTTTGCCGTTGGCGCCGAAGCCTGGCTTCTGGCACCAAGAGAAGCCAACACAACACTGAATGCCAGCCTTATAGAAGATAGCAGGATTTTTACCGGCTATCTCAATGGATGGTATGACCTCCCGTATCACGACATCACGTTAAATGCCAAGGCCGGAAAATATAATGAAGGAGATGTCGGCATCTCTTTAGGGCTTCAACGACTATTTGATAATGGCGCCACTTTGAATGGTTCCATAGCATTGAGCAGGGAAACCGATCTTGATCCCTTTGGTGGAACAACCCATGCATTCCACAGCATAAACCTAACGCTTCCAATTGGAAGCTTACCCATCATTCCGTCCGGCAGTGAAATCAGAACACGCATCGAACCCATCGACCGCATCACAGCACAGACAATTCACCCCCCCATACGACTTTTTGACTTAACAGAAAACTTTACACTCGATCATTTGGCGCGTCATTGGAATACAATCATGGATTAAATATATAGATATTTTCTACGGCATGTACCTGTGAAAAATTCTATGGATAAAAAACAGCTCTAAAAAAGCCGCCCGAGGGCGGCTATAGTTAATTTTCAACCATCTAAAAAATTACACAAGGATTTATGGGATATTTGTGTAACCTATATTTTTGAACGATTTTACTTATTTTTTTATATTCTAATCGTTTCGTTTCTTTTTTGTACTCCACCACAATATTCTACAAATCTTTTACGAGTGAGAATCTAAACATCCTTAAAACTTACTGAAGCGATATTCATACGCCCTTCATACTTTAATGATACATATTTTTTTATGTAAACACAAAATTTGATTTTATTTGAGCTTTTTCAGTATATTAGATATATTTTCTGGTGGGTCACAGGTGAATTTCATCTCTTTCCCGCTTTCCGGATGCTCAAAAACGATTTGATGGGCATAGAGCATTTGATGTGGAAACTCTACTAATTCTTTAATTAGATCATTTGGATAATCCGCCTTTTTAAGCTTTGAGATGAGAGCGGTAGGCTGCGTATCGTAAAGAGGGTCTCCGATCAGTGCATGCCCTATCGCCTCCAGATGGACGCGAATTTGGTGCGTACGTCCTGTCTCCAGCTTGCACTCCACAAGCGCGCAGGCATCCCTGAAACTCTCTAGAACCTTATAGTATGTGCAGGCTTCCTTGGGCGTATTACTCATAACGCTCATTTTCAAACGATTATGCCTGTGACGCCCGACTGGCCTGTCAATCACACCCTTTAAAGGTACTGGCACCCCAAAGGTGAGGGCGTGATAGATTCTGTGCAGAGTACGCTCCGCAAGCTGCTGCGATAAGGACTGGTGCGCAGCATCGTTTTTAGCCACCATCATCAAACCTGCGGTATCCTTGTCCAGACGATGCACAATACCTGGCCGGATAACACCACCAATGCCGGACAAGCTGTCACCACAGTGATGCAAGAGCGCATTCACCAGGGTACCTGTCCAGTTCCCTGCCCCCGGGTGCACGACCATACCCACGGGCTTATTCAGAACAATAAGGTGCTCATCCTCATAAACAATATCGAGCGATATATCCTCTGCCTGCGGCTCTGCGACTTGCGGCGGCGGCACACACACATCAAAATAATCGCCCATCTTCACCTTAATAGAAGCTGTGCCTAGCACCTCTCCGTTCATGCTGACCTGATGATCAACAATCAATTTTTGTAGCCGTGATCGCGATAAATCATCGCAAACAGATCCCAGAAACTTATCTGCCCGCATCCCGGCATGCGCTTCTTCTACAGTAAAGGTTAATTTATTTTCTGATGTTTCCACGTTAATAAACTGTTATTTCTGGGTTATTGTTTTTTTAATTGGCGCGCATGGATCTGTGTACGCATCCGGACCCTCCCCGATGGCAAGCCATGCCTTTTTTGTCAGGGGCACGTGCTGGTTCTTTGGTTTAGCCGATTCGTCCTGCGCCATTTCCTCTTCTCCGGCCTCTGGCTCGAGTAAATGAGGAGATTGCCCACCTTGCCCCATTCTGTTTTTCAGCATCTCAAGGCCCTTCTTTGTCTTATCAGAAAGCTCTGCATCGGGCAGTGTCAAAGCCCCACGCTCTCGCAGGGGCTCTTCCGGCTCATGTTTTACGATCTTGCCCTGAAACAAATCCTCTGCAGGAACAACCGCATAGCCGGCCATAATGCGATTACCGTTCACATATTCATTCATGTCCGTCATCGACACCCCCTGTCCAAAATAATATGAATCACCGGAAATGGTGACACCACGCGGCGTTAAGGTTAAAAGATGCGCATAATCCATATTCTCCGGGATGAGCATATCCGATATCAAAGAAAATTCTTCGTCTTCCTCGCTGTCCATCTCCATAGGCGGAGCCTTTGATTTTGCCATCATCATAAGCGTGATCAACCCATCATCGTTGGCAAACAGGTCCTGTGCGATATAGTCATGATGCCCGGTTTCACCATAGTAATAGCGTTGCCACATGATTTGACCGCTATTTCCATCCAACATAGTGACCCAGCTTCCTTTTGGGTCAGAATTGGCTGGCTCTATATCCCCCAGCGCCACGATATCATGGTCACGATAGCCAATTCCTTTGCGAATCATGGCAGAATTGCCTCTATTGAATTCTTTCTGCCAAATCAGAGAGCCATCAGGATTTAATCTCATAACCCAGCCAACTTTCTTTTTGAAACTATTTTCGAAATACCCCGTAGCGATAAAGCCGCTTTTTTCTCTCTCAAAATCAGCAGAAGACAGACTTAGTATTTCACTGTTCAAACCCAGAATATAAGAGCGACTGGACAGCTCGTTTCCATTTTTATCCAACACATATAAAGAGGCGGTTTTATAGTCCTGAAGCTCATTTGATTTTTCAGAATATCTTTGCCCTGTGACTGAAACCATCCACTGCTGCTCATCTTTTGATTGTGCAATATCTGTTGCCCGAAGATGAAATGCCTTATCACTGATTGTTTTGTTTGCGATAAATTGAAATTCTGAATCAAAGAACCCTATCCATGCCGCGGCTCTTTTGTCTTCTTGCATGATATTCCCAAGAAGAATGTAACCACTTTTAACAGGAACCAATTTAACTATCTCTTTTAGACCTTTTATTTTATAGGGGTGCTCTGCAACTTTGCGCCCTCTTCGGTCATAAGTTACAAAAACAATAGACGCCTCCGGTTGACCTGGTTTTGAAACTTCTGCAAGTGCAACAATGCCATCATCCTTCCAGTTAAGCCCGGTTACAAAACGTTCTTCATGCTCCCCCGTACCGTAAACAACGTTCCACACGGTATACGACCCCGGATCAGGATGATAAAGCTTGGTCATCATCTCATAGGCGGCGTTACATTGTTGCGCCTCTGCAGTCAAAGGGGCACATAAAAGAATAAGCCCGGAGGCTACAGATAAAATATTGGAAATAAAAAATTTATTGAGCATTTTCATTATCGCGTTTAGGCTGTAAAAGGTGTTTGGACTTATCCAAGAAATTATCCACAAGTGTAAGGCCGAATAAATCAAATGTCCATGAAAGTTCTTATAATTAGCGATGCATGGCACCCGCAAGTTAATGGTGTCGTTCGTACCTATGAGTATTTGCGTAAAGAGTTAATGGAACTCGGGCATCAGGTAGATGTCATAGGACCCGCTGATTTTGCCGCCAGCATACCAATGCCGTTTTATCCTGAAATCAAATTGGTGATACGCCCCTATAAGCGATTGAAACAAATTATTGAAGATTTCAAACCCGATAAAATACACGTAGCAACGGAGGGGCCGCTTGGTTGGGCAGCCCGTGATTACTGTCTTGCACACAATATGAATTTCACAACATGTTACCACACGCAGTTCCCCGATTACGTTGCCAAACGCTTTGCATGGCTTATCCCGCCCCTTTATAGTGTTGTCCATCGCTTGGCGATTAAGGTTGTCCGGCAATTCCACGCACCTTCACATGGGCTTATGGTTGCGACAAAAAGTCTGGAGCAACAACTACTGGAATGGGGATTCAAAACACCACTCAAAACCCTTTCCAGAGGTGTTGAACTGAAGATTTTCCATCCGGATAAAAGTGAGGATGATCCTGCGCTTCTGTCTGACTTAAAACGCCCCGTTGCCCTTTATGTAGGGCGCATTGCCATTGAAAAAAATCTCGAGGCTTTCCTTGAAATGCCCTGGCATGGCAGCAAAGTTATGGTCGGAGACGGGCCAGCACGTGCCTCATTGGAAAAGAAATATACCGATGCCCTTTTTGTCGGAAAAAAAGCCCGCGAAGAGCTTGCGAATTATTACAGATCATCGGATGTTTTTGTGTTTCCCTCAAAAACAGACACGTTTGGCATTGTTCTTATTGAAGCCCTTGCTTGCGGCCTTCCTGTCGCTGCATACAATGTTATGGGCCCGAAAGATATTGTGATCCATGATTATCTGGGCGCATTGGAAGAAGCCGACTTGCAGAAAGCAGCCGAAAACGCATTAAAGAATGTCGATAAAGACAAATGCGTCCAATATGTTAGCAACAATTTCAGTTGGAAAGCAGCCGGAAAACAATTCGTTGATGCGTTATAGCCTTATGGTATAATGGTTTCAGGCATTTCTGCCTACGAACTCAAATAATTTTTTTGCATTTTCTCTACACTTTTCATTACACTCCTGTGTGGTGATAAAAAAATGGGTTACAAATGGCAAATATATTGCTCGCCGAAGATGACGAATCCATGCTGAACTTTCTGGTTTTGGCTTTGGAACGCGCCGGACACACTGTTATTGCAACCAAAAACGGTCTTGATGCCCTTCAGGCACTTGATACCGAGCATCACTTTGACTTGCTTTTAACCGATATTGTCATGCCCGGCATGGATGGCGTGGAATTGGCCCAAAGAGCAACGGAAAAACGCCCCTATATAAAGGTAATGTTTATCACCGGTTTTGCAGCTATGGCGGTGGATGAAGACCTTTCCGGCCTTAACTCCCCTGAAAAGGCCTTGTCGAAGCCATTTCACCTCAATGATCTGGTTGATCAGGTGGAACGGATTTTATCCGCATAAAAAATTGTTTAAAATCAATATCTTAAATTTTGACCATCCGCCCTGTTTTGTGGCATTATAGGGTAACAATAATAAGTGTTTCATCGGGTTGAAAACACGATAATTTAGCCTTTTCTTAAGGCATGCCCCCTAAAATACGGGCAGAGGTGGTGGTAATATGGCGGATAATTTCGGCACAGCACAATCAAAAGGCACGAATGGCGGTCGCTACGATGGCCTGCAACAAGACGCCATTTTTGCGGGCAACACCGCCTCCATCACGACAGCAAATGGCACTATATTTCGCAGAAGTACAGGCGCAAAAGCCGTACTTGCAAAAACTTTAAAGGGTGCAGATGAACTTACCTCAGATTTCGTAAAGGGTGGATCAACCGCATCAGTTGCTATTCTTACTCCAGACAAAAAACTTCCTCATGCACAAGTCGGGGATTCACCGATTTATGTTTTTATTCATGATAAAAAGACCGGAAGAACCGAGGTCGTTAACCTGACAAAAGATCATACTCCAAGAGCAGACAGAGAGCGAATAGAGGCGACTGGCGCAAAGGTGCTGGGTAACGGCTACCTTTACTTTAAAGATGAGGGTGAAGACGGGGATGAACACTATCTTGCCATGTCTCGCGCCTTCGGCGACGGCGCTTTTCGGCAATACATAACAGCAACGCCCGACATTAACGTTTATGATTTGGAACCACACATATCTGCTGACAAAAGAATAATTGTTGTGATCGGCAGTGATGGCTTGACCGATGTTTCATCCCTTGAGGATATGGCGAGCCTGATTGATGCGGATAAAACGCCGCAGCAGATAGCAATTGATATGATGAATCGCGCATTGGTTGATTGGGAAACACACGTTACAGATCGTGCCGCTAAAAAAGGCAAGCGTGTAGAAGGCGACAATATCTCTGTCTCGGTGGCGGAATTTGACCCGGATTCAGAAATATCTACAGTAATTGGGGTCGCCGACGGCCATGGGAGAGATGGAGAATATGTAGCTGATATCATAAAACGGACTGTGCAGCAGGATGTCGGGCTTGAAGTAGACCAACCCCTTCCGGCAAAAACAAATATACTTGATACACCGGGCATGAGAGAAGGGTTTGCGCTTGCTATGCACAGCATGGGTTTAGCAAAACAATTCAGAGAAAAGCTTGGTAAAGATAATATCCACGGGGTTACGGCCAAAGCAGATGGATCCATACATGTAAAACTATCCCCGGATTTTGATGCCGCGCGATTAAGCGAAATGGGAATTGATAATCCCGAAACGCTTGAAGCAAAAGAAGATTATGTATTGTCTATAGATGACGATGAAACACGCATTCCTGTAAATAATGTTATAATCCCGAAGGATCGTGTTCCAAGCGCATTAAAAAGTAATTTTGATGATGCCACGCTTACGGGGCCGGAGGCTATGTATTCCGCAGGGACTGTTTATGAAGAAACATCACCAAAACCAGAAGAATATAAAGCTTATGAGCGCACCGTCCTTGCTTATCTACAATCACGATTGGGCTCGGACTGTATTATCTCTTTTGAGGCGCATCCAACCGATGGTTATCATCTTCAGCTTGATCCCGGTTTTTATGTATCGGCCCTGGAAAGGCTTGGCTTTGATTTGGCAAACACAGATTACCTGGAAGCCCTGCCCGAGGAAGATATTCTATATGCTTCTTTGCTTTTCGGGGATTCAAATATGCCGGAATATCTGAGATACAAGAATCATAAAGCAGAAGAACTGGACGCCGAGCATGAAGCGGCAAAAACAGTTAAGCACGTCCGGGATGAAGACGTACCGGAGCCGGACTAAATCCTTGAATTGATAAAAAATGGGGCCTGCGGGAGTGTGCAGACCCCAAGGTATGCGCCCTTGGTTAGAATAGGAAGCACGGGCGCAGTGGATTTTTATAACGGGTTTTTATTTCTTATTTTTTCCCAATAGACGTTTTGATGATGTCTCGCTGATCGGAATTGTCCGGGGTTTCTTTTCCTCCGGAATTTCACGTACCAGGCTGATCGTCAGCAAACCGTCTTTCATTTCTGCACTTTCAACCAGAATATGGTCGGCAAGTTTAAACTTGCGCTCGAACGAGCGTGACCCGATACCACGGTGTAGTAACTGCACGCCCTCCTCTTCCGGTTTGGGTTCGGTGCTCCCTGATATGGTGAGCTCGCCGTTCTCCATCACGATCTTTAGATCCTCGAGAGCAAAACCAGCAACCGCCATAACGATTCGATAATCGTATTCTCCGAGTTTCTCGATATTGTATGGAGGATAATTGTCAAAACTCTGGGATGTTTCGTTCAACAACGTTTCGAACAAATCATTGAAACGATCAAATCCAACCGTTTGACGCATTAATGGTGTTGTGAGTGTAAGTACGTTAGCCATATTAATCTCCTTTCGCTAAGCAAGATTCAACACAACTCATTTTTTAAATCAGGGAACCCCAAACGGGCATTCCCTGTATTCCGATTTTATAAAATGATCAAAAAAAATCAACCGGAACTGTATGTTAATTCGCCACAAAAAATAAATGGTTACATTTTGAAAAATTTTATGGGAAGCAAGGGGAAAACTGGTTTTTTTCTTCAAAACCTTCTTGCAGAACTTGGTCTTATCATTGATAATTCAAGTTCAATTTTTGAGGGTCATTCGTGTCCATACCAAGCTATAAATTACTCACTAAATATGCTATTAGCATCGGTCTGCTCGTATTCCTGTTCCTGCACATGGACTTATCCGTTTTGTTGGAGCAATCAAGCAAGTTCAACATATGGCTTGTTGCTCTTTCTATGGTGTTGGTTATTTGTCAGATCCTTTTTTTGAATTTGCGCTGGCACCACCTTATGAATGCAAGTAGACAAAATATCAGTTTCATGACCAGTAGCCTTATCAATATTGCCGGTTATTTTGCGAATGTATTTTTCATCACCTCCATTGGCGGGATCGTAGCAAAATCTGCTTTGGCTGTCCGTCACGGATTATCTATTACTGAATCAGTGTTTGCCACTTTTCTTGATCGTTTTATGACTCTCTCTGCCCTTTTGTTTTTTGCGGCATTAGGCCTACCTTTCTTGCGCGGCGTTATTGATGACACAATGGTGATTTTTCTGGCGTTGCTGATTACAGGTGTTTTGGTGTCGGTAACATTTGCACTTTGGGCTTTAAGATCAGGGATGCTGAAGGACTTTATTCTTTCCAAACGCAAGCGCGCAAAGATTGTGGCTGTACTTAGAAACTATACCGAAAATTATCCTATGATGGCAAAGACAGCCTTTTACAGTATCGCAGCGCAAGGCGCTTTTATCCTGAGTGTATTCGCTCTTTCACTGGGTGTCGATCATGGTCATGACCCGTCACAAACAGTAAAGTTCCTTGCCCTTATGCCTGTTTTGATGCTGGTTTCCAGCCTTCCCATTAGCTTTGGTGGTTGGGGGGTGCGTGAAGGTGCCTTCATTCTCGGGCT
Source organism: uncultured Micavibrio sp. (assembly GCA_964352665.1). Classification (GTDB taxonomy): domain Bacteria; phylum Pseudomonadota; class Alphaproteobacteria; order Micavibrionales; family Micavibrionaceae; genus UBA1672. Next base: position 433,361 of record CAYGSJ010000001.1, read on the forward strand.
TTCTCTTGTTGGATTTCCAATGGAAAGTGCATTTTTCCTCTCCGTTCAGGTTGGGCTTGTCACCCTTATTGCTCCGTTTATTGTTGGCCTTCCAATTTTCCTTCGTACCGATATGAAGTCGTTTTTTGTTAAGGGCAATAAAAGCACTACCTATATTTGATAAACATGTTCAAAACATTTTTTCCATTTAACAACGCAAATTCATTGATTGTTTTTGCTCTTGCCGTTGCTTTGCAAATTCAGGTTTCTCTTTTTGCATACGGAAGCTATCTGGGCCTGCGCGTTAATCTTGCGGATTTGATGCTCCCCTTTCTGGGTGTTTATGTGCTGATTTCCCTTTTCCGGAAGCAATCCAGTTGGCCTGTCTGGTCGGTAAAATATTTTTATGTGTGGGGCCTGTGCCTCGCCATGGTTATGACACTCGCCCTTCTTAACGGCTATTTTACGAACGGCTTTTTGTCCCACTGGGCCCTGATTAACAAATATTTCGGCTTTTTTATTTTGCTATCCTATCTTGGGCTCGGCGCATGGATACAGACAAACGCCACTCAAAAAGATAATCCGCCCTCTGTATTTATGGCTGGATTTTCAGGATTTTTTATTGCAACGATTTTTATGAGTTTCATTACATTTGTCATACAATATTTCGTTCCGTTTTCCCTATGGCTGCCTGATTATGCGTGGGACGGGTTTATGGCGAACAGAAATGCCTTTATGGTTGTTTTTGTCATGGTCTTTATATTTGTTATCTGGAATGACAGCATAAAACCGCCCCCCATTCCCACGCGCCTGATCTATATATTCTGGTTATGTTTGCCAACATTTCTGATTTACAACTCGTCACGCACGGCGTGGGTTCTGCTTGTTCCTTTACTTGTTTTTCTTTTTGTAAAAAATCCTGTTGCGCGCGCGAGGAATGTACTTCCTGTCCTGCTTATTGGCATCGTGCTCGCGAAGGGCGCTTTGTTTCTTGCCGCCAACCCGTATGCGCAAACCCTTCCGGCAGATCAAATGCGAAGGCTCATGATTGCCGTAACAGGAGAAGAGGTTACACATGATGGCGATCAAAACCGCTTTATTGCTATTGAGGATGGCCTTGACCTGTATACCCGGCATAACCCCTTCATAGGTGCCGGCCTAGGGAGTTATAAGCCGTTTCAAAGTACAAAGCGCGGTGCTTTTATAGATGTCATCGATTTTACTGGCTTATGGCTTTTGGTTGAAACGGGCCTGCTTGGCCTTCTGAGTTTTGCCGGATTCTTTATAGTTTGCGCTCTTTCCCTTTACAAACAGGGTTATAAGGAAGGAAGTAGCCCCTACCATCGCGCTATGCTGATCTTCCTTATTGCATTTGCCACTATTTCAACCCTGCATGAAGTCATGTATACGCGATTTCTGTGGTTTGCCATGGGATTAGCGCTTGCCTACAGGAAAAATTGACATGAATTCTGATTACACAGTACTATGCCTCCAAGAAAAATCTTGAGGTCAAAAATGAGTAATTTAAGGCTGGTATTACAGTTCACCTCCACAGCACAAAGAGATTATCCCGATGAATGCTGGCTCGTTGCAGAGGGACTGCACGATGCCGCGAAAGAATGCCGCATGACATTAGCACGTGCACCATTTATCAGCGAAACGGGTGGTGTCGTTTCAAAAGCAGTTATTGAAATTACCGACCTTGACCCGCGACAAGGCGGCAATGTCGGCAGCGCTGTCATCGGCACCGCCACAGGCAAGCTTTTAGATAGGGAAGTAGCCTCAAGGGTACATAGAGTCCAGGATGGTACTGGGCAGCCTACAAACACATATACCGTAGATATCGGATAGGTAGTATTTCAAAAAATGGTGGCGGTACAGCTATGGAACGCTCCCGCTAAGCCCTTAAGATATCCTACAGAACCCTAAACGAACTCCTGCGAATACCCCCAATTCTGCTCCTTTCGGAGCATCCTTGCGAAACCTATAGAGACTGCGGAGAAAATGGTGGGCGGTACTGGGATTGAACCAGTGACCCCTTGCGTGTCGAGCAAGTGCTCTACCGCTGAGCTAACCGCCCACTCTTGCGGTTTGGATGATAGTGGTACGCAAAAATGAGGCAAAAAACAAGCCTAAAAATACCAGAATTTCCTATAATTCATCGTGAAACGCTTGTGTTTCCTGTGGAGGATCGAGTGCCCCGGGCTGATCTTTATGAATTTTAGTCAAAATATGAAACAGCGCCGTATAAGCGATCACAGCTGTATTAAGATCACAAAACAAAGTGACAACCATAGTACCAAGAACAAACAACATCTCAAGGTGCGAGATAGAGCCGTGTGGCGTAATAAAGGTAACCGATGGCGGAAAAGTTCTGTGTTTTAACTGTCTGAAATAAATGATTATGGGGTCCCAGTCAAAAACATCATACCCGACCTTTATCAATATCCCTGAAAACACCGCCGAAGGAATATAGCCAAGCATATCCTGAAACAGCAGGATTTCGATTAAAACAAAAATGCCGGCCAACATGCCCGCCAACCTTAAACTTGCCTTCTCTTTCACCATTAAGACTGAGCGAATAGTAGCTTGCGCGCCAGGAATACCTCCAACTATAGCGGCAGCTCCACTGGCCACACCTTGCGCGATTAACTCTTTGTTTTGCTGGGTCTTTTCCTGTGTCATTTTGTCAACAACCACCGATGTCAATAATGTGTCCAGATAGCACAAAAGCGCAAGCTGTAGTGCGAAAGGGAGCGCCATTTTTAAATCATGCAGCGTGATCTCATAAGAAATTTGAGAGACCACGAGTTCCTGCAAATCACTAAAGCTATAGATACTCCCCTCTAGATCAGTAAACTGAACCGGAAGCTGCAGCAGCGCTGCAGCAGAAGAGACAACAATAACACCAACAAGCGTGCCGGGAAGAAAAGAAGCATAACGAGGGATGGTTTTTTGAATAAGTAATGGAACAAAACACACACAGGTGATGGTCGCCATAATAAGAAACAAATTTGCTGTTAATGGTCCATCTAGAGCCTGCGCTCCATTTAGCCCGAATAAAAGATTGATCTGTGATACCCAGATTAATAAAGCAATACCATTCATAAAGCCGGAAATAACAACTTGAGGAATTACTGTAATAAATCGTCCTACCCTCAACACACCCAAAAGAATAACAATTACCGCCATCATCAAAAACACAAGTGTTACGAATTGGTCACTTGTTAATCCCGCATGATATTGCGAAACAGAAAACGCAACGACAACGGCAGAAACAGCGCTCATTGGCGCTGTTGGGCCCGAACATTGGATGCGGGTTCCTCCAATAAAAGAGGTTATAAACGCAATAACGGCCGAAGAGATCATACCGGCAAACGCGCCTCTTCCCGACAAAATACCCAAAGAAGCCCCCAGACTGATTGCAACGAAGCTAACCGCAAGAGCAACGGCTATATTTCGCATTATTTCGGAGGCATTAGGGGCCTTTTGCATGGTTTTTATCCTGTATGGGTGGGCAAGCCTTAACCGCTTAATCGCGCTCATTGTAAGGGAAAACCTTTTAAAAGGGCATGTTCAAGCGTATTTAATCCCCTTATTTTTAATATATTTACATAAAGTTAACACTATGAAATCATTAAAAAATAAGGAAAAAAGTAATGATCTTTTATGTCTTTCGCGCTATAATTAGGGGGTATAGGTTTTCTTGCCTTTATGTTATCCTTTTGGTCCCTGTGATTGGACGTCTTTAATGGTTAAACTTATGAATAAAACAAAATTCTTATCCCTGTTCTGCGTGTTGTTTTTAAGCAGCTACGCCTTTGCCGTACATGCCGAAGACGGTGTTGTAGATATTCTCCCCACTATGGTGGAGGCAGATAGCACTGATTTGGTTCCCGCAGATACGGCAACGCATCCGGCTATTCGGATGACCCCCGATAAATCGGAGTTAATCAAGCTTGAAATAGATGCAGCCACCGTTGTTGTTGGAAATCCTGCGCACATTAATGTCATCGCAGACTCCTCGAAAACACTTGTACTTGTCCCTCGCCTTCCGGGTGCGACATACGTTACAGTTTTGGGGAAAAAAGGTCAGGTCATTATGCAGCGTCACGTTATCGTTGCCAGCCCTCAAAAAGATTATATCCGTGTAAAACGAACATGCACCGATGATGCCGGTAAAGGATGCCAGCAAACCAGTGTTTTCTATTGTCCGGATATGTGCCATGAAATTGCGGTTGGTGTCCCACAAGAGGAAAGCACGCAAAGTGACGCATCAAAAGGAAATGAAGGCAATCTAGGGAACGATTCTTCTTCTGACGAAGAAGAGGGCGAACCTGGGTCCGAAACTGAATAAGTATTAATGGAGCGCATAATCGTAAGGCTAAGAGAGCATGAAAAATATCACACATTATATCGTTATGGCCGTTTTTGCAGGACAGTTGGCTGCGTGTCAATCAACTGGTGAAAACCAACCCGACGTGACCAAAAAAGGGAACGGAGAGGTTTCGGAGCGCGTTGATGCCGCAATTGAAAAGGCGGTTATTACAGCATCGAAGGACAGCTCCTCCACGGCTAATCTTTTTGCTTTTGAAAAAGAATACAAGCGCAGCAGCGACAATCCTGAAGTGGCTCTTTCTTACGCGCGCGCCTTACGTCAGGCAAACCTGCATGATCGTGCCTTTATGGTTTTATCCCCTTTTGCAGACTCTGATGTGTCCCATCCAGGCATTCATACAGAAATGTCTATGATTTCCTTGAGTCTTGGCAATTATGACGCGGCAGAGCGCTATGCTCAGGCTGCTGTACTGGAAAATCCCGAAGATTTTCAAGCCTATCAGAACCTCGGCATTGCCCTTGATGCCAAGGAAATGCATCCGGAAGCCGAACGTGCCTTCCGCAAGGGGCTTGAGCATTGGAAAGGCAATCCAACAACCATCATGAACAATCTTGCGCTTAATTTGGCGACACAGGGCTTTGTAGACGAAGCCGTAGAGGTTCTTGAGCGTGCACATTCCATTTCACCGGATCGTGTAGAGATAGAGCGTAATTTGCGCATTATCCGCACCTTGAACGAGCGCGAATAGTAGCAAGGCCCTTCACCTTTATCTTGCAATATTCTGACAAATAACGATATTCTGCTTATAAAATAACAGAGTATGCGGGATTTATGTTACCATCAGACCTTAATGCAGACACACCCAACCCAATTGCTATCGCACTTCGTTCAAGAATGAAGGGGCAGTTTTTGGCGTCTTTCGCCCGCGTAGAACAATCTATGCCCAACTGGAAGGATGCTAAGATTGTTATATATGGAAGCACGCTCATCCGCCAATTGGCCTTAAATGAGGGTATCGAGTTTCCTTTTAGTGGTATCAAGTCTAGCGATATAGATATAGGTGTATTCGAACATCCCGCCAAAGCACAAGACTTCAGAGCACTTCTCCAACAAAATGTGAGCCCTAAAATTCGTGAAGCTGTTCAAGCCTCAGGGTTTGGTGTTTTTAGGCAGGGCTCTGGGGGAAAAGAAACTCTTGTTGCAGCAGAGGACATTAGCAATCTGCCCGATTCCTTTTTTGTCGGCGATTTCTTTGTTGTAGAAACCTTTACGCCCGAACAGATGCATGAGGCACTGCAATCTCACCCGGAATATGATGACGAGCTTCAATCATTGATACCAGACGAACCCATGGAAGTAAGATTGGTTCTTGGCGTTAACGATAAGCATTTTCCTGTTCTTATGCCACCTATTAAAACTACACCCGAAACCGGAGAAGGGCATTTTTATAGAACTAAGGCACTGGATATGCTGGCTGGTAAAATTGTCCGCTGTATGACAGATAAATACAAGCCCGCAGACCTGATTGATATTTGTAATCTGTATCATGCAAAAAATAGAGACACTGGTAGGTATTGGTTAAACTTTGATCCTGAAAGCCCCGATAACGACATTGATACGCTTCGTGTTTTAGTGATTAGCTATTTACCTATGTCGCGTGGCATTCACCCTGAGCGCACAAATTTAACTGCAATTTTTGAAGGTACAGAAGAAAAAATACAACGTTTTCTCGAAGACACCAAACCACAAATTGATTCCCGAAGACACAAGCTCCTTGACGATTCAGCCACCTCTATTTTTGGTACCGCAAATAAACTTTTGTCTGTTGTGTTTGGCGTGCGCTCAATACCAGCCTACGGCCCCCTAAATCTGACTGACAGGGAAATGAGCTTCTTTGATGAAATGAACGGAAACTACGCACGCGCACAAATGGTTAAACCGGCCCAAACACCCACGCGCTTTCTCGGGATGACCTTTGGGCAAAGTTCCGATCCCGTATTTGAACGAAAGCGTGTTTCGGGCCAACCACGTATAAATGTATCTTTTCTGGAAGAAGAATATCCCGAAGTATTTAGGAGAAGACCTGCCATAAAAGACTTAATCGCCAGAAGCCCTATTTTGGAGGACAGAGTTTCAGAGACAATCGTTCGCGCGGGAAGTGAAGTATCCCTTGATTTTTAGATATCAGTATTAATTAGCCGCCACTGCGCATTTCTGTGACCTGAATGCCAGCTGGCCCAAGAATAATAATAAAGAGCACAGGCAAGAAGAACAAAATCATCGGCACGGTTAGTTTGGGCGGCAAGGATGCGGCCTTTTGCTCTGCCGCGGCCATACGCATATCACGTAATTCATCCGACATCACACGCATAGCCTGAGAGATCGACGTCCCGTATTGTTCGGCCTGAATAAGGGAGGTTGCAAAGGTCTTGCCTGCTCCGCTCCCTACGCGACGGGCAAAATCCTGTAATGCTTTGCGACGGTCATTGAGCATGGCCATTTCAGCACAGAGAATACCCAGCTCTTCAGCGAGAATGTCCGACTGCTCTGCGACCTCTTCGGCAACGCGCTGCACTGTTTGCTCCAATCCAATACCGCCCTGCACACAGATCAGCATCATGTCGAGTGCATCAGGAAAAACCAGATTGATTTCTTCCTGTCGTTTTAGGATGATATTTTTTACCAGAATGTCGGGTAACTTGAACCCAAAAAGGGCAACGCCCAAAATCATAAGCGCGGCCACACCATCAGAGTATTGTTTTTCATCAGGAAGTGCCGTGAGGTAGAATGTACAGATCACCGTAAATAAAATTGGAAGCACAACGCGGGACACCATAAATTTAAGGTGCGCCTTCGGATTACGGATACCCGCCTGAAGCATTTTATCGCGCGCCTTCTCGCCCATTGTTCCGGCCAATCTTTGGAACCTGTAGAACATGGCCATATTATCAGCGGCAGATACACTGTCTTCTTTTATAATCTTCGGACCTTCTCGCGCCGTTTTATAGAGGTCCTGACGACGTTTTTCAATAATAGATTTTGTTTTTTCCTTTTGATCAGACTTTTGTAAATAAGGAAAAGCAAAGGCTGCGAAAGACAGCCCAGCCGCAAGAGCCGCAAGAATTGTAATAATCAGTTCATTACTCATTTGGCTCCTCCTTTCCTATATCTTGAAGTTAATCATTTGTTTCATAACAAGCACGCCACAGGTCATCCAGAACGCAGAGCCCATAAGCATACCCTTCCCCGTAGGTGTCGTAAAAAGCGGCTCCAAATATCCGGGGTTAGCAAAATACAAACCAATAGCAACAATTGGTGGCAAGGACCCTATAATCCCGGCAGAGGCAATAGCCTCCGAGGAAAGTGCCATAACTTTTCTTTTTAATCTGAAACGCGCACGGATAACCCTTGATAAGTTTGTTAGTACTTCCGAGAGGCTTGACCCTGTCTGTGCCTGAATCGCAAGACCAGCAGCAAACATTTTCATTTCCGGCAAAGGCATGCGTTTTGTACCTTCTAATGCTGCTTCGTGCAAAGGCACACCTATTTTTTGCTTATCATAGATAATGGACATTTCCTCGCTGACCGGCCCATCGAATTCCTTACTAATCATTACAACAGCTTCGGCAACCGGCATACCAGCCTGCAAAAGACGTACAACGGCATCGAGTGCGTCAGCGAAACTCTCAAGGAATTTTTTCTGTCTTCTTTGAATCGCCTTTTTAAGAACAAAGCGTGGCAAGCCCAGAAATCCAGTTACTGCCACTAGAATCATAGCTACCGATGAAAAGGCCATAATTTTGGCCAATAAAACGCAAACAACACAACTTAGTAAGGACATTAACCAGAATTTTGTGGGTGTTATTGCCCAACCCGCTTGCTGTAACTTCAGCCCGAGCGTAACCTTTCCATCACCGCTTTCTGATTGATCTTCTTCTTTATTGGCTTTTAGTTTTTTGGCAATTTCAGCACGACGCTTATTCTGCAGATCTTTTTCGTCGATTTTAGTTTCGCTGACGCTGCTCCCCCTGATAATATCAATGTTCTTTTTTGATTGCTTGTTCGTCATATTCGTAAGAACAAAAATGATGATAGCAGCAACCAAAAAAACAATAAGAGCAATAAGAACAATCTGAAGCGTTGTCATAGTTTTTACCCGTAGGCCTCTTCCATTGCATCCATTACCATATCTGCAACGCCGTATTGACGCGCCAAATCAAAGAATTTTGGACGTAACTTTGATGATTTTTGTTCGGTAATTAATTTTCCGTTTTCATCCTCACCCTTGATATCGAGGGTAAAGAGATCCTGCATTGTAATGACCTCGCCTTCCATGCCTGTAATTTCCGTTACATGCGTGGTTTTACGTGACCCATCGCGCAAGCGCTGCACCTGAATAATAACCTGAACGGCGCCCGCTATCTGCTCGCGTACAGCTGTTGTTGGAAGATTAAGCCCACCCATTGCTATCATATTCTCCATACGGGAAACCGCTTCGCGGGGGTTGTTGGCGTGCACTGTGCCCATTGATCCATCGTGACCTGTATTCATTGCCTGCAACAAATCAAAGGCCTCCGGGCCACGCACCTCACCAACAATGATACGTTCAGGACGCATACGAAGACAGTTTTTAACCAGATCACGCATCGTGATTTCGCCTACCCCTTCAAGGTTTGGCGGGCGTGTTTCCAAACGAACAACGTGCGGTTGCTGAAGTTGCAGTTCACAAGCATCTTCACAGGTAATAACCCTCTCCCCTGCCTCGATATAACGTGTAAGACAGTTCAGCATTGTTGTCTTACCCGAACCTGTACCACCGGAGACCAAAACATTCACACGGCAACGACCGATGGCCATAATCAACTTGGCACAACTTGGTGACATAGAACCAAATTCCATTAAATTTTCGAGTGTAAGTTTGTCTTTTTTAAATTTACGAATAGTCATGCACGCCCCGTCAACAGACAGTGGCGGGATAATAACGTTCACACGAGACCCATCAGCAAGACGCGCGTCACAAATCGGCGATGCTTCATCAACACGGCGCCCAATTGCGCCTACAATACGCTGACAGATTGTTACAAGATGTTGGTTATCACGGAAATGTACGTTTGTACGCTCAATCTTACCGCCAACCTCTATATATGTCACGTCCGGTCCATTAATCATAATATCTGCGATATCATCCCGCTCCAGCAACTCTTCCAGAGGGCCAAAACCGAGCATGTCGTTTGCACATTCTTTTCCAATTTTTTCAAGTTCAACGGGGGTAAGATCAAGATTACGGAACCTTGCAATCTCCTCCACAGCAGAGAAAACCTCGTCACGTGCCGCTTGGGCGTCCATTCTAGCCAAAGCCTTCAAGTCGATACCATCGCGCAAATCAAGCCATATACGTTTCTGACAGCGTTGAAGACGCAAATCCGCAACTGAATCGGCCTTGGTTTCAAAAACCTCTTCCTCTTCACTCTCGCTCTCAAGCATTGGATCTTGATCCATAGACTTCAGGGGCTTTTTGTCTACCGCCTCTTCAGCAGAAGACTCCAGCGGCGGATCCTGAGGCTTATCGCCTGGCATTGCCAAAGCATCATCTAGCCCCTCCAGCATAGCGCCTATATCTGCCTGAGGACCTTTATTTATCTTTTCAACAGGCTCTGAAGCAAGCGGTTTAGTAGTTTCTTCCGGCTTTTTTTCAACAGGCTTTTCCTCAGGAATTTTTTCTGCTTTTTTTGCCTCTTTTGGCGCAGCAGCTACCTTTGGCTTCGCGGCCTTTTTGTCTTCCGGTGCTGATTGTTTTTTTCCAAACATAATAGATACCTTTTACGTCATACCTGCCGGCACGCCTTTATTTTGATTTCATCTTGCTTAAAAAGCCTCCCAAAAGACCTGTTCCGCCATCTGCGGCATTACTTTCGGCAACAGCTTCACCGGTTAACGTTTTTTTCAAAACCGGCAAAAGTGCAGCCACTAGATCTCCGCCATCCTTATCCGAGAATATATCCTTGATCTCACTTTCGTATTTCAAAAAGAGCGCGGGATCATAGTCTATGACGCTGGACAATTTAAATTCCAGAGCTTCGCCAATATCTCCTCGAGACACTTCCTGCCCCTTTGCAATTCCAACTTTATTAACAAGCAACGAAATATCATGTGCTTGCCCACCACGCACCACCGCAATTTCTTTAATCAAACTTCTACAAAACCGCAGAGATGTAACTGTTGGCTCTGTAACCACTATAATTTGATGTGCTCTTGCAAGTACTGCCTTTTGAACCGTTGCTTCGGCGCCAGAAAGATCAACAAAAACAACAGGAAATTTGATCATAAAATTATCCAGAATGGATTCATATTGCGCATTCGATACAGAGGCGTCCAACATAGCATCTGCGCCACTGGCAAGCACGGCTAGTTTTCCATTAGCCTCATGCATGACACGCTTGAGTGTATCTTCACTTCCTGATTCCGCAGCGCGTGCGATCTCGAATAATGTCGCCGAAGGATCAAACCCCATTCCCACACTAATCGGGGACCATCCTCCGGCGGCATCCATCAGAATGGTTTTTTGGCCCATTTTCTCTGATGTAATATATGAACACATTTGTGCAATTGATGATGTTCCCACACCACCCTTTGCACCCATAAAAGCTATTATACGGCTGTCAGAGACGCCCAGACGCTGTATCAATGCTTTTGCGGTTACTTCCTTAAGAATTTCCGGTGTAATAGGACGCACCAGATAGTCACTTACTCCCATCTCGATCAGCTTACGATAAAGATAAACATCATTCACCGGCCCCACGATGATTGCTGCTGTATCCTCGCTACAATGATTAGATAGCTCCCCAAGACGCTCGGCAAACTCTTCGTTAATATCATCTGTCTGGATGATAACCAATTCTGTCGAGCCTTCTTCCCGAAATTTTTCAATGGCTGCCTCAACATCGCCTTGCACCGCGTGAACTGTCACACGCGCAAATCTCCAGTCCTGTCCCAATGCATGTGCAGATTCCAATGTCTCTGAATCATTTGAAAAGACAGAAATGCTTGCAGAAGGAAGAAGGGTATCCGTTGCTTGATGTTCTGGTTCGCTCATTTTTTTACCTGTGTGGTTGTCCGAATGGACATAGAATTGCTCGTTATTTTAAAAAAATACTAGCTACACAATAACACTCAGCCGTTAACATTCCCCTAATGTATTTCGTAAATATAATCGCCTGTAACGCGCAGAAAATATCACTATTGCGTTGCACTTTGACCGTCCAATGAGGCATTAGGTGCCCCACTACGATAGCGGTCAACAATGTTTGTTGCGCTTCGGCCATCTGTTTCATGATCTGCCAATTCACGTCCAGCAAGATCAGCTGGCTTTGCCACCTGACGTGCCGTCATGGACTTTATCGAACATCCAAGCTTGTAATCACGATCCGCTTCAACGGCACTACCGTCCATCCCCGAGAGCATATTTTCACACTCTTTGGGAACTGAAGCTGTTACTGCTGTGTAAGATACAAGAAGATGCGCACTATCCCCTTGTGATTTTATAGGCATAACGCTGGCATCTACATCGATGACACCGTGCCTGCGCAATTTCTGGGCAACATCTGCAAGGTTGTTAGACGCATTCATGGCTGTATTTCTGTATGATTTAGGATCATAGGTCAGGATCAGGTCCATTGTGCTGCCGCCATGCTTTGCATAGTGCTTTGCTAATCCATCGATAAACGCATCATCAACATCCGCTAATAAAACGTCGTGCGTCATAACCTCTTCGTGAATTTGAAAAGGCTGTTGCGTAACAGCTGTAGGTGTATGCAAATTACATCCTACCAATGTTAAAGAGATAAATGCTATGCCAGCCTTGAAAAGATGTTTCATCGAGTTCTTACCTTTAATGTGCTCTATTATTGTCATGTTGAAGTGCCCTGCTTCGCGTTAATTCTAGTCGAGGATGTATCCGTAAGCTCCTGCATCTGCAAAAATCTTATCATCTTCAAGATCAAACATACGTCTTATATTTGCCTTAAAAATTCTTGATAGCTGTGTTTGTTTCTCCTTGGGAGGAACTTTCTCTGCCCGCTCTTTATCTGCAAAAGGTTCGACCAAATAGGCTGTTACGATAACAACCATTTCGGTTTCATTCCTTTGGAAGCTGTCTGATGAGATCAAATCACCAAGAACCGGTGTTTTGTTTATACCAGGCAAACCTGATAGCCCCTCTGCGGTTTGTGATTGCAACAAACCTGCGATCATTAAGCTACCACCACTGGGCATTTCAATTGTGGTTTCTGCACGACGAATATCAAGCCCCGGCACCGTAAGATCGGCGAGGACAACTGCCGTACTCTGGTCCAGAGATGAAACTTCTGTGTTTAATTGTAGATTGATACGATTATCAGACAGAACCACCGGCTTGAAATTTAAAGACACACCGAACTCACGGAATTCAATTGTTATATTTCCGAACTGGTCACGACCTGTTGGCACAGGAAATTCACCTCCAGCCAAAAATCCGGCTTGTTGCCCCGACACAGCTGTTAAATTAGGTTCTGCAAGAATATTCAGAAGATTTTCCTCTTCCAACGCGTTCAGGAAGAATCCAATATTTCCGATACCCTTAAGACCTGAATCTACGATAAGCCCTGCGGCACCGATCGCATCTTGCGAAAGCCCAAGCCCTGCGCCACCGCCAAAAGCCAATTCATCTGTATCTCTAATAAGGCTACCGGATGGTGTGCGACCAAAAATTGTGGTGACCGCCAACTCATTGGGATCATTCGCGCGTGTATCAATGCCAAGCTCTTTAAGAACGCGACGCTCTGCCTCAACAATTTTTACCTGAAGCATAACCTGTTGCTCACCACGAATTTCAAGCAAGTTGGCAATTAATTCATCAATAGACTTGTTATCAAGATCTTGAAGGTCGCTTACATAATGCCCTACAAGGCTGCTTATTTTGGCAGCCACCTCTGGATTAGATACACTACCCGTCAACAAAATCTGATCGTGAACGGAGGCAATTTTTACGTCCTCTTTCGGGAAGAGACCATCTACCAGGCTCTGAATTGCCTGTAAATCATAACTTACGTGCACATCAATGCGCTTAACAACGTTTCCTGCTGCATCCAATACAATTACATTCGTATCACCGATAGAAAGACCAACAATATAAAGTTTGTTTGATTGAACAGCCTGTACATCTGCAATGACAGGATTAGCAACCAACACATCCGAAACACCTTCTGGCAGGGTAACAATATCAGCTTTTCCCAGAGTAATACTGAGTGGTGCATTTATCTTTTTTATGTCGTGTATCGAGACAAGATCGCCTTTAGAGGCGTGCACCTGTATTCCACTAAACATCACACCGGAAACAGCCACTATAGCTGCAACGATTAATGTTTTAACTGTCTTTCTATATAAACCTGCCATGGTTTTTTCTTTCTATAAATCTTTACAAACACAAAGAATTTTTACGCAGAAGAGTACGAGCTTCAGACTGGATTATCGTACCGGAACTGTATCAACCTTAGCTCCACTGTAGATTCTCACCGTTGTCGTGCTGACTCCGGTATCCTCTTTTAATCTGATATACTCATCATGAATTTCGTTATCTATTTTGGTTAGACGTGCATCCGTCAAAGCCTCGACCACCTCATTAGGCGTGTCATCGCCAACACCGCGCATAGCAAGTGTCAACGTCCCCATCTCCGAAGCGAGAGCCAAGGCTTCTGCATCACGGCTGGATACTGCCAAAGTAACAGTCTTACCAACTTTAATTTTGTCATCTGTATCTGTTTCTGCTTTTTGATCAATCGCCAGAACACGAACATTTTGCAAGATGGTTTCTGTCGCAAGTTTATCTAGATTCATCTGGAGCATATTCTGGATCTGCGGAACATCGTCATTCCCTACAGTCACGCGATGTTTGTATGTCAAAATTACATCAACATAGCTTCCCGGTGTAATAAATCCGGCCACCATGTCCTCAGCAGATACTTTGATAGAGACTGCGCGCTCCCCTGCCTGCAATCGTGCAACAACATAATTCGTTTTGGTTTCTTTTAATATCGCTCTTTTAACAAGCGCCTCACCTTTGAAAAAACCTCTTTCCAGACGCCCGGAGAGCGCTTCATCGGCCTCTTGATCGTCTTTCCTGATAATCGCTCCCTGAAACAAGGCATCTTCACTCCATGCCTTCCACATCATGTCCCCGTCTTCCAATTCATGTCCTTTTTTAAGATCTACGGCGGCCACCAAAACCTGCACAGCATTATCAGGGGCTTTTGAAGGTCCCTTCTTACCCCCCAGTGTAACTTGCACCAGAAATGCAACCAAAACGGCCGCTAAAACGGCGCCACCAAGTACTATCATAATATTCTTATTCATTTTTATCCCGTCTCCGGACTATTGGTAATTGTTAAAAAAGAACTCAGAATTTGGAAAAAAGTTCAGAAAATTGAAACAAAGCGATTGAAAGACAAGAAACTTCTCATCCCATAATATCTGTTGTTTCTTAACAATTCATGAACCGCTTCCCTCTACTTGTACTGCTAGAAAAATGGACAAAACGTCCGTAGAAAAATACCCGGAATGTATAAAAGCAATTAACATGCCAAAACTGATTGCAACACCATAAGGGACCTTATCAGCCCCCCCTTGCACCTGCGCCGCCCAACTGCCCTCCACGGGAGCTTTAAATGGCTTTTTCTTCTTTAAATATAGTGCCACAAGCCCCAATAAACCGCCCAAGAGGGTCATAAAAAACAAATAGACCGGAATGTACTTAGCCTGTATCCAAAACGCACAGGCGGACGCGAATTTGGCGTCTCCGCCCCCTATCATGCCTAAAGCAAACAAGATCAACGTCAGGATGAAAGTAGCACCTGCGGATAATAAATGAGATAACGCGAATCCAAACACTTTTCCTTCAAAACCGCCAAAGTACGTGGCCGCATAAGCCACAAAGAACACCCCGACAACCACTAGGCTATATGCATTCGGTATTTTCATAGACTTTAAATCGGAAAGCGCTGCGAGCCCCCCGATTGCCAATGTTATAAATACACAAATCAGAAAAATAATAAGTAAGATCATTCTGCCCACCAGAATACATTAAATATGTGGAAAAATCGATAGGAAAACTTGACTCAAATGGCTCCGGCGATTCGGAATAATTTTCCTAGTGTATTATGTAATAAAAGCCCGCCTAAGATATCTGGCGGGCTTTCAACATTTAATTCTGTTATACTCTTAAATTAAGAGTTAGCGTTTTCTAGTTCAGTTTGAACATTTGTGAACATTGTTACAAGCTCATCACCAACTAGACCAACTGTAATCGCGATAGCAACCGCAATACCAGCCGCAATCAAGCCATATTCAATAGCTGTCGCGCCGTCTTCGTTACGTAGATATGCTTCTCTTAGTGCAATCAATTTAACTAACATGTTTATCTCCTTAAGATTAGATTTGTTAAATTTTTTTATCCGGTAAACCCATACTTCAAAAAAGTCATGAAGCTCCTTAACCGTTATCCTTATCATAACCCACAATTACTTAATGAAAACTTAATCAATCCAAATAAAAGTTGGCTTTTTTGAGAAAATATTTAATGATTATTTATATAAAATTTTATACAAATAACTTTTACTTAATTTTTTAAAGTAAATATAAAATAAACTGATATAAATACTTCAAATTATCATTTATAAATAATATTTCATGCATTTAGTAATCTGGTATTTAAATATTTTTCTAAAACTATTAAGCAGGAATACTGTATATTTTTTTGTGTGGCGCAGAAAAGCGCGCGCCTGTCTACTTGAAATAGACAGGCGGCACAGGCTTTTGGAGCTTATAGGACTGATACTACCCCTTAATGTGCAAGTTGCTGAGTTCTTTACTGATATTCTCGAATGCGTCTATCAAATCCTGTTGGGCAGGCGCATCATAGTAATAGCTTTCCGCCGTTGCGCATTCTCTGTAAAAGTCTTTTGTGCTTTGATTGATATTCGAATAGAACGTTACAGTATATATAATCACGCCATCTTCCTTAAGGTTATCGCAGACATCTGCAAACCTATTGTTTAAATCATTGACGCTGATACTGTGATCTTGCGTGGGTCCATATGCAGAGTATTTATTATGCATTGTATTATCACCATCCGTCATCATGACGATTGCTTTACGCCAATACTGGTTTTCCCAAGAGACCCCTTCTTCAAACGGGAAGTCAGGTGATAAAACCCGATACCCCCAAACCATGCCGTAATTACCATAGGTGTGACCATTGGCTGTCATTTTGTTAATCTGAAGCTTTAAATTTGTTGGGCTTGTGATTAAAGGTGTTACATGCGTCTTGGGACAGATGTAATTTGGCTTCTGTTTAACCTGGCCGTAATAATTCAGATCACAATATGGGTCATCGTCTTCATCACGACAATATCTGTACATATCCCATGGCCCCTCATGATTGGTTGTATCATCGGGATAATCATGCGCAAGAACACACCCCATCCAATTGTTGTTATTACTAGATGTCGTATAGCTCAGCCCATGAGGGTTGTTTACGAATGCTGCGCCATAGAAGTCACCATCAGGATCCTCACCAAGCCCGTAAGGCCCGACATTTACAGATGTACTGTATGGAACAAGCCCAATTTTGATGTAATCGGGATCGCGTGTTACCATGCTATCCAGATCATCCGGATCTGCTGCCGCACCTTCAACAGGATCAATACCATAAAGGATATATACAAAGCTGGATGCCGCATTTCGGAGCGCAGAAATATTGTTGTTGGTACTCATTGAGCCTGTATTATCCATGACAAGAACAACCTCAATGCCCTGAACTTCACGCACCACCGTCGTTGATGCACCAATATTAATAACATCGATACCTAAAACACTTAGGAAGGATGTATTATATTGGGCTGAGCCGGTTACGATAATCTCATCTCCCACAACCTGAACTTCCGGATCAAAGGTAAGACCAAGCTTTTCAGGCGGGAAGTTGGCATCAAAAAATTCCTGAACTTTTTGGTTTATAACCGCTTCATCCGTAGAGGCTGCCGCCGCTGCTAATGCCGCTGCATCCAGCGCCTGCGCCAAGCGTTGCTTTACAAGGTATGCCTTGGAGTAGTCTATGGATAAACCTACAATCCCAACCAGAATCGGTAGCATAAGGCCAAACATCATGGCGATAGCCGCCGACGTATCCGAACAATATCTGGAAGCGATGCTTCCTCTATTCTTCAACTGTTTCATGACCTATTCCTTTCTAAGTATTATTCATATGTAACAACCGGGGAGCTTCGTCCTCGGCTAAAAGCCACTTCCATCATTTCAAATGATTCCATCACAAACCCTGCAAATTTGGGGACGTATTGATATTGTACAGAGACCATGACCACGCCCTCATCTTCATCAGCCAAAGCGGCAACCCTCTCCAGAGCATCAGGAATCGGGGTCATGTTCTGTGTTTCACGCCATACAATTTCACTATTTGCATCTTCATCAAAACGGACACTGACAATATCAACTCCATAACTTGAGTTATCTAAAGGCTCAAACGCGAGTCGACCAGCCTCTATTGCTTCCGATACATCACCTGCATCTACTATATTCTGGCGTGTAATAAGATCAGCCACTACTTGTGAAGCGCGGATTGCCTTCTGATTAGCAAGGACTGCAAAGCCGGCATCATAAACGCCCATAAACAGGGTCAGCATAATCGGAAAAATCATAGCAGCCTCAACCGCCGCTATCGCGTCTTCCTCTCCAATCCATCGTGCCAATAATTTTTTAAACATGTTGTTCATCAAACCTCATTTATGCGCCGCCACCAAATTCGTATGGCTCACTTTGTAAAACTATTGTTGATATAAACAATGTACCGCCGGATGGTCCATTCAAAAGTGGTCCCACAAGCGGTGTCATCATGCTGTATCTATACCCTACACGGATAAGTACTTTTGAATTCGATTCTCCGGCATCAAATCCTGGAGAAACCATCATGCCGTCCGGATCCAGTGTAGGACCAGAAAAATCTGTGTAATTGTCTAGAGTTTGAACCTCTATAACCATATCTTCGCAATCAATGAGAATAACAGCAAAATCGCAGAGTGCATCACGGAACATCTGTTCGGGATCTCCCCCAGTTTGCTGGACCTGTCCTGTTCTGATTAACCTTGCCGCTGAGCCGGTCGCCCCTTCCAGAAGGCTGGCCGATGTAAACATCAAAGAGAGTTCTATAATTCCCAGAGTTATGGTCATGTAAGGCAACAACAGAAGGCTGAACTCCATTGCGGTTGAGCCTTCTTGTCTAGTAAAATACTTGCGAATGAAACGTATCATCTAATTTTTACCCAACTCTTATTTCGTATTTTAATCAAATATCTTCTTGTTTTTACGCATAAAAAAAGCGGCGAAACCGCTCTTATGTTCTTTTGGATGGCCAGATACATACACAGACCCACTCCATTACACCATTCTAATGCTCAAATCATAAAGAATTCATTAACATAATACATAAACCTATGAAATCAGTACTAAGCATCCATATCTTCGCGACGCATTTTTTTTCCTGTAACCCCCTCCCCCCATTGGGAAATCAATACTTCCTGCCGTTTTTTAATTGCCTCCATCCGCGTTAACCCTTTTTGATACAGAAAGGACGAAACAATACCTGTTACGACCCAATCTATCATGTACCCAAAGGCCGCCGACATGTACATGATTGTGATAACTTGCGGATCGGAAACCAGCATAAAACTGGTTTCAAAATCATTTTCAAGTGACCACAACTTCAAAACGAATGGCAAACAGCCGGCCAAATTCATTGCGGATACTGTTGCCGCCCTTGCTCCAACACCCATAGGAGCAAGAAAAAAAGCAACCATACTGGGTAGCATGCCAACAAATAAAAGCATGGATGTCGGCAAGAAGGCCAAGCCAAGAAGCGTCATAAAAATAAGGAACAACCTGCCTTTAAAAGACAACTTGTTTTTTGAGACGGCAGGCGCCTTGCCTTCCTTGGGCTCCTCGACTTCCTTTTCTTTTTTTTCTTTTTTGCTCATATATTCGGACCTCTAAAACATCTGGTTTCCTGAAAGAAAAGCAAGCACAACAATGACCGTGATTGCCGTTGCCACAAGCCATGAAACCACGGTAGATGCCTCTCTACCATTTGCAACTCCGTAGGTTTTCTTATTCGCCAACCGCCTGTTATATTCGTTATATTCATCTTGCAACAATTTATATTCGGCCATAGCAATTCTAAAACCACGATCATCGGCTTTCCGCGAATCTGTATTATCGAGCAAATTGGACATAGCCACCAAATCCCCTTCTCTGGCTGCTTTTTCGACGTACCTCTTGATTTGATCCCTAAGCTCTCTATTCCTATAGACATTATAAACACCTGACAATGCATCCAGAAAGACCTTGGCCATTGCATGAAAACCATCCTTGCTTTCTCTTTTTTGCAACCCCGCCATAAAATGAAGATTTCCAGCAATTTGTGTGTTTTTATCTGGTGCTGTCAAATCGTATAGATAACGATCCATAAAGTTTGCGTAGCGCACAGAGAAAAAAGCAACCAAATGCTTATCCATCATCAGCGCTATCTGGCCTCCCGCTTCACAGAACTCTTCAAAAGTTTGAAGAGTTGTTGCGCCATCGAACACAAATTTATTTTTGAATACCGGACTCAAACAAGGCGTATTAGGACATAGGGTATACAAACATCTTTCAATGCCATAGCCAGTCTTGGAGTTTTTCAATGCGCCACGACACGCATCATATAACTTCAGATTCAAAACCAACTCAGCTTGGGGCATTTCTGCCGCAGATATAAAATGATCAAGTATATTCAGATTCAAAACTTCTATATAAAATTCCAAATCCTCTTTTCTATACATATCTCGGGCAAGCATGGATCCGAATGCGGAGGGTGTAAAACACCGCCCCTTAAAATGAATGGCAATACCCGGGTGCAAAGCCATTTCAAGCTGAGCAATTAAATATTCTCTTTTGGAGGGGTTATCTGGCATTCCCTGCACACGCTCAAGCATTTTTTCAAACCGCCCCATGATCATATCATCACCCACCGCCTTCTCGAGCCAGACTTTCAGACTGTCATCCTTAACAGCTTTCATCGCCTCATCAGGGTTTTTGTGTAAATGAAGCGCTAAAAACTCGGCATATAAATATTTTTTTCCTCCGAAAATAAAAGGCCGGTTCGCTTTCTTACGCTTAACTGGGGCCGCCGGCGTCATCCGCGTTCCATCTAACCAGAATAAAATTTCATCAACACCCCACCTGAGATCGGCATCATCATGCAAAACCCCTCTTAACAGCTCGAGAAAAGAGGCCTGAAATCTTTCTTTTCCTATCAGGGCTGCATAGCTTCCAATCTCCATTTTTCTTTTAATTACCTGCTCGTCCGTGAGACCTTCAAGCTCGTCTGTCTTGCGTAAAAACAGTAATAGAGTGACGCCGAAAGCATAAATATCGCCCTTGATACCCCCATTCCCACGACCAAGAGGTTCCGCCATTGCTATATTGGGAGGAAGAAACAGGGGCTTCTGGGTTAAATTCACTTGCGTGGAAAGACAGTCGCCTAAAATGACAGGCTTTGCCTTATCATTGCCACATAGAAAAATATTTTCCGGCCGTATTGCCCCATGCGAAAAATTTTTATCGCGCATTTCTTTTAACATGTTTGCCATGGGCTGTATTAAGAACTGGACGATATCCGGATGACGCCAAGTCGTATTGCTAAACTTGCTTCCCCCTTCTAGAATGGGGTCTCCCATATTAGCCACATAAATAAAGACGAGCCTTTGAGAGTTATCCAGAGGCCACTCAACAACACCTGTATGCACAAGATGCATGAACGATGTATCTACCAGCGCTTCATAGAGACTGACTTCCTGACATCGCGGAATTTCATCTGATTCGGCAATAATCGCTATGTATTTTTTTGTGCTATTCCTTGAATCATACGCTTCGTAGGCTTTTGAACGCCCGTTATCAAAACGCTGTGCCCGCCTTGAGGGATCAATAAATAAATTGCCTTTGAAAGGAACATGATTGGGCATTGAGTTACTCATACCACCCGTCTCCCTTCTTTAACAAAGAAGAAAACCGAACAACTATCCGAGCTATAAATTCTAAGTCGTCTCATACCGTAACATCCTGTCACACATAGGCTGATTCTAAAACGAATACTTGAAAAAGTACAGGATAGCATTGTGTTGCATTAATGCCCTGCTTCTAAACCCGTATCTAGGGCTTTGCAAGATCCATCACAATCCTGTATTTCGACGTGAAATTTGGCTCAAGAATGTCGGTATATACGAGTTCAGCCTTATTTTTCAATCTGATCTCCAGCAGAATATCATCCGCACCCTCTTGCCGTGTAATATATGTCCCCAAAAGAGCGCTTCCTTCCATTTTTCCTTTTTCTGCGATATGCCAGTGAACATTTTCAATTTTGACCTTTAAGACGTTTCGCAAAGGGTCAACAACGGCCTTATAAGATGTTGGCTTCGTAACATCTATTACAACGCGGGTTTTGTCAGGATGTGTTCCGCCTCTTAATCCAGAAACCGATGATTTAATACCGGACGGACCTTCATAATTATAAACAATGCGTTTTGTCTTCAGGTCGGAGCCGACGTCGGAGCTGTAAACGGTCTGCGTTTTCCTTACCTGCCCATAACGTGGTGCAACAGCGTTGTACACACTTGCTTTCGCAGCATGGCTTAGAACTATTGGTTTTCTTTTTGGTATTACAACATTATTTGAAAAAGAAGCTTCCTCATAAGGCTCAGAAATTGCCACTTCATCAGACGCTAACGGAGCTATAGTAATTTTTCGTGACGGCAGATCAGGTGGGGGGATTACACTTGGCATACCTGCTTTGGGCTCCACAGATGATGCCTCCTCATCCTCACCTAGAAATAAAGAAGAGACTTTATTAAAAACGCCGTTTTGGCTTGTTGAGCCGTAGCTTTTTGTGCGGTTTTCAGTGAAAGATTGTGAGGTGTTTTGCTGTTCTATTTTTAAAACCCGCATTTTGCCATCCTGACCACTGACAGCATTTGGCTCAAAATGTGCGGCAAGTTTTTCGTCCTTACTTCGCCTCTTGGTGTTCACCTTACTTCTTGCATCCAAATGTGCCTGTGCGGGATCATAAGATTTATTTTGCTCTACAACGCCAAAACTTTCACCGGCATCCAAAAGATCTTCTGTTTTGACGTCTGATTTATGGACCAAACGGGGCATAAGAACGGCACGCTTGGGCTTTTCTCCCGGAATAGGCACGCCATTCACGACAATACTTACAAGCTCGTCATCAGCTTGGGCCACAATTGTTGTTGTATCCTCTGCTTTAGCAGCGACAGCAGCAGCGCGTGGCGTACTAAAAATTTGTGGTGAATTGATTGTAGGAAAATTAAAACTCTCCACGCATGCCCCCAGCATAAAACAAGGGACAACAGAAAGCATCAGAACTAATATTTTTCTAAATTCACACGTCATATTGGTTGGTAACATTGTCAATCTCTAGTCTACTCTACACAAATTATCTTATAAAAAGCCGGTTTTCTATTTGTTGGGAACAGTTTCCCCCAACTCCTTTTCTTCCATCAAAAACTTGATCAGAGAAATATAACGCTCGGGCTTTGAGGACACCAATATATGTGTCAACAGCAATACAATCCAGCCAATTGTCAGAACAAATGGCGGTACCCCAAGGGCAATCCCCCCATAACCAATAGCCCCCATAGCAGCAACAATACCAATAATTACAAGGCTAGCGCGCCTTACACGAACGCCTGCGTCAATGAAATGGTGGTGAAAATGCCCTCTATCGGGCGCAAATGGATCTTTTCCACTACGAATACGCCTATAGAACTGGGCACAGGTATCAAAAACAGGAAATCCTATAATCCAGGCAACGCTGATGGGTTCTAACGGCGAAGTCTCACCTCTAGCAAGAAGCACAGCAAACCAAGCAATCGTTAGCCCCAAAGACATACTTCCTGCATCCCCAAGGAAAAGAGATGCCTTTCTTCGCCATGGGTTGCGCAAATTGAAAACCAGAAAACCGGCAATGCACGCAATCAACAAGAATAAGACCGCAACATAAGACATTGCGCCAGCAGCAATACAGGCCGTGGAAAACCACAGAAACATGACCGCAGCAGAACCGCCCGCAATACCATCCATACCATCAAACAGATTCATCGCATTGATCAGTAATACAATAGCAATAATTGTAAATGGATAGGACATAAACCCTGTCCAGACCGTACCCATACCAAAAAGATCCCCTAGATAAGCGGCCTCGACACCGCCATAAAAAGAAACCAAGCAAGCCACCAGCACATGGATGAGGAATTTGAATTTAGCCGGAAGAGAATACTGATCATCGAAAGCACCGGAAACAAGCAGGATAATTACAGACACATAAAGAGGCCAATAGCCCTGAAGGTCCATAATTCCCGAGACGGAACCCAGAATCAAAAACACAGAAAAAATTATAAGCCCACCTATGGGAGGGACGGCCTTTAAATGCTGTTTACGCCCGCCGGGCTGGTCAACAATACCAAACTTACGCGCAAACTTACGGAGGGGCATAACCATCAGCACAACGATTAAAAACGCAGTAACAGGTAAAAAGGCCAAAGAAAAAGCAAAGCTTTGTAGCATATCTTATCGCATATCTTGTTTAACGATACGACACCCTAGCATATGTAGCGAAAAAGACGAGAAAATTTGCGGAGTGAAATGAATTCAATCCATAAGAAAATCCAAGTAATTAAGAACACCTAAGACTGTAGATTTGTAAGAATAGCCGTGAACGTAATATCTATTTCATCACCGATAACAAAAGCCACAGCCCCTACAGCAACAGCAATGGATGCGCCAATCAGCCCGTATTCAATGGCAGTGGCTCCATCTTCGTTGGAAACGTAGCGAGAAAGGTAATGTGCAAAAATTTTTATCATAACCCCTTCCTTTCTTCTGCCTTAATTCTCTCACAAAAACCCATAATTTTTAGTAAAGAGATGTGTTTTTCTAGGGGTTATAAACAACTTAAAAACGCTTAGGATTCGTGGATTTAAGCATCGATTCGTAAACTACATTTCTCTGACTCAATAAGGAATTGGTTAATATTTTAGCCGATAATAATGTACTTAGAATGCCATGGGATCCGTGCGCTGCTGAAACATAGACAGATTTATTTAAAGGGCCGACAACAGGAAAGTGATCTTTTGATGTTGTTCGCACCGCAGCACGATGACCAGCCAACTTATAATCATCTTTTAGAGACGGTATTGCATTAAAAAGTTTATCGAGATTATCGCCATCATCTTCATCAATAATATCACTATGATCTAGCCACCTTTGAAAGGTTGCGCCGATATAATGAATCCCCCCTTGTTCAGGCGTAATATACCCGCCATAACTTATGGCCGCGCCAAGAAAACCACTGCTTTCCGTTTGCTTGACACAGGTCACCTGCCCGCGAACCCCCCGCAAGGGTAGGTCTGCGGCCAAATCAAATTTTAATACCCCCATCCCACAGGCAAGAATTGTTGCATCCCCCACTAATGCACTCATATCTTCAATTTTTGAATTCAGGTGCACCTCAACATCACGCACATAAGCATGACAGAGCTTTTTAGGAGAGATATAACCGGATTTAGGAATATACAGGGCATTATGTGTTATATCTATGCCTGTTATGTTAGATGCCTCTGACGTATCAACTAGCCTCATATCTTCTGCAGCCCAGCCCCAGCTTTTTACAGTCTTTGGGTAGCGCACAGTTTTCTTTTCATCATTCATAAGAAACAATGTGCCACAAGGATTCCAGTCTATCGCTTCTCCAAACTTTTCAAAAACCTCCAAAGCCTCGAAAAATGCCGTTGAGTAAAAGCGCCCCTGATCATCCAGATCAGCCGTCAGCCTTGGATTATAAAGACCAACATCATTGCCGCTTGCGCCGGATGCAATTTCTTTTGCGGAGTCATAGATGACGGGAACCGCTCCGGCCTGCTTTAAAATATAGGCCAAAGCACAGCCTGCAAGCCCACCCCCTATAATATTAACTTTCATAAAACCCCTATCTTCTTGACATAAAAAAACAACATATGGTACCCCTTATCAAAATAGAGGCATTAGGAATATGAGTAAAACAATAAAAATAGGCGATGTATACAAGGGGGTTGGCGAACCAACAAACAGCCTGCTGATCGGTACTTTCAGGCAAGATCTTCCAGCCGAAATAAGGGAAAGAACCGCACGTACGTTGCTTGCTGCTCAAAGTATCATGAGAACATTTTATGAAAGACACATACCGCCCAATACAAATGCCGACAAGTTTGTTGATCAGGACATCGATCTTGATGATCTTTCAGCCTGTTTTAACGCACATGGTAATGATGCAAGAGAGGTTTTGCTTGAGATAGCAGCGCTTCTGGAGGATGAAGAAGTGCAGGTCAACCAAACAGACAGCAGAGATTTTTCTGCTGATGCCGAACGAGCGCGTCAGCTTTATGACGTGCTGTCGGCTGCATAATTTCCGACACACATTTCCCGCTTTCGACCAAAACCGGGCACCTTTCTCACTTCAAATCCGGCAGATTCTAACCCACGGCGGACAAATCCAGCGGCGGTGAAAGTTGCAAAGCTTGCCCCCTCTCGACTTAGTCGGGCCATATTTTGAAAAACCGTTTCCGTCCACATATCGGGATTGGTAGATGGTTTAAAACCATCGAGAAACCAGAAATCTATTTTGTCATTTAACTTTTCCATTTCTTGATTCACATCACCAAAGACAAGCGTAAGGGAAACCGAATCTGAAATTGCAATATTATGCGTACCCACCAACGAATCAGGCGGATATTTGGCTAATAAAGTATCCAATTGATCTTTTAGCTCCTCCCACTGTGAAAGATGGTCGCGAATGAATGACTTCTCTAACGGATATTTTTCAAAAGAAATATAATGCAGATACTCTGGCCTCCGACTCTCAGGATCTGCCTCCAGCAACTGCAAAACTGCCAAAAAATTCAGTCCCGTGCCAAAGCCGGTCTCGCAAATTGTAATTTTTTCTTTTCCTTGCCATGCGTACGGCAAATTGTTTCCGTCTAAAAAAACGTGACGCGATTCTGCAAGTCCATCTTGTACAGAAAAATAAACATCATCAAAGCGCTCTGATCTTGGCACGTCGGTCATTTTGTTCCATAGTCGTGTAAACAGGTTTAATGACTTATAGGAAAATTCTTACATGAGTGGCAATCCCCTTCTTCAAGTTTCAGCACTTCCAAATCAGGCGCCGCCATTTGACAAGATCAAAACGGAGCATTATCTGCCTGCGGTTGAAGAAGCTATCGAACGTGCACGCAAAAATATCAACGCCATAAAAGCAAATACAGATGTCCCGACTTTTGAAAATACAATTGCGGCTCTGGAAAGCACCTCGGAAGATTTGGGACAAGCTTCATCGGTATTTTATAACCAGCTTTCTGCTATGGGCGGCGACGAACTTCATGAACTTGCTACGAAAATTGGACCGCTTGGCGCAAATTTCTCCAGTGATGTGATGCTGGATGCCGATTTGTTCCAGAGGATAAAGACTGTCTATGATGTCCGTAATGACCTTAGGTTAAGCGTCGAGGACACTACTCTTTTGAATGATACATACCGAAGCTTCGTACGCAGTGGAGCTTTGCTGGATGAAAAGAAGAAGGCAAGACTAAGGGAGATTTCAGAAGCCCTTTCTACACTCAGCCCTGCTTTTATGCAGAATACGGTAAAATCATCCGAAAGTTTTGAACTTGTAATTGAAGATGAAAATGACCTTTCCGGACTTCCTGACAGCGCAAAAGATGCCGCCCTACAGGCTGCCACTGAACGTGGGCACGATGGGAAATGGATTGTTACATTGGATTACCCCAGCTTTGGCCCCTTCATGCAATACGCCGACAATCGCACTTTAAGAGAGAAAATCTGGCGTGCTTTCTCCAGCCGCGCTTGGAATGATGAGTACGATAATAGCGATAACATCAAAAAAATAGTTTCCTTACGCAAGGAACGGGCAAATCTTTTAGGATATGATACCCATGCCCATTTCGTACTAGAAGAACGTATGGCGAAGTCACCGGATACCGTCTGGGATTTTCTAGAAAAACTGAAAACCGTTTATAAACCCGCTGCCGAGCAAGATATTGAAATGCTTGGAAAATATGCAAAAGACGAACATGGACTTGACGATATCCAACCTTGGGACGTGGGATATTATTCCGAAAAACTCAAACAGAAATTATTTGAATTTACATCGGAAGATTTCCGCCCCTATTACCAACTCGATAAGGTTCTGGATGGGTGCTTCGATCATTTCAGCAAGCTTTTTGGAATCAAATTTGTTCAGTCGGATAAATATCCAACATGGCACAAGGATGTAAAAGTATTTGATGTCCTTAATACCACGGATGATAGTTTTGTAGGCACGCTTTATGGCGACTTCCACCCGCGCACAGGAAAAAATCAAGGTGCATGGAAAACCAGTTACCGGGATCAAGGTTTGTTCCGTGGAAAGATTGAGCGCCCTGTGGTAGCCATCGTCTGTAACTTTACAAAACCAACTGCAGATAAACCCTCCCTGCTTACACACGGAGAGGTTACAACATTGTTTCACGAAATGGGCCATGCCGTTCATGCGCTGCTCTCTGATGTCACCTATCGCTCGCACGCAGGCACTTCTGTTTTGTGGGACTTTGTAGAGCTTCCCTCGCAACTTCAGGAAAATTGGTGTTACGAGAAAGAAATGCTTGATAGCTTTGCCGAACATTATGAAACAGGAGAAAAGATTCCTGCTGAACTGGTAGAGAAGCTCCGTAAATCAATGAATTTCATGGTTGGATGGCAAGGACTTCGACAGGTCGGGCTGGGAACTCTGGATATGTCTTGGCATACTGCAAACCCCGATGATATTGATGATATTGTGGCTTTCGAAGATGAGGCAATTAAAGACACAACACTTTTCCCAAGGCTTGCTGGCCCGACTTCCAATGCGTTCGGACACATCTTCGCCGGCGGTTATTCTGCGGGGTACTACAGCTATAAATGGGCAGAGGTTCTGGATGCAGACACGTTCGAACTGTTCCTTGAAAAGGGACTTTATGATCAGAAAACCGCACAGAGCTACAGGGACAATATTTTATCCCGAGGCGGGAGCGAAAAACCTGATATTCTTTATAACCGTTTTCGCGGACGTGATGCAGATCCTGATGCCCTGTTACGCCGTGAAGGCTTGCTACAAAAGAAAGCAGCATAGAAACTGGGTGTGATGGAAGAAGATAATCATAAAATATATCTTGCTGATCCCTCTGATCCTGAACAAGGTGCAAAAGCCTTGCGCACGGTCAAAAGGCTTGTGCTTGCCTTTATTCTTGTAATTGCTTTGCTATTGAGTCCTGTACCGGCCTTCATCGCCAAGCATCTCATTCCAAAAGAAGTTAAGAACTATTTCTTATCCGATGTTTATCAAAATATTGTGTTGTGGGACAGCAATACACTGATTGACCAACCACAAAAATTTGAACGATCTCCACCTCTGGAGGTTTTGGGACGTAATACAGGCCTTTGTTTTTTGCTAGTGCCTACTTCGGTTGACGAAGAAGTTTTGGAAAAGGCCAGGCAGAATAAATCATTTATCGAAGTTGTCGCCCTTTCGACAGACAATAGGGAATATAGCTTAAGAGAAATACA
Source organism: uncultured Micavibrio sp. (assembly GCA_964352665.1). Lineage (GTDB taxonomy): Bacteria > Pseudomonadota > Alphaproteobacteria > Micavibrionales > Micavibrionaceae > UBA1672. Next base: position 462,465 of record CAYGSJ010000001.1, read on the forward strand.
GTTAAGCGAAGAAGATAAAGACAAGCTCATTCTTTGCCACAAATTCGGGAAAGAGCACAGCTTGCTGCCCGGAAACATAAAGACGGTCTATATCAATCCTTCTCATGCTTTCATACCTGAGCAGATATATTGGGCAAGCGTAAAAGATATTGATAGTGCAAATCGTTTGAACTATGAGCCAAAGCCCATAAAACACTAATCTTTGTCTTTGTCTTTGTCTTTGTCTTTTTTTTCATCATCCACAGCAGACACAGGAACAGAGGCGCGCGGTTTAACATCGTCATCTTCTGTTTCATGCCTTATGATTGGCTCTCCACGCAAAAGGCCCTTGATCTCATCACCACTCAACAATTCATATTCAAGAAGAGCCTTGGCAATTTTATGAAGGTCGTCTTCATGCTTTGTAATGACATCTTTTGCCTTTTTATACCCCTCATCGATAAAACGTCTGACTTCTTCGTCAATATCAGCAGACATCTTGGCTGATATACGGCGCTCACGATAATTCGAGGGATCATCGCTAAAATCAACCATGCCGATTTTTTCGCTTAATCCCCACTGCATCACCATTGCACGGGCCATGGCACTCACTTGTTGGATGTCTCCGGCAGCACCATTGGTTACAAATTCATCGCCAAAAATAATTTCTTCAGCAACACGCCCCGCCATACCGACCGAAAGATTGGCTTTCATTTTAGCAAGAGAATAACTGTAGCGATCTCCCTCAGGCAGACGCATAACCATACCCAAAGCCTGACCACGCGGCACAATTGTTGCCTTGTGAATAGGATCAGACTCCGGCTCATGCAACGCAACAAGTGCATGTCCGGCCTCATGATAAGCCGTTAATTTCTTCTCTTCTTCGTTCATTGCCATTGATCGTCTTTCAGACCCCATCATGACTTTGTCTTTGGCTTCTTCGAGGTCCTCCATACCAATAACACGCTTGTTTTTACGAGCCGCTAAAAGCGCCGCTTCGTTCACAAGGTTAGCAAGCTCGGCACCGGAAAACCCTGGTGTCCCGCGCGCAATAATGGATGGGTCAACATTGTTTGATAGGGGCACCTTTTTCATGTGCACTTTTAAGATTGCCTCTCGCCCCTTTACATCCGGTAGCGGCACAGTGACCTGACGGTCAAAGCGGCCGGGACGCAATAATGCGGGATCAAGAACATCCGGTCTGTTGGTTGCGGCCAGAATAATAACGCCCTCGTTGGATTCAAAACCATCCATCTCGACCAAAAGCTGGTTTAGTGTTTGCTCACGCTCGTCATTACCGCCGCCATATCCGGCACCACGATGGCGACCAACAGCGTCAATTTCATCAATGAAAATAATACACGGCGCATTCTTCTTACCCTGTTCAAACATATCACGTACACGGCTGGCACCCACACCGACAAACATTTCTACGAAGTCTGATCCAGAGATGGTAAAGAACGGCACACCTGCTTCGCCGGCCACGGCGCGTGCTGTCAAAGTTTTACCTGTCCCCGGCGCTCCGACAAGCAAAGCCCCCTTTGGAATTTTTCCTCCAAGACGCTGGAATTTTTCAGGGTCTTTAAGAAATTCAACAATCTCCTGAAGCTCTTCCTTGGCTTCATCAATACCGGCAACATCCTTAAAGGTCACTTTTGTTTGGTGCTCGGTCAGCATTTTTGCGCGTGAGCGCCCAAAACCCATGGCGCCGCCACCGCCCTTGCCATTCATCTGCCGCATTATAAAATACCAAAAACCGATAAGAAGAAGAATAGGCAAAACAGTAAAGAAGATATCAACCAGCCTGATTTTAGGGGGATCTGGTTCTGCAGCCTTAATTTTTACATTTGTTCCAGACAGTCGATCAACAATGTTTTCTTCTGGTGGCACTTTCGAAAGAAAGACACCGCCATCGGCTGCATATACACCATGCAGGGTATCACCCTTGATGGTCACTTCTGATACACGGCCCACCTTGGAGTCGTCCATAAATTCGCTATAGCTGATTTCAACTTTACTGATCAAAGCACTTTGTTGAGCTTCACTTGCCAAATTCAGCAAAAGTAAAATGACAAGCCCGACCCCAAGCCAAAACACAAGATTACGATTAATATTGTTCACGTCTTTTCCTAGCCTATGATTAAATTCCAGATTACAGCGTCAGCATCGAAAGACAGTAGCGCATTTATTTCTATAAACAAACCCTTTTTGACGATGCACTTTACGAAGTTTAGCGTTGATAATGCCTATTTTTCTAAAGACAAAACAATCTCTTGGTCTTTGTCATTTCGTTCAAACACAATTCCACCTAATGTTCGTTTCCTGAATACATCCGGTTTCATAAGATCGGCACATAAATTTTCTAACTTTTCCATGCGGATGCTATGCCCTAGCTCGGGAAGCAATATCAATATGGCATTGATAAGCACCCTTAATACAATTTCCTCGGGCTCATCAAGCAATAATATTTTTAATACTAACCGGCTCGATTCACTCTCTAACACATTGTCTTCAAGGTATTTTTTGGCAATCAACTCAAGCGCCTCCCTGGCACGTTCCATTCGTTTTGCCGTCACACTCAACCGTTTTGCAGACAGCCCTTCCCCTTCCAAAACTTCTTTTGATTTACGCAAACGCACTCGTGCAAACTTTTCTGACTCATTTGATGGGTCCTCAACACATGATATGCTTGTATTTTTGCAGTATTCTAAAATCTCTGTTTTTAAAAAAGACAGGAATGGACGGCAAAGGACAAACCCCTTTCCCATATCTTGCTTAAACGGCATACCGGACAGGCCATCAAGACCGCTCCCCTTTGCTAGCCTAAACAGAAATGTTTCGGCTTGATCGTCCATGTGATGCCCTAGAAAAAGAAAACCAATTTTGTGAGCAGCCATGAATTCCCTCATAAAACCATACCGGACTTCGCGAGCACGTTCTTGAATGCGGGCATCGGGTTTTTTATCATGCTCCCATGTAAGAATATGGTGGGCTACATTTCCAAGAGATGAAAGCGCATCCCCAACGTCTTGCGCTTCTTGCGAACTTTCCGTTCTTAGACCATGGTCCACCGTTAGCGCATAAATTTCTGTGTCGGGATAGAGTGCAGAAAGCATAGAGCATAGAGCCATGCTGTCAGGGCCTCCGGAAACAGCCACAGCAATGCGCTGTGCGTCCTTCATAATATCCTTGAAGTGCGTATGCATAGTTTCAGAAAAACAAGACGTGAAATCAGATGCCATTTTGCTTTAACCGCATAAAGGCCGCACAAAACTAGCGGCAGTTTATGCGTTCCATTTCTGTGTCTGCGCGTTTGAGCACCGGAACAGCCGCGTTGGAATAGTCTTTTTTAAGTTGCTTAAAAGCAATACAGGCATCATCCGTCTTTCCCATACCGGTCAATGCCATCCCGAGTTTCAAAAGATTACTGGAGGCCTTTGGCCCATTCGGGTATTTCTGATACCCTTCTGCAAAAATACGGGCGGCCTTATCATAGCTTCCGCGCACATAGAATGTTTCTCCATACCAATATTTGGCGTTTGAAACGAGTGGGTGATCTGGATAGGTGTTAATAAACTTGCTGAACTCCTGTTCTGCACGATCAAACTCACGCTCCTTTACGAAGGAATAAGCGTATTCATAAGCGCGTGCAGGAGGATCGGTTGTTGTCACAGCACCTGTTTCGGCTGACCTGCTGATGGTTCCAAGCGTCCGATTATCTTCAGGCGGGGTGTAACTAAAACTTTCATCTTCTGATACGCGCCCCGCATCCATCTCATCCATCATCGGAGGCTCATCGACCGGGGGCGAGGAAATAGACGGCACAGCGCCGTGCTCGAAATCTTTCAGGCGCACATCCATGTCACCAGTCGCTTTTGCAAGCTCCTCTTCCAAGAGTTTGATCTTATAGTTCTGTTCTTCTATCTGACCTGTAAGGTTGCGCACTTCTTTTTCAAGTTGCTGCAGGCGTATTTCATTTTGAGCCGCAGAATCATAAGACTGAGCCTGCAAAACTGCAGGCCCACTCATAATTCCCAAGGCGGCAAGCAAACAAATTGAACATGCCGCCCGGATCTTAGTTTTATAAGACTTCGCAATCATTGTGCTACTGAACCTTTGTCACGCCTCTACGGTTTTGTGACCAGGCTGTTTCATTTGACCCTGGAACCGCAGGACGTTCTTTACCGAAGCTTATTGTTGAAACTCTTGATGGTGCTACACCTAGCGCCACAAGATAGTTTTTAACAGCATTGGCACGACGCTCACCCAGTGCAAGGTTGTACTCTCTTGTGCCACGCTCGTCGGCATGTCCCTCAATCGTAACACCAAGGCTAGGGTATTGATCAAGCCAACTTGCCTGATGCTCAAGTGTTGCGCGCGCTTCCCCTGTCAGATCAGAACTATCGGTTTCAAAGAATATACGGTCCCCGACATTAACAACCAGATCCGCTTGAGTTCCCGGCTCCGGTGCACCATCCATAAGTGTTTCACCATCAACAAAAACACCATCTCCTGTTGTGTCCATCGATGTATCAACACCGCCCTTGTTAGCATTACCCGAACAGGCACTCACCAATAAAAGAGCAGAAAAAATCATAAAATACCGCACGAACATGTGTATCTTCCCTTCATAAATATACAAATTTTTAAACAAAAACCTGCAAGCAGATTCGTCTACCATGACTAGAGTCTTAAGCTCAAATAGTTCCGCTTGCAAGACCTTCAGTAAAAAGTTTGAAAAACTTACGTGTACAGATACTTCTGTATAAGCAGAAAAAATAAAACCGCTTTATGTATCAATAGTTCTTAATTCTTCCAGAAGCATAAACGCCTCTTGCTTTTCCAATTGTGTAGGTGCTTTTTCAATATACAACTCCAGGGCGCTTATTGCCTTGTCCATTTTCCCCAGTCTGGCTGATAACACGCCATCATCAAACAAAAGCCTGTACTCGTCCGGAGAAACAATACTTAATCGCTCAACTATCCCAAGAGCAGCCTCGTAATCTCCAACCTCGATGTACCGAAGCTTAATAAGGTTATATAAGCAAATCACGGTATCACGCGGCCCCAAACCGTCGAAATAATCTTTAGAAAGCTCGGCCTCCTCGCCCAAAACAGTTTTTACCCTCTCCCTTAGGTCATATGCTTCCATAACTTTACAGCCAGCGGACGGATCAAAAATAATACGAATACTTTCATACTCCAGCCTACAAAGGAACAGTCCGGGAAAATTCAAGCCCACAACATCCCATCCGGCCTTCCGGGCAATATCCATGTAAAGGACGCACAACGCGGCCGGACAACCGGATGCACGATCAATCACACGCATAATATCGGCGCCTTCCAGAATTTCGGCATGTGGGCTGTCTACTTTATAGCCATGCGTCTCGGAGATAACAAATTTTAGCGCCGCAAGCCGGACACCTGCGTCGTCGTCTGCGCCCTCTGAAATCAAGTCACCATAGCGACGCTTAACTTCACGAACCATAGTCGTAAGATGGTTTTTGTAACGATCCAGTGAAACACCTTCGTGCGAAGGAGAAATCATTTCAAGCGCCAGACCACCCATATCCAGATCATAATCCGTTTCAGATGCATAACGCTTGATATTCTGCACTTTAACCTCCCGTTAAAAAGGATAGAAAAAGCGATTAGTCATATACGCTTTTCTGATCCCACTCTATGGGTTCACCTGTCGCCGCAGGCGGCACTGCCGACTGCTCGTTATAACCGGAATTATTATAGCCCCCGTTATCATACGGCAATTGTTGCCCCTGATATCCAGAAGCCGGTTCTTCCGGTGTCCCCACCAACTTCACATAGCTTACAACCTGTTTTACGTTTTCAATTGTACGCGCAATACCAATAACACGGTTTAGCTCTGTTTGATCCTGTGCAAATCCCATTAAATAAACACTACCCTGTACGGTATCAATGGAGTAATTGATTGATTCAACATCGCGCGCGGCAATCAAGGCACCGCGCAATCTGGCAGAAACCCAAGCATCTTTTGCATATCCGATGATACCTTCACTGTTTGCCACCTTGATTTCATTTATAACGTGCACCACGCCCGAAGGTTGCCATGCCATACGCACAGCCTCTACACGATGGTTAGGGTCTTGAACAACACCGGTTATAAGCACACGCCCCTGATTAACCGTAAGGTCAAGCTTGGCAAACATATTTACATCGTAGCTGAACCAGAGTTCATTAATTTGTGCCTGAATTCTAACATCCGTTGCTGCGCGCGATAGCCCACCCTCCTGAACGGCCGCTGTTCCTGCGGCAACACCTGCGCCTGCCGCTAACCCAACCGGCGAACAAGACGACAACAACATACCGCTCGCCGCCAAACCTATTACCAGAAAATGTCTCATTAAAATATCCTTGCTTCGTTTGATTCGAATAACGCTATTATGAACCTGCTTCCCAGGCATTGTCCAGATGGGTAACTTGAAACTGTCCACTGCCGTCTTCTGAAATAGCGACCACATCAAACCGCATATCATATGACGCATAGTCCGGATATTCGCTAAGAAAGAACAGCGCGGCGTTTTCTATTCTCTGCCGGCTTCTTGGTAATATAGAGCTAAGAGCTTCTTCAATTGATTTCCGAGATTTGACCTCGACAAAGCATAAAAGATTCTTTTGTGTAACAATAAAATCAATTTCTCCGTATCTGGTTTTGTAACGTTGCTGGATAATTTTATATCCGCTTTTTTCTAAAAAAGCTTTTGCATAGCTTTCCGCTAAAACACCGCGCGCATGGTTGGTCTGTAATTTTTCAGGACGCGTCATGTCTTTTTCTCTTTCTCAATTACAAGGGCAATATCGTATAGGATATTTTTTTTGAGGCCGGTACTTTCTGCCACAAACGTTGCTGCATCTTTTGTTTTCATAGTTTTCAGCGCGTCACGTATCATATCTTCAACCTGATTTTGTGGGATGTCTTCTTTGATTGGTGGCCCGATAACAATAACAATTTCACCTTTGGGCAACCCATTGTTTTCATATCCATCCAAAAGATCTTTTGCGCTTCCCTTTTTACACTCCTCAAAAAATTTTGTAATTTCTCTTACAACAGCAACATCCCTGTTGCCCAAAACATCCTGAACATCTTTAAGCGCGGCTTTTAGCCTTTGTGCACTTTCAAATGCAATAAGACTGGCGGGAGCGCCGGCCCATTGCCTTAGCGTATCTTGTCTTGCTTTTGTTTTGTTTGGCAAAAACCCGATAAAACAAAATTTATCACTGGGCAAACCTGAGAGCTGAAGCGCGGCCAGCGGTGCGTTTGCCCCTGGAAGGGTTGTAACGTAGACCCCCTGCTCTATACAGGCGCTTACCAGCTTATATCCCGGATCTGAAATCAAGGGCATGCCGGCATCACTGACCAGAGCAACCGCCTCACCCTTTTTAATGCGATCAATAACAATCTCTTTGTGCTTGTCCTCATTATGGTCGTGATAGGATTTTGTCTTTGCTTGAATCTGATAAGCACTAAATAATTTTTTTGTGACCCTTGTATCTTCACACAAAACCAAATCAGCCCTTCGAAGAACATCAAGCGCGCGCATGGTAATGTCACCAAGATTACCGATCGGCGTTGCCACTATATATAAGCCGGCACGCAATTCCTCGTAATTGTGGTCTGGATTTTCAATTTCTTTTTCTATATCGTCCATATCATCAACAGTATTTTTGCCCTCGATTTTTTTGAGAGAATAACAGACCCATGAACGAATTACAGAAAAGATTACGTTTTTATTCAGGCCTGCCGTTATTGCTTGTCATTATGGCCTCATTTTTCCTGCATGGCTGCGGCGGCGGATCCTCAGGATATAATAATCCATGGGTTATGCCTTCCGATGCTGCGCCCGCGGCCGAAGTGCCAAACGACCTTTCTGTTGCCTCTGTTGAAAAGCACACTCTGGAAGCCCCGGCAAATGGAACAAGTCAGCCCGGCTCCCCCCCTGTGCGTGTTGCTATCCTTCTGCCACTAAGCGGTCCGAATGCAAAACTTGGTGAGTCCATGTTGAATGCGGCGCAAATGGCTCTGTTTGATGTAGGCGGCGATTCCTTTGAATTAATGCCAAAAGATACGATGGGCACACCTGACGGCGCGCGTAATGCGGCGCATGCGGCTGTACGCGATGGTGCAGCCCTGGTTCTGGGCCCTGTCTTTTCTCCTTCTGTAAAAGCTGCCCGTCAGGTTACACAAAGTGCGAATATTAATATGATTGCCTTTTCAACGGATTGGACCTTGGCAAATTATAGAACTTTTCTCATCGGCTTCCTTCCCTTTGATCAGGTAGAGCGCGTTACGCGTTATGCATCACGATCCGGATTCAGGCGGATTGGCGTTCTTAGCCCCGAAGATAGCTACGGAAATGCAGTCGTATCTGCCTATCGTGCAATTTCAAGAGATGCCGGTGTTGTGAACTCGCGTGTTGAACGCTTTTCTCCTGATGGAAAAGATATAAGCATCATTATTCGCAAATTTTCGGATTATGATGCGCGACAATCCGCACAAGACAAACATGGACCACCTTTCGATGCTGTCTTAATGCCTGTAGGCAGCACAATGGCCAGACAGCTCAGCTCCTTCCTAAACCATTATGATTTGCCACCGGATCAGGTTAAGCGACTAGGCACGGGCCTCATGGATGACATTTCTCTGGCCACCGATAAATCGCTTGCCGGCGCATGGTTCGCTGCTCCCTCTCCAAAAACGAGAGGGAAATTCGAGCGTCGTTTTAAAAATACATATGGCGTAGGGCCATTACGAATCTCATCTCTGGCCTATGATGCAACAGCATTGGCCGCTATTCTTGCGCGGGCTGGTGTAACCCAGACAGGAAAGCCTGCCTTTGATCAACGCTCTATCTCTAACCCTAATGGATTTTCAGGTGTTGATGGCATATTTCGTTTCAGATCAGACGGCATCGTAGAGCGTGGCCTTGCCGTCCTTGAATATAGAAACGGTGCAATTGTCGAAATTGATCCGGCACCCAGAACATTCCAAAGAAGTGGCTACTAAAAGTACAATATGACCCAACGCTGTAAAAAACAGATCGTAGCTGGTATCGCACTTCTAGCGATGGGTTTGTCTTTCCTTTCGCAGGTGACGCCTTTGTGGCTGAAACGGGTGGAAGGGAAAGCCCTTCTTATATGTACCACCTTTGGAATCGAACAAATTATAATTGATGAAAACGGGAACAAAATTCCTGCGCCTATCAAGCTGGCAAAAAACCATTGTGTGATGTGCCTGAATGCATCGAATAATTTGGCTCTTATTACACAGTTTGATAAAGATGACTTGTTACCCTCGCGCAAGATAAGCGCTATTGTCTGGCGGCCGGATACTGCTCTTTCCAAACACCTGTCCACTCGTCTTGCCCATGCAATACGCGCCCCCCCGGTGAACACCTGAAAACCAAAAATAAATAATCAATTTTAAATTTCAGGAGTTCACTATGAACACATTTTATAAAACTTGCCTTTTGGCAGGTATCTTTACTTTTATGTCCTCTACAAATGTAAAAGCCGAGGACATACATAACCACCAAGACTTTACAACAAGCACCCCCATAGCCGTCATGGGCGACCATATCCATGATAAAGGGGACTGGATGGTATCTTACCGTTTCAACCGTATGCATATGCAAGGGAATAGAAGCGGCACAGATAGCCTTTCTCCCGAGGAAATTGTAACTACTGTTTCCAATCCTTATGGGCCACCTGCAACGCTGCGCGTTGTCCCGACGCAGATGGATATGGATATGCATATGTTTGGGGGTATGTACGGTGTGACAGAAAAACTTACCCTTATGGCCATGGCTATGTATATGCAAAAAGAAATGGACCACGTCACTTTTGCTGGTGGTGCAGGCACAACCGTATTGGGTAACTTTACGACCAAGTCCAGTGGTTGGGGCGATTCATCCGTAACAGGTATTTACAAACTTTACGAAACGGATAAACACTCCGTCAGCGCAAGCCTTGGTGTTAGTCTCCCGACCGGATCAATTAAAGAGCAACACGATGTTCTGGCACCTACCGGTGCTACCCCCGTTCTGCGCTTACCTTATGCCATGCAGCTTGGCTCGGGGACATGGGATGCACTGCCGGGGCTAACCTATACTGGCCACGATGATAAACTTTCATGGGGGGCACAGTACAAGGGCACCCTCAGACTGGAAAGCGAGAACAGCCAAGGATATAGATGGGGCAATAAACACGCCCTCTATGTATGGGGCGGGTACGAGGCATCGGATCATATCTCTGTAAACGCCACGGCTAATCTGGAAACCCAAGAAAAGATTAAAGGCCGTGATACGTCTATTGCTGCTCCTGTGCAAACAGCAAACCCCGAAAACTATGGCGGAGACATTATTGAGCTTGGCGGCGGGCTTACTTTCAGGCCCGAGATTCTATCTGTAAACAATCTTGAATTAGGGGTGCAAATTTCTGTACCTGTTTATCAGGATTTAAACGGCGTTCAAATGGAACGTGACTGGAATTTAACCACCGGCCTTAGCTATCGCTTCTAAATCAAATCAGGACGCGCCGATTCGTTTTCGTCGAAACGATCAGGCGCGTCTCCCTTTATATAGGAAATATTTCCTGTGAATAAAACATAACATTAATTACCAATTTTCTATACCTATCCCCCTAAAATTAAACAATTTTATAAATATGATACGGAATATACAAAAAAACAAAGGCACCCTCTTGTCAAAAGTTTTAAAATAATGCATAGAGTCTATATCCTAATACGACACGATAAGTTTTCAATGAGTATCAGCACCCGAGCCATGTGGTGTTGAAGGAGGGGAAAAATGGAAAATGCAGCCGTTAAAAAGGGTCGTCCACGCAGTGAGAAATCACGTCGGGCTATCCTGAACGCAACAAACAAACTTTTGCTTCAAACATCTGTGCAAGAGCTCAGTATCGAATCAATTGCCAAAAAAGCAAAAGTTGGTAAGACGACTATTTATCGCTGGTGGCCTAACAAAACCGCAGTGGTAATGGATGCTTTGGCGAATCAGCCGGGGATGCAGACACCTCTGCCCACGGCAAGCAGCCACAAAGAAGCAATTCTTATGCAGATTGATAAGCTCATCCGCCTGGTTGATAGCAATAACGGACAAACTATTGCGCAATTGTTTAGTGAAGCACAGGCCAGCGAAGTCTCTCTTAACATTTTCAAGGACAACCTTTTAGAGCCCCTTATGGATGCCATACGTTACAGCATCGAAGAAGGGCAGAGAAATGGCGAGTTCAGAGATGATATTGATGTATCAATGGCCGCCGACATTATGTGCGGGCCTATTTTCTTTCGTCTCATGGCACACCCGAATGATCTGGATGATTTATTCCGCACGAACTATCCGGGTGAAGCAATGAAGATACTGAAAAAATCAAACGCAAATTAATGTTAGATAAAGTTTAAAACCCTATGGGGGGAGCTTGAGTTTACTCAACGCTCCCCTTAGTTTATGTGTAGAAAAGAATTTTAAGGACGCAAATGACACAAGCAGCTGACTCCTATCAAAACGACATAGAAGAATGCGAAGCCCTACTCTCGGAGGGGCATGTTCAAGACGCGCTGCAAAAATACAAGAATGTGATGAGCGGTGCGCCGGAAGAATATCACCTCTGGGTAAACTACGCATCGTTTCTTAATCGCTGCGGACAATATGCAGATGCTGTTTCAATTTGCCAAAAAGCAAACGAAATACAGCCCAGCGCCGAAGGGTACCACAATCTGGGGACCACTTATCAAAAGTTAGGCAAAATTGATGAGGCGATAGAGGCGCTTAAAAAAGCAATTCACTTCAACCGCAATTTTACACACTCGCACAACGACCTTGCGATCTGTTTTGCGATCAAGAGAAACAATGAGCGTGCAATCGATCACATGCAAATTGTAACCACCATGCAACCTGACAATCAGCGTGCATGGCATGATCTTGCGCGCCTGCGTCTTAATGCAAAACGGTATCACGAAGCCCTGAGCGCCTGTCGCAAGGCTCTTGAACTCGACCCGTCAAAGGGGATTACGATCGGGTTATTTTCGCGCATATTCTTTATGTGTCAGGATTTTGATACCAACAGCCAGCTTGTTGATGACGCCACGGCATGCCTAAAATCAGACGACAGCGACCCGAATATGCTAAAAGTGATTACGCACGGCCTTTTCTTTAACCAGCCTGTTGTCAAAACTCTGGTTGAGCAAGTAGAGGATTACAAGTTCACAAATTTTGAAGCTTTACTCGCCGACCCATCCTTGAACTGGGTTATCCTGAATCATCCTCTTTTTGTTGAAATGCTCAGAAAAATAGAGACCGCCAATATTGATCTTGAATTTATGTTCACGGCGTTGCGCTATCACTTTCTTGATTTAATCACGCGAGAGGAAATATCCAAACTCCCCTGGCCAGAACCTTTAACCTTTATAAGCGCCCTCGCATGTCAGTGTTATTTGAACGAATATGTGTTTTTTGAATCCGAAGACGAAATAGCAATGATTGAAACACTGGAGGAAAAAATAAAGTCCTCCAAAAATCCTGACCCCTACGACATCGCCATTTTAGGATGTTATCGTCCCCTACACAAAGTTTCAGATATTAAAAAAATCATAGATAAAGCTGAAACTGATAACGCTGATTTTTCAGTGCTCGTCACAGTTCAGGTGGATGAGCCACTAGAAGAACAAGAGATAAAAGATTCCCTGCCGGAGCTCACTACCATTGACGATGACATCTCACAACTTGTGAAACAGCAATATGAGGAAAACCCATACCCACGGTGGGTACAGGTCAGCACCCTACCCCCAGCGCCTTTTATTGACTTCATGGTGTATAGTCTTCCCTTTTTAGATCGCTCGGGATTTAAAAACCTTAATGCAGAGGCCCCTAGTGTTTTAATTGCGGGGTGCGGAACAGGAAAGCAAATCGCCTATATCGTTAATACACATTTATATTCCGAGATTACCGCAGTAGACATCAGCACATCCAGTCTGGCCTACGCCAAACGCCAGTGCGATAAAAAAGGATTTCAAAATGTTACCTTTGGTATTGCAGATATCCTGAAGCTTGATGATCTGGATAAAACGTTTGATTTGATCGCCTGCACGGGGGTTCTTCATCACATGAACGATCCGCTGGAAGGTTTGAAATCGCTTGAGCGACGCCTAAAACCCGGCGGATTTATGCAGCTTGCTCTGTACAGCGAAATCGCACGCGCCTCCATTGTCGCATCGCGTAAACTGATCACCGAAAGAGGATATGACCACGATACACAAGGTATTCGCGCGTGCCGGGAATATATCAAGACCCTTCCGCCGTCTCACGAAATTTATCCAGTGATGAACTCTGTTGATTTTTTCACCACATCGATGTGCCGAGATCTTATCTTTCACTTTCAGGAACACCGCTATACCTGCTTGCAACTTAAAGAGATGCTTGATGAAGTCGGGCTCGAATTCCTGGGGTTTTACTTTACCAATCAGGATACCTATCAGCGCTTTTCAGAATCTTATCCAGATGATCCTTACGGCCTTGATCTTGATAACTGGCATGAGTTTGAAAAACAAAATCCGGAAATATTTAAAGAGATGTATCAGTTCTGGGTCCAGAAACCTGCATAAATTTAGCAGAATTCTTTCCTATCCTATTGGCTTAGCATAACAAATAAAGTATGCTTCACGCATGATAGAAGGTTTTGAAAATTTTGATCCAATTTCTTTTTTTCAAGGAATTATTGGCTGGTTTGCAGGCTATTTGTTGGATAACAACACCCTGTATCAGGGATATATCATAGCGCTAGCCACTGTGTTTGGTCTGGTTGCTTACAGGTTTTTGAAACGCCACGTCCAAAATTTTATAGATAATAATGAACTCCCGATCCGCGTAAAACACGTGGCACACAACCTTCGACGCCTACTGTTTCCATTTATAACACTGGCCTTCATGTTTTTGATGTCAGAGATTGCTGCCTCTGAAATTGTCGGAATTGAAGTCAGGCTGGTCAACGGCATCATGAAAGTTATTTTTGCATGGATCGTAATCCGTATTTTTGTTCAGTTTATTGAAAACAACGCTGTTAGAAATATTTTTGCTTTTGGCATATGGGCGGTTGCTGCCCTCAGTATCTTCGGCATGCTTGACCATGCCCGCGAGATTTTAAACGCCATCGGATTTACAATTGGTGATGTCAGGCTTTCGGCATTGGCAGTGATTAAGACCGGTTTCTATCTGTTTGCTCTGCTTTATATGGCCGCCTTGATTTCTGCCTTCGCGGAACGGCGCGTTCTGAAGTCTAAAAGTCTGACACGCTCCTCACAGGTTTTGATATCCAAAATCATGCGCGTGGTTCTTATTGTCTTTGCGCTTCTGATTGGCATATCGAGCTCGGGTATTGACTGGTCGCTTTTCGCGGTCTTTGGTGGTGCGATCGGCCTTGGTATTGGTTTTGGATTACAAAAGGGAATCTCCAATCTTTTCTCGGGAATCCTTCTCCTGCTTGACCGTTCTATTGAGCCAGGAAATGTAATCGAACTTGAAAACGGAACGTTCGGGTGGGTTAACCATATGGCTGCGCGTTATACCGAAATTGTAACACGGGATAACAAATCATTTCTGATACCAAACGAAGAGTTCATTACACAGCGCGTGGTCAATTGGAGCCATGGGAATTCTCTTATCCGTATCGAAGTTAAATTTGGCGTTCACTATGACTCGAACCCGCATGAGGTTATTGCTGTATGTCAGGAAGCTGCAAAAAACGCACATGACCGTGTTTGCCAATCGCCGGTGCCTTTATGCCATCTTTCAGAGTTCGGAGACAGCTCAATAAACTTCTCTTTACGTTTCTGGATTTCAGATGCCGAGAAAGGTGTTGCGAATATTCGAAGTGATGTGATGCTCTCGATATGGGACGCATTGAAAGAGAATAACATCTCGATTCCTTACCCACACCGCGAAATATTTATTCATAACTCTTAATTCAGTGGCTCGGGCGCACAATCATCACCCTCAGCTGCCCAATTCTCGCCATTACTTAAAGCATCCTCTGCGCCTTCCGCATGATAAACTTTTCCTTGTATATCTGCAGGTAGATCAGCGACCATACGCGCAATTTCTTGCCAGTATCCATGTTCCACCAGACCAAAAATCGCGTTATCAGCACACAATACTCTTCGACGCTGGTTTTGGTCTGCATCTCTTAGCTTCTCCATAACGTCATGCGCTTCTTCAGGCGTTTCCGTTAGGGCGTAGACCGCATTCTTTGCTGCTAACACTGAAAATACTGCATTAGTACTCATAGTATCAATATGGTTCCACACCTCTTCACCATATCCCTGCTCCACTAATGATGCCACGGTATCATCCGATGATAGAGCATTGCGTAATTCTGGGGCTCCTAATAGCCGAACCATATCCATAACCTCTTGACAATGTCCTGCATCTATTAGCCCCGGGATTGCGCCATCAGTAGCAAAAATACGTGCCACATCATCCATATTAGCATCACGAATAAAATCCATAATCTCGTCTGCATAACCATGCTCACATAACTCTGAAACCGTACCATCAGATGCATAGATTTGCGCGATCTGTTCATCACGAAGTGTATTTATAAACCGCATCACCTCTTCTGCAGCACTTTCAGGGTTTTCTGAATGTTCTATAAATCTATGTACTGCGTTGTCACAGGAATACATAAAGACAGCAAGATCCTTACTGTCATCTGCATCAGTCATAATCAGCGCCTTCATAAAAGCACGTGCCCTGTCGATATCACTCATGAAACGGGCAATACCATCTCTGCTTTTTACAAGCTCACGAAAAGCATCTAATGCCCTTGGTGATACAACATACTGAACTTGTGGAACGATCGCACCTTCTGAAAAGACTGCGTCAAATTTTCTTGCTTTATTTGTCATATTAAACCCGCTTTTTTTACTTAGAGCAAGGTTTTAGAGAAATAGCCTGAAAAAGTCAAATTTATTTTCATAATAACGACCTAGGCCGGCACATCAACGGCTATACGCTTATCACGCAAGGGACGGACAATTTCTATACAATTGGCATAGACAGGGTGGGATTTGTAGTATTCCAAGGCATCTTCGCTTGGAAACTCGCCATATACAACGACATCAATATCGTTGGCAATCTTATCAACCTTTGCATTTTTTGTGACCTTGAGGGACCAATCCCCTTCAATTGTTTCCAACATCTTTAACCCCTGATACATCGCATCGATATCATCGGAGTTTTTTGCATTAAACATTACAATATGCCGGATCATTGCTTGCAAACTCCTACCTACCAATCTACTTTTGCACCAGGTAAAGCGACAACAAGACCATCCAGATCGCTGCTCATCCTTATCTGACAGCCCAATCGGGAGTATTCGGTCAAATCAAAGGCAACATCAAGCATGTCTTCCTCTTCATCCGATTTTTCATTGTTATTGGCCTCCACTTTATCCGCCCAGTCAGGATGCACATACATATGACATGTTGCACAGGCCATCGATCCGCCGCATGCACCTTCGATAACGTCCGAAAACCCGTTATCACGCAAAAGCTCCATAAGAGACCAACCATCTTCTGCGTCTATCTCTTTTGGTGATCCGTCTTTTTGAATGACTGTAACTTTTGCCATTATTATTCCCTTTTTTTATTATGCCGCTTTAATGCGCTTATAAATCTTTTGCCATGCTTTTAAGAAAGCATCTACATCGCTTTCTTTCGTAGCCCAGCCCATTGATACACGCAAGGCACTTGATGCATTTTTTTCATCCACCCCCATGGCTTGTAAAGTAACACTAGGCTTTACACTGCCACTAGAGCACGCCGAACCATTGCTGACAGATATTTTCTCAAGATCAAACGACATAAGAAGGCTCTGTGTATTTGCGCCTGGAACACTAAAAAAGCTTGTATTTGCAACGCGTTTTACGCTTTCACCATGCACTATTAGATCAGAAGAAATACCCTTTAATCCGCTTTCGAGCTTATCGCGCAATACTTCAAGTGTTTTGTATGTGTCCAAGCCCGCCCTGGCAGCCTTTGCTGCCGCGCCAAAACCTGCAATTCCTGCAACATTTTCTGTGCCTGCCCGCGCTGCCTTTTCTTGTCCGCCTCCAAATAACAGGATAGGCGTCTGCCCGCAAAGCCCTAGCACAAGCGCACCTACGCCCTGTGGGCCGCCGATTTTATGCGATGAAAGGGTTAAAAAATCAATCCCGTCTTGCTTTATATCAATATCCAGACGTCCCGCACCTTGCACCGCATCACAGTGAAACAAAGCTCCGTATTTATGCGCCAAAGCCGCAATTGACGGTATATCCTGAATAACACCGCTTTCATTATTCACATACATACAGGAAACAAGAGAAACCTTGTCTTCCCCTGACAGCATCTCTTCAAGCCTATCAAGCCGCACGCATCCATTTTCATCGACAGGGTATGTCTTGGTATTCGGCGTCGATTCAAGAACAGAAGGATGCTCGATTGATGATACTAATATCGTTTCAGATGGGTATTGCGCTGCAAAATGCTTAAGAACCGTATTATTGCCCTCGGTTGCGCCGCTATTAAAAATAACCTGATTTGCTTCTGCTCCCACCAAATTTGCTACATTTTGGCGAGAATCCTCTACGATTTTACGGCCCTCCCGACCGAAATAATGCACCGAAGACGCATTATAAGCCGTATCCTCTTGATTCAAAAGAGAAATCATAATATCCCGCGCTTCTGACCTTAAAGGTGCACTCGCATTATAATCTAAATATATATTCGTCATTATGCGCTCTACTATGGGAGTATCCACATTGTTTTTCAAGTACTTATACGAATTTTATGGACTTATTTTCATTTCTCTAATATAAAGCGGGGGCAATATGTATAAACAATGTGTGTGTTTTGCTTTTTGCATATGAAACTAGGTAACTGTATAAAAAAACGAGGTATGAATGCCCGAGGTAATTCTCAGTGGGCCCGCTGGCCGTTTAGAAGGCCGCTATTCCCATTCCAAAATTAAAAATGCACCACTTGCGTTAGTACTTCATCCGAACCCCCAGCATGGCGGAACGATGAACAATAAGATTACGCACGCGATGTTTCAAGCCATGGTCGCCCGTGGATTTTCGACTTTGCGCTTTAACTTCCGTGGTGTGGGTCGTTCCCAAGGAACATATGACGAAGGTGAAGGCGAACTAAGCGATGCAGCTTCTGCGCTAGACTGGATGATGGAAATTAATCCAAATGCACCATATGTGTGGATTGCCGGATTTTCGTTTGGCGCATGGATAGGAATGCAGCTTTTGATGAGACGCCCTGAAATAGAAGGATTTATCTCTGTTGCGCCACCAGCACATACAGAAGACTTCGCGTTTCTTGCACCCTGCCCGACTTCTGGTCTGGTATTGCATGGTGAACGTGACGATATTATTCCAAAAGAATCCGTAGACGAATTCGTCGAGAAACTGCACATGCAAAAGGGTATTGATATCGACTATCGCCTTCTGCCTGGCGCTAATCACTTCTTCCATGACAATATTGATCTTTTGATTGAGCATGTGCATGACCACATGAACAAGGCAAAGGGCGGCGTGGAAGTACCTGTGAAGGTCGCTGCATAATCTTAGTAAAGTACTTAAAAACATATAGAATCAGGGGCACACGCCCCTTTTTTTGTGTTTTTCAGCACATTTATGGTATGATTTGGATAACTAATTAAGAAGGTATAAAACGATGGATACAGATTTAAAACAGCGGGCTTTAGAGCGCATTGCCGAATTAAGAGCAACCTTTAGCCCAACTGCCGGTGTCGGCATGGTAGATGGCCCAACTGTAGGCGAAAATCATGATGATCACAGAGCCAATATCTCTGCACTACAAGCTGTTGCTGATGGCGGTGAAGTCAACGATACCGCCGCATGGCTACTTGGCTTGGATCACGACTAACCAGACCTCGTTACCTTAAGCCCTAGGCTGCTTGCGCCAAATCACTGCGCATGGCTTGTTCACCGCTTATTATAGCAGACACAGCATGAATAACCGATGCAATACGTACCGATGTTTGGACCTGCTCCGACGACACACCATGACTTCTCAGTTTCTTTTCGTGCGAATCTATGCATGCACCGCAGCCATTAATCACTGAAACAGCAGTACACCACAAATCAAAATCCACAGCATCAACACCGGGTTTTGCAATAATGCTCATACGCAATTTCGCAGGAAGTGTCTGATAAACAGGATCTGATGAAAGATACAAAAAGCGGTAATAGATATTAGTCATCGCCATAATAGATGCCGCCGCTTTTGCCGCCGTCATTTCTTCTTCTGTCATGTGGTTTGTTGCTTCTGCCTGAATGGCCTGAATGACAGCATCATTTTTCGTGGCCAAGGCCGTGGCTAAAAATGTTCCCCATAACTGCGCAGGGCTTAGCGTTTCATCTGTTGCCAGAGAAGACAAGTTCAGCTTAATATCCTTCGCGTAATCCGGTATTGTGTCTTTTAACGCTTCTATCGACATAGTCATACTCCTTATTTGAATGAATTTAAGATAACGGCTTCATCATAATCGATAGAGCCACCACGGGATTTAGCAGGCTGTGCGGCCTTACCAACCGTTAGCATCATGCCGATCACATGGTCTTCCGGCAGGTTTATAATTTTGGCCATCTCATCCTGATCAAACCCGATCATCGGGCATGAATCATAGCCCATTTCTTTGGCCGCCAGCATAAGGCTTTGTGCAGCAATTCCAACACTACGCATGGCTTCATCACGCTGCATCCACTCCCTGCCCTCATAAAATGGGCGGATCATAGGGACCAGAATATCCTGCGCTTCCTTTGGAGCATTGCTCCAATACCGCTCGGGATTTTTATCCCATGACTTCACATCTGCACATAAAAGCAAAAGAAGAGAAGCGTCTGTAACCTGCGCCTGTCCCCATGCTGCTTCTCTTGCTTGTTTGCGTTTGTCCTTGTCTATAATCGCAACGAAACGCCAGTTTTGAATGTTAAACGATGTTGGTGCATGCATGGCAAGCTCCATCAGCGCCTTAAACTCTGCCTCCGGCATTTCATGGGAAGGGTCAAAGTGTTTAACCGCTCTACGCTCTTTTATGGCCTGTGATACAATCATTGTTTTCCCCTGTCGGTAAAGTTTTTAAAAGAGTGGCCGGAATCTACAAAAACCGGCCACGCTTCGCCGTATGCTGTGTTAAGCAGCCATTTTCTGTGCTTCTTGCGAGACATTGATGGTGTCACCGCCGGCTGGGCGGTTACACGGGCACAGTTCATCTGACTGTAGAGCATCAAGGATACGTAATGTTTCCTTTGGGTTACGGCCGACATTCAAACCGTTTACAGATACATGCTGGATCACGTTATGTGGATCAACAATATAAGTTGCGCGAAGGGCGACACCTGCCTGTGGCTCACGAATACCAAGCGCATCAATCAATGATCCGTTAGTGTCCGCAAACGACCACTGACCAAGGCTTTTCAGCTCTGAATGTTCGCGGCGCCATGCAAGTTTACAAAATTCATTATCTGTCGAGCCACCAAGAACCACACAATCGCGGTCTTCGAAGTCGCTGTTTAGCTTGGCAAACTCAACGATTTCTGTTGGGCAAATAAATGTAAAGTCTTTCGGATAGAAGAAAAACACCTTCCACTTCCCTTCGAAACTATTTTCCGTGATTGGCTCAAACGCGCTCTCACCGTTCTCTTCATGTACATTAAACCCGGGTTTTACGCCTGTTATTTCGAATTCAGGGAGTTGATCTCCGATACCTAGCATTGCTGTCTCCATTTTTAAAATTGTTGTTTGTGAAAAGGAGCATGCAAGATTCTTGGGCCCAAATCCAATGGATAATTCCATTTTTTAGTATAGATTTTTTCTATACTAATTTTGAATTATCTATGATATTTTCTATATTATGAGCCGACCAACTTTACGCCAATTTGAATATCTGATCGCCCTTGATGATGAAAAATCATTTCTGGCCGCATCGCAAAAATGCAATGTCACACAACCGACATTAAGTGCCGGCATTCGTGAATTGGAAGATGCGCTGGAGCAGCCCCTTGTTAATCGTGGAAACAGGAAAAATATAACCCTGACTGCCTTTGGCAGTGAGGTGGTGCAGGACGCACGGAAAATTATGCGCGACACAGAAAAAGTCATGACGCGGGCAAAGCATTTGAAGGCGCCATTGACCGGACCGCTTCGCATGGGTGTTATCCCGACCATTGCCCCTTATTTCCTGCCCGATATTTTACCTGCGATCCAAAGAAATTTTCCGGCGCTGGAATTACAATTGCACGAAGATTTAAGTGAACGGCTTGTTGATCAGTGCCAGAAGGATATGCTGGACGTTATATTAATGGCCTTTCCCTATGACACCCCCGCCTTGACGCAAATGTTTTTGTTTGAAGAGCCCTTTGCCCTTGCGTGCCCGAAAGGACAGGAACCGCCGCGCAAATCAATAAGCATTGTAGAATTGGAAACCAAGGAACTGTTACTGCTTGATGATGGTCATTGCCTGAGCGACCATGCCATTGCCGCGTGCGGCCTGCAGAAACCCTCCAAAAGCAAAGCCTATAGCGCAACATCATTGCAGACACTGATCCAGATGGTCAGCCATAATTACGGCATGACTTTATTGCCCGAGATGGCGACTTATTCAGGGCATATCCCGAAAAACGTATCTATTGTGCCGTTCCGCAAACCCAAACCCACACGAAAAATAGGCATTGCCTGGCGACGGGGACACCCTCGGCGCAAAGAGTTCGAGGATTTAGGCAAAATCATGCTTAATACTTAAGGTATTCAAAAATATCAATTTTCTTGCTTATTATGTCAACATAAAGTATAAAACGCACTTGGGTTGATAAGAAATAAAAGAAAAATGGTACCACTAAATCAAAAAGCAAAATATAGCGCTCTTGTGGCAAGTCGGCTTGCCGAGGTTGGCTTAACGGCCAATCAGGTTGACAGAGTGCATCCCAAATTAATGCAAGCGCTGGAATTCCTACGCAATCCGCCCCCACTTGATTCCGGTCACTTCAATTATAGACAAACAGTTTTAGAGGCCGCCAGATTGCTGGACATTACGGCAGCCCGCCTTATAAGCGCCGCCGTTAGGCAGGACAATCTTTTCAGACAACCCGCAAAAGTAACCGACGAGAAAGTCACGCGTGCCGCAGAATTGATCGGCGTTGAAAAAGCAGAGTATGTAGAGGCAGCTCTCAGAACTCCCACCCTTTTTTACCGAGACCCCGAAGTTATCGCTGGTCACGCCCGCAAAATGGATAGTTTTGCAGAAAAAAAGTATGTCCCGCCTAATGTTCGGGAATATTACATGCGTAACTCCGCCATGCTGGCGCTTGGAGATGATAATTTTGCCTTGAGAGAAGCCTTTGCAGCGCACACAGGCTGGCGCAATGACACAACATACGCATTGCTGCGCACGAGTAGAAGTGAAATACAAAATCAATTTCTCCGGGCACTTGGACATGACCCCTTACAAAAAACAGTTTCAGTACCAAGACCTACCGGCGATTTTGCAGAAGCAGCAGAAGGAAAGCAGGCCTTACTTCTAATACGAGGGTTAGAAGAAGGCTGGTTCAAAGGCTATACCTATGATCCCGAGCCAGAAGACGGCATGGTCCCTGCCTAAGTAAAAACTTGAAGTTCATCGAGCCATACGATAAAAGATCAACATGAGCAAAAACACCTATAAAATCGCGGCGCTATACCGTTTTGTGGCTGTTGAAGATATCCCTGCGATGCGCAAGGCGATACAGGATTTTGATGCCCTGTTGAAAGCCAAAGACGGCGAAGGCATGTGCGGCACGCTTTTACTGGCCCCTGAAGGGATTAACGGCACAATTGGCGCGCAAGAGGCCACATTGGATGCAATGATCGATTTTCTGGATGAGCAGCTCGGCATTCGTCAGGGAGAATTGAAGTATTCCTATGCCTCTAAAACCCCGTTCAACCGTTTCAAGGTGCGCCCGAAGAAAGAGCTTATAACCCTTCGCAGGCCCGAGGCTGATCCTACAAAAGTAGTTGGCACCTATGTGGAGCCGCAAGACTGGAATGATTTAATCAATGACCCCGATGTTGTTCTGGTCGACACACGCAATGAATATGAAACCCGCGTTGGTATTTTCGAGGGCGCGATTGACCCGAATATGGAGGTTTTTACCGAATTTCCAGAATGGGTTGAACAAAATCTGGACCCCGCCAAGGACAAGAAAATTGCAATGTTTTGCACCGGTGGTATTCGGTGCGAGAAGGCCAGTTCCTATATGTTGGCCCATGGGTTTGAAAATTTATATCACCTGAAGGGCGGGATTTTGAAATATCTTGAAACCGTTCCGGCCGATGAAAGTAAATGGAAGGGCGAGTGTTTTGTTTTTGATAAACGCGTTTCTGTTGGACATGAAATGAAGGAAGGCGACTGGACCATCTGTCATGCCTGCCGCGAACCGTTGTCGCTAGAGGAGACAAAAAAGGACTCTTACGAGAAGGGGATTTCCTGTCATCGCTGTATCGATAATTTAACGCCTGATCGTGAAAAATCTCTCCGCCAGCGTCAAAAACATTATGAAGAACGCTTTGGCGACGCCTAACACCCCTGCGAATCATATATTCGAAACGGTTAGACTTGGTTAAACTTTAAAATTCAATTTATAACACTGATATATTTATATTTTTCATTATGAGTACAGACCCGATTCTCTATTCTTTTAGACGCTGCCCCTATGCTATGCGGGGCAGAATGGCACTATTGCAGGCCAAAATCAGGTGTGAGCACCGTGAAATAGTATTACGCGACAAGCCGGAACATATGCTGGCAGTTTCACCGAAGGGGACCGTACCCACACTCCTCCTTCCCGATGGACGGGTGATTGACGAGAGTCTCGACATTATGATGTGGGCACTGAGCCATAACGACCCCGACGCGTGGCTTGAGGGTGCACGCAGTGATATGATGCACCTGATAGAGCGCAATGACACCACATTCAAAAAAGCGCTGGATCGCTACAAATATCCCGGCAGATATCCGGATGAGGATTGCGGCAACGCCCGCGAAGACGGGGTGATAATACTCGATGATCTAAATGCCCGTATCGAACAAAATGGATACTTATCCGGCGATAAAAAGACGCTGGCCGACATTGCGATCTTTCCGTTTGTACGGCAATTTGCACATGTTGATCGCGACTGGTTTTTTACCTTACCACTCGCACCACTTCAGACGTGGCTTGAAGAAAACCTTGTAAGTGAGGTATTTGTTTCTGCGATGAAAAAATTTGAAATATGGGCACCTGATTCGGAGGTAACATACAATTATTAACTTAGTAAAATCAGCCCGTTACTTGATTTAATTAAATCGGTAGTATAAGTTTTGAATTGGCCAATAATAGCCGTTTAATCCTCGAGTCGATCCGTGTGTTTATCCCTTTTCTTGTCTGTTACCTGCTCTTTTTTGCTGTCCGTTTTATGATCGGTTTTGCCGTCCCCCCTCTTCCATTTCCTGTGGTCTTGACTGCCGATAATAACAGAGGTGACACGCTTCCCTAATTTCTCCCGATCTTCTTTTGGAAGCTTTAGTGCAAGCTCCTTAAAGGTCTCCAACTTATGATAAGCGATCTTTGTGCTGACCTGTCTGAGATCTTCCGCCGCGGCCGCATAACGGACCGGATCAAATTCTTCGGCGGTGTAAGCGTCTTCGAGCACTTTTCTCTTTTGTTGTGCTTCTTTGAACAACGCCCTGACCTCTCCGCTCTTCCCCTTAAAGGTTTCACGCACCAAATCGCGTGAATCAGGCTGGAGTTGATCACGTAATTCCCGCACTGGATGTTTGTAGTCACCGTGCATACTGTGACGATAGGCACTTCCTGCCAGAGTCCCTAGCAGCAAAAAATTGCTTAACAGGGAAATGGTGAGAATGATTTTTGCGTTTCTGCTCATAGTACTTCTCCATAATCTAAATCCTCTGCGACGAGGAAATACTCTGCGACGACTTGATCGCCCAATAGCTCTGTATCATCTGGCGGGAAAATGCTGTTGACCGGATACATGCCTATATAGGCGCCAATTACCATCATGGCGATCATCAGGGCAATGGGCTGTGGTATTAAAAACTGATCAAAAAGCGTTTGTATAAGTCCTTTCAGATCAAAGCTTTCCCTATTTTGTGCCTGCGTCTCCCTTGCCGCACGCTCAATAATACGATGCGCGAGATTGCTGCGCATTTCCGGTACGGCACGCGTATTGAGAATATCATCAAGTTTATCAGTGTGATCCATAATGCCTCTCCTTTACCTCTTCGTCTTGTAAGAGCCCCGTCCTGATGAGCTCGTCTTTTAATCCTGATTTAGCGCGCATCAATAGTGATTCCAGCGCTTTTACCCCTACACCCATAATATCTGCCGCCTCTTTATTGCTTACCCCCTCGTAGAAACAAAGGTTCAGCGCGGTTTTTTGTCTTTCGGGCAAACTCTGGATCGCGGTTTCCAGAATTTCATTTTGTTCCCGGTTTGCAAGTTCCTCCAGTTGCCCTGTGCGCTCGTCTTCGTGTTGATCCAGCGTATCAGAGGTATAGACCGGCTTTTTCTTTCTTGTATGGTCAATCGCCTGATTGGTAACCACGCGATAGAACCATGTGCTAAACTTTGCGCCGCGTGTTGGGTCCCATAAGGAAGGGTTTTTCCAAAGCTTTAAAAACGCATCCTGCACGATGTCTTCTGCATCGTCCTGTTGCCCGCACATCCGGTAAGCCGCCGTAAAAAACATATTGGTGTAACGCTCTACCAGAACAGAAAAAGCCTCATGGTCACCGCCTTGAACACGCGCCATGAGGTCTTCATCTGTCATGCTGGCTGTACCAGACAATAGCGTAACCTTATGTTATCTGGCCGGAGCAGCATCACGCGTTGCAGGTGCTGCGTCTCTTACTTCCGGCGCTGCATCTCTTGTTTCGGTAGCGGCATCTTCACGCGCTGCTTTCACACGTTCTGCTTTTTTACGGGCGTCCTCTACGCGATCAGAATGATCACCTTCTTTGCCTTTTCTTCTCTCGGACATTTTATCTTTCATCTGGTCGTGCTTGGCTTTAAACTCGCGCTTTGTCACTTCGCCATCATTGTCGATGTCCATCTTATCAAAACGCTCTTCGGCTGCGCTCAGGAATTCTCTTTTAGAAACCGACCCATTACCGTCTTTATCCCAGTGATTAAACATTCTGTCGAATTTCTTGCCTTTTCCATCCCCTTCTGCGGCCGCATCCGAAGCCACATAGAACGGAGCAGAAACCGCCAGAGCCAAACCTGTTATCATTAGTAATTTTTTCATCGTAAAAATCCTCTGTTTTGGTTTTCATACAAGGTTAAACGCCACAAGGCGCTAAACCCTTCGAAATTTATTTAATGGGAGAATTAAGGCACGTATTTTCTATTGTTTCAAGGGGGACTGTCTGGCGTTAGGCCAGATCATGCTCTTTCAGCCATGATTCACGGCCCGGAATGTATTTAGGCAGAATTTCGGCTTTTAATTTTTGCCGCGCGCGTGAAAGACGCATTTTGGTGGCGGTAGAGTTTATACCAAGCTCGTCGGAACAATCCTGCATGGTTCGACCATGGATATGATAGGCAACAATAAGGTCACGATCCTCTTGTTTCAATCTGTCGAGTGCGTCCCAAAATGCCAACACAAGCTCTGATCTTGAAACCTTTTCCAGCACGTCGCCTTCAGGATCCGGTCTTGTTGCCATAAAAGGCTCGTCTTCGGAATCTCTGTGAACCAAATCCGTTACATTTCGTGCACCTCTTGATTGCTTTCTCTGCATGTTTTTTATGAGGTTTCGTTCGATAGTATGAATCCATGCCGCAAAGTTTGTGCACTTTTCAGGGTTCCATGATTTTGCATATCGCCAGACATTGAAGAAAGTCTGGTGTACGGCATCTCTAACATCGCTGTCCTGCCTTAAACGTGAGCGTGCAATCTCATTTACGGAGTCAGAATATCTATAATGAAGTACGGAGAATGCCTCTGTATCTCTATCTTCTGCAACCCTTGTCATCAGGTCTTCGTCACTCATTTCGTGATATTGAGATGGAACATCAGGTGCGGTAGATACAGCATCATAAGTTTGTCGTAAGCCCATCCTAATTCTCCAAATAGTCAAAGTCGAAGGATCTAGAGGCCATCTCTGGTGTTTCGGCACCTTGAAGCGCCATGACTTCATGCAACAATTTCTTACGCGCAGAGAAAAGCCGTGACTTAATAGTATTTTTCTTTGTATGAAAATCCTGAGCACAGTCATCTATGCTTTTGCCATTAAAATAATAGGCAATAATGAGATCGCGATCTTTTTTTTCTAGCCTATCCAATGCTTCCCGAATGATCCTAGCCTGCTCGGCTTTTTTAACACCTGTCCAAATATCTTCTCCTGGATCTTCTGTTTGATCAAGGCGGTATTCTTCAGGATATTCATCATCCATGCTTAGGACTTCAAGCAAGTATTCTTCAAGGTCATCTTCTTCCGGCCTCTTGATTACGGGATGAGATCGGGTTCTAGGACTTCGGTCCAAGAGGTCGCTTTCACAGCGTACGGCTTCTCTAGCTCTGCTTCTTCTGGCCGCGTCTATGATAACATTGTTTTCTATAGTCAGAATCCATGGAGAAACCACTTCAATTCTTCGAGCGCGCCGAGAATTTGCAAATTTCCAAACATTCAGCATCGTTTCCTGTACTGCGTCCCAAACATCCCCACCTCGAAGTGATTTCTGAGCAGCATGGGTTTTGAGAGGCGCGGCATATCTACCATAAAGAGCTGAAAAGGCTTCTCTGTCTTTATGTTCTACCACCCTTTCCATCAAATCTTCATCGGTCATACCGTGATATTCTGGCGCCGGAGCAGCTTGTTCTTCGTATTGTTTTTTTACCATCTTAACTCGCCTGTTTAGTTTAGAAACAGCTCTTCTGCAGCCGTATCGACGGTATGAGCCACCCCCTGCAGATTGGCAATTTCCTTTGCCAGCCTCTTGCGTGCCTTGTAGAGACGTTTTTTTGCAGCATCTTCCCTTATTCCAAAAGTTTCAGCATACTCGGAAAGTGAAACATTCAAAAAATTGTAGTTGAATATAATAAGCGAATCTTCAGCCCCAAGCCCTTCCAGCGCCGCCCAGAATATTTCGTCGCGCAATCTCAAAAGTTCGTCTTCTGCCATTACATCCAAATGCGACGGCGAAGGATCTTCCAAAGTTTCTGCTAAATTACTTCTAGCACTAAAATCATCTAAATATCCGTCCTCTATATCTTTTAAATCCAGTGGATGTATTCCTTCAAATTGAGGTCTCGTATCAAAAAGATGGATTCGCCCTGTCTTTTTCAACGCTCTTATGGCGGTGTTTCTCTGTATAGCCCTGAGCCACCTCATAACGTTTTTTGCTCTTTCCGGATCCCATGACGATGCATATCGCCAAGCATTAAGCATTGTTTGTTGTGCTGTATCTCTGGCATCGGCATCTTGTTGTTGTAGCCTGCTTTGTGCCTCACGTTTGAGCCGCGGCAAATATTTGTCAAACAGCACGGAGAATGCCTCTGCATCTCTATATTCTGCAACCCTTGTCATCAGGTCTTTGTCGCTCATTTCACCGTATTCTGGCGCTGGAGCAGCTTGTTCTTCGTATTGTTTTTTTACCATCTTAACTCGCCTGTTTAGTTTAGAAAGAGTTCCTCTACAACTGCTTCCTGTTTTTCAACACCATGTAGTGTGATAATTTCTTTCGCCAGTTTAAGTCGTGCTCTGTAGAGACGCATTTTTGCACTTTCCAAACTGATGTCAAAATCCTCACCACATTCTTTGAGGCTACGACCGTAAAAATGGTGATCAAGGATAATACCCCAATCATTAAACCCGAGGCTGCCCAAAGCCTCCCAGAATAATTCATCACGGATGCCGGATAGCTCGCCCTCCGCCATCATGTCGACAGGCTGCGCTGCCCCATCAACCGAATCGAGAGAAACCGTACGATCATCATCCTCAGCAGCCATATCGGTTTGTGTAATCCCCTGGCGTGCTTTCTTGCTCCCAAGCTTTTTAATTGTATTTACTGTAATAGTGCTTATCCAAGCCTGAAAATTAGTTGCACGTTCTTCATCCCAGCTTTTTGCATAGGCCCAGACATTACAAAACACCTGTGCTGTGGCATCATCGATATCCTGACCGCGTAAACCTCTTGATCGTGCTATAGAATTTACTAGTTCCTGATTGTTTGCATAGAGAATTGCAAAAGCGGTTTGTGCATTTCCGTCGTCTATAGCCTGATTTACAATTGCATGTTTAACAACCCCCATCAGCTCTTCATCGGTCATGGCCTCGTAGATTGACCTTATTGATGCAAGCTTTGCATATTCTGCTTCGGACAGAACGGGTATTACGTAGGGCCCATTATTAGTGGTCGATTGATAAAAATGATGCCCCAGAGAGCCCTGATCCGCTTGAGAATCAGAATCCACGTGCGTTAAATGTCTTAAAGCTGCGCTACCTTTTGGTGTTGTCATCTTCTTGTTTTCATATCAATTATCGTGTTTTCGTGCAGTAACCTA
Source organism: uncultured Micavibrio sp. (assembly GCA_964352665.1). Lineage (GTDB taxonomy): Bacteria > Pseudomonadota > Alphaproteobacteria > Micavibrionales > Micavibrionaceae > UBA1672. The sequence goes on from CAYGSJ010000001.1 coordinate 492,103, forward strand.
CACGAAATACGCAGAAAATACAAATATTTTGCATAATTATGTTGTTTTTATAACATGGCCTGTTCGAGATTCTCGACGACTTTATCTAGAAACTCTTGCGTTGTAAGGAATTTTTGGTCCTTCCCAACAAGCAGTGCTAGATCCTTGGTCATATGTCCCTGCTCTACTGTTTCGACGCAAACCCGCTCTAATGTGTCACAAAAATCAATCAATGCCTGATTATTATCAAATTTTCCACGATATTTCAAACCGCTAGACCATGCGAAGATAGAGGCAATCGGATTGGTAGAGGTTGGTTTGCCTTCCTGATGCAGGCGATAATGGCGGGTGACCGTACCGTGTGCAGCTTCGGCCTCCACAGTTTTACCGTCCGGCGTAAGCAATACAGAAGTCATTAACCCCAGCGAGCCGAAGCCCTGTGCTACGATATCGGATTGCACATCGCCATCATAGTTTTTACAAGCCCAGACAAATCCGCCATTGGATTTAACGGCTTGCGCCACCATGTCATCGATCAGACGGTGCTCGTACCAGAGCTTGCGCTTGTCGAATTCGGCCTTGAATTCTTCGTCGAAGATACGCTGGAAGATTTCAATGAAGCGCCCGTCATATTGCTTCAGGATTGTATTTTTGGTGGACATGTAGACCGGATAGTTTTGCAGCAAACCGTAATTGAAGCTGGAGCGGGCAAAACCTTCGATGCTGTCATCCAGATTGTACATGCCCAGCGCCACACCGCTTGAAGGGAAATCAAAGACTTCCCATTCCTGAACGTCGCCACCATCTTTCGGAGTAAATACCATTTTCAGTGTTCCGGGCTCATTGATTTTCATATCGGTGGCTTTGTATTGATCGCCAAAGGCATGGCGACCAACGATGATGGGTTGTTCCCATCCCGGCACATAGCGCGGCACGTTGGAGCAGATAATCGGCGCGCGGAAGATCGTGCCGCCCAGAATATTACGGATCGTACCGTTAGGGGATTTCCACATTTTCTTGAGATTGAATTCCTTAACGCGTGCCTCATCAGGGGTGATGGTCGCGCATTTTATGCCTACGCCATGTTCTTTAATAGCGTTCGCAGCATCAATGGTGATTTGGTCGTCGGTTTCATCACGTTTCTGGATCGAGAGGTCAAAATATTTCAGGTCGATATCCAGATAGGGCAAGATCAGGCTTTTCTTGATGAAGTCCCATATGATGCGGGTCATTTCATCGCCATCTATTTCAACAACGGGGGTATCGACTTTGATCTTTGCCATCGGCTTTTATCCTCATTCCATTTTGATTCTTATGGGCAGAGCATAGCGAGTATAGGATAAGAATTAAAGCGTGATTTAATTGGATCAGGCAAACTCGGCGGCCAGATCATGGAAGCCCCGCGGCAAATCGTCTCCCTTATCAATACGGGCCTGTGCCAGCTCGGCCATAATTCGGCGATCTGCCTCCTTGGTTAGAGCGCCTTCCTGAACGGCTTCCAGATATGTTATAGCATCCCCAAGTCTTAGATTTTTGAATAATTCAGATCTCAATCCCGGATCAAGGGGCCTGACCCTCTCAAGAAACGCTGCACCTAAATCTATCTCTTTTACGGCCTTGGCAGCCCCTTTTTTGGCATAATATGTCCTTTCTGTCTTTTCCTATGAAATATTGTTAGCATCGACAAAATTGAAAATCCAGCGTGTTTTGCCTGCAAACAAAATTTCTTTTGACCCCCCGCGCAATACAGGTAACATGGGTGGAATCAAATTCCAGACGGGATAATCGCCTTGAGCTCTTCTATTCATAATAAACCCGAGCCTTATGATTTAGGAAACTTTACCGTTTTAGTGGTCGAGGATTCCTCTTACATGCAATTTCTGACGTCAGAGATGCTGAAGCTTTTCGGTGTCGGCGATATTTTGCTATGCGAGAATTCACAAGAAGCCATCGACGTTCTTAAAATCACACAGGCCCGCACAACCAGCCGCCATATTAACCGTGTCGATATTATTGTAACCGACTGGCTTATGCCCGAAGGATCGGGAGAAGAACTGGTTACATGGGTGCGTAACCACAAAAATGACGAGGTACGGTTTATGCCTATTCTTGTCGTTAGCGGATACACCACAGAGAAAGTTACGAATGTGACGCGTGATATGGGTGCAAACGAAATTCTGGTGAAGCCGATTTCCGGCAAGCTTTTAGCCTCTAGAATTTGCGCGATTATTGACCACCCCCGCCCCTTTATTCAGGCTAGTGATTTTTTCGGTCCTGATCGCAGGCGACAGAATCTCCCTTATAAGGGTAATGACAGGCGCACGCAGGCCGCCAAAATTGTGGAGCAAGATATATGACGGACTCCGGCAATGATGAGCCACAAAAAACCGTTCATGTTTATAACCAGCCCTATAACAGGTTGAAGAATAAACTTGGTGCCCGCATCCATAAAAACGAGGAAGTTGGTCATCTGGAAGAGGAAAAAGTTGATAAAGCCGATGCCCTGATTAAAGAGCTGTGTGCGGATTGTCAGACAACCATCGCCGCACAACTGGCTGCTTTGAGTGCGGTTTGGGGTGAGATGCAAAAAATGGATTCGTCCAATGCCCGCGATGAAAAAGCGCAGGAAGTTTTTACCATTGCCCATGAAATCAAGGATATTTCTTCACTTTGCGGCTATGTTCTGGCTGCCCATTTTGCCGAGTCCCTCCGGGATTATATTGGTGAAACCACACTAAACCTCAAAAACCAGCACATTATCATTCAGGCCCATATTGACGCCATGAATACCGTGCATAAGAATAATATCAAGGAAGATGGCGGCCCTGTAGCGGAAGAGCTGAAGCGTATGGTAAAAATCGCGATTGATAAATACCACTAATTATTTGACATAAAATAAGGCTTTGCATTAGTATCCCGCCCATATTAACAGGATAATAAACAGTCTGCGGACTGCGTTGAACAGGAGTAACAATGTCTCGAAGAATTACCGGTCTATTTTCAGGACTTGCACTAAGTTTACTGGCCGCCTGCACACATGAAGCAAAACCAATTCAGCCCGCCAATAACACAGAAGAAAGGGAATCTGTTTCTGTGGGTGAAGGTATTGAATGGGACACTGGCAGAGTTGTGCCCTTTCATTCCTTGGCAGAAGTAAGTCTGACAGACACAGATATATTGTTCATAGGTTATATTCACGGACAATTGCCTATTCATAACACCATGTTTTCCCAAGAAGCGGTTGCGACCTATGCCCGCGCTGGTGTTACGCAGTTTATGATGGAAGAAACGACAGAAACCGATCAGGCCACACTGGATGCGTATCTTGCACAAATAGAGGCCAGAATTGCCGCAGGTAAACCAATTGATATGGCGGCGGCCTCTATGTTTCTTATGCGTGATGCCTCTATTGCTTTGGTGCCGGTTGATCCGCGCACATCCGCAGAAAAGCAACTTATGTACACGGCAAAGACTGATGAAGAGCGCGCCAGAGCATTATACAAGTGTTTCCAAAAAGACCCGTATCTGGCAGAAAATATTATGCTGTCTTTCGATCAAAGCGGTAAGGCCATTGTTTCTTTTGGTGCGGATCATGGGGCGTCGCCACGAGATGGCCTTCCCGAATTGATTGAGCAAGCCGGACTTACTATGCTGCGTATTGACGTGTATTCCGATATGGAGATGTTTAGAAATAACGAAGGTATGAGAGCCATGCAAAATAGGGTTGTTGATGAATACTTCCCCAACAATAATTTGACCATTGGGGCTGAGTTGCCCCATCTTGTATATTTTGCCAGTGAAGGCAAGGCTTTCTGTACAAAGAATACACCGGGTTTTCTAAGGTCTGCTGTACCTGCGATTGCAACGGACAACGCGCCGGAACCAAAATAAGCGGGAAAAATGCAGCTAGGGCAATTATTTTCAGGACTAATGAGAAATGCGTGGCAGCGCGTATCGTATCCGCTGTCTCATGAGGGCCGCGTTGATCGTGCCGCGTGGAGTTTGCTGACAACCTATGCCTATGACCCGCGCTTGCTGTGTCGTGCTGGCGTTATGTTATGCGCGGATGAGGCACGTGTTCCCCTATCTATTCTTGGCAAAGTTCTGGACTGTATTGAAACTGAATATAGAAAGGACATCCAAGAAGAATGGGATAGTTGTACACCGGATGAGAAAGAAGAACTGGTGGCTATGTATCTATTTGCCCGTGCATTAGAGAAAATAAGAGGCGCAGAGAATGAAAGTTACCTTGTAAAATCACAGCTTCCAGCAGACATTTATGCGCAATACATCCACACCATGCATTGCGCGATTGAGGCTAACATGCCTTCTGATGACTATGATTACCTTGGAAAGGCCGAAGAAGCCGAGTTTCCAGATCTTGCGAAAATATCCAAACCCAGAATTGAAATAGCAATAGGCCAGGTGATTAATTTCTTTAGAACAGAGCTTGAATCCCTGAAATCAGAACAAGTACCTAGTTGCGACTGAAAACTTGCCTTTATCCCTGTAAATCCGTATATTCCGCGGCATGAATACTACATTGAACAGTATGGGCATTGCAAAGCCCCCTTCCGAAACCCGCGTGGTGGTTGCCATGTCGGGCGGGGTTGACTCATCTGTGACGGCGGCCCTACTCCATGAGGAAGGGTATGATGTCGTGGGGGTGACGCTTCAGCTTTATGATTATGGCGCAGCGACAAATCCGAATGATCAGGTTAAAAGCAAGACATGTTGTGCGGGGCAAGACATTTATGATGCCCGCCGCGTGGCAGAGAATTTTGACTTTCCGCATTATGTTTTGAATTACGAAAGCAATTTCCGTGAATCCGTGATTGATGATTTTGCCGATAGCTATTTACGTGGCGAGACCCCTATTCCCTGTGTGAAATGTAACCAGACTGTAAAGTTTCGTGATTTGTTAAAGGTGGCGCATGAACTGGGTGCGGATTGTATGGCCACAGGACATTACATTCAACGCGTGATTGATGAAGATGGTAAAGCCCATTTGGTACGCGCCCATGATGACGGGAAAGACCAGAGCTATTTCCTGTTTGCAACCACGCAAGAGCAGCTGGACTTTCTTCGCTTTCCCCTTGGTGGATGGAGCAAGGATGTTACCCGCCAGCATGCGGAGCGTTTGGGTTTGATGAATGCCGATAAGCCGGACTCACAGGATATTTGTTTTGTGCCGCATGGTGATTACGCAAAAGTGGTAAAGAAGATCAGGCCCGAAGCCGAAAAGCCGGGCAAGATTATGCATGTTGACGGGCGAGAGATTGGCGAGCATAACGGCATCATCCACTTCACCATCGGACAGCGTAAAGGCATCGGCATTGGTGGCGGCGTATCCGAAAATAACGAGCCGCTTTATGTGGTGTCCCTAAACCCGCAAGAGAATCAAGTTATCGTTGGCCCAAAAGAATCTTTATCCCGCAATGTGTTAGAGATTGGTGATTGCAACTGGCTTATTAATCAGTCAAAAAACGAGCCGATTCTTATTGATGTGAAGTTCCGTTCGGTCATGAAACCGACGACCGGAAAACTGCACCTCAATGACAACAAAGCCGAGATCCATCTGGACGTGCCCCATTACGGCATTGCTGCGGGGCAAGCCGCCGTTTGCTATGTCGATAACCGCGTTATTGGCGGTGGGTGGATCACCGGCACACGATAATGCACTGCAACAGAGCATAAGTTTGACAGAAAACTGTTTATTCACTACGTTACACGAAATAATAATATCAGCGGGCTGCACTAGTTCTTATAGAAGCAAACGACCTAAGAACGAGCTCAATCAATTGGAGTTATAAATCAATGAGTAAATCAGCATATCTTCCTAGAGCAATTAATATGGCCGTAGTGGCTGGACTGGATGCCATAGAGGATTTTCCGGGCATCGAAGGACATGAGGAGGCACTCCATAACCTTCTATATGGAACAATCGGTTCAAATGGAATTTTCGTACATTTAGGCCGCGCACCAAGCATTGATACAGCAATGAGTGGCCTTAGATATTACGAAGAACATTATTTTGCCGAAGACAGCCCAACGCTGGAGGCTGTTCAGGAGGCTGTCTTTGCCTTTACAGGCGCAGCCCATGAGCAACTGCATCAAATTCAAATGGACACAGCAGCAGAGCTGCACGCGCTTGCTGACGCTTATAGACCGGGATAATAAAAAAGGCGGGAAATTCCCGCCTTAAATTTTTGTAGTAGGTATGATCCTAGCCTTTTTCGACCTGACCATATTCCAGTTCCACCGGCGTTGAACGCCCGAAGATAGAAACCGAAACCTTCAGCTTTGCCTTTTCCTCATCGATTTCCTCGACAATACCGGTAAAGGATGCGAACGGCCCGTCGGTTACTTTGACCTCTTCGCCAATATCATAGACAACAGATGGACGCGGACGATCGACACCCTCTTGTACCTGTTGCAAAATGCGCATTGCTTCTTTTTCGCTGATCGGGACCGGTCTGTTACCACCAGCACCCAAAAAGCCACTAACCTTTGGTGTGTTTTTAATTAGGTGCCAAACATCGTCATTCATTTCTATTTTTGCCAACACGTATCCCGGGAAGAATTTACGCTCGGTATTTACGCGCTGTCCGCGCTTAACCTCGACAACTTCTTCTGTCGGAACCAATATATCTTCAACGAAATCGCCCAAGCCTTGCTTTGATGCTTTTTCCTTGATGGACTCCGCCACTTTTGTCTCAAAGCCTGAATAAACATGTAATACGTACCAACGTGCGCCCATTGAGCTGTCCTCTCTTAAAATACTTGCCATTAAAAACCCATAATAAAGCGGATGATGAACGCGATGATCTGATCCGCAAAATACAAAAACATAGAGGCGATTATAACCATGATAAAAACAGCCAGCATGCTGATGGATGTTTCCTGACGTGATGGCCAGGTGACTTTCTTTGTTTCGCTTTTTACTTCACGAAGAAATTCCACAGGTCCGGTTTTCTTTGCCATTTTAGCCTCTTAACTTTTTAGTTTTACCCAAGGTTCGTGTCGTGACCGCGTCACATTTTGTACTAGAACCTATCTTTTATGGGAGTTTGGAAATGTTTATAGACCATAATTTGGTCAATATCCAGAGAAAAATTAGGTTTATTCGTGTCTAACCAAAAAGACGCGACTAAGCCGCGTCTTTCCAGCGCAAAACAGGGTTTCTTGCGGCTTTCACCTCATCCAGACGCTTGCGCGGTGTGGATTGCGGGAAGCTGTGGAACTCTGCTGCTTTTCCGGCTTTTGCATCGGCGGCGATCTTTTTCATTGTTGTGATGAAACGATCGATTGCGTCTTTGCTTTCCGTGTCTGTTGGCTCGATCAGCATGGTACCGGGCAAAACAAGCGGGAAATACACCGTCATCGGGTGATAGCCATATTCAACCAGTGCCTTTGCAATATCCAGCGTAGTGACATCGTATTCCTTTTGCTTTTTATCCGTGATCAGGCATTCATGCATGCATGGGCCTTCGTAAGGGACATGATAATCTTCGGATAATTGTGACAAGACGTAGTTTGCATTTAAAACGGCGTCTTCTGCGACTTGCTTCAGGCCATCTGCGCCATGTGACATCATATAGGATAGTGCGCGCACATGCATACCGAATTGCCCTTGGAAAGCTTTGAGCACACCAAGTGTGCTTGGGCGGTCATCCGCAGTTTCGAGCTTATATGTGCCATCATCACCTTTTAGCACTGTCGGAACAGGCATGTATTGGGCCAATTCCTCTGTACAGCAGATCGGGCCGGAACCCGGACCACCACCACCATGCGGTGTCGAGAATGTTTTGTGCAAATTGATATGCATAACATCCGCGCCAAAGTCAGCAGGACGCGCCTTACCAACGATGGCGTTAAAGTTTGCCCCATCACAATAGAAGTAACCGCCTGCCTCATGCAGAAGATCGGAGATCTCGCGCATATTGGTTTCGAACAGGCCGCATGTGTTGGGATTTGTTACCATCATGCCGGCAACATCCGCGCCCTTTGGATCAGTTCTGTAGAGCGCCTCCTTAAAGTCTTCGACCGTTAAGCGTCCTGTTACCTTTGTTTCGATGCTGCGCACCTCGAAGCCACACATCACTGCCGTTGCAGGGTTTGTTCCATGCGCGGAGTCCGGTGTCAGAATGATCTTTTTATGGGCATTTCCCTGTAGTTCATGCGCGCGTTTAATGGTCATCATACCGGCAAGTTCGCCATGCGCGCCTGCGGAAGGAGATAAACAAACGCCCGGAAGACCTGTCAATTCGCCCAGCCAGTTTTGCAACTCATACATAAGCTCTAATGCACCTTGCACCGTGCTTTGCGGTTGCATCGGGTGAATATGTGCAAAACCGGGAAGGCGCGCCACCTTTTCATTCAGGCGAGGATTATGCTTCATGGTACAAGAGCCAAGCGGAAAGAACCCGTGATCGATAGAATAGTTCCATGTGCTCATCCGCACAAAGTGACGGACAACTTGCGGCTCACTGACCTGTGGAAGACCGATTTTGCCTCGTTCTGTCAGCCCTGTGCGGGATTTTGTTCCGGCAGGCTCGGGAAGATCAACGCCGGGGTGGTCAGCATGTTCCTTTTCCCAGAGAAGATTTTCTTCGTAATGAAGACCACGGTTTTCCATGTCGTTTATTTCTGCATTCTGATCCATATTCACTTCCAGTCTTTCTACACTCATTACCCTGTCCTCCTACAATATTTCAGACAAGGTCTGAACGAAGTCATCGATATGTTCGTCTGTTGTCATCTCAGTTGCGGCAACAAGGAGCTTATTCCCTTCTACCGCATAACCACCAATGATTCCTGCTGTGGCAAGATCCTCGACCACTATGGCCGCATCCTTGGGTAGCTCAACAACAAATTCGTTGAAAAAGTTATCATTCACGACCTTTACGCCCTTCACTTTTGCAAGTGCATCAGCCAAGCGACACGCGGCCTCGTGGTTCAGGCGCGCGAGGCGCTTAAAGCCATCTTCACCGAGCAAGCTCATATGAACGGTAAATGCCAAAGCACACAGGCCCTGATTTGTACAGATGTTGGACGTTGCCTTTTCACGACGGATATGTTGCTCACGCGTTGAAAGCGTCAGAACAAATCCACGCTTGCCATCTGCATCCTCTGTCATGCCGCATAGACGTCCGGGCATTTGACGGATGAATTTTTCACGACAGGCAAAGAACCCGAGATGCGGGCCACCATAGCTCATCGGCAGGCCGATTGATTGCGCTTCACCACAAACAATGTCAGCAAGTTCCGGTGCAGGCAGCATACCAAGAGAAACAATTTCATTCACAACAACAACCAGCATCGCGCCTGTGTCATCGCATTTTTTACGCCACGCATCGTAGGCGTGCGGGTTACCGTAGAAATCAGGTGATTGAACGATCACACAAGCGGTTTCGTCGTCTGGCTCTCCTTCGACGATGGTTCCCCCCTCGACGTTACCGATATTACTGTTCAGGACATCACGGTAATGCGGATGTAGCGGTGTACCGATACAAACCTTTTGACGTTTTGTGACACGCATCGTCATGAGAGCGGCCTCTGTTGTGGCTGTTGAGCCATCATACAAAGAAGCGTTTGCTACATCCTGCCCTGTGAGCTGTGCGATAAATGTTTGGTATTCAAAGACGGCCTGTAATGTGCCTTGCGCGATTTCCGGCTGATACGGTGTGTACGCCGTCAGGAACTCGCTGCGCTGGATGATATGGTCAGCGGTGGCAGGAACGTGGTGATAATAAGTTCCGGCGCCCAAGAAGAACGGCACATCCGGCGCCGCAACATTCTGGTTTGCCTTAGCGGAAAGAGCACGCTCTACTTCCAGTTCGCCCATATGCATTGGCAAATTGGCATAACCATCGATGAATGCCTGTTTTGGCAAATCACGGAACAGCGCATCAACATCTTTAACGCCGATTGCTTGGAGCATTTCAGCCCGTGCGGTTTTTGTTTGTGGAAGATATCTCATACTCTTTTTTCCTAACTAAAATCGTTTAATCAATTTCTTTCAGATATTCTGCATAAGCGGCTTCGTCCATTAGATCGGCAAGCGCAGAGGCGTCGGATACTTTTACCTTTACGATCCAGCCATTGTCATTGACCGGCTCTGTAATCATTTCAAGCGCATCGGCCATTGGCTCGTTAATTGCGACAACCTCGCCATCAACAGGCGTGTAAACTTCGGCGGCAGTTTTTACGGATTCAACTACAGCAACGTCATCACCTTTTGAAACAGCCTTACCAACTTCTGGAAGTTCGATAAAAACCAGATCACCAAGCGCGTCTTGTGCGTGTTTTGAAATACCGACATACGCCACATCACCATCAACGTATACGCATTCATGATCCTTTGTGTATTTTAATTCAGCCATAGTGTTTTCCCTTTTGTCTGTTTAGTCGTGTTAGTTAGATTTCATAGATTTTGTTTTTGACGGCATGAAAGGCATATTGGCCACCTCTGCCTCAATATCACGGCCGCGCATGGTTATAAATAGCTTGGCCCCTTCCTGTGCGTATTCCATTGGCACATAACCCTGCCCTATCGAGCCGTTCAATGACGGTGAAAATCCACCACTGCTGAGTGTGCCTATCACATCGCCATTCTGGTTGCGGATTTCCGCACCTTCGCGGGCAACACCTTTACCAAGAAGACGAACGCCAACGCGCTTTTTCGGCGGGTTTTGTTTTTGCGGCAAAATAACATCCGCGCCAATGAAGTTGTCGTTTGATTTACCCATGATCCATGTCAGGTCGGCCTCAACGGGAGAGGTTTTATCATCAATGTCATGGCCATACAGGCAATATCCCATTTCAAGGCGAAGCGAGTCACGCGCCGCCAGACCGATTGGCTCCACAGCATCATGCGCGTGTAATTCATTCCAGATTTTTTCTGCTTCTGCGTTTGGCACGCTGAGTTCGAAACCGTCTTCACCGGTATAGCCCAGACGACTGATATGGCTTTGCACTCCATTCAGAGAGATGTCAGGCATAATAAACATGTAAGGAAGATCGGCCGTATCAACACCGAAAACATCACGTAGCACCTCTTCCGATTTTGGGCCCTGTAATGCGATCAAAGCACGATCGTCCAGATAGGTCATCGTGATGCCATCGGGCATGTGCGACTTGATCCAGTCCATATCCTTTTCTTTACAGCCAGCATTCAGGACAATGAAAAATTTGTTTTCTTCCAGACGTGTGATGATGAGATCATCTACAATACCGCCCTGGTCATTTGTCAGTACACTGTACTGCGCGCGGCCGTTTTTCTTTTTCTGGAATGCGGATGGTGTCAGGCGCTCTAGAAATTCTGCAACACCCTCCCTTTCCAAAGTAATCTGCCCCATGTGGGACACATCGAATATGCCCGCATTGGATCGCACCCATTCGTGCTCTTTCTTGACCCCGAGATCATAGTATAGCGGCATATCATAGCCGGCGAATTCGCCCATCTTTGCATTCAAGGATACATGCGCAGCATGTAAGGCAGTGTTGCGTAACATTTATTCTCCTAACTAAATCTTTTATAGAGTCAGATAGGTATAGCAAAATAAAATGGCGCAATAAAAGCAGAAAAACGTGATTTCCTAAAAAACATCACTAAAAAATGATTGTTTTTGGAAACGGAGAGAAAAAAGACCTAAATCCTAAGGCAAAAACTATCTTAGATTAGTAATGCTTTCTTCTTCTTTTTGAATCACGTAACGGGTTTTCATGGTGTTTATGATCGGTGCCGTGACATCTGCATAAATCTGAACGGTTGTCCCGTCTTCTTGTTCTATTTCATGCACGTTGTAATATCTTGGGTCTACCTGATATATCTTGCTGCTTTTTACAACACCGCCGATACGGGTCAGAAGATATGTCTCTTCACCATAGGTAATAATCCGGCAGGCCTGCTCCGGCGTGACACACCCACCCAATCGGCCGCTGGACTGTGATTCAAGGACTTTCAAAATCTTTTTATAAAACTCTGTATCTCCGAAACGGACATTCACGCGACTCATCATCAATGCAAAAGAGACAACATCGTAATTCACGATATGGGTATTCAGAATCGCCTTAAATTCCAGTAAAGCATCGTTTACTTCTTTAGTATCCTCGGAGGTATCGACAATATAGGCAAAATGAGTCATTTGATTGACGATATCTTCGCCGAATGGCTGGTAGTAATCGGACTGCGCGTAGTAGGTGCGTAAAAATCTTACATTTTCCTCGAACTTATCCGGATCGGTCTTCAGGGATTTAACCCCCTGCTCGTAAAGCTCTGTAAATCGCTTTAGTGATTTTTTCCAGCGATCCATATCCCGGAAGCTCATGGTGAACTCACCGTCATCCTTTTGGTTTTGAATATTTTCGGCAGGGCGGCGCTTGGACGGGGACCACGCAGCATGTGACGTGGCAACGTCTACAAAGAAAAAGCAAAGCAGAATGAATAAAAAACGCATAGATTTAAAACCCCTTTGTTTCAATATAGCATCCCCGCATCTGTCAGGAAATAAAAACATCGTAAATATCTAGCGATGCACGATGGGATGTTCCAGAGATTGCGCCATGTAGTCTAGCGCTTGCTCTATTTGCTCCGGTGCATTGGCTGGCACTCTGACAGCCTCAAAATAACGTTTTAGGACAGCTTCTGCCTGATCTGGTGTGTCTACAATTGTTGTCTTGCCTCCGCAGACACTAGCACTGCCTAGCAATGCATCCACAACTCTATCAAATTTTGGCCTAAGATCGTCCGGAATAGTTTGTCTAAATTCACTCATTTTTTTGTCACCCTTTACCCAGTAAAAAACCGCCCGATTATCCCGGGCGGCTTATTCTAATACTATTTTGTAATTTTACTCAACAATTTTGGATACGACGCCTGCGCCGACGGTACGTCCG
>CAYGSJ010000002.1:0-267988 GCA_964352665.1 uncultured Micavibrio sp.
CTCTCGACCTACTGATTAAAAGTCAGTTGCTCTACCGGCTGAGCTAAGCGATCTTACCATGTCAAGTAACGGCTATGCCGTTCGAATTGCTGCACAATATGTATTTCGCAGTGCTGCGTCAAGCATTCAATCCTGTTTTTCAAATTTTTTCTGCAAATTCTCTACAACTTGTGGCGTTACAAACTCATCTACCGCACCACCGAGACTACCTATTTCTTTAACAAAAGAAGAGGAAACAAACTGCCACTTATCTGCAGCCATAAGAAAAACTGTCTCAATACCGGGGTCCAGCTTGGCATTCATGCCTGTCATCTGAAATTCATACTCAAAATCCGATACGGCGCGCAATCCCCTAAATATAAACGAAGCCCCAATGTCGCGAGCAAAATGAATAAGCAGTTTATCGAAGGACTGCACCTCGATTTCACAACCCTTTTCCGGCAAATTCTGGATATCAGCCTTCAGCATTTCCAACCGCTCTTCAGGAGAAAAAAGGGGTTCCTTTTTGGGACTATCTGCAACGGCTATAACAAGCCGATCAACCATTCTACTGGCCCTGCGTATGAGATGAAGATGCCCCTTGGTCACAGGATCAAATGTTCCCGGGTAAACACCGGTTATAAATTTTCCGTTTTTTGCCATACTACTCTGCTGCAGGGCACTCGAAAAGCTCCTGCCCCCCATAAATTAAATTTTTATAATCCGTTAAAACCCCTGTGTACACGATATCCCCCTCATATTTCAGGAACAGCTCGTGATAATCGCACTCAACATAATCACATTGGTTGTCGTGCATAACTTCCTCTATCTCTGCCGCCCTGTCCTCGTCATAAGCTTCCTCGCCAGAAAAATGCGCACATATATTGGCACGATCCAACCAGTTCTGGATATCTTCGGGACAAGAATCCATTGCGTAAGGCGCTACATAAGGGTAAGGGTCATCCGTCTTACAAACCCCGGCATATGACAGGGTTGGAAAGAAAAGAAGTGCGAACAAAGAAAAAATAAGTGACCAGATAAAATCATTCTTCTTCAATTGACTCATCCTGCGTGTCCTCTGGTTCTTCAATGCTGTCTTCTGGCCCAACTTCAAGACTTGGATCATCATCTTCTTCATCCTGAACAAGCCAGGCAACGGAAACAACATTTTCGTCTGGACCAACTTTAAAGATTGTAACACCCTGCGCACTTCTTCCTGTAGTACGGACATTCTCGACAGGTGTGCGTATAAGTTGGCCACCATCTGTAACTAACATAATTTGGTGACTATCTGTTACAGGGAATGTTGCAACAACTTCTCCGCCATTCTTTTTGGTTAGGGACATGTTTGCAACGCCCATACCACCGCGACCAGAAACACGGTATTCATACGCTGACGTCCTCTTACCAAACCCTTTGTTGGAAACAGTCAGAAGAACCTGCTCTTTTTCCAAAAGATCCTGGAAACGCTCCTGAGACAACTCGAAATCTGTCTCTTCTATATCCATACCTTCGGCGTCCTCTCCGATCATCTGGCTTGCCATTTTTAAGTAGGCATTCCTCTCATCTGGGGTTACATCCACATGTTTCAAAACGGACATGGAAATAACTTCATCGGCCTTTTCCTTCATTTTAATGCCGCGAACACCTGTTGACGTACGACCGGCAAAGACACGAATATCCGTGACAGGAAAACGAATAGCCTTACCCATGCGTGTGGCAAGCATTATATCTTCATCTTCTGTACATATTTTAACGGAAACAAGATTTTCATTTTCGCCAAGCTTCATTGCTATCAAACCGTTTGCACGTATGTTTTTAAAATCAGAAAGTTTATTTCTGCGCACAGAACCATGGCTCGTAGCAAACATAATGTCCAACTCATTCCATAATTCTTCATTTTCGGGCAAACGAAGATACACATTAACATTCTCGTCTTTTTCAAGCGGCAATAAGTTAACCAGGGCCTTGCCTCTGCTTTGTGGTGTTGCCAGAGGCAGTTGATACACTTTCATACGATATACAATACCACGCGATGTGAAGAATAAGATTGGTGTGTGGGTGCTGGCGACAAACAAATCGGAGATAAAATCATCATCCTTCATAGACATGCCGGAGCGCCCCTTACCACCGCGTCTTTGTGCACGATAGGTATCAAGAGGAACGCGTTTAACATAACCTCCATGTGTAATGGTTACGACCATATCTTCCCGTTGAATGAGGTCTTCCATATCCACTTCGAAATCCGCCTCAACCAACTCGGTACGGCGCGGCGTATCAAAGCGCTCTTTTACTTCTCTTAATTCCCCGACAAGAACCTCAAGGAGCTTCTCGCGATTGCTTAGAATATATAACAGTTCTGCGATTAAATCCGTAATTTCCCTGAGCTCTCCGCCAATTTTTTCGCGTTCTAAACCTGTAAGCTTATGTAGACGCAAATCCAGAATAGCTCTGGCCTGTACCTCGGACATTTGGTAAGTCTTATCTTCATGAACCGGATATTCAGGATCATCGATTAACTCAATTAGCGGCCCTATATCATGTGTGGGCCAGCGCTTTGCAAGAAGCCCCTCACGTGCAGCCGTTGGATTAAGCGCGTTACGAATCAAGGCAATGATTTCATCAATATTTGCAACGGCAATCGCCAAGCCTGCCAATACATGCGCTCTGTCTCTGGCTTTACCAAGCTCGAAGATTGTCCGTCGGGTAATCACTTCTTCGCGGAATTTTACAAAAGCCTTAATCATATCCCGCAACAACATTGTCTGCGGCTTACCATTATGGAGTGCCACCATGTTGCACGCAAAATTTGTCTGTAGTGCCGTGTATTTAAAAAGCTGATTTAAAACAACATCCGACGTTGCCCCGGATTTAAGCTCGATAACAACCCGCACGCCCTCACGATCGGATTCATCACGAATCTCTGCGATATCTTCGACTATTTTCTCGCGGGCAACCTCACCCAAACGCTCAAGCAACTTGCCTTTATTTACCTGATAGGGCACCTCATGAACAATAATAGCCTCGCGCTTACCCACTTCTTCAATAGAAGTCTTGGCTCGCATTTTTACAGAACCATTGCCTGTATGATAAGCAGAATGAATACCTGATCGGCCCAGTATCTGGGCGCCTGTTGGAAAATCAGGCCCTGGTATAATCTCGATAATCTCTTCCGTGGTAATGTCCGGATTTTCAATAAAGGCACAGCATGCATCAACAACCTCACCAAGGTTATGAGGGGGTATATTTGTAGCCATACCAACAGCGATTCCCCCTGCGCCATTTACCAACAAATTCGGTATACGGGAAGGAAGAACAACAGGCTCTTTTTCGCTCTCATCATAGTTTGGCTGGAAATCAACGGTATCTTTATCGAAATCCTCTAAAACAGACTCAGCAGCCTTCTCAAGGCGCGCCTCTGTATAACGCATCGCGGCAGCAGAATCGCCATCCATAGAGCCAAAGTTACCTTGACCATCTATGAGGGGGAGGCGCAAAGACCATGGCTGTGCCATACGAACAAGTGAATCATAAATGGCGGAATCACCGTGAGGGTGATACTTACCCATTACATCCCCAACAATACGCGCAGATTTTTTATAGGCTTTGTCAGAGGTATATCCCCCGACTTTCATGGCGTATAAAATCCGCCTATGCACTGGCTTTAAACCATCTCGTACATCCGGCAAAGCACGAGATACGATGACGCTCATCGCATAATCGAGGTAAGATTGCTTCATCTCCTCTTCAAGTGCTATCTTTGGAAAAGTTTCTTCGGGAATTTCGCGTATGTTATCATCACTCATATTTTTAGTATCTTACTGTTTTATTGATTATTGCCCTGTGCGGATACGAATCATAGCCTTGTCGATCATATTGGCGATTTCAGGCTGTAGAATTGAAACCCAATTTGGCACCTTATCCGATGCACTTTTAGCCTCGGGCTTTGAAAAATATTCAACCATCGCCTCGAGCTCCTTTAATGTATAAACCTCAACCATGGCATCTATTGAAATACGCTCGATTGCATTATAATTAAGCATCCCCTTCATGCTGTTTATAAATCCACGCCGCTCACGAACAGGCAAGCTCATTGACGCCTGAAACACAGCAGAATCTACCTGAATACGCGTCGGGCGTATGTCATGCATTCTCTTGGCAAGCTCCAGCTTCCTTTTTAGGGTCGCCTCGTCTTTCAACTCTTCTTTGGCCTCGGCAATGCCTTTCTCGACTTCTGTCATTTCTTTTGGCTTTGCCGTATCTTCTTCCAACTGAGAGGCGGGTGCTTCTGCTCTCTGATTCATCAGAAAATCGTCAGCGCTAATGGCCTCCCCTTCTGCATAAACAGGAGAAAACAGCATCATAGAAAATACAACCGCCAACACAAAAATAGTAGTTCTTTGCTTATTCATTTTATTGATTATCTCCTGTCAGATTTCCTAGAAAGGGATCTCGTCATCTTCATCGACACCCACCGCCTCAACTTGTGCTGGCGCACCACTACCATAATCATTAGCACCAGAATCACTAAAGGATTGATCCGCCGCAAAACCGCCGCCTGACCCGCCTCTTGAATCAAGCATCGTCAGCTCACCACGATAAGGGCGCAAGACGATCTCGGTCGTGTACTTATCCTGCCCGCTCTGATCTTGCCATTTACGTGTCTCAATCTGGCCCTCAATATAAACCTTGGCCCCCTTCTTCAGGTAGTTTTCACAAACAGAAACCAATCCTTTATTGAAAATCACAACACGGTGCCATTCGGTTTTCTCCTTACGCTCCCCCGTCGCCTTATCTTTCCAGCTCTCGGAAGTTGCAATCGATAAATTCACAACCTTGTCACCGGACTGCATCGTACGCACATCCGGATCTGCACCAAGGTTTCCAACCAAAATCACTTTGTTGACACTTGCAGCCACATCTTTACTCCATATCTAATTCTTTAACGAGAATCAGAGTATAGACAGGTATTTTTTGATTCTAAAGCTCTTTCCATAGAATTCTTGCAATTATTGTGGGGAATTGTAAAAACACCTTTTTCTTTACATAAACAGCTCTAAGTGCTTATATTACAAAAAATAAATACTAGGTGATAAAAAGTTGAAAGCCCTCAGAATAGATTTTGCTGATGTCACTAGCATTGAAGCCTGCTTTGATGAGCTAGAAGGCAATATAAGACGCCTGAGAATTGATGAGGCGAGAAAAATGAATCTGCTGGGCAGGTTAGGCACCTTAAGACAAGAGGCCGAGAATCAAGGGTTTATCATGCCTCCCCTCGTAGTTGCTCAATTTGCAAATCTTGCAACAGACATAACCGGCTATACGCTAGAAGTAGAAGGCCTGGCAGGCAGCGACCCCCTCACCGAAATAGCAAATATGCGCTCGTTTAGAGATGAAGCACGCCGCACACAAGCACGAATGGTTCGTGGCTTGGTGGGATCGGCTGCCGTTCTTTTCATAGACGCGCTTGATTTCGGCAAAATTAATAAAATACATGGTGACCCTGTAGGCGACCAGGCTATTAGAAAAATTGCTGAAATACTCAATCAATGCACACGTGAAACCGATATGGTTGCACGATTGCATGATGCCGATGAGGCCTTTGAAAGAGTGAGAGACACTGATGCCGTGGCAAGAAAAGGAGGAGACGAATACCCCGTTCTTGTTGCAAGTGAAGACCCTGATTGCAATTTTGAAAGTGTAAGAACAAGAATATATGAAGCGTTTGCCGATGCCTATATTGAGCATGACGGCGAAAAAATCCATCTCAATGTATCTGTTGGCCTAACACCCTTCACCACACAAGATACTATCGAAGGCGCATTAAAAAGAGCCGACGATGATATGCGCACCCAAAAACGGGCACAATACGCCCGATTGGAAGCACGAAGAGCAGCTCAAGATGCTGGTCAATCACCACCGGAAGTCTCATAAAAACGTTGCCTCCTAAACACTTTTCGTACATATATTCCCCATGCTAACAGAAATCAGTGTGCGCGGTGCGCGGGAACATAACCTTAAAAATATCAATATTGACATACCAAGAGATAAACTGGTGGTCATAACAGGCCTGTCCGGATCAGGAAAGTCTTCTCTAGCCTTTGATACAATTTATGCAGAAGGCCAGCGCCGATACGTCGAGAGTTTATCTGCCTACGCGCGTCAATTCCTTGAGATGATGCAAAAACCCGACGTAGATAGTATCGAAGGCCTATCTCCTGCGATCTCTATAGAACAAAAAACCACAAGCAAAAATCCACGCTCTACAGTCGGCACTGTTACCGAAATTTATGATTACATGCGCCTGCTCTGGGCACGTGTAGGCATCCCCTATTCTCCGGCAACAGGAAAACCGATTACTTCCCAGACAGTCACTGAAATTGTAGATCAAGTTCTGGCTATGGATGACGGCACAAAACTCTACATCCTTGCTCCTATTGTACGGGGTCGCAAGGGCGAATATCGAAAAGAATTCAAAGATTTGCAAGCCAAAGGGTTTGGAAGAGTTAAAGTTGACGGCAACTTATATGAAATTGATGAAGTGCCGGAACTCGATAAAAAATATAAACATGACATAGAGGTCGTTGTAGACCGCCTTGTGATACGACACGATTCGGTTGAAACATTACAAAAGAGATTGGCAGATTCAGTTGAAACGGCATTGAACCTTGCCAACGGCCTTGTGATTACAGAAAACAGTGAAAACAATGACCAGACTCTTTTCTCTGAAAAGTTTGCATGCCCCGTTTCCGGCTTCACAATTCCCGAAATTGAACCGCGCCTTTTTTCGTTTAACTCACCGCATGGTGCGTGCCCTAATTGCGACGGATTGGGCCAGAAAATGCACATTGATCCGGAACTTGTTGTGCCGGATGAAACGGTGAGGGTGTCAGATGGTGCCGTAGTAGCCTGGGCCAAATCAGGCGCTTTTTCATCATATTATATGCAAACACTAAGGTGCATAGCTGATCATTATAACTTTAGCATCGACGTTCCGTGGGGCGCACTAGAACCAGAGCATAAGGAGGTCATTCTTTATGGTTCAGGCAAAGAAAACGTGCCCATGGTTTATCAGAGCAAACAAAATACATGGAAAAACAACAAGCCCTTTGAAGGCGTTATTGGAAATCTGGAGCGTCGTCTTATTGAAACTGAATCGAATAGACAAAGGGAACATCTGAGCCAGTATCAATCCAGTGTGCCTTGTGACTCTTGCTCGGGCGCAAGATTAAAGCCTGAATCGCTCGCTGTAAAAATTGATAATAAAAACATCTCGGAAGTTGCTGCTCTTGGGATACAAGAGGCGCATAAATGGTTCATAGACCTGCCGAAACACCTGAACAAGCAGCAAAAGCAAATTGCCGAGAAGATACTGAAAGAAATAGATGATCGCCTTACCTTCCTTATGAATGTAGGTCTAGATTACCTAAATCTGTCCCGATCATCAGGAACACTCTCCGGAGGCGAATCGCAACGTATCAGATTAGCCTCGCAAATCGGCTCCGGCCTTACTGGCGTACTTTACGTTCTTGATGAACCATCAATAGGTCTACATCAAAAGGATAATAATAGGTTACTTGAAACTCTTAAAAGATTACGCGACCTTGGAAACACCGTTATTGTTGTAGAACATGACGAAGACGCCATACGTAGCGCAGATTATCTTATTGATATGGGTCCGGGCGCAGGAATACATGGCGGCGAAGTCGTAACAGCCGGCACACCGGAAAAAGTCTTTAAATGCAAGGAAAGCATTACCGCGCAATATATGCGCGGCGACAAAGAGATTCCAATCCCCCAAAAGAGAAGAAAGGGCAGAAAGGGCAAAGACATAGAAATAATAGGCGCAACAGGAAATAACTTACAAAACGTAACTACAAAAATTCCTCTTGGCACATTTACGTGTATTACAGGCGTTTCCGGCTCCGGCAAATCAACCCTCACGATTGATACATTATACTGCGCCGCCAGCAGGACACTTATGAAGTCGAAAGAAATACCCCTTCCCTACAAAGAGATAAAGGGCTTCGAGCACGTCGATAAAGTAATAGACATAAACCAATCCCCCATCGGACGCACCCCGAGATCCAATCCGGCAACATATACAGGGGCATTTACGCATATAAGAGACTGGTTTGCCGGCCTCCCGGAATCAAAAGCACGCGGATATAAGGCTGGTCGATTCTCCTTTAATGTGAAAGGCGGACGTTGTGAAACCTGCCAAGGGGACGGCGTCATAAAAATTGAAATGCACTTCCTGCCTGATGTTTATGTGCAGTGCGAAACATGCAAGGGTAAGCGCTATAACCGTGAAACTCTGGAAGTTAAATTCAAAGGCAAGTCTATCGCCGACATTCTGGATATGACAGTTGAAGATGCCCTCGTATTCTTTGATGCTATACCCGCCATACGCGATAAAATGCAAACCCTGACAGATGTTGGACTGACATATATAAAGGTCGGGCAGCAGGCGACCACACTTTCAGGGGGAGAAGCCCAGCGTGTTAAACTATCAAAGGAGCTATCCAAACGCTCCACGGGGAAAACACTTTATATACTCGATGAACCAACAACTGGCCTGCATTTCGAAGATGTGCGTAAGCTATTGGATGTACTGCATAAATTAGTGGACCAAGGCAACACTATCGTCGTTATCGAACATAATCTCGATGTCATCAAAACTGCCGACCATATTATTGACATAGGCCCAGAAGGCGGACACAAGGGTGGAAAAATAGTCGCAACAGGCACACCAGAGAACATTTGTACGATACAAAAAAGCTACACAGGTCAGTTTTTAAAAGAAATCCTTTATAAACAAGAGCCTAACTGCGCCACGGCAGCAGCAGAATAGCAAAAAAAGTTTGCGTTTTCCGAAATAACTATGCTAACCTGACAATAAGAAAAAAATTTAACGGTGATATAAGAGGTATTGAAAATGGCAGATCCTATAGATGCAGGCAAAGAAACTGTGAAAGCAGGCAGGAGCTTTGTAGGAACAGTTTGGAACCGCGCGGTAAAGCCTGCATTAATTGTAGGAAGCGCGTTGATTATTTACGCGAGAGCTACGTCTGGTGATTTTTCTGTTTTCCCAGAAGCATTAGCGGGATCAGTTGACGGTGTGCAAGCAGCAGCAACGCATCTTTCCGAGGGCACGCAATGGGCCGCAAATCTTTTGGCCGGCAGTGGCGGGGCACCCCTAACTCCAGCACCCGTTTAAATATCCTTAAACTAGTATAAATCAATGCCCGAAACATTTTGTTTGGGCATTTGTTTTTGCCCCAAGCCCTCCTCCCTATACTTAGGGGGAAACTTACCCTCTTTAAAAGTCCTGTAAAAACCGCCATGATAGCGGCATGCCAAAACGAATTGACGATAAACTCACAAAAGAGTTCAAAAAGAGCCTGCGGGAAATCCTTGCGGAACGTAAGGGAATAACAAACCCCAAGAAGCTTTCTTTAGACGCCGGCCTCGGCGAAACAGCGATTCGGGATATTTTGCAAAATCGATCAGCCAGCCCAAAGCTTGAAACAATCGAAAAAATTGCAAAGGGCCTTAATGTCCCTGTTTACCGGCTTATCCCCTCAATGATTGATCAATCTTATCAGGACGTGTCCCGACTGGAAGAAGAGAACCAGTTACTCCGCGAACTCTCCGGACAAGACTATGAAAGCCTGGACGACCTTCGCAAAGCCGCAAAGAGTAGATCAGATATAAAATAAGCAAAACCAATTACTTAACTGTAAAAATTAATTCAAAAAATTAACTTTGTTCTCATAAGTTTGTGAAAAAACCCATTGACATCGACATCAAATAATGTGATATATCACATAAATACACGTGTTTTTGACCGGGCACCCCCTTTACCCACACACTAAGGGGGGTGTCCACCCTCTTTCTGTTAAATTTCACGCTTTATTTTTAAGTTGAAGATTTTTTTTAGATCGCTATGATCGCGTTCTACTTTGGTGCGCCCCTGTGGTGGAATTGGTAGACGCGCCGGATTCAAAATCCGGTTCCTTCGGGAGTGGGAGTTCAAGTCTCCCCGGGGGCACCACCTCTTTATTAAAAAAAAGCCTTCTTTATAGCTGCAAAATCACACTATTTTCTTGCTCGTCATAAAGAGGGATATTTGCTATTTTAAACCGTTATGCGCACAATATCCGATATATTCAGAAAAATTGATGAAGAAATGACAGGAGAAACCGTCTGCATAGACGATATTCTGGTGGCCCTACACGAAAGAGGATTCGGCTTTTTGATTTTGATTATAGCCTTCCCCATGGCCCTCCCTATTCCCGTCCCCCCCTTTATTAACGTTCTGCTTGCATCGCCTCTTATTATACTGGCGGCACAACAGGCTGTTGGCCGTCACACAATATGGCTCCCTAAATGGATGCGTACAAAAACAATGAAGCGGAGAAAACTGAGCATTATTATTCAAAAATTGCTCCCATGGTCAGAAAAGCTGGAGTATTTTATCAAGCCCAGACTAGAATTTGTAACACACGGAATTTTTTCTAATTTTATAGGTGTTTTTGGCTTTATTATGGCCCTGACAATTTGCGTACCCCTACCAATGACCAATACAATCCCGAGCCTTGGTATATCCCTGATGGCAATTGGTGTTATTATGCGTGATGGGCTATCTGTTATTGCAGGAGCTCTCATTGGCCTCTTTTGGGTTTGGTTTTTGATTATGGTTTTTATTTTCCTCGGAACAGATGGCATGGATATAATCAAAGAATTTATCAAGGGGTATTTTTAAATGAAGCAGCTATTAAAAATACTTTTCACCCCTTCTGTTTCTCTAGGATTGATAGTACTTATATCACTTTTTTCTCTAGGCGCCGCCTTCTTTGCAGAGGCTATTTTGAAACTTGAGCCTTGCATTTTATGTATTTACCAGCGCTACCCATTTGCCCTTGCCCTTGCCCTCAGTCTTGTTGGACTGGGCTTTAGAAAAAATACAAAGCTCGTGAAAGGTATTTTAGCCATAAACGGCTTAAGCTTTTTGGCCAACTCTGTTGTAGCAAGCTATCATACCGGTGTAGAGCACGGGTGGTGGTCATCACATGTTGATGGTTGTGCTGTACCGCTTTTCGAAGATAATTCAGGACAAAGCATTCTTGAAAATATTATGAGCGCACCCATGGGCGATTGCAGCAAGATCCCGTGGCAAGATCCTCTGCTTGGCCTGTCTATGGCAAATTATAATGTGCTTTTATGTTTCGGGTTGTTTGTCTTTTGTATTGCCGCAGCCCTTAAGCTCCGAGAACCTTCAACAGGCTCATAAGACCAACAATCAAACCACCGTGAAACAGAAAAAATCCAATGGATTGTTTCAGGGTGCGCTTTTTCGCGAAATCAAATAAATCATCAAACATCGTGCGTGACTCAACTCTAAAATTATGTGTGTGGAGAGATGAGTAGGCAAAAATCGTACGGAAGTCAAGGGTTTTGGAAGATAAAACAAGAAAAAGCCGGAGCATACTGCCCCGGCTCAGAGTATTTTTTAAAGTATATTACTTCCCTTTTTCAAGTGTGGTGAGGTATGAAACCACGACCATACCGAGAAGTACGTCAACTGAATGTGTGAGATACACACCAACGATAGCTATAACAACCGCCATAATATCGTTTGTCAGTTTTTTACCTGATAAAATCATACTGGACAGGATTAATACCCAACCAGATGCAATCAGAGTATGCCAGTTGCTGCCTTCGAAAAAGCTTCCAACTGCACCATCAACCATGCCAAGCACGCCCATGTAATGGCCGAGGAAGGTTGATAAGCCAACCAGCAAGACCGTGTAGAACAGGAAAAACCCGAAGGCCTGCGTGATTGAACGTAAGTGTGCAAGATTTGTTATATGTGAAAACATAATATACTCCTTTCGTTGCACGTAGCGCTAAAACTATCTGTAGGTACCACACCTACTCAAAATTCTTTGCGCCGGTTCATGGCAAGCCGGGAAAACCGCTCTCCGTGGCGTGCCAAACTAATGACTTATTGCTCTGTAATATCTGCATCCCAGTACAAAAAGTCTTCCCAACTTTCATGTAGAAAGTTCGGAGGAAATTTTCGTCCATGGCTCTGCAGTTCATATATCGTTGGCTGTCTTGGCTCTGTCAAAGGATA
The DNA here is from genome assembly GCA_964352665.1 of uncultured Micavibrio sp. Classification (GTDB taxonomy): domain Bacteria; phylum Pseudomonadota; class Alphaproteobacteria; order Micavibrionales; family Micavibrionaceae; genus UBA1672. The sequence continues at coordinate 12,122 of CAYGSJ010000002.1, forward strand.
CATACCAATATCGCGAGGCATATGATTTCCTTTTCTCGTATTACAGCACTGACAAGCAGCTACAATATTTTCCCAATGCGTTCTGCCCCCTCTTGATCTTGGAACAACATGATCAAATGTCAATTCATGGGTATTAAATCCTCCTCCACAATATTGACAGTGCCAGCGATCACGCAAAAACACATTAAACCTAGTAAACGCCGGACTTCTTTCCGTGGGCACATATTCCTTAAGTGCCAATACAGAGGGCAAGTTCATCTCAATTTGTGGCGACCTAACTGTCCGGTTATATTCAGAGATAACATTTACACTTCCTCTAAAAATGGCCTTAACAGCATCCTGCCAAGGCCATACAGATAACGGGAAATAGCTCAGCGGCCTAAAATCCGCATTGAGTATTAAGGCATGACACCTTTCTAACGGTATATCTGACGGCATTACAGTTGCGGTCATAAAACTCTCCTCTCTATATGTCTCGATTCAACCACACTTTGCTGAACGCTTCGTGCAATTAAATGCATTCCGGAAGCCTGTATAGGAAGGGACTTTTATAGCCAATCAGGCCTCGCTACCACACCTCAATTATAGCATAAATCAGTGTAATTATATTACTCAAATTTAAATAAATGTGCTGCGCTCCACAATTTTTTTGCACTGCAGCGTCTAAAATGAACTAAAGATATTATGATAATCAATAAGATACAAAAAAACAGGACCAAAACACAGGGATTTTGCATCGCAACATAAATAGCGTTAACCCAACACTTTTTTGAGGAATATCACGCCGGATTCCACACCTTTTTCATCAATAGAATGGGACAGGCCTGGTGTTGTGTGCCCAGAAAACTCGTAATTACTTGATATTAAAGTATTTTTTGCCTCACTCCATGCTTGAACCGGCACCACATCATCGACCTCCCCGTGAATAAGATGCATCGGCATTTTTTTCAAGGAATCTGCTTTCACTTTTTCATCCCATAGCAAGGCACCTGAATATCCTAAAACTCCTGCAATACTTTGTTTCAATCTAGGGGCAACATAAAGGCTTGTCATAGTTCCTTGCGAAAAACCAAGGAGAGCAACCCTATTATAAGAGAGATTATACCGTTCAAGCTGTTCTTCCATGAACTTTTCAACAAGAGGAAAAACAGCCGCAACACCCGACAACATTTTGTGCGGATCACGATCCAACAAAGAAAACCACTGATAGGAATTAGGATAACCGGGTGGAACCATATCACAGGGAAAAGGTGCATCAGGGGATAAGAATGCAGTCTCGGGTAAGCTTTGCGCCAACATAGGCGCAAGTGATATCAGATCTTGCCCGTTTGATCCAACCCCGTGCAACATGATAACCAGGCTTTTTGCTTGATCCGGTTGCGGGCCATAATCATAGAAGTTTGTAATGCTCATGCAAAGTTCTGTAGCACAAACAACTGCAATGCGGTAGAAGAGAAAAGAAAAAACGGAGAAATAATGCGTAAAATTGCACTCATTCTGCTTCTTATTGTTATTGCAATACCCATAGATGCATATGCAGACAATAAACATGATGCTTCATATCTAAGCCTTTCAATAGAAAATGATAATCTAGGGGGTGGAACTGATCGCTTTTATACAAGCGGCATTCGTGCAACTTGGTACAATTCAAAAGTCAGTGTCCCACCCGTTATTGATAAGCTTGCAGACAAAGTTCCGACATTTGACCTGAATGAAACCACATCAACTTTTTTTACACTTGGTCATAACATTTACACACCCGAAGATATAAAACTAGCCGTACAGCCTGAAAATGACAGGCCATGGGCTGCTTTTCTTTATGGTTCTATTGGCCTTTCAACCACTACACAAAACGAGCACTTACCAAGCCACATTGATGAACTTGAATTTACCCTAGGTGTAGTCGGGCCCGAAGCACTCGGTGAACCTGTGCAAAAATTCGTTCACAAAAACATCTCACATTCTCCAATCCCCGAAGGATGGGATAACCAACTGGATTTTGAACCAGGAGTTATTCTTTCATGGCAAAGGCGTATTCCTTACGCGCTGGATTTTGAAACAAAGGGCCTATACACACGCCTGGAGCCTAATTTCAATATCTCTCTGGGAAATATACGAACACACGTTGGTATTGGTGCCACAGTTGTTTTGGGATCTGCGGAAGAACAGGACACACCGCAAAGGGTTCGCCCAGCCATCCCTGGAACAGGCGTATTCTTTACAGAGAAACACAAACTCCATTGGCAAATATTTGCAGGCATTGAAGGACGCGCCGTTGCGCGTGACATTTTCCTTGATGGAAACAGCTTTTCAAACAGTTACAGTGTAGAAAAAGAACGTCTAGTAGGCGATGCAAGCGCCGGATTTTCTTTGATCTACGACGACTATAGATTGTCTTACACACTCAATACAAGAAGCAAAGAATTCAAGGGACAAGATGAAAACAGCGTGTTCGGATCAATTACTTTGACAAAAAGATTTTAAATTTTAACATGGAACTCTTTTTTTATCCTGATACAATACCGCGATAAAAAATCAGGATTCGGGTAAATGAAGTACGACTTATTGCACATTCAAGGTAAACCATACGTTTTAGTTCCTCTACATGATTTTCGTGAGATGAACAGCACAGGAAATGACAATGGCCTGCCTGATGACGTTTTAGACAGGCTTTCAGCTCGTCAAGAACACCCTATAAAAATTATCCGTAAATTCCGCAAAATGACCCAGAATGACTTGGCAGAAGCGTCTGGAATTTCTCGCCCCTATCTTACCGAAATAGAAACAGGCAAAAAAGACGGATCAATCCGCGCTATGAAATCTATAGCAGGCGCTTTACGCGTTAATGTAGGCGCGCTCACCTAGTTTAGCGTTTTAACGCCCCCATAAGACCGCGCACCAACTCTCTGGCGATTGTACGCCCTACTGATGAACTAACCGAACGCACAAGCGACTTAACCGCAGCCTCCCCTACGCCTTGCCTATTCGATCTTTTCTTAGTCGATGTTCCACTTGCCGTTTCTTGTGCTTTTTCTGCTGCTTCAGAAGCTTTTTCTGCACGCTTTTGTAAAATTTCATAGGCCGATTCATTATCTATAGTTTCTGCATATTTGGATTCAAGCGTACTCTCGGCAACAACCATACGCCTTATTGATTGTTGTACAGGCCCTAATTTTGAAGACGGTGGCCTGATCATTGTCCTCTGAACAATTGAAGGTTCACCCTTTTTCTCTAATGTTGAAACCAATGCCTCGCCAACACCAAGCGCAGTTATGACATCTTCAACCTTGAACTTGGGATTTGGACGATACGTCTGTGCTGCCACACGAATTGCCTTCTGCTGCTTGGGTGTAAAGGCGCGCAAACCATGTTGAATTCTGTTTCCTAATTGCCCTAATACGGTATCGGGAATGTCGTCGGGACTTTGGGTAATAAAAAATACCCCCACACCTTTTGAACGGATCAATCTTACAACTTGCTCAACTTTTTCCAGCAATGCTTTAGGCGCATCATTAAAAAGCAAATGCGCTTCATCAAAAAAGAAAACAAGCTTTGGCTTGTCACTATCTCCCACTTCTGGAAGCTCCTCGAATAGCTCTGCCAACATCCAAAGAAGGAATGTTGCATAAAGCCGTGGCGACATCATGAGTTTGTCCGCTACAAGAATATTAATATACCCACGACCGTTTTTATCGGTTCGCATAAAATCATACAAATCCAGCGCTGTTTCTCCAAAAAACCTGGTAGCACCCTGATCCTCTAGCCTTAGCAAAGCCCTTTGAATAGCGCCGACAGATTGCGTTGAAACATTACCATAGGCAGAAGATATCTCGGCTCTCTGCTCGCTCACAGTGTTCAAAAGTGCGCGCAAATCCTTAAGATCAAGCAGAAGTAGTCCCTGTTCGTCTGCCACACGGAAGGCAATATTTAAAACACCTTCTTGTGTATCATTTAGTTCAAGCATACGAGATAAAAGAAGCGGTCCAATTTCAGAAATTGTTGTACGCACGGGATGCCCCTGCATTCCGAACAAGTCCCAAAAGACTGCCGGAAATTCATCCCCTTTATATTCCTCGGAAAATCCTATCAAATTAGCGCGTTTAACCAAAAAGTCCTGCATATCCGACAAGCCACAAAGACCTGAAAGATCACCTTTAACATCGGCCACAAAGACCGGCACTCCTGCTTTGGAAAACCCTTCGGCCAGAACTTGTAAAGTTACTGTTTTCCCTGTTCCGGTCGCCCCAGCAATTAGCCCATGGCGGTTTCCCCACTTTAAAGGGAAGTATTGAGCCTCTCCTTCTCCGTTGTCACTCTTGCCTAGAAAAATAGCATCTTCCCTCAAACAACTCATCTTTTCAGTCCTTCTCTAAGCTAAAATTGTATAATTACGGTCATGTGTCAAAGCAGGAATAGCACTTCTGGCTTTATGCACCTGATCATAATCCAGATCAGCAATAATTATTCCTTCCCCCTCTTCTTTACATTCTATAACTTTGCCCCAAGGATCTATAATCATAGAATGTCCATATGTTTTTCGCCCGTTCTCATGCTCCCCCACCTGCGCAGGCGCTAACACATAACTTCCTGTTTCGATTGCACGGGCCCGAAGTAAAACCTCCCAATGTGCCTTCCCCGTCGGCACAGTAAAAGCCGATGGCATGCATAATACATTGGCTCCCTTTTGTGCCATGTCACGAAAAAGATATGCAAAGCGTAAGTCATAGCAAATACTCAGCCCCAGAATAAAATGCTCATTCAGTGGCGAAATGACGGCATGCCCGCCAGGCTCAACAACTTCGCTTTCTTTATGCTCTTCGCCATTTTGCAAGGTCACATCAAAAAGATGTATCTTATCGTAGATTTTCTCAAGCGAGCCATCTTGAGAAAAAAGATAACTACGATTTAGAAATTTATTATTCTCGCCGCGCACAGACATAGAGCCAATAAGAAGAGCAATGCCCAATTCTTTAGCAAGTTCGGAGAAAAAAGGAATCCCGATATGTTCACTTTCAGCGGCAACACTTTCATGTTTTAAAGCTGCCGGATAACGTAAATGACAGGTGTTTTCTGGGGTTGTGACGAACTTTGCTCCTTCTTTTGCGGCTTCACGAATATAATGAGCAACGTTCTCTATGTTTTCTTCTATATTTGGTCCACTTGTGGCCTGTACACATGCCGCTCTTAATATATTAGACATTGATTAAAGCATCCAATTCACCGGCGGCATCAAGTGCATGTATATCGTCACATCCGCCATAATGTTCATCATCAATAAAAATCTGGGGAACGGTTTTCGGACCGCCAGTGCGTTCAATCATTTTTTCACGTGCTGTGTCATCGCCCGTAATATCGTATTCTGTGTATTTTACGCCTTTTGAATCCAGAAGCGCTTTTGCGCGCATACAATACGGACATGTTGACCAAGTATAAATTTCTATATTTGCCATATTTTATTCCCTTGCCCCTGCTCTGGAAGCCATATAAGTTAAGACCGAATAGGACTTTAGCATGACAAACACACAAAAATACAGCCCTGATTACAAGGCAGATGTTTTGATAGTTGGCGGCGGCGTAGCAGGGCTTACACTTGCTATTTTACTTGCTAAATGTGGTGTTAGTGTTCATGTGGTTGAGCCCTATCCCCCAAAGCCGCTTTTGGATACCGAAAGATCAAGCCGAACAGTCGCACTGATGCAAAGCTCCCTCAACATATTGAGAGCTGCCGGACTACAAGAGTTTTGCAACGAGTTTGGCACGAAAATGGAGGTCATGCGCATTATAGATGACAGTATCCGCGGACAAGACACGCTCTATTCAGAATTCGACTCCTTCGATATCGGGCAAGAATTTTTCAGCATGAATATCCCGAATAGTTATTTAAGGGCAAAACTGTATGAAGATGCATTAAAAAACAGACACATAACAATGCACAAAGATAAAACGCTTGAAAAATTTACTATCGAAAATAAAAGCTTGGTTTTTGCAACATTGAGCGATGGCGCAGTTATACAAACCCCGTTAATAGTTGGAGCAGACGGCAAAAAATCATCCACACGTGAACTAGCGGGAATAAAAACCGAAACCCATGAATACGACCAAAGCGCAATAACATGCATCATTAACCATTCGCGCTCTCATAATAATACTTCCACAGAATTTCACCGTGACGGAGGACCTTTTGCGCTTGTTCCCCTCCCGCTTAATCAGTCAAGTGTCGTTTGGATAGAAAAATCCGAAAGAGCAAACGAGTTGATTAAGCTACCAAAAGAGGGTTTTATTCAAGCTCTCCAAAGCGCAACCAACGATATTCTTGGCGGCGTTACATTGGAAACAAACCCGCAATGCTGGCCCATTACAGCCGTTAAGGCTAAATCTCTGATAGGGGGGCGAACAGCTCTGATCGCAGAGGCTGCACATGTCATGTCTCCCATAACAGCACAGGGATTAAACCTGTCATTGCGCGATGTTGCAAGCCTTGCCGAGGTTATTATTGATGCTATGCGTGTTGGAGCAGACCACGGTAGTCTATCCATCTTAAAACTTTACCAACAGAGACGCAGATTTGATATAGAAACCCGAACAAGGGGAATTCATGGGATGAACCTGCTTGTCAGCAACGATACAGCACCCATAAAAGACATAAGGCGAAGCGGATTAAAGCTCATTGAACGTGTTGCCCCGCTTAAGGGCCTTGCCATGAAATACGCCCTCGCCCCACCGTTTGATCAAGGACGCCTGATTAAGGGTGAAACTTTATAAATTACTTTGTAGAACTCTTGCTAGCGTGAGCACACGGACCGATGCAACGCCTTCCTGAAGTAAAGATTTTGTGCATTCACTTGCCGTAGCACCGGTAGTATACACATCATCAATCAAAACAATTTTTTTGTCTTTTAATACAGCTTTATAGGGCATGCTTACTTCAAACGCAGAACGAACATTTCTGAACCGGTCTGAATAGCTCAAATGCCCCTGACTTGGCGTTGACCGCACACGCCTTAGGGCAAAAGGCAAATGCTTCACACCACAAATACCAGATAGTGAATCCGCAAGTAACGCTGCCTGATTATAACGCCGGGCGATAAGACGGTAAGGATGCAAGGGCACAGAAATTAAATAGTCCGCATCGTAAAGAATTTCATGCCCTGCCTTCATAAGCCATGGAATAAATGCCTGTATCGTATGTGTTTTATCGCCATGCTTAAACCCTAGAATAAGATTTCTACTCGCATCATTATAAACTACTGCAGCTCTGGCTTTTTCAAATTTTGGCCTGTTATCAAGACACTCCACACAGGTCAGATCATCACCTTCAAATTCCATAGGAATGCCACAACAATCACAGCGAGGCTGGGAAATAAAGGCGATTTCCCTCCATGCCTGCGGTGATATCATGCCCTGCACATCAACAATATCGCCCGTTACTGGACAACGTGGCGGCAATATCAAATCTACCGTAGACATAAAGATGCCTTTTGATTTCGTTCCTACTTTAACTAAAACAGCTGATTTTTTGGACATAATCGCAAATTTTATGTGTGTTTTCTGTACGATAACTGTATGATACACCGCTTGGAAAAGCAAAAGAAACAGGCTATAAACACGGAATATTTTAAGAGCGCTGATAGCATATGGTAAATATAGACAACAACAATTTATTTGGCGAACAACAGATAGATTATATCGAAGAAAGGAACTACCTTCTCAAGGATATTCCCTACGATGTAGTTAAGCGCGCATGGTTTATCCTGTCGCATCTGTTGCTTGAAGATGGATCTAAAGTGCTTGATATGGGTTGCGGCGACGGACAGCTTACCTATGTTATGTCTGTTTTAAGTCCGGATCTTAACTTCGTGGGCGTCGATAAAAGTAAAGGCATTATTTCGGGTGCCAACAAAACGTACCAAATGAATAATCTTGAATTTATGGTTGGCGATGCATCAAGCGATTTATTTGAACCTGAAAGCGTCGATGCCATTATTAACTCTTTTATTCTGCACCAGATATTTTCAAATGCACGATATAACGAGCGCATCATAAGCGACACACTCCGCAAACAATTTCTTATGCTTAAAAATGGCGGAACCATGTTCATCCGGGACTACACGAAACCCGAGGGGGATGAGTTTGTATTGATGGAAATGCATGATGAGGAAAGCAAGAGCAAAGACCTTGCAGACCTATCAGAAGCCGATCTTCTTGTCTGGTATTCAGAACATGCACGCCCCAAGCAAGATCCTGGGTGTGGTGGCTTTTTTCTGGAAGAGTTAGAGCCACGTTTTCCTAAAACAAGATTGTTCAGGGTTCCGTACAAGTGGGCCTATGAATTCATTATGCGCAAAGATAAACGCAAAATATGGAAAAACAGCCTACCCTTTGAATATACTTTCTACACCGTAGAAGAATTTCGAAAAGAACTACATTCTCTTGGCGCACGCGTCCAGTATTCAGCTCCTCATTGGGATGAAGAGCATGTCGCAAAACATTTCGATGGTCACTTCAGACTTCTGAACCTTAATGGTGACCCCTTGGGTGATCCGCCTACGAGCTTTATTTCCATTGCTCAGAAAATGCCAGAACGTGCGAGCCTGAACGTTGTTGAAAGACGTATCACACATGATGAGACAAATGTTCTATCCGTCAAAACTCTGCGCGACCAGAAGGACGGAACACTTGTTGATGTTGTAACGCGCAATCAGGAAAATGCAGAAATCCTTCCCTATAGGCTGGATGACAATGGAAAGCTTCATGTCTATCTTCATGACGGCGTTATAAGAGGCATAGCCAACACAGTAAGACGAAGCGGTATGAATATTGATGGCCGCGAATGGTCTGGTCACATGCTGGAAGCCATTTCGACAGATTTTTCTAATATTTCAAACCTTGGTGATTTAAGCAGCGAGAGCGCAGAGCGCTTTGCCTTTCAATATCTTGGGTTACAAGCTGTCGCAAAGAAAGACATTGAGCAAGGTCCGGTTTATTATCCTGATCCGAACTATATCGACGAACGTATACACACCTATTATATCGCTGTTGAAGATGAGAACCTTACGCTTTCACCTAAAAACAAAGTTCTAGAAGCCAGCCGCTTTCAAGCGAAAGGGGTCATCCGCGAATTCGGAGCACAGCAAGTTCTTGATGCCATAGCTGTTGGCTTGATTCCTAATGCCCGACTTGAACTACAAATTCTTTCTCTTATGCAGTTTCTTAATGTGAAAGCAGAAAACTGGAGCAGTAAAGATATCAAATTTACTTCAGGCGAAATCAGAAGGACTTTCAAGGTTAGAAATTTTCTAAAACAGCTCAATACATCTGATAAGCGCTTTAAGGAAGTTAAGAGCACAGCCGGCCAGCTAAGGACGGTTAACTCGATTTTCGTTGAAGAAGGCCAGAGTCAGGGAGGCAGAACCGGCATATCTTCCGAGAGTGTTGATTTTGTTCTGTCTGACGATAAAACAATCAATACAGCCGTAGTCTTGCCTTTGGCCAGCAGCATAAAAGGAGATGTCCACGCAGGATTTATGGTCAAACATATGCCGGTTCCCCAGCGTTTTGAAGGCAATGGGATTAGCGCAAGCGCGCCTAGTTTTAATATTCCCAAAGAAATTAAAACCTACAAGATGCTAAAACAGCATATCGCCGAAAAATTTGGAGTAACACCTGATCTTGTTATCAAGCTTGGTGAAAGTTATTTCAGCCACGTCGGAATAACACCGCAACGCATCCACCCATTTGCAGTAACTGCGCCACCTGATGCGTTCAAAGATCCAAACATGACCTTCATTCCGATTTATCAGTATATGTTGCTGTGGAAATCACTATCAAAAGAACAGCACTTTATGACTGTTCTTGCCAGGGCGTACCGTTATATTCCAGGCCATATGAAACTTCAGGCTAAAAAGGATGTAAAGCTCATCCTTGATAAAATTTTCAAAGCCGCGCAGCCCGATTGGTCACTTCCTGCTGCTGTCCCGGCAACCAACCCAAAAGCTGCTTTTGATGCTTCAAGACAGCAAAAGACAGAAGACAAACCAGAAAAAGACAATAGCCAAAAAGAGGGAAATCCTAGCCCTGTTACGCAGGTAAAAAAGAAAAAAGACGAAGCCTTAGAAAAAGAAGAAAAGAAAAAAGATAAACATCGTAAAAAGAAGCTGGGATTGTTTGTATCCAAGGACGAGGCCCAAGCATTGGAAAATGAAAGCGTAGCAGGAAATCCTGAAGCTACCGAGTTGGAAAACAAAAAACGTGAGGCCGCTAAAAATATAGATATTAGCCTCATAGAAGACTTCGAAAATGAAATTAAAGACATCCGTGATGCTATGGATGAAGAACTAGACGATGATCTGAAGCCAGAAAAATGGTAACCTGCTTAAAGACAAAAAACGACATTAATGTATTTGACCGCGATTTAATTAAGCGCAGAAGAGAGCGTATAAAAGCTAATTTTTCTAAGCATGACTTTCTCTTTCAATGGGGTAAAAATCAGCTTAACGACCGCATTATGGATATAAACAAGACCTTTGAGATAGGTCTTGAGCTTGGATCAAGAGGAACACTTGGATCTCACCCAAAAATTAACACGCTTTTTACCCTTGATATAACAGAATCCCCCTCTACAAAATGCAATCATTATATTCAAGGCGATGAAGAGTTTTTGCCAGTTAAAGCCCACTCTACAGATGTCATTATCAGCAATCTTAACCTTCACAGTATAAACGATCTGCCCGGTGTATTATTGCAAATCCGGAATACACTGAAAGACGATGGCCTGTTTATAGCTTCCATGTTAGGAGGAGAAACACTGCATGAGCTTCGTAACGTCATGACCGATATTGAGCTCAATCATTATGGTGGAGCAAGCCCCCATGTGGCGCCCTTTGCAGACAAATATCAAATGGGAAGCCTGCTACAGCGCGCTGGCTTTTCTCTCCCGGTCATCGACTCGGAAATCATTACCGTTACCTATGACAATGCTTTTAAGCTATTTCATGATTTGCGCGGTATGGGTGAAAGTAACTACATCATAGAGCGAAAAAAAACCCCTCTTTCCAAAGCATTTTTTATGGATGTGGCACAAAACTACCAAAACAAGTTTTCGGACGAAAATGGAAAAATCATTGCTTCTTTTGAAGTTATTTTTCTTCTTGGCTGGGCCCCCCATGAATCGCAACAAAAGCCCCTACGCCCCGGCAGCGCTAAACACAGACTTGCCGACCTTTTAGGAACAAAAGAGATCGGCACAGGAGACAAAGTGACACCGTGATAGACATTACAATCATACCAATTATCGAAGATAACTATGCATATTTTCTACAATCTTCTGACGGCACTACAGCAATTCTAGACCCCGGAGAAGCTGCGCCGATTATTTCACTGATTGAAGAAAGAAATCTTACACTTGATTATATATTGCTAACGCACCACCACTGGGATCATGTAAATGGTATCCCGGCCTTAAAACAAAAGTATAATCCAAAAGTCGTTGCCCCCGAAAAACAAAAGGACAGGATAAAAGGCGTAGATCAGACCCTTTCTGATGGAGATCTCTTTCAACTTGGTAATGAAAAAGCTCGAGTTATAGAAACATCCGGACATACGATCGGTGAAATCTGCTACTATTTTGCAGACAGCAAAGCTTTATTTACCGGAGACACTCTCTTCTCCATGGGGTGCGGGCGCCTATTCGAGGGAAGTGCTAAAGATATGTTTCACTCCTTTCAGAAAATAAGCACTCTACCTGATGATACGTTGATATATTGTGGGCATGAATACACCCGCGGAAATGCTGGATTTTGCCTAACACAGGACAAAGGCAATCCACATCTGCAAAAACGTATCGAGGATGTCAAAGATTTGCGAGCCCAAAACAAACCCACGATTCCAGTCACTCTTGAACTTGAGAAGAAAACAAACGTCTTTATGAAAGCAAAAAGCGCGGACGAATTTTCCGCGCTTAGAAAGCTAAAAGATAACTTTTAACTACTTCCTTTGCGTACGCTTACGGCGCGGAGAGGATTTTCCATCTCCTGGTCCACCGTTATCATCATCACCACTGTCTAATATAGACGTAGAAGACCCTTTATGCGTAGATCTATGAGAAGGAATAGGAAGCGGTTTAGACGCCAGTTGATCTCTCTCGCTCACCGCTAGTTCTATTTCCAAACGAGAAGATACTCGTCTCAGTTCATGGATTGCATTGTGAAGATCTTCCTGGGTTTTCTTATCTTGCTTTTTACTTGCCCAAGCCTCATAAGCCTTCAGACACTCCTGTGAAGTTTCCTTCAAACGTGCTTCAATTTCTTCCATTACACTTCCTCTTGCATATTACACTAACCGCACACTTTATCGAGTTGATAATACCTTCGCAAGTAAATCACGCCTTTGAAATATGGTATTATTATGGCACGGCTAGTCATTCCCGAAGATCGTGTTGATTTGCTGTGTCACCCTAATAAACGTAGTTCTCTTTGGCAGTTCTTTCAAGCGCCTTGCCCCAACATATGTGCACGCAGAACGAACACCACCGAGTATATCCTGTAATGTGCCGGACACATCTCCGCGGTATGGGATTTTAACAGTCTTTCCTTCGCTCGCACGATACTCCGCAACGCCACCTTTATGCCTGGTCATTGCCGTATTGCTGCTCATTCCATAAAAGCTGACAAACTTTTTGCCTGACTCTTCAACAATATTCATTTCAGATTGATCATGCCCAGCCAGCATACCGCCTAACATTACAAAATCAGCGCCAGCACCAAAAGCCTTGGCAATATCGCCCGGTGATGTACATCCACCATCCGCACAGATTAATCCACCTAAACCGTGCGCAGCGTCAGCGCATTCTATAATAGCCGAAAGTTGGGGGTAGCCAACACCAGTCATCTTACGCGTTGTACAAACACTCCCCGGCCCGATACCAACCTTAACAACATCAACGCCTGATAAAATCAATTCTTCAACCATTTCACCAGTCACAACATTGCCAGCCATAATCGTTAATTCAGGAAACTGATCGCGGACACGCTTAACGAAGTCAAGAAAATGCTCACTATACCCGTTTGCAACATCAACACATATTTTTTCAATTTTTGACGGATTTTTCTTTGTAAACTCCGTTAGTTTTTCATAGTCCGCATCAACCATGCCTATGCTATACCAAGCAGACGATGTGTCATTTTTATCAAAAAAGTCTAAAAGATCCGCAAGTGGATAGTGTTTATGCAGCGCAACACTCATTCCACTTTTACTTTCAATAAACGCCTTTGCCATTTCAAACGTGCCAACGCCATCCATATTGGCCGCCACAATTGGCACCCCCTTATACGGCTGTTTACTCCACTTAAAAACAAACTCACGTGTTATATCGACGTCTTTACGGCTTTTAAGCGTAGAGCGCTTTGGTCTAATCAAAACATCTTTGAAATCAAGTTTTATATCTTCTTCTAAGCGCATTTATTTTCCTTATTTATAATGTGTCCTTAAAGAACGACGACGCAGCATCCTGCGAGGCTCTTTTTCTGTCTATTTCTGCCTGCACTTTGACAATTTCCTGTTCTAGTTCAACAACATAATCCTCAAGATCAGACACAGACAGCCGCTCCAGATTTCTGGGGAATACTGCCTCTGGTTTTGGCTTTGGCAAATCGTCATCAAACATGTCAAATCGCTCCGTTTTCATACAATACTAGCCCTGCTAGAGAAGACTAAAATTATCCGTTTATAAAAGCAACGCATATATATTCAAGATAGCCCAAAAAAAACTGGTGTTTTTACTAAAAATCATCTATGTTCTGGCTGTTCCATAAACATTTTGTTTAAAAATCGCATTGAACCAAGGGACGGGTTTGATGGTATTGGATATTGGAAACTATATATCAGGAGAAAGAAATGGCGAAGGCCAAAACACATACACAAACACTGCTTATGCCAAAGGCAACCTCTGTTTGGTTAATTGAGAATTCTGCACTAACCTTCAGGCAGATCGCCAATTTCACAGATATTACTGAAATTGAAGTAGAGGCTCTTGCAAATGAAGAAATTGGCAGAGGTTTAGTTGGACGTGACCCTATTGATCACGGCGAATTGACACGCGAAGAATTAGAAAGATGTGAAGCAGACCCAAATGCTGATCTTAAGATTGCAAAAAGAGACCTTCCTGCTGTGAAAGTACGCTCGAAAGGGCCCCGCTATACACCAGTCTCTAAGCGAGGTGATAAGCCTGATGCTATTGCTTATATTCTGAAGCATAATCCAGAGATATCGGATGCCCAAATATGTAAGCTTGTGGGCACAACAAAGCCTACGATCGCCTCTATTCGTGAACGCACGCATCCGAATACACCAAATCTTAGACCTCGCCATCCTGCGGAATTAGGTTTGTGTACATATCAGGAGTTTGAAAAAGCCTATAACAAGGGCCTAAAAGCTGCAGGTAAAGACCCGGAAGCCGTCAAAAGCGAGCGTGAAGCACAACAACAACAAATGTTGGCTGAGCAAACTCTTCGTGATGAAGCTAATTCAAGCACTTCAAGTAACTCAAACAGCGGCTTTGACTTTTCCAATTTCTTGCCGGAATCATCAAATTTATCCGATGGTAATGATTACTAAATCATGATCAAAGAACAAAAAAGCCGGGTAAAAACCCGGCTTTTTATTTTCTAGGAAACATCTAAGCTGATGCTCGTCTTTCTTCTTCTATCAGTTTTTCCTTCACCAGAAGCTTCTCCTTTTTGAGACGACTTATATAGAAATCGTTTGCAGATAAATTCTTGCGTGCATCGTCCACTTGCTCAGACAGAGCCCTATGTTTTGCGCGCAAAGCCTCGATACGTGAATTTACAGGAACTTCAGATACTGTAGAAACAGACATTAATTTCCTCCATATGTTTGGTATGTACCTATAGCTAAACTTAATTTCTGTGGAGATGCAAACTTTTATTTTTGCACTTATATTTCAATAAATTAAAAAAGGTGATATGCCACATAAAAAACATGATTCTGCTTTTACACGAATCAGAATCCTGCTCCCGGCAATGAAAGGTATTTCTTTTCTTCTTCTGTACTTTCACGCCCCAGCACCTCGTTACGGTGTGCAAATCTACCAAACTTTTCAATGACTTCCTTGTGTTTTAAGGCATATTCATATGAAAGAGGATCATCTTCTTTCATACTCTCAAATAGCTCGACAGATCGGGTTTGCTCGTTAATATCCTCGGAATGCATAAACGGCATATATAAAAAACGGCGTTTAACAGGCACCAGTAATTTGTCAAACCCCTTATTTAAAGCTTCTTTGGAGATCACAAGCGCCTTTTCATCTGTTCTAAATGCCCTTTGAGAACCACGGAACATGTTTCTTGGAAATTGATCAAGAACAAGACATAAAGCCAGCACGCCATCGGCATCGCGCGTCCAATCACCACACATGTCTTTTCTGGCCATGTCGTATGTTACCATAAAACGATCACGGATATCTTCATCAAAGGAATTATTCTTTTGGAACCACTGCTGTGGCTCTGTTTCTTCAAACCAGAATTTTATAACTTCTGTTTTTGTATCGCGCATCTGCAAGTTATACCAGATACACAGACAAGCGCAAACAAGGTTTTAGTGGACGTCTTTCCATATCTTCTTTTTCACGCTGTACATCACGCCAGCAAAAAACAGAAGGAATATGATTACGCGCAACCCGGTGTTCTTTCGCTCTTCCATATAAGGATCGGCCGCCCAAGTCAAAAACTGCACTATATCATGCGCATATTGCTCAATGGTTTCTTCAGTTCCATCTTCGTAGGATATAATCCCCTCTAAAAGAGGTGGCGCCATTGAAAGCTTATGTCCCGAAAAATATTTGTTCCAATGCTGTCCTTCTGCAACTTCTTCACCATGAGGTGGTTCTTCATATCCTGTCAATAATGCATAAACATAATTCGGACCATTCGGTCGAGCCTTTGTAATCAAGGAAAGATCAGGAGGCAATGAACCCCCATTTGCAAATTTAGCGGCATTGTCATTGGGATAGGGCGAAACAAATTTATCACTTGGTAATCCCGGACGCTCAAACATTTCCCCTTGATCATTGGGCCCGTCCTTAACGGTATATTCAGCCGCGATATTTTTTACTTGTGTGTCGTTGTACCCTAAATCTTTCAGGTTACGGAAGTAGATCCGTTTTAAACCATGACAAGAAGCGCATACTTCACGGTAAATCTTCAAACCACGCTGCAAAGAGGCTTTATCATATGTTCCGAATGGCCCGTTGAAATGCCATTCCTGCTTGGGGGGCTGTGGAGAATCTCCTGAAGCCAAGGCCGATGATACAGGAACAAGCCCGACTAGAAAAACAAAGAGGATGAAACGAATAGTCATAGGTCTTATGCTCCTGTTCTTTGTTTTTGCAAGAGCACCGCATGATGAATAGACTCTGGCAATTCACGCCCTCTCTCAAAACGACTTAAAAGCGGCAGAATTATGAGGAAGAAAAAGAAATAGAAA
The DNA here is from genome assembly GCA_964352665.1 of uncultured Micavibrio sp. Lineage (GTDB taxonomy): Bacteria > Pseudomonadota > Alphaproteobacteria > Micavibrionales > Micavibrionaceae > UBA1672. The sequence goes on from CAYGSJ010000002.1 coordinate 28,619, forward strand.
CCGGTAAATACCTGCGCCAACATTGTGTTATTAAACATAAAAATCACAGGCTCAAGCCCTACTTCCACATGAGGATCATGCCCCTGTGCGATTGCCTCACAAGCGCGAATATCTCCCATACATTTCGACCAGTACACCTTATCAGCAGGCTGAGATCCCGCATATCCAAGCACAATCACACTTAACGCAAAAATAATAACAAATATACGGAATAACGGTCTAAAACGCGCGCTACGAAGAGGATGACTATCCAGCCACGGTAAAATCAAAAGCAACGCAATAGAACCAAACATCGCAAGCACGCCGCCCAACTTGGCCGAAACAGGTGCTGTCTCTGCTGCCGTCATTGGAATGCCTAATCCTTGATAAGCATCACCAAAAAGGCCAAACACCGCCAAGCCACCACCTACAATAAACAAAAGAAAACCGGATGCGCTGGACATTCTTTTAGGTTTATGGCGCCAGACAAACTCGACCATAAAAATAAAGAGCAAAGCAAGCCCACCAAGCATGTATATATTAATGTTAAAAGTAACAGCTCTCAAAATCGCATAAAAAGGAAGGAAGTACCATTCCGGCACAATATGAGCGGGCGTAACAAGCGGGTTCGCAGGAATATAATTATCCGGATGCCCTAAAGCGTCGGGCATATAGAAAATGAACAAGGCATAAACCACCAGAAATACAATCAACCCGAAAGTATCTTTCATGGTGTAATAAGGATGAAACGGCAACGTATCTTGAGGGCCCTTAGGCTCGATACCAAGAGGGTTGTTAGAACCTGTAACATGCAAAGCCCATATGTGCAGGAAAACAACGGCAAAGATAACAAATGGCAGCACAAAATGAAGCGCAAAGAACCTTGTCAAAGTCGGGTTATCAATAGCAAACCCTCCCCATAGCAGGGTGACAATACTATCGCCTACAAGTGGAATAGCAGAAAACAGATTAGTAATAACCGTTGCGCCCCACAAGCTCATCTGTCCCCAAGGCAAAACATATCCGATAAATGCCGTCGCCATCATAAGCAGGAAAATAATAACCCCTAAAATCCACAAAAGCTCACGTGGCTTCTTATAAGACCCATAATAAATTCCTCGGAAAATATGGATATAAACAGCAATAAAGAAAAAAGATGCTCCGTTCATATGAATATAGCGAATAAGCCATCCGCCGTTAACATCTCGCATAATGCGCTCAACACTATCAAATGCCATCCTTGTATCTGCTGTGTAATGCATCGCCAAAACAAGTCCGGTTATAATCATGGTCACCAGCATAAACATTGCAATAGCACCAAAATTCCAAAAATAATTAAAATTCTTTGGTGTTGGAAAAACACCATATTCTTTTTGCATCAAAGAAAACACTGGTAAACGGGAATCAATCCACTCTACGACAGGGTTATCAAACTGTTCACGTGATCCACTACCCATGACTTCCCCTACCCAATCCTGATTGTTGTATCATTGACAAATTCATAAGGAGGCACCTTCAAATTCTTTGGCGCTGGTCCCTTCCGTATACGGCCAGACGTATCATAATGCGAGCCATGGCAAGGACAAAACCACCCGCCATAATCACCGCGTTCTTCCACAGGCTTCTGACCTACCGGAACACAACCCAAATGGGTACACACACCCACAGCAATTAACCACTCCGGCCTTTGGACACGATCCTCATCGCTTTGCTTGTCACTCAAAGTTTGGACATCAACAGCTTCGGCTTCCTGAATCTCTTCTTGTGTTCTATGGCGTACAAAAACGGGCTTCCCTTGCCACATAATAGTTTTTGCAGACCCTTGCGGAATATCGCTGATATCAACTTCCACTTTTGCCAAAGCAAGTGTATCTTTTGCCGGATTAAGGGAGTTTATCATTGGCCAAACCGCCAAAGCTCCTCCAAAAACGCCAAATACAGATGCCAGAATCTGCATAAAATCGCGTCGTGTTTCCCCGTCATGTAAATGGTTCGTATTTGTATCGGCTGACATAATTGGCCCAAACCTCTTTTAAGTATATGTAATAGAAAAATATCTTCGAGACAGTTTTTAGTCTTCTCTTTATAATAGATCAAGCCCCCTGTTTCCAGCCTTTAAAAGAAAATTGTAATCTTATGCAAGAAAGTTTAGAAATGCGGGGTTTATTACATGAGGAAAAAATTTGAAAATCACATTATATCAGCCTGATATACCACAAAACCTGGGAGCAATGATTCGTTTATGTGCATGTACTGGCACATCTTTGGATATTATTGAGCCTTGCGGTTTTTTGTGGGACGAACGAAAAATAAGGCAGTCTGCTCTGGATTACTATAATAAAGTTACTGTTCAGCACCATCAGGATTGGGACGGCTTCTTTGAACGCTATAAAAATAAAAACCGGATTATCTTAATGTCCACAAAAACCGACATACCCTACCATAGCTTTAAGTTCGAGAAGGATGATATTCTGCTTGCTGGCCAAGAAAGTGCCGGCGTTCCAGAAAACATACATAAGAGTGTAGATCACGCCTTGTGCATCCCCATGAAGCATGGTCTTCGCTCTCTCAACATTGTAAATGCAACTTCCATGATTTTAGGTGAAGCGCTTAGACAAACACAATGGAGCCAGCATGAGTGAATTGTCTATTGATGATAAAAAAAAGAAAGCTGCATCTTGGTTCAAAAATTTGCAAAGCCAAATATGCAGTGTATTTGAAGAAATCGAAGATGAAATGTCTTCGGGAGAGCACGCACATTTACCTGCAGGACGATTCGAAAAGAAACAATGGGATCGCGAAAATACACAAACTCAGAATGAATCTGGCCCAGTTTTACAAGGCGGTGGCCATATGGCCATTATGCGCGGACGTGTTTTTGAAAAGGTCGGCGTTAACTTTTCGGAAGTCTTCGGTACATTTTCAGAGGATTTTGCACAACAAATCCCGGGCGCAAAAGAAAGTAACGGACAATTCTGGGCATCCGGTATTTCACTTGTTGCCCATATGCGCTCGCCTCTTATTCCGGCTGTACATATGAATACGCGCATGATCGCAACATCAAAGAGCTGGTTTGGCGGTGGCGCTGATTTAACACCTATGTTTCCAGACGAACACGATACAAAAGATTTTCACATGGCTTTTAAAGAATGCTGTGATAAACATGATCCCGAATACTATCCGGAATTCAAAGAATGGTGTGATCGGTATTTCTATCTTCCTCACCGTGATGAACCCAGAGGGATTGGCGGCATATTTTATGACTATCTAGACCGCAAAGGCTGGGACAACGATTTTGCGTTTACACAAGATGTCGGACGTACATTCAAGACCATTTACTCAAAGCTCGTGCGAAAATCCATGAATGAAAACTGGTCAGATGAGCAAAGGGAGCATCAACTTATTAAACGTGGCCGTTACGTTGAATTTAACCTTCTTTATGACCGTGGCACCCAGTTTGGGCTAAAAACCGGAGGAAATACAGAAGCTATCCTTATGTCTATGCCGCCAGAGGTCAAATGGCCCTAGAAATCGGGCAAAAATAAAATTTTGCATATTCCCAAATAAATCTTTAGGATGCGCGGCACAGGGTGATAATTTAGACGGCTTAGTTGAAGTAAAATGGCGAATAAAGTTGGTGAAATAGGCCTACACCCCAATGATTTGGGGATCGTAGTCGCAAATGACTTATCCGGACTGGATCTTATGAATCAGTTTTCTGGCGCTGGCGAACACGCTAAAGCAGCACATATACAAGGCATAACACCCCCAAATGTAACCAGCTTTTTTCTTGATACCCCTGATCAGGCACATGTTTTGACGTATGATGCCAATCCAAGAAATATTTTTCATGTCACAATAGAAAACGGCGCTGCCCGCCTCCCAAGGGCCTTTAAAAATGTGGCTGGCGCAGATGTCTCTGAATTCTTAGAACGCGCCGCTTTTGCAATGGCAGGGCAAACATTAAATCCGAAAACTGGGCAAGGCGCGGAAGCAGTTAAAATAGTTATCTATGAACACATTGCAACCAAAAATAAACGCGGTGTTGCCACAGCTAAACTACATGCAGATTTGGCCTCGGAGTATCAATCCAGACCAAGGGGGAGAATGCTCCGCGGACATATAGGTATATCAAACCCGCGTGAGCCGACAGAGCATGATCCGACAGGAACAAGAGAGCTGGAATACCTCACCGTTGGTGTCGGAGAAAATAGAATGAGTGCTTCGGATATACAAAAGCTCTTGGGATATGAAGGGTTTGCAGAAGACCATGATGGTTTACGGGATAGAATGTCATGCACACATACAGGTGATTTTGTGTCTTTCTGGGGGCTAGGGCCGCACACCCCCTCACTAACAGACCATACCCTTATTCACCGGACGGACCCCGGGAAAGCCGTCGAAGTAGCGGATAAAAGGCGTTATTCGGTTATTTTTGTGTCAGAGTGCCCTGAAGACGGGCCTGTTATTTGATATGAACAATGAGCCCGTCACCATAAAAACTGAATCAGGAAGCCACCGCCCCCTAAGGTTACTTGATAGCCTCACTGTTCCTCTGGATGAACGTATTCTTATCGTTAATTCTCTTGATGAAATTGCAGGATTTGAAGACCAGACCCTAAAAGGCGGCCTTTATGAAGGTGCTATGCCCCAAAGTGTCATGGATGATATTCTATTGGCTGATCCAGAAGCTCTATCACATGTAACAGATACTATTCTACAGATTCCACCGAGCAGATATTATGAATTTCCCGCCGCCTACGGGCGAGCCCTTGCTCCAAATACACTGGCATTTTTTGCAGATGTCGCCTATCACACCAACGGGCGGTGTGGGCTCACTACAAATTTCAATATTTCGACCCATTTGAGCAAAAGAGAAACACCAAAAGTTTTCCATCCAGAATCAAAAATAGGCGACAGACCAAGAGTTGATCGATTTATTACGTGTGTCTCCAGTGATCCAGAAGGGCAAAAGCACGAAACCGAGCTATTAATGACCGATGGTCTTAATCATGCTCAAGTAAAAGTACTTCTTAAAAATGGAGATTTGATAGAGGATCTACCCGACTTTGCGCAAGGTCGTGTTGGCCTAACGCATTCAGGTGATATTACTCTTCTAAGAGGGCTGGGAGATTTTAAAACTGATCCTTTGACTGATGCCTTTCTTCACCGGGCACCACCACACAAACGGACTTTAGACAAGAAACAACAGCGTTTTACAATTTCTTGGTACCGATATTTACCGCAGGAAATTGATCTAGGCTAAGTAAACCCATCTTTTATCCAATCCTCCTCAAGTCGCATAAGCTCTTCGCCTAATTCCGGCCCAGGCTTCATCCCCTTCGCAATAAGATCATCTCCCGTAATGTGGAAAGTGGGGATATCCCAATTCTGGATAATTTCCAGTGCCTTTGGTGCATAAGCATTCATGACACGGTCCTGAACCAGTTGCATCATAAGTGCTTGCGCAGTCATGGCGCGACCAAACCTATAAATACTCTCACGCACAGCGTGGTCGCATGAGAGGTCAGTCAAGCTCAAAGACCCTGAAATGCAGTGCATATCTTTGAGGAAAACTTTGGGGAAAATAATGTACTCTTCCATGGCCTTTACATTTTGAAAGTCCATTTGGGCAAAAACATACAGTCTGGCAGCGAGTCCGTTTAAACGATATTTTTCCTGGAAATTACAAAAATGTTCAAAAAATTTAGTTTCGAAATCGGTAAACCTGAGATCCCTCAGAACACCATTATCGAACATCACTTTTAAAACCTCATAAGCTTTCTCAGATGCAACGATCTTAAAAAACTCCTGCGTAATACGTTCCTTTGATAATGTTTTGATTTTATCAGCAGCCACTTTACAGGCCTTTAATCCTTGCGCATCAAATTCACCCTGACCATAAATGGCAGAGAACCTGAAAAATCTCAGGATGCGCAAATAATCCTCTTCAATTCTTTGCGCCGGATCGCCTACAAAAATTACTTTTTGCCTATCAATGTCCTTTAAACCTAAGCCCAGTGGGTCATAAACATTACCCTTTAAATCCATCAATAAAGTATTGATTGTAAAATCCCTGCGCTCCGCATCTCTAAGCCAGCTTGCAGTAAAATCAACTTGCGCGCGCCGCCCGTCGGTTTCCTTGTCTTCCCGCAAGGTTGTAATCTCGAAAACCCTATCGTTCATAACCGCCGTCACCGTGCCATGATCAATACCTGTTGGAATAACCTTGATGTTTTCTTTCTCAAGAATCTGAATGACCTCATCAGGCATAAGCGGTGTTGCCATATCTATGTCATCAACAGGAATATCCATAACGGCATTGCGAACACAGCCACCCACGAAAAGAACCTGCGGCTCCTCCTCGGCGACACTTCCTTGCAATGCCTTCACCAGACTTACGGTGGCTTCTTCAAGCATCCAGTGTTGTCGGACAATATGACGTTCGATTTTTAGGGACATCTCTATTTTTAATCCTAAAGTGCATGCATTTAAGCAGATTTTTCGTATTATACCCTAAGCGAATCTTTTGAGAAGGATGAAAAAATATGAGCGATAAAGCAGTGGATGCATTCCAAGATGCATACAAAAAAATAAGTGCTGCAAAAAAGGAAATCACAAAAGTGATTATCGGTCAGGAACATGTTATTGACCAGACCTTAACAACGCTTATTGCTGGTGGCCATGTTTTACTTGTTGGTGTGCCCGGCCTTGCAAAAACGCTTCTCGTAGAAACTGTTGCGACCGTACTCGGTCTGGACTCAAACCGTGTGCAATGTACACCGGACCTAATGCCTGCCGACATCCTTGGCTCAGAAGTTTTGGAAGAAAACGCAAAAGGCACAAGGTCCTTTCGCTTCATTGAAGGTCCCGTTTTCACACAGTTCTTTATGGCTGACGAAATTAATAGAGCATCTCCACGCACGCAATCCGCGCTTCTGCAAGCTATGCAGGAAAAAGAAATTTCAATCGCCGGTGAAGCGCGCCCACTGCCAAAACCGTTTCATGTTCTGGCAACACAAAACCCGATTGAGCAGGAAGGAACATACCCCCTCCCCGAGGCACAGCTAGACCGTTTCCTGATGCAAATTAATGTTGAATACCCTGATGAAAAAGCAGAGCGCGATATTATTTTGAGCACAACCACTAATCAGGTGAACGAAGTCAGCGCCGTCATGAATGCAAAGGAACTCATGGGTATACAGCACATGGTGCGTGATATGCCTATTAGTGAAAATGTGGTTGATATGATCCTGCACCTTGTACGTGCGCTTCGCCCGGATGAGAATGCAAAAGACGTTGTAAATGACTATGTAACATGGGCACCTGGTCCTCGCGGATCACAGGGCCTTATGCTTGCCGTCCGCGCGCACGCCCTACTGAACAACAGGGCAACCCCGCTTGAAGGTGATGTTTTGGACATAGCAGCCCCCGTTTTAAGACATCGTATGGCACTGAACTTTAAGGCCAGAGCGCAAAATATAGATCTGGATACACTCATTACGGATATTGCAGAAAACTTATAGGATAATGGGCTTCATTGAAAAGATAATACCACTAAGACATGAAGCAGAAGGTTCTGTTTCCTCTTTGCCTGCCCTGATGACAAAAGCAGAAAAAATCGCATCCAGCACTTTACATGGCCCGCACGCACAAAGGAAAAGTGGTTCCGGAGAAAAATTCTGGCAGTTTCGTGAATATGATTCCTCGGATAGACCACAAGATATAGATTGGAGGCAATCTGCGAAGACAGACTCTATTTATATCAAGCAGAAAGAATGGCAAACCACACAAAAAAGCTACATATGGTGTGCTGGCGGTCACTCAATGAACTTTACGTCCGACCCCAAATACCCAACAAAACAATATGCCGCACAAATAATCGCCCTCGCCCTCGCCCTGCTTTTGCAAAGATCAGAAGAACAAATTGGATTTTACGGAGATTTAAAAACCGGACGCAGCGAAAAAAAACTAGAGCAACTCGGACATTACCTTTTAAGCAGGCACGGCAATAATGAACCGCTTCCTCTCCCTTCTCTTTTCACACTACCCAAACACGCTTCATTCATAGGTATTGGCGATTTTCTGTCCCCCTTACCCGAGATACAAAGCAGCCTTTCTCAAGCTGCCTCTGTCGCAGAGAATGGATTAATTGTTCAGATTCTTGATCCTGCTGAAATAAGCCTGAATTATACTGGTCGTATAAAATTCAAGGGACCATACAACCAAACAACCGAACTAATTAATAATGTTTCTTCAGTTAGAGAACAATACAAAGACCGTATAAAGGCTCACATCGAGTCTTTTCAAAAGTTTTGTTTTCAGCATAATTGGTCTTATGTTCTGCACGTGACAGACGCTTCCCCGACAGATACCATGAAAAATATTTTCTCTGTGATGGATATAGGAGGGCATACATAAATGTTTGCACTTCTTTCACAAATTGTTTTTATGCAGCCTATTATCTTGTCTGCATTACTGGCATTGCCTGTTCTTTGGTATCTTCTTCGTGTAACACCGCCAGCGCCCAGAACAATTATATTTCCTGCTACACGTTTTTTAGTCGGGCTTATTGCCGAGGAACAGACACCCAGCAAAGCGCCTTGGTGGATACTGCTTTTACGTCTCCTTATGGTTGCCCTTATTATTATTGCTTTGGCGCGTCCGGTTATTAATCCCGCAGACACACTACCCGGACAGGAAGCTTTCAGGCTTGTCATCGACAATGGATGGGCAAGCGCACAAGTGTGGGACCAACAAATCAAGGCCGCAGAAGAAGCCATTACGCAAGCTGGCAGAGAAAAGAGAGATCTGTATATTCTTGCTACAACACCACCTGCAGGAGAAAAAAAGCACCAGCAATACGGCCCTCTCACGCCAGGGGCAGCCCTTTCAATAGTAAGAGGACTAACCCCTAACCCCTGGCCAGCAAATTATGAGGCCCTAGGAAAGTATCTTATAGAAATTAAAGAAAAGAAATCCATTCAAACTATGTGGCTTTCACACGGTCTTGATGAAGGAAATATTCATGGTGTTGTAAATAGCCTTCAAAATCAGGGCGGGCTTACGTATATTTCCCCCTCCAAAGAAAACCTGCCGCTTTTGTTACGCCCGACAAAACAATCCTTCAGTAAAAAAGATATTGAAACCCAAAGCGACGTAAAAATAGATATTGATAGCGCCGATACGGGCTTACCTTCATTGCGGGTGAAAGTGCAAGCCGTAGGTAAAAATGCTTCCGTACTCGATATTCAAGGTTTTAACCTTGATAGTAAAAAAGCCCCTCTTACCGTTTTCTTTCACGTCATTGATACGCTCAAAGACCATATATCTAATTTCCAGATACAAGGCCGCAAAGGTGCGGGAGCAAAATTTTTACTGGATGAGCAATTTAAAAAGCGTAAAGTTGGTATTGCTGCCGTAAGCCAAACCGAATCATCTGCCCCCCTAATTGAATCCAGTTATTATATTATCCGGGCTTTGGAGCCTTATGCCGACTTGATGGTTGATGACATACCTGCACTCATAGAAGAAAAGCCATCTGTGATAGTGCTGCCGGATATTGCGGGCATGCCCACAGATGTACTGAACTCACTTGAAAAGTGGATTAAGGATGGCGGTCTTTTGCTACGTTTTTCTGGACCAAATATGGCAGATGCAGGTGGAGAACAGTTTTTACTCCCCGTCACCTTACGAGCAGGCGGTCGGTCGCTATCAGGGTCATTATCATGGGAGGAACCGCAAACTATCGCGGCCTTTTCCGAGGATAGTCCGTTTTACGGCTTAGATATCCCAGAAGAAATTAAAATCAGGCAACAAGTACTGGCTGACCCCGACCAAGATTTGGAAAATAAAGTATGGGCAAGATTGAGTGATGGAACCCCCTTCATAACGTCATCACCAGTTGACAATGGCCTCATTGTTTTAATTCATACCACCGCAAATACAAATTGGTCTGACTTTGCACTTTCCGGCCTTTATGTCTCCGTTCTAAAACGCATTGTACAAATGGCAGGCTCAAATAACACAGCATCCCCACGCTCTTATACGTCTCTTGACCCTCTGGTAATTATGGATGGATATGGCGGCCTTGTATCTCCGCCGCCTTTTGTCAAACCTATTGCCGCTGAAAATATGGAGAGCCTAATTCCATCACCGGAGCATCCCCCGGGACTATACGGGCAGGGGAATTTTCAGTTTGCTCTTAACATAGGGAGTAATCTACCCAGATTACAAATGACTTCAAATTTGCCCTTAAGTGTTTTTCAAGACACATATCAACGTGACTATGAAATCGATATTATGCCTTTTGTACTGTACACGGCCCTTATACTTTTCTGTCTTGATTGGCTGATTATGATTTTCGTCATTGGAACCGGCTTGTCTATGATAAAAAGACAAAGTTTTTCTATTGGCTTGTTGTGTGTGGTTTTATCTTTTCCTGCGGCGGCGGCTGACAACGAAAATATACAATACTCAATGGAATTTTATCTCGCCTATATAAAAACCGGAGATACGAGCATCGATGGAAATAGCCATGCTGGACTTGAAAATCTGGCAGAAACGTTAAGGCAAAGAACTTCTGTTGAGCCTGCAGGTGTAGTAGGTCTTACCCCCGAAATAGATACGTTATCATTCTTTCCTGTAATATATTGGCCTATAAGTGCAAATCAAAAGGCACCCTCTAATAAAGCGCTCAGAAATATTCAGTCCTATCTGGATCATGGCGGCACAATTCTTTTTGATACGCGAGATCAGAACCAGTCAAAAGGTTCTATAACAAATACTGAAAATTCAAGGGTATTACGCGGCATAACGGCTTCCCTGAATATACCGCCAATCGCGCCAATTTCCGAAGACCACGTCCTTGGCCGCTCTTTTTATTTGTTAAAGGAATATCCCGGTTACCATACCTCTGGCACGCTTTGGGTTGAAAAACAAAGTGTGAGCGGAAGAGACAATGTTTCCTCCGTTCTTATCGGCAGTAACGACTGGGCAACAGCGTGGGCAGAAGCCGTAAATCATAGAACCTATAGAAGCTACGGTAGCAACTATGATTCTCAACAAAGTGAAATGGCACTTCGTTTTGGCGTTAATTTGGTTATGTATGCCCTGACCGGAAACTATAAGGCTGATCAGGTCCATATTCCCCATATTCTTGAAAGGCTGGGCCGTTAATATGAACGCAACGAACAGCCTCGTCACGAACCTTCATTTTTCACCACATATAGAAGAATTGTGGTTGTTGCTAATTCTTGCCACAGGCGCATTGATTTTTGTTGCATCTTTTGCTTTATACCGCCGGGGTATGGTTTTAAGAACTATAGCTTTCTGCGCATTTTTAATGGCCTTGCTTAATCCCTCTCTTATAAAGGAGGAAAGAAGCTATGTTAAGGATGTCGCCGTCATCGTTGTTGACGAAAGTAGCAGCCAGACTATTGAAGAACGTTCAGAACGTGCCCAGATAGCACTGCTTTCTCTAAAAAAGCAAATTGAAGATATGAACGCGTTTGATCTACGGGTTGTATATGCACCTACAGGCGGCAAGTTAAGCAGCCGTACAGATCTTTTTTCTAGCCTTGACCAGACTCTTTCCGATGTACCTAAGAAAAGACGCGCCGGTGTTATCTTTCTTACTGATGGACAGATACACGATGTCCCACAAGATAAAAATCTTTTAGAGGCATATGGGCCCGTGCATGTTCTTTTAACAGGACAAAAAAACGAAAAAGACAGACAAATTGTTGTTACGCATGCGCCAGCCTATGGCCTCGTTGGTAAAACAGTAACTGTGAAATATCGTATCGAGGATACAAAAAATACCAATCAAGTGCGCGCCTCTGTAACCCTTACGAAGCATGATGGCACACAACAAAATTTTTATGTCCCTGTGGGGGAAGAGCAGACTATAGTTTTACCTCTAGATCATCCCTCGCAAAACATATTTTCCCTTGAAGTTGAAGGCGTTAAGGACGAGATAACCTTAGCAAATAATAAAACCGCTCTCATCATTAATGGTGTGCGTGATCGTCTTAGGGTTATGTTGATATCCGGCATCCCTCATTCGGGAGAAAGAACGTGGAGAGACCTTCTGACATCGGATCCCGGTGTTGATCTTGTCCATTTTACTATTCTACGCGAGCCGCAAAAGTTCGACTATACGCCGAAAAACGAGTTATCCTTGATTGCGTTTCCTTTCCGCGAACTTTTTGAAATCAAGCTCTATGATTTTGACCTGATCATATTCGACAGATATCGCGTTAATAATATTTTGCCTGAAAATTACTTTGAAAATATTGCTAATTTTGTACGTGAAGGCGGAGCTTTTCTTGAGGCAAGCGGCCCGACTTTTGCAAATGACAGATCTATTTTTAATACACCTCTTGGCTCTATTTTACCTGGCCACCCTACCGGCCAGATCATGGAAAAAACATTCAAACCAAAACTCACAGAGCTAGGATACCAACACCCCGTTACAAAAAGTTTGATTTGGAAAAATGAGGAAGTAAAACTGGAAACCACTGAAAGCTGGGGAAACTGGCTACGTTATATTGATATTGAACAAATTCATGGTGATGCGCTTATGAAATATGGAGACAGTGCAAAGCCCCTGCTGCTTCTTGATCGTGTGGGACAGGGGCGCGTGGCTCAACTTTCCAGTGACCACATATGGTTATGGTCCAGAGGGTATGATGGCGGTGGGCCGCATGCCGAGTTGTTAAGGCGGATCGTTCACTGGCTTATGAAAGAGCCGGAATTAGACGACCGCGCCCTGGATGTAAAAGTACATAAAAACACGATTACCATCAGCAAGCAAAATTATACAAATGCCGAAAAAGAGCAGGTTTCAGTTACCCTGCCTGATGGAGAGACAGAAATCATAGAGCTTGCTGCCACAGAAGACGGAAGGATACAGCAAAAATATATTGCTGAGCAGCTTGGCATATACGCATTTGAAGATGTAAACGGGGCAAGAAAATTTGCAATCATTGGAGAACTCAATCCACCGGAACTACGAGGTGTTAAGACCACAGATGAACACCTTGCGCCTTTGGTTAAGGCCACAAAAGGCGCCACAATATGGCTTGATACAGCCCCATCACCAAAAGTTAGCGCGTCCTCTTATTCAGGCCGGTTCGGAGGATCGGATTGGCTCTCTTTAAAAAGAAACAGTGATTACACGGTAACCGGTATCAAGAACATCCCGCTTTTACCAGAATGGCTCATGTTACTTATATTGTTGTCTTCGTTGATTTTCCTATGGTGGCGCGAAGGGCAACAATCATAATACCGTCAAGCACCCGCTTGCCTAAGAACATTATCCAGCTCCTTTGATAGGGCGTCCTTTGAAATGGGTTTACGCAAAACACTTTTGATTGCAACGTGCTCACCAATAAGGTTTTGCATATTTTCTTCACTATATCCAGATAGCATAATAAATGGGATTTCGGGTAAATCGAGATATATCTGCTGAACCATCTCGATTCCCGTCATTTTGGGCATATTTTGATCTGTCAGAATTAAATCGTAAAGGTCAGGGTTCTCTCGAACGAGATCAAGCCCATGCATACCTGTTTCAGCTTCAGAAACGTCGTATCCCATACGAGACAGCATTTTAGTAATCATGGAGCGCACATTTTCCTGATCATCCACAACAAGTATGTGTTTTCTGCTTTTAGAGATTTTAACTTCCGGTTCTTCGTGGCTCTCATCCTCATCCGAATACTCTTCATAATCTTCTGATAAGGGGAAATACAATTCAAAGCACGTACCTTTACCCAAAACACTATCAATAAACATAAAACCCTGATGTATTGCGACGATTCCAAGCGCGGTAGACAACCCCAGCCCGGTTCCTTTATCAACGGTCTTTGTGGTAAAAAAAGGCTCGAAGATATGCTCCATCACAATCCTGCTCATACCGGAGCCTGTGTCGTGCACACAAATACGAACATAACTATAGTCTTTTGCAAGATGTCCTAAAAACAGCTGAGCATGCGTAGGACTAACATCCTGAATTGAATAGGAAGGCGTTTCTTTCTTATCAGGCAACCCCTCCCTTATGACATCAATATTCACATCTTTTGAACTGATGATGTCAGTAGTGACTTCAATTTTTCCATGCTCGTCTCCTATTGCATCTTGTGCATTTACACAAAGATTCATAATCAACTGGGATATCTGAGTAGCATTTCCATTAATATGGGCAGCCTGTATTGATATATTTTCATGCACTTCAATTGTTTTGGGCAGGGTTGCACGAAGCATAGACAAAGCTTCTTTTACACGCGGCAATACATTAATCGTATCAAAAGTGCTGTTGCTTCGTCGGGAAAAAGCAAGCATTTGATCAACCAATGAGCGTGCCTGTAGCCCTGCAGACAATATGCTCTGTGCGAAATGGTGCGGCTCTGACTCTTCCTCCAAATCTTCTACCAGAAATTCTGCATAACCATTCATGGCTGCCAAAATATTATTAAAATCATGTGCTATACCACCTGCAAGGCGCCCAATAGCTTCCATTTTCTGCGCTTGGTAAAATTGCTCTTCAAGTTCCCTTTTCTCACTTGCCGCTTTGTATCTCTCTGAAATGTCTTGGAGAGTACCTATAAAGCCCCCTTCCGGAAGACATGCAAAATACACATCAGTATTGATAAAAGAACCATCTGATCTAAAAATACCTAGTTCACCGTGCCATTTACCCTTTTCAATTAATTCCGGTAGCATATCTTCTTTTATGTCAGCTTTATTTTTTTCTCCAAAAATTTTAAACCAATTGGCGTTTGTGTAATCTCCCCTTTTATGTTCATCAATATTTAAAAGCATACATAAAGACTTATTGATATATTGAAGGGTATCTTCAGGCGATACGATCAATATGCCCTCTTGTGCCATATCCAGAGCAGATAACCGTTTTGACAAAAGATCAAGATCATTGCGCTTTTGCTCATTCAACTCACTTAATTGTACCAATTTATGTGCATTCAAAACCGCCAAAATAAATCCTGCAAATGCAATGGCTATAACAGACCAATAAAGAAGCCTTTCGTTCCACTCTATATCACCGGAAGTTACCTTCCCGTGATGAATATCATTCAGAAGTCCGTGGTAGGAATCAGTGGCAATACTTATAAAGCGGATTTGATTCAAAATATCTTTCGAGTATTTCTCTTTTTCACTTTTATTAGCATTATCAAAAAGAGTAAAGGTACGGGACATCTCCTGAATATCCTGCATAATATGATATTGCAAACGCTCAAACTGCTCTCGATTAGCTTGCTCAATATCAAGCTTGGTATCATAATGTGAAACAACTTCGCTAAAACGATCTCCGAGCTTAGCCAACTCATCTTTTACTTCGGCAAAAGTATGTTTCTCTTCTTTTTGCTTTAGTAAGCCAGAAAAATAATCTTCGAAAATGTGAAGCTGGCTTTTAAAAATAAAAATATTTTTTGTTGATGACCGATGATCGGTATTTAAATCTTTATAAGCCACAATCATTGAGGACGCTGCAAAAACTGACAGCATCCCGAACACCAAAACAATTAAACCGGGAATTTGATTGAGGGCCTTTTGCATACTGATTGGCTATCCTTATGAACTCAAAAGTAATTTCTTAGACCTAAGCAGGCGTGTTTTGTCTGGAAACTGCGACCACACCCATTTCCTTTGCCCTTAAGGCAGCTTGGGTTCTATTCTTCGCCTCTAACTTTCTACAAACACCACGGACATGTAACTTTACAGTTACAACCTTTAAACCAAGCGCGTTGGCAATCTCTTTGTTAGAGGCACCTTCAACAAGGAAAGAAAGAACTTCACGTTCTCTATCCGTAAAACTACTCACATCTGCAACTGTTTCATTATAGTGCTCTGTCTCGCTTCCTGAGCCATAGTAAGAAGGCATGACATTCTCCCCGTCACTCCCCTCGGGTACAAAAATTTTACCTTTAACAACAGTACCCACACCACGCAACAAGGCTTTACCAGACATCGTTTTTGGGAAATAGCCTACCGCACCCAAATTCAAAGCCTTCTTTACATCCTCTGGTTCTGCAATACCCGACATCAAAGCAACCTTAACATCTGAAAAACGCTCGCGCATTGTTTCAAACCCGTTCATACCATCCATACCAGGCATACGAAGATCCAAAAGCACCAAATCATAGTGATTGTTTTGTTCAAGTATATCAATAACCTGATATAAATCTTTTGCCACAGACACAGAACAAGAAGGATCTGCACGTTCTATGTAGTTTATTAACGCATCCCTGAAAAGGGTATGGTCATCTGCAATCAAAAGTTTCATTATATAAATCTCCACACACGCACGAAAAAGCGTATAACCTTAAGTATATATTATTCTTGCTAGAAAAATATAAGAAAAAGTGAAAACATCCAACCCTGGCGTTACTTTTCTGCATACACAGAAACATGAAGAATATTCTGCGGTTGCTCCTGTATTCGGTTTAATCTCAATCTATAAATGTACGTAGACTCCATTACACGCTGCACGTAATTGCGCGTTTCATAAATTGGTATCAGCTCTATCCAGTCAATGAGATCAATTTCTCTTTTTCTTGGGTCCCCGAATATTTTTACCCATGAATCAACGCGCCCCGGGCCAGCATTATAAGCCGCTATGGCTAAGGCATAATTTCCATCATATCTGGTTATTAATTCAGAAATATAGGCCGCTCCGAGTTTCATGTTGTATTTTGGGTTGGATGTAAGCCACTCCTTGTTATAGGCAACATTTAGTTTTTTGGATACATGCTTGGCGGTCGCAGGCATAAGTTGCATAAGGCCTAAAGCCCCTGCCCGGCTCTTCGCATTAAAATCAAATATACTTTCCTGACGAATAAGCGCATGCAACAAGGCCCATTCTGCTGTGTTAATCTCCTGAAGTTGCTTTGTAATTGTTGGATAGGATTGCTTGGTAAGAAACAAACCTTTCTTCGTGGCATCTTTAGATATTTTGACAGCCGTATAGTGATCTCCTTTGTCTGCGGCTAACTCTGCTGCATAGCGATAAGCCTTTGGTGTACCTTCACTCTTCAAAAACGCGTAAAGAAAACTCTCGGAACGCCCTTTTATGCCCGCGCTTTCAAATAATGAGGCCGCCTGAACCAACTCATTCTTTTCATAGTTCTGACGATCTCTCGAAGATAAGGATGGGAGCGTTTCTTTTGGAAGCTGATTTTCATTCGATAAAGCCGCCCAAGCCAGTTGGCCGTAGAAAACCGTTCTGAATGCCGCTGCCTTTTTGTACCAGTCCATTGCCAAAGCCTCTTGCTGCAGTTCCTTTGCAGTTCTCCCCGCCCAATACGCGGCCCTGGCCTTGCTCACAGGTGTTTCTACTTTTTGGTAAAGAGCAGAAAATCGTTCATAAGCTTCTGTTGGCTTGTTCACAAAACGCAAAGCTAACCATCCAGCCATCCACTGCGCCTGCGCATAAGCAAAACCCTCTTTTTGGATATGCTTTTCTGCAACACTGTATGCCTTAGAGTAGTCTCCTTTTTCTAGAAGTCTACGAATGATGATATGCCGCTCCTCCCACCAATCTTTTGGATTGGAAACAGCTGACACTTCGGGCGTATTTAACAAAATTTCTATAGCCCCTGAATCAAGATTTCGTTTTCTTCTCCACCTTAGCCTTTCGTAAAGTAATCCAGGATCATCCTGCAGATAGCTTGGAACTCTCTCTATCAGAGTACTCACTCCGCCACCGTTATTCTGGGAAAGTGATATTCTGGCTTTTGCAAGTTCTGGATAACCTTGCCCTAGAACATCAGCCATCGCACGGGCATTATCGTAATGTTTTGCAAACATCAGGGCATCAAAACGTTGTTTATGAGCTTCCAACGTCAAAAAACTACCATATTTTTTAAAAATATCTCGCTGCTGTTCTCGAGACGTTAGAGTGCGCGCCCACCATTGTGCTACAAAATCACGTGCTTCTTCTTTACGCCCCTCTATAATAAGTGCATCCATATAACGCTCCATACCATATGACGTTTGGGGCGGAAAATCTTGATACCAGGCCAAGACCTCGCTATTTGAAAGATCTTCCGGCATGATACTTTCTGCACGCACCTTGATTTTGTTAATTTCAGGCCAGTCTGGATTATCACGGATAGCATGTGACAACCTTATAAATAACTCATCCGAAAAACCGGCATAATCACTATCGATTAATATAAGCCAGTGATAAAGCTTTGAAGCCAAAGGATCGCGGGCCTCTGCAAATTTTTCTTTAGCCGCATCCCATTTACCCTTATGGGCCTGTTTTATGGCCTCAACCGTTAGCGCGCGCGCATGGCTTGTTTGAATACGGTTGATCGGGCTATCTTTTGCAAAAACATATTCCGGCTTTACAAAACAGAAAAATAGCATCAAAAAAAGCATATATACGCCAGCATTCTTGCCAAAGCACGCCTTTGGAGCTAGAGTGTAGCCCCGTTCATATAATTTAAACAAGGAAGTACCCTTATGTTTTATGGCTCTATTACAGCCCTGATTACACCGTTCAAAAACGGAGAAATTGATTGGGTAGCATTTGACAATCTTGTTGAATGGCAAATTGATAAAGGCACGCATGCACTAGTTCCCTGTGGTACGACTGGTGAATCCCCTACTTTGTCTCATGAAGAGCATAACGCTATTGTTGAACGTTGCATAGATGTGGTCAAGGGAAGAATTCCAGTTATTGCAGGTACAGGCTCAAATTCAACACGCGAAGCAATTTCCTTTACCAGGCATGCCAAAACAGCAGGAGCTGATGCCGCTCTTATTGTTACACCATATTATAACAAACCAACACAGGACGGGATGTATGAACATTTTCGTGCCATACATGATGAAGCACAGATTCCTATCATCCTCTATAACATCCCGGGAAGATGTGTCGTGGACATGACGGTAGAAACGATGGCACGTCTTGCTAAATTGCCTAATATTATCGGCGTGAAAGATGCCGCAGGTGATCTTGCAAGGCCAGCAATAACACGTAATGTAATTGGTCAAGATTTTTGTCAGCTTTCCGGCGATGATATCACTGCAGCTGCTTTCCTTGCCCAAGGCGGCGTTGGATGTATATCTGTGTTGTCGAACATTGCACCTGATTTAAGTGCAGGACTACAAAACGCATGGAGAGATGGCGATCGTGATACATTCAATTCAATCCGTGACCGCCTTGTTCCTCTGGCACGTGACCTTTTCTGTGAAAGCAACCCGGCCCCTGTTAAGTATGCTGCAAAATTTTTAGGTTTATGTGAAGCCGACGTAAGGCGCCCACTTTTACCGGCATCCGTATCAGCACAGGAAAAAGTCGAGAAAGCACTGGCCTTTGCCAAAATCAAGAAGCCCTAAAATAAAGCGAAGCCGGAAACGAACCCGTGAGTAAAAAAAAGAACAATAAATCCGGCATGATTTCAAAAAACCAGACGGTTGCTGATAATCGTAAGGCAAAATTTGACTACGAATTAAGTGATACTTTTGAGGCTGGGATTATGCTGACCGGAACCGAAGTAAAATCACTACGATTAGGCCAGTGTAGCATCAAGGAATCATACGTAGGACCAAAAGACGGTGATATTTGGCTGTTTAATGCAAATATTTCGGAATATCAACAAGCTTCCCCGAAATTGCAGCATGAACCCACGCGCCCTAGAAAGCTTCTCCTTCATAAGCGTGAAATTCATAAAATCATTGGTGCCGTAAATAAAGAAGGCATGACGATCGTTGCCACAAAAATTTATTTTGATGGACGAGGAAAAGTTAAACTCGAAATCGCCCTCGCCAAAGGCAAAAAACAATACGATAAACGCGAGACCGAGAAAAAACGCGATTGGGGAAAACAAAAACAGCGCCTTTTAAAAACCAGAGAATAAAAAAAAGCAGGCCCCAAGATGAGGCCTGCGCTTCCTACCATTTATAGTATTCCCAACTACTCTTTTTTATCATTGGCTACATCTTCTGCAGCAGTCTCCGCTGCCACCTTCGCCTCGGCAGGCCCTGCCAGCATATCCTCGGCAATAAGACCCGCATTGGCGCGTATTTGTTTTTCAAGTTTATTAGCCAGCTCTGTATTCTCACGGAAAAAACTTTTGGCATTTTCACGACCCTGACCAATTTTCTGTCCGTCATAAGAGAACCACGATCCTGCTTTCTCTACAAGATTGGCCGCGACACCAAGATCAATTAACTCGCCCAATTTTGAAATTCCTTCACCATACATAATGTCGAACTCGACCTGACGGAAAGGAGGGGCCATCTTGTTCTTCACAACTTTAACGCGGGTCTGGTTGCCAACAATTTCTTCCTTGTCCTTGATCGCACCAATACGACGAATATCAAGGCGCACAGAGGAATAAAACTTCAAGGCATTCCCGCCCGTCGTGGTTTCTGGGGAACCAAACATCACACCGATTTTCATGCGAATCTGGTTGATAAAAATTACAATAGTGTGGGAACGGGAGATGGAGCCGGTCAGCTTACGCAATGCCTGTGACATTAACCGTGCCTGCAGTCCCATATGACTGTCTCCCATCTCGCCTTCAAGTTCCGCGCGCGGTACAAGCGCCGCAACAGAGTCTACAACCAGAACATCCAGCGCACCGGAGCGCACCAATGTATCGGTAATTTCCAAAGCTTGCTCGCCCGCATCAGGCTGGGAGATCAAAAGATTATCAACATCAACACCAAGCTTTCTTGCATAGCCGGGATCGAGCGCATGCTCTGCATCCACTATTGCGCATGTGCCCCCGGCCTTTTGTGCTTCGGCAATGACATGCAATGCCAGTGTGGTCTTACCGGAACTTTCAGGACCATATATTTCAACAATTCGTCCGCGTGGCAAGCCACCAATACCCAAACCGATATCAAGGCCAAGAGAGCCGGTTGACACAGACTCAACTTCCATCAGATTTTGTCCATCATTCAATCTCATGATGGACCCTTTTCCAAAAGCACGCTCAATCTGTGACAGGGCGGCATCAAGTGCTTTTTGTTTTTCGGCTGTATTTTGTGACATATTAGCGTCCCCTTTGCGCAGTGGTGTAACGTTCATGGCTTTGTCCCTTTTTCGCATAGTTATGGGTTATGTGCAATCAGTAACGGTGGCGAATGCCCCTTATGCACACCATAATGTTCTTGTTTTATTCTCGTGTCAACAAGAAAGAACAAAAAAGGAACGATTATTGTTTTTTATTCTTCTAAAACCTCTTTTACCTTTGCGGAAAGCACCTTCAGGGTAAAAGGCTTAGGAAGAAAATACGTATTCTCTCCCATATAGTCTTTAAGTTTATCTTCTGTATAGCCAGAGATAAAAATAATTTTCAGGTTAGGATTATGCTGTCTGATTCTTTGCGCTAAAGTTGGACCATCCATTCCAGGCATTACAACATCTGTAATCAAAAGATCTATTTGCTTTTGTCCTTCTTTTTCATATAACTCAAGCGCAGCCTCACCGTGCTCCGCTGAAATTACATCATAGCCTTTATTGGCAAGGGCGCGCTGCGAAAATGTGCGGACAGCATCTTCATCCTCAACCAGCAAAATACACTCTGTTCCTGTCAGGTCCCTAATCTCGATGTGCTCTTCATGCCCTTTTTGCTCTTGATCCTGTTCGGTCTCGGTTGCTCGAGGCAGATAAATCAAAAATGTTGTACCTTTTCCAACCGTACTTTCAATGTCAAGAAACCCTCCACTTTGACGAATAATACCATATACAGTTGCAAGCCCTAACCCTGTCCCTTCACCCACGGCCTTTGTTGTAAAGAAGGGTTCGAGAATGTGCTTCATATTCTTTTTTGGAATGCCGCACCCTGCATCCTTGACCTTGATCAAAATCCAGTGACCAGGAGGCATCTCTTCCTGCATCACTTCTTTTGGCTTCTTGCTGATATAGTTTTCAGTTGTAATCGTGAGTTCTCCGCCACCATCCATAGCGTCCCGCGCATTGACAGCAAGATTAATCAAGACCTGTTCCATCTGACCTTCATCGACTTTAACAAGCCCCAAATCACTACCGTGCACCATATTCAACTCGATATTAACACCAAGCAAGCGACGCAAAAGATGTGATAGCTCGGTTAGAATATCCGTAATATCATGAACACGTTGACGCAGAGTTTGCTGCCTTGAAAAAGCTAGCAATTGACGCACAAGATTAGCCGCGCGGTTTGAGTTTTGTTTAATCTGCATAATATCGCCAAAGGATGGGTCCCCTGGCTTGTGGCGAAGAAGCAGTAAATCACAAAAACCAATAATCGCCGTCAAAAGGTTGTTGAAGTCATGGGCGATGCCACCAGCTAATTGCCCCACGGCCTGCATTTTTTGGGACTGAACAAACTGCTGCTCCAAAGACTTCTTCTCTGTGGTATCAATGAAATGGAGAATTACACCATCTTTTTCAAGGGTACTGCGCGCATGCAGCTGTGCAGTCTTCGGAGATTTATCCTTTTCAGCGCTCAGCAAAACTTCCATCGATTCCGTTGTTTTTTCACCTGTATTAGTTTGCTTGATAAGCTGATTAACTGCTTCCTTGTCACTTTCATCAATTAAAAGTTCGAAATGCTTTTGTGCAAGATCCTTTGTTTTTCTTCCAACCAAATGGGCAAACTGCGCATTACAATCCTCAATCAAACCATCTTTATTGACAAGAACAATGCCCAGCGGCGCATCCTCGTAAAAACGCTTAAAGCGATCTTCCGACGCCTTCAACGCTCTATGCATCTCCAATTCTGCTGTCAGATCATGGACTACAGCGCGTGTGCGCACAGTCCCATCCTCATTTTGAACAATATTTTGATTGATGGAGGCCAAAAAAGTCTTACCACTTGCCCCCTTCATTTCCACTTCAACAATTTGTGTATCTCCGCCATTTGTTACAAGATCGTAAGGATTGGCATTATCCGGAGGCATAATCAGATATGTATGAAGTGTTGCCTGCTCCAACAAATAATTAAGATCAACACCAAGCCATCTGGCCAAGGTTGCATTTGCAAAAATGAAGTGCCCTGTCTCATTCAGCGAGAAAAACCCGACCGGAGCGTTATCAGTAAAATCTATAAGTTTTTCACGCTCTTCTGCTATCGCAATATTAGCAGTGTATTTGTCCGTTACATTATCCAGACGCCAATGAATAATGCCCGCGTGTCCCGCAACAGGCTGCGCGGTAACAATATACCACCCCTCATAATCCTGTTTTTCACAATAAAGCTCTATCGAATCCGTAAGACCACGATGCGCCTGATCAGATAATGTATTGAATAAAGCCGCAGCCTCGTCGTTCTCCGAGAACATATCCAGTAAATGTTGATAGGAGATATCCTGTTTCTCGTCCTTACTACATAGCTCCACAAATCTCTGGTTAAAATACAGTGTATTGTCGGCGCTATCTGTAATTAGACGCCCGCCGCGGCTACCTTCCAGAACTTCCTTTAGTAATATAAGCTCTTTTTCCTGCTTGGCTTGGAGGTACTGCGCCCGCCTTGCCGCAAACGCGACAATAGTCGCCATCAAAAACACAAAGACTGAAATAAGGATGGTTGTCTCGTCTACATTCGCCATATGAATGACGAAAACCATCAGGACAAAATAAAGCGACAGTATCGAGGCCACAACCGCAATACTCAAACGCTTTCTGCTCCCGTCACCATGGACAGCAGCGCGATGATTATGGTGGCTTTCAATAAACTCTGTATGGTCAAGCTTGTTCATAGCAACAGAATCATGACATAGCCCCCGTCCCATAACAAGAGCAGTATAAAACGGCTATTTAGTTATACACCTATAGACCCGAGATATTCTTGTCTTTTGGCCATGTCACGCGCCACCCCAACGTGACCTTCGCCTTCTCCTGCGGAGCTAGCTGCTTTGTCCAGCGTGTAACACCTTTTACGTCCTTTAAATCTGCTTCGTATCCAGACGTTGTCTTGTCTTTCAGTATTTCAACTGTAATTTGCTCATCCTGAGAAACAGGAACGGTTTCGAGAACTGCAATCTCGACAGGCTCTTTATGTAGGTTTTGTATCTCCGTCACAAAATTACGCTCCAGACTGCTTTCTTTTGAAATAATGCCAGACTCGCTACTCTTATCCTTTAACGTGTTACGTTTTACAGTCACATTATCATCAATTCCAAATGCCAATTCCTCGACGTCATCAGGCCTTAGCATCGGCAAATATGTTTTCCCGATAAACGCACCATCGCGGAACAAATTCACTTGCCCGGGCAACACAGGTGCCTCTCCTTTTAGCTTGGTTTTAACCACAAGAAACGCTTCTGTACTATATTGGGGTTTAACTTGCACCTGCCTCCAGTTCTCGGTTTCAAAGGCACCTATCAATAACTTTGCCTGGGTTCCATCGGACTTAACCGTAGCAGGGCCAGTGATTTTATATTCCCCGACAAAACCATCCGTGGCAATTTGCGCCGTTTGAAAACCTGCTTTGTGGAGTATCTCTTTCTTCAACGCCACGCCCTCTTCCATTTCCATAGCTTCGCCCATATCCATGGCCATAGGCGCCGCTGCCATTCCTGTGACACTAGCCTCCATCCTTGCATAGGAGTTTTTGCTTCTGGCAGCATGCTGCTCGTACAGCGATACCCACTGTGTTGAAAGGTCCGGCAAGGATGTACCGCGGCTTGGCTGCGCCGTTGAAAGCGTTAACTCAATATCTTTCCAGTCCTCCCCTGTATTCTGCCAAACAGAGCCATACTGAATCAGATCCATCTCGCCGGTCTTCATATCCAGACGCGCATCATAAATAGGCTGCCAACTGACACCGGGCAATTGATAACTAAGATCAATCGTAAGAGTGGTATCTTTATCGGATTCATAGGGAATAGTTACGCTATATGCTTGCTTTTGACCCGTGCGCAATTCATTGAGTTCCCTCTGAACTTTCTGAATTTTTTCATTCGCTTCCCGAATTTTCATCTCAACCGCATGCTCACCCTTCATGCTTTCCATTAACTTGGAGGAGATGCCATCGGCGGCAGCAGCCCATTCTTCAGGGTTCAAATTAAGTTCGGCCACCTCTTCGTCTGAACGCAGGGCTGCCTGTTTTCCAATATTTCTAATAAATTCCTGTCCTGCTTGCAGCGCTCTTTTTTCGGCATCCAACAGCTTTCTTTCATCTTGTAAGGTCTCTAACTGGGCATTTAATTCTTTTTCCCTCGGCACGACATAGTCCTGAAAATTTTCGCGCTTATGGGTCAGCGCACCAAATGTTACATTTGCGCTCGAAACCCCTTCAGTGCGTAATGAATCAGGATAAAGGGAAACAGGTAACCCTGTAAAAACAAGATTATGCGCCCCCGCAGGAATCTCGACTTTTGCTGTGCGTGTTAGTGTGGCACGATCATTGTAAACCGTTGCAGACCCAATTGAACTATCGACCTGCACGTCCTCTGCATATGCAGGAATGCTTGATAAAGACGATAAAACCATAAGCATAAAGAAAGAACGGCGCATTTAAATTCCCCTTTTTATTCCAAAAACTGATAAATTTACGTTACAGTTATAACATGGTCTTTTATAAAAAGGCGAACAGGAAAATGAAAGGGTCTTGAAATGACCGATACCGAAACTAAATCTTGCTCATCAAACACAGGCACCTGCAAAAAAAGCAGTTGCCTGTTCAGTAGCTGCATTCTTCATTCTATGACAATGATAGCAAACCTCGTACTTATAGGGGTCATGCTCTACCTTTATTCCGAAGCGCAGGGAAGCAAAGATGCTCACGTAGCCCTTTTATTTATTATCCCCCCAATGCTCTCGATTATTGCCTTGGGAAAGGGCGGTGATAAAGAGGAAAAAGCACTTAAAAAGCGCATTCATAAAGCAAAATTACGTAAAGAACTGGATGAACTGAAGCAGTTTGATAGTAACCAGTAATCAGTTCAGTTTTCCTTTAAGCTTGAAAACATAGGAAATAACTTCGGCAACCGCTTTGAAGTGCTCAAACGGAATGGGCTCGTCTATTTCTGCAACATCGAAAAGTGCCCGCGCCAAAGGCTTGTTCTCATATAAAACAATATCGTTTTCTTTCGCAACTTTTCTAATGCGCAAGGCCAGTTCGTCCATTCCCTTTGCAACAACAACAGGTGCAGGCATCTCGTCCGGATTATATTTTAATGCCACCGAATAGTGAGTCGGGTTAGTAATAACAACATCCGCACTCGGCACAGCTTGCATCATGCGTTGCCTTGCGCGTTCGGCGCGGAGCTGCCTTAACCGCGCCTTAACATGAGGGTCTCCTTCAGACTGCTTATATTCATCCCTTATTTCCTGCCTGCTCATCCGCATCTTACGGCTGTATTCGTAACGCTGATAGATGAGATCAATCATGGCAATGACCATCAAAACGACAAGAACGCCAACCATCATCTTGATAACCAGAGTTCGCAACTCCGTCATCACTGCAGGAATAGACAGATCAATAAGGTGTTCAAAACGATCAAAATATGGATAAATAATAATGATGGCTACAGCACCAATAACAACCATCTTTAAAACACCCTTCACCAACTCAATGACCGAGCGCATAGAAAATAGACGGCCAAAGCCTTTTATAATTGATATCTTGCTTAAATCCGGCTTGATAACTTCCGGCGCGAATAAAGGCCCAATCTGTAGGAAAGGCGCAAAAAAAGCTGCCATAAGAAGAAAAAGAAAAGGAAGCAGTAAAATCATAAACACCTGCTTAACGCCCTCACCTAGTATAACGCCCAAACCGCCAGGAGCACCCGGCAAGGCATGTGAATGCTCGATATAGACACGCATCATCTCCATTAGCTGCATCATTGCCGAGCCCATAAGCGTAATAACCACAAGCGTCGCAGCAAACAACATAACCCAGTTATTAACTTCACGGGAAAGGGCAACTTGCCCGCGCTTACGAGCCTCCTCCAGTTTTTTGGGGGTGGGTTCTTCGGTTTTCTGGGAATCATCGGTCTGATCGTCTTCGGCCATAACCTTATTCTACCTTAATTTGCGCTTGATAGGAAAAACAACATTGCCTGCTCAAAAGCGGCCACCCAATGCGACATTATCGCCGCAGTCACAATCATCAAAAGTAAAACTGAAAGCCATATCTGTAAGGGCAACGCGACCATAAAAATTTGAATCTGCGGCATCAAACGTGATAATACACCCATGATGACATATATAAGGAGCGTCATAACAATAAAGGGAGATGCTAGCTTTACGCCAATCAAAAAACTTGCGGATACCGCCTGAGTTACAAATTCGGCTAATGAACCGGAATCCGGCATATCTCCCATAGGAAAGAGTTCGTAACTTTCCACAACACCGGTTATTAGAAGATGATGCAAATTTGTAGCAAACAGTACAACCACACCCGTCATTGATAAAAACGCTCCGATAATAGAGCCTTGCGATGCAAGAGATGGGTTAAAGACCTGTGCATTAGCAAGACCGGACTGTGTCGAAACAACCTGGCCCGCAGTATCCAGAGCCGTCATAAAAATACGGCCAACCGTTCCGATTAAAAGCCCGATCACAAGCTCTTGAGCAACCAAAGAAACCAACTCAAACGTACTTGGAATTTCTGCCGGCATATACTGAACAACAAAGGGAAACAAAACAAAGGACAAGCCAATGGCCATATGCAGTCTGATGCGCTCGGAAACAAAGGAATCTCCTAAGCCGGGCATAATCATGACCGCAGCACCAACACGTGTAAACGTCAGAATAAAAGCCAGAACATTGCCGGCTAAAAATGTCTCCAATACGCCTTGCATAGCACCTATCCGCCACCAATCATACGGTCAGCCAGCGTTTCCATGAAAACCACAAGAGTGTTCATCATCCACGGAAGAAAGAAAAACATAGAAAAGAAAATCGCCATAATTTTGGGAACAAAGACAAGTGTAATTTCCTGTATTTGCGTTAACGCCTGTAACAAGGCAATACTGACCCCGACAACAAGCCCTACTAAAAGTACGGGGCTGCTTATTTGCATGGTAATCAAAAGTGCCTGACGAGCTGTTTCTATAACTTCTGTTTCATTCATGGACCAAGACTATCAGATCAACCCGATCCAAAAAACACAGATTGCCCCCCATAACAAAGTAAACCACATAAAATAAATTGATCTGTGCCTAAGTTATTGGTAATGATGGAAACATGCTCATTAGCTTTATATTTTTCTTCTGTCTTTTTACCGGTGTAGGCATTGCCTCTTCTTTCTGGCGAAAGAGCACTATTGAAGATTATTTTTTGGCCAGTCGTGAAATACCGGCGTGGCTTGTGGCTATGTCTTTTGGAGCAACCATCACGAGCGGCGCAACATTTATAGGCTTTGCAGGTCTAGCGTACAGCAAGGGAATCATAGCGGTCTACACAGTCGCAGCCTTAACCATCGGCGATCAACTCGGCTGGATCATTGCTGGCAATAAAATTAGACGCAAAGCCAATGAACGTAAGGCACATACCTATCCTTCCCTTATTGGAAAACTTGGTGATACAGATCACAATATTGTAACCATCATATCGGCGCTGCTAACCATTGTTTTTTTAGGCACATACTGCTCGGCGCAACTCGTCGCAGGCGCAAAAATCGGAGAAAGCCTGTTCGGTTGGGACTATGAGATTTTTATCATTATAGGGGCCATGGTACTGCTTGCCTATTGCTGGTCAGGCGGAATACGCGCATCAATATGGACAGACGCGGTTCAGGCGGTCTTAATTTTTTTATCTCTTCTTATTTTGATTGTCGCAGGAGTTCATAAAATTGGTGGATTATCAATCATGTGGGAAACTTTGACCCGAATTGATCCGAATCTGACCAACTTATTTCAGGTTCAATCCATTCCTGTCATTATAGGCTGGCTTGCTTTTGGAATTGGCATTCTCGGACAGCCACAATTAATGGTTCGTCATATGGTTGCCAAATCAGATGAGGATCTTTTGCTCGCACGGCGTATTTATCTTAGTTGGCGCTGGTGTGTACTTCTACTTGCCTGCCTTAGCGGAATGGTCGCACGCGTACTTATCCCCAGCACAGAAGTGTTTGATGCCGAACTATCTATCCCGTTACTGTGGAAAGATTTATTACCGCCTTTCTTGGTAGGACTGCTTATTGCAGGGTTGTTTTCCGCAACAATGTCCACAGCAGATTCACTTTTGCTTTCTGCCTCTTCTGCACTTACCCAGCACATTATCCCCAAATGGCGTGACTCATATATGTTTGCACGTCTTGGTACCGTTATTGTGATCATTCTTGTTGTGGCTATTGCGCTTGTTGCCACTAAGGGTGTGTTGGCACTGGTTATTTTGGCATGGGGTGGGCTTGGATCTGCTTTAACACCACTTGTGATCGTTCAGTTATTCGGGGCGCGCCCCTCTCAAAAATTAGTACTTACCATGATGGTAACTGGGTTTTTTACGGCTGTGCTCTGGCGCTACGGCCTACATTTACACAAGGATCTTCTTGATCTTGTTCCCGGCATGATAGCAGGATTTATGGTTTTCTTGATTGGATATCCACTGGAAAAAAGGCGCGCTAAATCGGCATCCGCATAATGTCCTGATAAGCAGAAATCATACGATCCCTAACAGCAACAACGGTCTGTAATGTTAACTCTGCCGAGGTAACCGCCTGAACAACATCGGTCAGGCCAGCTTCACCGGTTACAGCCTTTGCAGACATCTCTTCACCAGCCTTCATAGTCTGAACAGTGTCCTGAATGTTTTCTTTCATAAACTCTGCGAAAGAAACAGCACCATCCTCAATCAGACCTCCATTTTTACCACTGATCTCCGCGCCGATATTCGTGACCTTACCTGTGCCGGTGATGCCTTGGGAACTGGAATAAGCGGCGGCTGCTGCGTTTGGATTGATACCGTTGATTGCCATTTTGTAATCCTCTTACCCTTTAATAATACTCTTGTTTTAAGACCGGAGCAAATCGATAGTGCGCGCAATCATTGATCGTGATTGCTCGATCATACCAAGATTGGCTTCATAGGAGCGCTGCGCCTCTCTTGCATCCATCATTTCCAGCATCGTATTTACATTCGGTAACTTCACATAACCTTCGTCATTGGCAGCTGGATGGTCTGGGCGAAATTCCAGATTAAAATCTGTTTCTCTATCTACGCCAATATCATTGACCTCAACCAGACGAACACCAAGTTCACGATCCAATTC
The DNA here is from genome assembly GCA_964352665.1 of uncultured Micavibrio sp. GTDB lineage: Bacteria > Pseudomonadota > Alphaproteobacteria > Micavibrionales > Micavibrionaceae > UBA1672. The sequence goes on from CAYGSJ010000002.1 coordinate 58,780, forward strand.
ATTTTTAAAGCTGATTGTTTGACGCCGATACGGGTCAGCCCCTGGGGTCTTGCCAGTGGTATCCGCATTGGCAACGTTTTCCGTGATAACACGAATACGCGCACCTTGCGCACGCATGCCGTGCGCTGAAATCATCATTGCATTTAGAATATCATCACTCATTTTCTTAAACTCCCTTATCTTCCAAGAGCAATGCGGAACATTGAAACTTGCTTCTGATAAACATTCAGCATCAAGTTGTAATCCATCACATTTTGCCCTGCGTTAATAAGCTGCTCTTCCATGATTACCGCGTTACCGGCCGGAGCAACTTCATATGTATCTTTCTGTTTCTTTGATTGCACATTCGCAACTTGATTAGGTGCCGGCATATGTTGATTATCTGTTGTAGCCACAGAGACATGGTCTCCACCTTCCAACTTGCTCTTCAACATGGTTGAAAAATCAACATCCACAAGATCTTTCGGGCGATAACCAGGCGTATCAGAATTGGCGATATTCTGAGAAATAACACCCTGCCTCTGGTTCAGATAGTCCATTTTTGCCGAAAGAGCCTGAAACAAACCTATATCTTGTATTGTCATTGCTTTTTTCCCTTATATACTTAAGCAGTCCTAAAAAACGATGCAGGAAACATGCCAATGAGCGATGGCTTTGACGACGGATATAAAAACAACGGGGAAAATAACCTAAACCCCTTAAATATAAAGAAAATACCAAAGAAAAAGACAGCCATTGCCCTTAAGGATTCGGATAGCGGGCAAAAAGTTCCCCATATTGCCGCCGCAGGGCGGGGCGTTATTGCCGAGAAAATTCTTCAACTGGCCTTTGATAATGGTATTAATGTTCGCGAAGACAGCGATTTGGCCGAATTACTGGCAACAATAGAAATCGATAGCCCCATCCCGTCAGAAGCTTTTATGGCTGTTGGAGAAATTTTATCGTATGTATATCAGGCAAATGGGCGCAGAAACCCCTTTGATAATGTCATGGGCGAGGAAGCAGGATAAAAATGAGTGCATTAACCGGCGACATGCCCCAATTACTAAAACTTCTGATAGCCTTAGCTACGGTGTTAGCTCTAATGGGCGGACTTGCTTTCATCATGAAAAAACTCGGATTAGCGGCAGAACGTAATATAAAAAGCGGCAAAAAAAGACGCCTTTCCATCGTTGAATCCGTCCCTCTCGATGCCCGAAGACGCCTTGTTATTCTGCAATGTGATAAAAAACAGCATCTTGTAATCCTAGGGCCGAATTCCGAAACAGTACTTGATGGTAATCTGGAGACTGTGGACTGTTCGGAAGATTCTGATTCAAGCACTTAAGCTTGTCCAACTCCTTGGTTATGATCGTGCTATGCAAAAAAGAATCATGGCTAGATTGTTTGTCCTCTTGGCAGGTGTTCTATTAACCTCTGTGTTGAGCGACCCTGCGCTTGCCCAAAATGTTTCGATTGATCTTGGTGCCGAGGGCGATGGCACCGTTACAGGACGCGTAATACAGCTTGTTATCCTGCTTACTGTTTTATCACTTGCACCATCAATTCTCATTATGATGACATCCTTCACAAGGATAGTGGTGGTCCTGTCTTTCTTAAGGACGGCCATCGGTATCCAACAAACACCGCCCAATACGGTAATGATCTCGCTGGCTCTGTTTCTAACCTTTTTCATTATGGCGCCGACGCTTCAATCTGCTTATGACGAAGGGGTTTTGCCTTTGATTAACGAGCAAATCGATGAGATAGAAGCCTTTGAACGCACAACAACGCCTTTCAAGCGTTTCATGCTTCAACATGTGCGCGATGATGACCTTACGCTTTTCGTAGACTTGAGCGAAACCGGTCCTTATGACGAGAAAATGGAAATACCGCTCCATATTCTTATTCCATCTTTTATGGTTTCAGAACTACGGCGTGCCTTTGAAATCGGCTTTATGCTGTTTCTGCCGTTTCTTATTATCGACCTTGTAACCGCATCCATTCTTATGTCTATGGGTATGATGATGTTGCCGCCGGTAACTATTTCTCTACCATTCAAAATCATATTCTTTGTGCTGGTTGATGGGTGGTATTTGATTTCCGGATCACTAATACAAAGCTTCTCCGCTGTCGGCGGTGGCGGATAATTTAATTTGATGTGGCTTCCCTATAACTATCCAGAAAATCCTTAAACATATCAACTTCGGATACAATAGAGAGAAGAGTATCTCTATCCGCCAGATTTGTTGTGCCGCGCGGTCTTGTAATAACTTCAAACTGATGCGCCTTCGGAGTCTGTAACATTAGGTCTTTATACTTAGAGCGTATATTGCTCAACGCTACCCTGTCATTACTAAGGTTTAGAGCAATGGCACGTCTCAATACTAGGTTAACCTCAATATCCGAAGGTGGTCGTGTTAATGATATATTCTCATCGGTCATAACAGCCAGCAAAGCCGCTGCCGCCTCATCCCAATATCCTGCCTGCCACGCAACATCTGCCCTTAAACGATTGACTTCACGGTCAGCCGTCATGTTTTCCAGTAACGCCAATGCGTGATCATATTCCTGATTTTGTGAAAAAGCCTGAATTTTAAGAAGCTGTATCTCGCGTTTATAGTCTTCTTTCTCCTTCGTTTCTGCAAGAAACTGGAGCGTATCCTGTGCGTCGCTCAAAGCATCCATTGCTTTTTGAGGGTTTCTATCAAACAGTTCGATTACGGCTAGCCTAATTGCTGTCTGTAACTTTTCTTTACCCTCAAGGCGATGATCAACCTGATGACGCAACAGATTTGCTGCACGGTTTAAAAGATCGGCACTTACAAGACGTTCTGCCAAATTTTGCACAAGTTTATCCCCGTCTTGGCCAACAGGCGTAAGCTCGCTAAATTCCTCATACAACGCAACCGCATCAACGGGGGTAACATTTTCAAGATCTTTGCCAAGAAATAAATCTGTAAAGGTTTTGCCCATATGGGTTGTGATCCGCGTACCAAGTGCTGTATCTCCGGCAAAGGACGCCGCATCTCTCATAATGGAAAGGCCCTTTAAAAAATTTTTTTCTTTAAAATACGAAACACCAAGCCAATAGTTTACCTGCGCCTCAAGCTCATCGCCCCTCCACGCATAACGCAACCTTTCCAGACGGTCTATGGCTTCCTTATTGTTGATCTTATTGTCATTTACAAACAATATTGTAAGAGCAAGTGCAGACTTCGTTCTAAAGCGGTCATCCTGATCTTGCGATAATTCTGTCCACATCTTTTCGGTCTTGTCTTTCTGGTTCTTTTGCCGGTATGCCTCGCCTTGAAGATATTTATGGTACGCTGCCATTGGCTTAATAATCTCTGATGAATTTTTTTCAACAATGAACAGGAGTTCATCTGCAGCGTCTAACCGTCCATCCCTTAAGGCAACTTCGGCAAGGACCAACGCCAAACGACTGGCAATATTCGCAGGATAGTCGTGGATAGGTTTATAAGTATTTGGTAAGACCGCGGCCGCTTGCTGCCAATCACCTAGATCTGCAAGAGCGTAGGATTTCCAATAGTTAACCTCTTCCTGATCATGCAGCGCAGGAAATAAAAAGTCTTCCAGAGCAGCATCACTTTTCCAGTCCAATGCCTTGGCGACACCTCTTAAAGCTCTGAATTCCGGGCTTTCCTTTAAACCAGGAAGCTCTTCAACCGCAAAATTAAAATACCCCAACGCCTCTGCCCCGCGACCGTGTGATAAAAACATTTTGCCCAAGGTCATCAGGTCCTCTATACGCCGCCCTTCGGACTTATCATATAGGCTGGAAAGCAATAAATTTTCATTATGATCAAGTTGCTTTGCATCTCCTGGCTGCCACTCATCAAAAAGGAAAAAGTTTTTCTTTTCTTCCGCTGCATTACCGCCATTATTTTCCAATGATTCCTTGGCCTTTTGCTCGGCAAAAATAAGGGCTTGAGAGAGCTCTCTTCCGGGGGTTAAAGCAAGCCCGGAAGGCCTATATACTTCAACGCCTCTTTCCGTTTTTTCTACGATAAGATCATCCACTTTTGGCCTTAACACCAAGCCGACAGGAGAACGCAGCAAGTCAAAATCAACATAAGACATGGGCCCACCAGCAAATTGAGCATCATCTTCAACCATGATAATTTTCAAATTTTGTCCGGTAAACGGATCGGACAGATCAATAATCTCTCCTACAAACTTCAGGGGCCAAATAATTTTTTTGTTTTCTGCGCTTTTAATTTCACGAATAGGCTTAACAGGCGCCCCGTCTTTAAGATTTTCTCCCATAATAATGTCCCACACCAGGCCACCGCCTTTTCCTTGAATCCCCATTTCTATATCAGGCAAATCAATACGATAAACGCGTGCATTTTCAGATGGAAAAGGTTGTGGGTCAGAAAAAAGCTCTGGTCTAGCGCTGCTAAAACTTGGAATTACGTATGAGGTATCATCATTATATACAATCCACATCGAACCGAAATCCTCGAAAACAGCCATGTTCAGGCTCTTGGTTGATCGAATGGATACAACATGCTTACCGTCTTCTACAGCATCTTGAAGTTTCTGTTTCTGTTTTTCAATCGCCGCCTTTTTTTCTTTTTCTTTTTGTTTTTCTTTTGGGTCTTCGGGCTTTTTGGCCTTAACCGGATCAATATTATCTGTCCAGCCTCTCTGTGCTTCTGGTACATTTTCTGGAACAAGAACAATAGCCGGAGGCACTGCAGGCATTTCTTTTTTCTTGGTACTTTCCTTTTCCCCAAGACTCTCATCAACAAGAGCTTTCGGCTTTTTAGTCTCTTCGATTTTAACTTGTGCTGTTTTTTCTTGTACTGTTTTTAAAGGCGGCTCCTCCTGAGAACTTTTCTTTTCTACTTTTGAAACCGATACTTCAGATGTCTCAGATACCTCATGCGGATGATAGACATCCAAAATAACACGCCTTCCTATTTTGAAATCCCTAACATCACTGCTTTTAGGTATGGAAAGAGAAACTTTAAGCGGTTCGGTAGACAAGACCTGCACCGCGGACACATTAGGCAAAGTTGTAAAATCGATAGAGGACGGATCAAGATTTGACGATCTATCAAAGATAATAATAACGTCGTTCTTCTGATTGCGCTGCATAGTGTAATTAACACTATCCTCCCAGCCAAACGTTAGACGCGTATAGCCGTCTCGTTCCGCAGCCCTTAAAGGTAAGCTTTCCTGGGCAAACGACGAGACGGAAACAAAAACACATAAAACAAAGATTGTTAAAAAAGAAAACTTTTTCATCGTTAAAGAATGCCACACGTACATCTACTCTTCCAGTCCTATTGTGCCGTGAAGAACTTTTGCTTCATCCCGCCATCTTCCATCAAAACAATATCCACACGTCTTGATAAATCATAACGCTCTTTTTCAGATATGTCGTCTGACATCTCGTCAAAACGGGCACTCGAAAATCCCCTGATAATTATAGCGCGGGAATATCCAACCTCTTTAAGCATTGCCGCAACCGATGCGCCTCTGGCCAATGAAAGTTCCCAATTCGAAGTATATCCTGCCTTTTCAGACATTGGTGTTGGATCCGTATGACCAACAATCTCAACACGGTTTTTAACACGAGAGAGCGCACCACCAAGGTTAAATAGTAGTTTTTTTCCCTCGATATTGACAGAGGCCTGCCCGCTTTCGAATAACAATTCAGAGGGAAGAGATACAATCAAACGCTTGCCATTCTCAAACATCAAAACACCTTCTATACCTTTTTCTTCAAGCAAGTTCCCAACCAATGTTTTTAAATAGCCTAAATCCAGAGCATGCGATTTATCAATTTTGTCTATTTCGATTACATCCTGCGTCCCCGCATGAAAAGGGCGGCTATAAGCTTCTTGAAATTTACTACTGAGAGCATCCGTGATCTCTTCCCACTTTTCTTCTTTGGGCACTGACATGGAATAAAGAAGAACAAAAAACGTTAACATCAGGGCCATAATGTCCGTAAATGTTATAAGCCACAAAGGAACAGGGTCATTTTTACCATGGCCTTTTCCTGCTACCGTAATGGGCTTTGTTTGAACAATTGCCTTCTTTTTGGCAGCTCTTTCTGCCTCCTCGGCAGACTGATCTGGCGGCATCACAAATCTCCCTTTCTTCGCTTATCTTCCTTAATTTGTGAAACAATATCAAATGGTTGATAACGGTAAAAATACAAATCCACAAAGCCGACTTTTCCAACCCCCATACCCGCACTTACCATTTTCTTATCCAGGCCGGATTCCTCCAGCTTTTGCGCAAACCCACTCACACGTTTTAAATCACGGGAAAAAAGTTCCGGTGAGTTTTTCTGGTAAATAGCCGGATCTTCCTGTGTGTTGAGTATGATGTCGATACGATAAGGATGCCCTTTTTGTTCGGAACGAAGCAAGGTTATCATCGTTTGTGTAAAGGAGCCCTTTACCCCTATTCCTACGTCATTGTAATTATCATAGGGAGGGACACTTATCGCATCTTCAAATTCTTCTATATCTGCCTGAACATGCATCACTGTTCCCAAACGATTCTTGGAGGCTTGGAAATTGGCCATATGGCCAGAGAATAACCCCTCAAGTGACGATAAAGTATCGCCCTCACTGATTGCCATAAGAGGTGACGGTGTCGGAGACGGATCTTCAGGCCTGTCTGGAGTGCGGTTTGAAAAAGCAATAATAAGACTGTTCATGACAGGCTTGGTCTTCGTCTCTTCAAAATTCGAAACCGAATTCATTACTATGAAAAACGATAAGAGCATTAAAAATAATGCAAGCGACAAAAACTGATTGGCCATCACAAAACGTCCTGTTTTAAGATTAAATTATACCGCAAAATCAAACAAAAAGCGATAGGGCACCCTATCGCTTAATTGTAAAACGATAACAAAGCTGAACTATCCTGCTATTCTTTTGGACGAATAATAAATGCAAACATATAGAAAAGCCCTGAACTCATATCCTTGATTTTGAAACACATGGTAACAAAAAATTATACACCAAAAATGAAACTCTGGAACGAGCCCTTAGAGGTAATGGTTATATAAAGGCCATTTGAAAGAAAGTCTAAAATTTAGAGTTTGCAATTTCTCAAGCAACCGTGGGAGAAACCACAAAAACAGAACATACTATCGTAATGTCGGGAGCTGTTTTTGCTCTGCGAGCATGATGGTTATTGTACGCACACGTTCGGGATTCATGGCAGCCATTATTGGTGATACTTTTCTTTCCGACATCTGGGCTACAACGGATAATAGAACATCAATATCAAGTGTATCAAAAATGCGCGCTGCATCTTTTGGCTTCATTCCTTCATATATCTTGACCAGACTCTTTATACGGCTCTCTTCTTGCTCGGATTGTTGGTTAAGTAAGGTTTCTATTTCATTTCTAAGCTTGGTAAGCTCTTGGTACTTACGCTCAAGCTCCTGTTCTGTTGCCTTCAAAAGCGCTTCTCTTGTGCGCAAATCCTGCTCTATATTATCTAGCTCCTCGCGCCTTTCTGCCAAATCCTTATACAATTCCATTTTGACACCTGTCACATCCAGACTGGAATCGTTTGCATCTCTCCATTTGGGTTGTTCTGCTTTTTCATCGGAAACGACCTCAACCTCTTCGGTTTCTTCGTGCCCCTCCATCTTAGAATCGGTGGCATGATCTTCTGTCATGACCTGATCCTCTTTTTCTTCCTTTTGATGCTCCTCACCCGCCACCTGCTCTTCGTCTTTGCTGTGCTCGGCTTCTTCAGCAAAGGCAGTGCCCCGCAAATTCGAAACCCCTACTACGACTTCGCTGAGACGGACCGAAAAAGATAACATTGAGACAATAATCAAAAGTGGTAAAAGCTTGTAGGAATCTCTCATCAAGTATTCCCCTGTTTTGCAATATTCTTTTTGCTTGTTTTGAGCGCATCAAATAACTCTTTTTCAGCGCGACTTTGCAACTTCTCTTCGGCTAAATGCTCTTGGCTTTGCTCCTCATCATTGTCCTGTAAATGATCTGGATCCCGAATCATAAAAGAGGGAAGATCCACGTCACCCCCGTAATCTTCATTGTCTCGACTTACCGTCTTTAGGGTGGATGCATACTGGCTCTGTCGTTGAGGAACAGGTGAGCTAATTTTATCTTCAACGCGGTTTTCCCGCCTCTTGTTAGCCGGAGCGCCAGCTTTTTGGCTTTGAGACGCCTGAACTATTTCTCTGTTTTTTTCTGCAAGCCTCTCAAGGCGCGTAGCCATACTCTCACCCGCTTCATTTATTATTCTTAATTCATCAGACATCGCCTGAGACCGCCTGATCAAAACGTCCAATTCCGAAGCTTCTTTTGCGCTTACCTGTTTTAATGTGTTTATCGATCTTTCCGCTTGATCAATACTGGAGAGCAAATTTGTAATCACACCGTCAAATTCTCTTCTTTGAGATTTAAAATTATTCAAACTTCTGGATAAGCGGATCACATAATATATCGTGGCCGCCAAAAATATAAGTACAACAATGTCTAAAAGCAGTGGTATTAACGCGTTACTCATGAGTCAGAACTACTATCCGGTTCAATATAATCTTCAATACGGACGGCTATATGCTCCTGCTTTTGTCCAACAGGCCCCCTAAACATAGGGAAATGTCCACACCGTAATTCAACATCTTCATTTATAAAACGATTCAGCATGACCTGATCGCCAATTTTCCAGTTGAGCATATTGCCCAAAGGCACAGTCATCTCGCCAAGGACAGCTTGTAACTGAATATCTGTTTTGTAAAGCTCGTCCGTCAAGTGGCTTTCCCAGATCGAGTCACGACCAAACTTCTCTCCCATAAACATTTGCAGAAGAAGCTCACGAATTGGCTCAAGCGTAGCATAAGGAATTAAAATTTCCATCCGCCCGCCACGATCTCCCATATCCACACGCAACCGTGTCAAAACACAGGCATTTCCGCTTTGCGTGATTGTTGCAAATCTGGGGTTCGTTTCAATACGATCTAGGTTAAAACTGACGGGAGACAAAGGATCAAAAGCCGAAGACAGGTCTGTCAATGTGACATGAATCATCTTTTCTACAAGCTTGCTTTCGATCGTAGTGTAGGGGCGCCCTTCAACACGAATTGAAGACTCGCCTTTACGTCCCCCCAGCAAAACATCAACGATTGAATAAATAAGCGCACTATCTGTGACCATAAGACCATTATTATCCCACTCCTCTGCCTTAAACACCGACAACATGGCCGGCAAGGGAATAGAATTAATGTAATCACCAAAACGGACTGTAGAAACCTGATCCAGGCTAACTTCAACATTATCGCTTGTCAGATTGCGTAAAGACGTCGACATAAGACGAACAAGACGGTCAAACACAATATCAAGCATCGGCAGGCGTTCGTAGTTAACCATAGCCGAGTTAACAAGCGCCATAACACCCGATGTTTCATTACCATCACTTGCATCATCATCAAACCCAAGCAGGCTATCAATCTCTTCTTGATTTAGAATACGGGCACTACCCTCTTCGCCTTCAGCAGAATCTCCCTCAGAGCCAGCACCATCTTCAGCCATATCGGACCATTCATCCATAACGGCTTTTTCTTCGTCACTTATTTGTGACTGTTCTTCTTCGTCCGTAGTATCGCTCATTCGATCATTCTAACCTATTTGCGGCCCTAAATCATCAGCCATTCATAAACTGACACCTAATTACATTAACTAACGCAAAAAACATGCCGTTTTTAATATCATACCTATTGTATAAGGATTTCCTGAAACAGAACATCCTTAATTTTCACAGGGTCCGAGGCCTGATTAACACGCCACAACAATTCCATCTGGAGACGATAAATACCTGCAGACCCTCTTAAATCTCTAACACGCAGCTCTCTCAAATATGTTTGGAACTGATCAATCACCCTTGGAATAACGGCTTCAACCTCTGCTTTTTCACTAGGATCATCTAGCTCCAACTGCACAGTAAGGCGCAAATATCTGGGTGTTCCGTCTTCGGTATTCAAATTGACAATCATCGTAGGTATAGCAAGAAAAGCTGAGCTATCTCCCCCCGCATCCCCATGACCACCTTCCGCTTTACCATGGCTTTCTTTCTTTTTGTCTCCGTGATCACCCTCTTTTGCGTGCCCATCTTGTGCACCGCCTTCCGCATGCTCACCATCTTCGGCCGTCTCTTTACCAATAAAAGAATCCAGATAACCCATAAAATAGGCCCCGGCACCCCCTGCGACAATTAAAACTACAGCCACAAGCACCATAAGCAGTAATTTTTTCTTGCTGCCTTTCTTACCATCAGCGCCCTCTTCGCCTTCGGCGCCCTCTTCTCCATCTCCATCTTCGTCTTGATCTACGGCATCTTCTTTGCCTTCTTCGACCTGATTTTCTTCATCTGCCATGGTTTTTCCGTATTGTATAAGGATTGCTGTTTGAAACACATAAGTCGTTAGATTATAGAACAAACTCACAGAAACGTCTAATTGTGAAGTACATCTACTAACACGCTTTTTTATTTTCTCTAAACGAGGAAAAAATTACCACAACAACGCAAATCCAAGAGATACTCACAGGACAAAACCGCCTGACCCGAAAAGCATTCCTTACACATAAATCAATCAACGCGCTGTTTTATAATGTTTTTTATACTTGGCATGGTCTCTGCATTGCACGAGGAGAAGAAAACACATTCAGTGTGAAAAGGTTTTGAAATGGAAAACAGTATATATCTCGGCTTATCCAGACAGATGGTTTTACAAACCAATATGGATATTGTTGCGAACAATATTGCAAATATGAATACGAGTGGCTTCAGAGCGCAGAACCCTGTGTTTGAGGAATTTGTTTCCGATCCGCGCTATACAGATGACGAGTTGTCCTTTGTTTACGACTATGGACAGTATCAAATGACCTCGCCCGGCCCCCTCACTCAAACAGGGAATCCCTATAACGTGGCTTTAAATGGCCCGGGTTTTATGGCTATACAAATGCCTAACGGAGAAACGGGCTATACCCGTGATGGTAATTTTCAAAGAAGTGCAGACGGTGCACTGGTCAACAGTTCCGGATACGCTGTTATTGGCCAGGGTGGCCCAATAACAATTCCTGAAAGCGCCACAGAACTTTCAATCGATGAAAAAGGATTTATCTCCGATCAAGGCGGCACAATCGGTCAACTTCAGATCGTTGAGTTCGAAAACGTTCAGGTTTTAGAGCCGGTAGGAAACAACCTGTATAAATCAGATGAATCCCCTTCGCCCTCATCTGAAACCGTTGCCAGACAAGGCTTTCTGGAGGGATCAAACGTAAATTCTGTTGTCGAGATGACGCGCATGATTAGCATTTTGCGCGATTTTCAAAGCACACAACAATTATTGGAAACTGAACACGAACGTTTACGGGGAGCTATACAAAAGCTCACCGAGGCATAAATTTTTAAAAGAGGAGTGAAATCATGAGATCACTGGATATTGGCGCAACCGGAATGATGGCACAGCAACTTAATGTTGATGTCATATCCAATAACATCGCCAACATGACAACAACGGGCTACAAAAGACAACGCGCCGCATTTCAGGATTTGATATACCAAAACCTTATAAGACCGGGCTCGACATCTTCTGACTCTGGCACAACCGTTCCGTCCGGCATACAAGTTGGCTTGGGCGTAAAAACCGGCGCCGTATACCGCATGCATGGACAGGGCACAGTTCAGATGACTGAAAACGAACTAGATCTCGCTATTCTGGGCCGTGGTTTTTTCCAAGTGAGCCTTCCCGATGGAACAACTGCATACACGCGCGACGGAACATTTCAAGTTAATGAAAACGGAGAGATCGTAACGGTTCAGGGTTATACCATTGAACCATCAATAACCATCCCTGATAACGCACTCAGCGTTGAAATTAATGGCGAAGGTGAAGTTCTTGCAAATATTCAAGGAACGATCGCTGTTCAGAATCTAGGGCAAATACAACTCGCTGATTTTGTTAACCCTTCCGGATTAGAGGCGATAGGCAATAACTTCCTGCTCGAAACTACGGCATCCGGTACTGCTGTCACGGGTATTCCAAATCAGGAACAATTTGGCCGCCTCGAACAAGGCGCTCTCGAACAATCCAACGTGGATGTGGTTTCGGAAATTACACTACTCATTACAGCCCAGCGCGCCTATGAAATGAACTCGAATGTCATTTCAACCAGCGATGAAATGCTGAGAACACTAACGCAGCTTAGATAACGGATAAAACCAACTCTTTGCAAAAAGGAAAGTCAAAACCATGGAACTCAAAAGCAAAAATATAAAATCTCTGATTTTCGCAGCCGCATTCTCGGCTTTGGGATTGCTTTCCTTGAATGCAAACGCAATCGGGCTAAAAGAAAACTCGATTGTCACAGATGATACAATCAAGCTTGGCGATATCTTCTATGATTTGCCACGCGACGAAGAACGCGTTCTAGGCAACGCACCGCGCCCGGGTCAGGACATGATCCTTAACGCCAGAACACTTCTGCGTATTGCCCTCGCCCTTGATTTAGCGTGGAGACCTACCCATGACGGCGACCGCGTTACAATAAGCCGTGATGCCACAGTTATCGAATATGAACAAATAAAAGAGGCTCTGAATACTGCACTTTATGATGAAGGTGTCTACGGCGAATACGAACTAAGCGTCCCATCACAATACCAACAAATTATCCTGCCTCACGACCAGCCTGCAAAACTGGCAATAACCAAATTTGATGTTGATACAAGCCGAAAAATATTCGAAGCAACAATTGCGGCGCCCTCTGCAGAAAATCCCATACAAAACCTACTGGTCAAAGGGCAGATAAGTCCCGTGATCACAGTGCCCATACTGATAAACAATATTCAGGCCGGCAACATCATTAATAAGTCAGATATTTCATATATCAAAATTAAAGAACGCGATTATACAAAAGATACAGTCATAGATGCCGACATGCTTACAGGCATGACTGCACGACGTGTGCTTATCGCTGGTCGCCCTATCAAAAAAGTAGAACTGGCAGCGCCACAAATCGTAGAGCGCGGAGAGCTGGTAACAATGTCATTACTAGAGGGCGTTTTAAACCTTTCTACACAAGTAAAAGCACTGGAAAATGGAGCAAAAGGCGACATCATCCGCGTTGTAAACACATCCAGCAATCAGACATTACAAGCCCGCGTGACAGGACAAAATCAAGTCACCGTAGTTAAAAACTAAAATATATTTAGGAAACCACAAGAGGTTCAAATGCGTATTATAAAAACAGATTTAAAGGTTTTGTCACTATCCCTTCTAGCCTGCACGATTCTCGGCGGATGTTCGACAGCGGACAGAATATCAAAAATCGGCGAAGCACCGGAAATGGCAAAAATATCAAATCCTATGACAGATCCGGCATATCAACCGGTCAGCCTGCCAATGCCTGCTCCGGAAAACATTGCTCCCCAAAAAAATTCTCTTTGGCAAAGCACGCGTGTTACCTTCTTTGAGGATCAACGCGCAAACAACGTTGGCGATATTATAACTGTTACGATCGATATAAAAGATGAGGCCACTTTAGAAAACGACTCTGAACGCAGCCGGGCCAGCGCCGAAGATGCCGGACTGGATAGCTTCCTTGGCTATGAACAGGCACTCGATCGCGTTCTCCCCCAGGCCATTGATAATACAAATCTCACGGGCTTTGATTCAAACTCTTCACATGCAGGATCAGGGAAAATCGAAAGAACAGACGAAGTAAAACTTCGTATGGCTGCACTCATTACACAACTTCTACCTAATGGAAACATGGTCATTCACGGCAAACAGGAAATTCTGGTGAATTTTGAAAAACGTATGCTGCAAGTAGATGGTGTCATCAGGCCAGAAGACATCTCGGTAGATAATACTATTTCTTATGACCAGATTGCAGAAGCACGTATTATCTATGGCGGTGAAGGTCAAATTACGGATATGCAGCAACCAAGATACGGACAGCAACTTTACGATATCCTGTTCCCGTTCTGATAGCGTTTCCCAATAGGGTAAACATATAGTGTTCTTTAAGAAAATTAGCCGGCATCCAGCGTTAAAGACCGAATTTCTTCGGCTGTAGTACCTTCAGTACTTGTATCCTCAAATTCACCACAAGCAACACCCGCACGGATATGATCAGCTGTGGTACCTTCCGCAGAATCACTCGGGACCTCCGAAGATACAGCGTCAAAATCAACAGTATATTTATCTCGACCCATAATAACCTCTGGCTTAATCCCTTTGGGTTTTTTCCAAACGCTCATGGCGCTCTTGCGCTTCCAGGCTTAGTGCCGCAATGGGCCTTGCTTTCAAACGCGCAATACTAATTGGTTCACCTGTTTCTTCACAAAAACCGTATTCATCTTCATCGATTTTGCGCAATGTTGAATTAATTTTCGCAATGAGCTTACGCTCACGATCACGCGTACGCAACTCCAATGCATGGTCTGTCTCTGCTGAGGCGCGGTCGGCAAGATCAGGCTTCTGAAGCTCTGTTCCTTGCAAAGTATCATGGATTGTATGCTCTGATTCTTTCAGAAGCTCTTCACGCCAATCAATAAGCTTTTGACGGAAATACTCTTTCATCATGGGATTCATAAAATCTCCCTTATCCACTTCCGGATCATAATCAGGCTCAAGAGTAATACTTTTAGGTGCCGGCATATTTTTGTCCTTTTCACACTCAACTAAGGTCTAAACAACACACTTTCTTATAAAGATGGGAGAATATACGGATGTTAGAAGATAAAAACAAGATTTTTTGTTTGTTTTTGAAATGATATACGCAATTTTCTTGGCTTTTCTGCGCTCTACGAGGATTTTACTGTATCCAGAGATACGCGCATTTTCGCAATTTCCACCTGCGCCCGCAGGTCAATTTCATCCATAATAGCACTGAGTCTGGGGTCATCGATTTTATCTCTATGCGACGCAACAACATCGGCAACATCAACCATATGTCCAACCGTAAGATCATCACTAAGCATGCGCAGACGTATCTGGTCCAGCTTCTCCAAAATTGCTCCGGCCCTCATTTTTGCCTGTTTTTTTGCTTCACGCTGCGTCGGATCTTCAACCTCCTGCGCTGCCAAAAGCGCATCTAACTGGGCTATATTTTGTGTCGCGGAAACGCCTGCTGCGCTACTGTTACCGCTCTTGACGTATTGAGAAAAATCAACATCGGAACTTCCCTTTTGTGCAGCACCCTTCTTTGTACCGGATGCAGAATTAGGCCCCTTGGTTCCACCAACTTTCATGATTCAAATCCCTTCCTCGCAAAGCGAATCTTATGGACATAATACTAAGCCCTACACGTATAAACAATCAAGTCGGTAAGAATTGCCTATTGCCCCGTATCAAACCGACCAAAATGTTCCTGTACTTTACAAAAAACACAAAACACAAAAGATAAAAAACATAATTATCCCTTGAAAAACAACGTCTTTTATAACTGGCACAGCATTCGCAAAGAAGAAAACAAGATTTCAAAGCGAGATCCTCCATAAGCGTAAAAGTAGAGAAGTAGAAGTAAAACGAGAGAGTTAAAAAGCAAAGATGTTACGTTTTGAACATAGCAATAAAACGAACACTTCGGTGTATAACCGGTCGTCATTCCTGAAGAACTTAGGATTAATAATGGCGATCGGTGCATCACTGCTTGTACCGCTCAACACCTCCTACGCAAAAACTTCACGGATAAAAGACATTGTTGCCATCGAAGGCGTGCGGGAAAACCAACTGGTTGGTTATGGCCTGATCGTTGGTTTAAATGGAACCGGAGACGGCCTTAATAACTCGCCTTTTACAAGACAAAGTTTAATTGCGATGTTAGAGCGCCTCGGCGTTAACATCCGCGGTGAAAACCTTAACACAGGTAACGTCGCAGCCGTTATGGTCACAGCAACACTTCCGCCTTTCAAAAATCAGGGCTCGAAAATTGATGTCAATATTTCGGCACTTGGAGACGCCAGTTCATTACAAGGCGGAACATTATTGGTCACACCATTACTTGCGGCCGATGGTGAAGTTTATGCCGTTGCTCAAGGTGCGGTAAATATTGCCGGGTTTTCTGTCGAAGGTGACGCTGCATCCATAACACAAAACATCCCGACCGCAGGTCGCATACCAGGCGGCGCAATTGTAGAACGTGAAATCAATTTCCGCCTTGAAGATTTACAACAAGTAAGGCTTGCCCTTAGAAACCCTGACTTTACAACATCCAGACGTATAGCGCAGGCAATCAATGGCTTCACCAACGCTAGCCTTGCAAAAGCAGAGAATTCAGCAAGCGTAGTCTTGCGTCGTCCAACCAATTATGACGGCACTATTGTTGACCTTATAACAGATATAGAGCAACTCCCTATCCAGCCTGACCAGATTGCAAAAGTTGTAATAAGCGAGCGCACAGGCGTTGTCGTGATGGGTGCCGAAGTTCGCGTCAGCAGCGTTGCTATCGCGCAAGGCAACCTCACGCTTAAAATCACAGAGACACCTCAAGTATCACAGGCCAACCCATTTGCAGATCAAGGTGAAACTGTTGTGGTTCCTCGCACAGATGTCTCCGCAAATGTTGGTGATGATGTGAAGCTAGCCGTTCTTGATACCGGTGTCACCCTGCAAGAACTTGTTACAGGCCTTAATCAGCTTGGCATTACGCCACGCGACATTATTACAATTCTGCATGCCATAAAAGCAGCAGGCGCCCTTCAGGCAGAAATAGAGGTGCTATAATGGAAAACATGCTCAGCGCCGAAACAAATCTGGCCCTCCTTCAGGCATCTCAAGTAAAGGACCCTGTGGCCGCCAGAAATAAAGAACGCCTCGATGAAAGCGCACGTGAATTCGAGGCTGTATTCATCTCGGAAATGATGAAGCCAATGTTTGATGGCCTGGAGACAGACAATATTTTCGGTGGAGGAAAAGCAGAAGAAATCTTCCGCGGCATGATGATTCAAGAATATGGCAAGAATATTGCATCCCAAGATGCAATAGGCATTCAAACACAGGTGAAGAATAAATTGATAGAACTTCAGGCAGAAAGAACAACTAGAGAGCTCGATGCCTGGGAGATCGCAAAGAAAGAAAACATTGTTGATATAGAGTTCACAGAAAGATAGAGGCAAAGAATATGAATGCAACTGCAAAAAAACCAAACACCAACGTCTTAAAATCCGACGTTAATCATGCGCTGAATGAGCTCGTAAGACTCAGCAAAAAGCTTGTCGACTTTGCTGATCGCGAAACACAAAGCCTCATCACAGGCGATCACCTTGGGTTTGCATTCGCTCAACACGATAAAGAAGACATTGCCTCCCGCTATGCAAAAGCCTCCGAAGAATTTAGAGAACGTCTGGATGAATTTCGTGGCGCCGACAAAAGTGTCTTGATGCAACTGGACCGTCTGCAAAATGAATTAAAAGAAAAAACGCAGAACAACAGAGTCCTTATAGAACAAATTAAAATCCAGGCTTTGGCAAACACACAATCTACGTTGTTTACCGCTCAGGAACTTGGACAGCGCGTTCGCTTTCCTGAAAAAAACCATGAACAAAACGAAACAGAGAGGGCATCCTAATGAGTGACACCCAGAAAACAAAACCGGACACGAAGTCGAAACAAAAAGAACCAAGTCCAGAAAAAGTGCTGTCAAAAGATACAAACACTGCACTGCGTGAGGTCGCCCTGATCGTCCAGAAGATGCAGGGCGTTTTTGAGGAAGAAACAGAAGCACTGAAAAATACGGACAGTGACAAATTCACGCAACTACAGAAGAAAAAGCTAGTCGTTGGCCGTGAGTATCAAAATATTATGAGCCAGATGCTTGCGCGCAAAAACGAAATTGAAAAAGCTGCCCCTTCCTTAAAAGAAAAACTGAAGCAAATGCAGGAAGAGTTTTCTGAAGCTTCGGAAAAAAATATGGAAGCTATAAAGCGCATGGAAAAAGCGACTGAACGGTTAGGAAACACAATCCGTAATGCCGCCATTCGCGCCGCGCAAAAAGACCGCGGATACAGCTACGGCGAAACAGGCACAATACCAAGCTCGGCTAAGAAAAAGGCTGTGTCGTCGGGCTTAAGCGAAACCGTTTAATTGAATACTTGAGGTAAAAATAATGACGTTGAACTTTTTTACAACAGAGCAAGGATATCAAAAATCCCTTATTGCCCCCTCTTCTCAAACACAGGAGAAAAGGAATTATACAACGTCGCCTACAACTGACTCTTTTAAAACCGAACGCACCACAGAGCAATCTGAACCAACACGCCGTGATGACAGCGATTTTAAAGATATTATGCGTTCCCTCAAAAAACGTATCCAGACACATCGTATCCAGACACATCGCATCAGCGAGGCGCGTATAGATGCCGCAACGCAAGACACACGTCCGATAACAGAAGCAGACCTTCGCGTTTTTCATACCGAGCAACAGGATGTAGTGGCCTCTACTCTCAATGATATAGAGCCCGGCATCGTTTTGCAGGACCTTAAATCCGAGAACACACAAATTGATTTCGCAAATATTGCCGCCCTCAAGGCAGAAATAACGCGCCTGCTTTCAGAACAAGATCAAGCCCCCAAGACAGAAACGAAAACAGAAGCTACAAATATATTGTTTGCCCCTGAATCTGAGGCGGCCACTAACTCTGAAAAAGTAGAAAACATCCTGTCCTTACTTTCGTATTTCTTTTTCGAAGATAAAGAAACCGAGGAAACAACCACAGACAATGCTTTCCTATCTGTTCTGGAGAAAATTCAGGATATCGAAAATGCAGAAGAGTTCATTTCAATAACCAGCGGCTTAACCCCCGAACAACTTACAACTCTGCAAGATAAAATTGTAAAGTATATGAATGATACATTGGAACAACATGATCGTGATGCCCTAGAGGCACTTGCGGCGCAATGGGTTGCCCTTGTTCCTCCACAAACGTCTCCTCAGCCCGAGCGTGTCACAAAACAAAAAGTTGAGCTTTCTGTTACTGACGCTCCTGCTAGCACAAATGAAAAACCAGCCGCTGCCCCAACGCTTCAGGATGATCATTTTTCAAAGACACGCTATGATGCGCGTTATGACGCCCGCTATGAAAACACAGCGCGTGACACGACACAGCCAAGAGAGCAAACAGATCTAAAAGCATCTGATAGCACAGCCAAAAACACACCCATTCAAAATGACAAGAGCTTGATGCAGGCATCCGGTGAACAATTCTTGAAAATGGCAGGTTTGTCGCAAGGTGGAGGCTCGACAGATACACTTGGATCACAAACAATAACAATCGCGACATCACAAATTACAAACGCTCCAGCACAAAATGCACTGACAAATGTTATTACACATGCACAAAGCGCAACCCACGCCCATCCGGCCACACAAATGGTGTCGATAACGATTCAGAAAGCCGTGAAAGCGGGAGAAGACACAAATATAAAATTGCGCCTCGACCCTCCTGATCTAGGGCGTGTCGAAGTTAAAATGAGCATCGATAAAGACAACAAAACACGGCTCGTCTTAACTGCAGAAAAGCCGGAAACATATACGTTATTAAAACAAGATGCAGATGTTCTGCAACGCGCCCTTAGTGATTCAGGGTTGTCTTCAGATGGAGAACTTAGCTTTGAGCTTGCCAGCGATGACCACGAGTTCAATCAGGGACGCCAGAACAACTCCAACTCGAAATCAGATGCCGCAGGCATCGAAGATGAGACAATTATAGAAAGCCGCATGGATTGGAGCATCGACCCCGAAACAGGTCGGATGCGCTATGACGTGCTGGTTTAAAGGTAAAGGAAGAGAACCATGACCGCTGATGTAACAATTAACAATGCTCTGGATTTTGCCCAGCAAACATCAAACTCCTCTGCACAGCTCGCAGAAGATTTTAATGAATTTCTGATCCTGCTGACAACACAACTTCAAAATCAGGACCCTCTTGATCCTGCGGACTCAACGGAATTCACAAACCAGTTGGTAAACTTTGCCGGCGTTGAACAACAAATTAATGCAAACCAAAAACTCGACAGCTTGGTGTCCCTTTCTCTGGGATCCGCCTTCTCTTCAGCATTAAATTATGTGGGCAAAGATATAAGTTATCTTAGTTCTGAAGCATATTTTGACGGTTCAACTCCCGTCAACATTGACTACGCCATTAGCGGTGATGCAGTCGATACAACGATTAATATTTTTGATGAAGAAGGCACACTGGTCTTCTCTGAATCCGTTCCAAGCGGTACAGACATCAAAGAATTTGTATGGGACGGCACAGACAAAAACGGCCAACCTGTAGCAGAGGGCACCTACCAAATCAGAGTTGATGCCCTTGATGGACAAAACAACCCCCTGCAAACGACAACCGTCGTTCAAGGACATGTCTCAGGCGTTGAAACACAAAACGGCACAACTTTCCTTTTAGTAGGTAAACGTGCCGTTTCAATCGGAAACATTATTAATGTGCTGGAACCAAAAACAAGCCAAACGATCGGCACAACTGACGAAAACACAGAAGGGGCAGCATAATGACCTTTCTATTATCAACCTTAAACAAATTATATTTTAGCGTGTAAAGGAGAAAGACTATGGGACTATTTGGAGCATTATTTACAGGGGTTTCAGCCCTATCCGCCCAGTCGCAGAACACAGCGATTATTGCGAATAACATTACAAACATTAACACGACCGGATTCAAAAGATCCAATGCGGCATTCTTTTCTCTTGTCACAACACAGGGAAATACAAGCCGTTATTCTCCCGGTACGGTGACCGCCAACAGAATACAGCGTGTAAACCAACAAGGAGCACTAACACAATCCGCATCAACAACTGATGCCGCGATTTCAGGAAATGGCTTCTTTGCAGTAAAACGTGACTCAGATGACTCCTCTTTGTCGGAGTACCTGTACACACGGAATGGACAATTTAGTGAAGATGCACAGGGTTTCCTAAGAAACTCTGCCGGATTCTATCTCTATGGGTGGCCAATTGACCAGCAAGGTAACCTACCCGCTAGCCAGGGCGACCTGACATCACTTGTCCCCATCGATGTGGCGTTCTTGGGCGGCCTTACTCGTCCAACAAATACGGCAGAATTATCCGTAAACCTTGATGCCGGCGAAAGCGATAACCTTTTGTCTGTCTTACCAACCACAGGACCTGACTTTACTCGTGGATTAACGGTTTATGACACACTTGGCAATCCACAGACCATGTCATTCGAGTTTATCAAGACATACGGGCCACAAGCTACTGCACCTAGTACAAGAACTAGTCTAACATCTACCGATGAAATGGTTAGTGACCTTGGGCTAACTGATGGCGATCAGTTTACAATCGTTGTGGATGGAGGCGCGGCCAGAACATACCAAATCAGCGCTATTGATGGCGCAGCCCTACCTGTGGGTGTTGATGTCATGCTTTTTGACATCGGTGATTTGATTGATGATGTAAACACGAACGTGACTAACCTGAGTGCGTTTCTAGGCAATGATGGAGAACTCGTGCTACAACACGATCAATTCGAACTTGGCACAGAAAACTTCGACCTTGCCGAAGTTGGTGGCGGTACGGCGCTGTCTTCACTGGGATTCGTTCCGGGTAACTTCCTTTCCGATAACCTCTCCGGCGGTACTTACTCAAACGGTCTGCCAACAGATACACCACCATACGGAAGCGGCGATTTCCCTGCATTCCAGTATTTGCCCGGTGACCCGAACTATAACTCACGGGGCTGGTGGAATCTGGCTATTCGTGACCCAAGTAATAACATATTGACGACCGGTCTTATTAACTTCAGCGGTGATGGTACAATCAACGCAAGCCCCGATACAGCCGGTAACATCGATGTGGAACTGAACCAAATCGACTGGAACAACGGATCAAACCCCCAGAACATCTTGGTAGATATCGAAAGATTCAGCCAGTTCTCGAGTGATTACACCGTGCTCTTCTCCGATCAGGACGGTGCAGAGCTTGGTTTAAGAACCGGTATCCAGATTGACCGTGAAGGATTCGTGATCGCACAGTTTTCAAACGGTGCAAGCTCGGCTCTCTATAAGCTACCGCTGATCACATTCGCAAACGCAAATGGTCTAACCGAAGTTTCGGGGACGGCCTACACTGAAAGCGAACGCTCCGGTGAAGAAAACTTGCGTGAAGCCGGTACCGGCGGCGCTGGTTTCATAGAACCCTCTACCCTGGAAAACTCCAATGTTGACCTTGCTGATGAGTTCGCCCTGCTTATTGTGGCACAACGTGCATACTCGGCCGGAACCAAAATCATCAACACCGTAGACCAAATGACACAGGAGTTGCTCCAGTTGAGATAATAATTACAAGTTTTAGCTTAGCTTTGATCCGGGACTAAGACACTCTGGGGAAAAGCTAAACTATTCTGGATATTGGGTTTTAGGCTCTGCTACCCGCATCCCTAACCCCTAAAGCTCAGTATCCGAGATACTATGAAAGCCTAATGCAGAAGCATTGAATTTTCATAGCCAGGGCGTGTCAGCAATCTGTAAGAATTCAGTGCTGATGCGCCCTTTTCTTTTGGAAAATTACAATTTTTAGGATAATTATCCTGTAATCTTGATATTCTCTTTTTATTGTGTATGCTCAGCTGTAAGCCGATGTGATACACATAATTTTTTATAAAAATGTAAAATTAATTTAACGTTTTATTAAAGACTATGTTAGTATCATTGTGTATGAAGCCGGAATAGGATGTTCCGGTAATACAACCTAGGAAAGGAACTTTACTATGTCTTCTGATGTCGTATTGACCGCAGCCCTTAGAAACAACCTTCTATCGCTGCAAAATACCCAAAAACTTATCGACCAGACACAGCTTCGACTCGCAACAGGGTTGAAGGTTAACTCTGCGCTTGATAGTCCCTCTAACTTCTTCGCCGCACAAGCCCTGGACAACCGCGCCAGCGACCTTAGCCGTCTACTCGATGGCATCTCACAGTCCATCCGGACAATCGAGACCGCTGATACAGGTATTACAGCGCTTACAGGCCTTGTAGAGCAAGCCCAATCTATCTCCTCATCTGCGCGTGATGAAATCGCGGCAACTGAGGGCGTGGCCCGTCTTACAGGTACAATCGACCTGAGCGCGACCGCAGACATTGTGGCTGGCTCCGCAAACATTGATGCGGGTGATGTAATTCGTCTGGTAACAACAACCTCGGCAGGACTACAGATCACTGAAGATGTTGCTATCGGTGCAACAGACACAGCGTTCAGCTTGGCTGCCAGAATTACAAACCAGTTTGCTGACAATCAAAGCGGTGAAATTACAGCAACCGTTACACCTGAAGGCTTTCTTTCAATCGAAAGTGCGGACGGACAAAGCTTCCGCATTACAACAACAGCTGCTAACGAACTAGTTCTAGCCGGCTTTACAGATCTCGGTTTGGGAGACTATCTTGAACTGGAAAATGACGGTGCAGGTGTATCTAACCTGGCTGCTGCAACAGTCGTTGCCGGCAACACCCTCACATCGATCTCAATCTTTGAAGCTGCCGGCGACCTTGCCGAAGCTGGTGACCTTATTCAGGGAACCTATCTCGACAGTGATGGTAGCACCATTATCACGGGCATCGACACCAGCATTGCAATCTCTATAAACAACGGCGCTGCCGTTACGTTTACAGCAGGTGCAACCTCTACGTTCCAGGACTTTGTTGACACAATCAATCAAAGCACAACCCTGAACACGTCTATTGAGGCTAACTTTGATAGTGCCACAGGGCAGCTTTCGATCACTTCGATCAATGACGCTGTCGAAAATGTTCAGCTCCGTGTTACAGGTACTGCAGGCACAACATTCAATGTTGGCCTGGGTGATCCAACCGGTCTTCTTGATCCATTGGTATCAACAGTTGCTAACACTGCTGACCAAACATTCCGGTTCAATAGCTCGACATCGGCACTAGATGCTTTTGCCGCTGACTTTAACTCGATCAGAGCACAGATCGACGAACTTGTTAGTGACGCACAATATCGTGGCGTGAACCTGCTGAACGGCGATAACCTGACAACGTTCTTCAACGAAGACAATACAAGCAGCCTTGTAACAGAAGGTGTTACATTTACTGCGAATGGTCTTGGCCTTACTGAAGCAACGTTCAGAAGCTTGACAAATATTGACCTCTCTGCAACGCAGTCACGTGATGCTTTGAACACAGTACGGAGCTTCGGGTCTACCTTGGCAAACAATCTGGCCATTATCCAGACACGTCAGGACTTCACACAAAGTACGATCGTTACACTGAAAGCCGGTGCTGACGACCTTACTGTGGCAGACCAGAACGAAGAAGGTGCAAACCTACTTGCTCTACAGACACGTCAAACATTGGGTGTTACATCCCTATCCTTGGCGTCTCAGTCACAGCAGGCCGTTCTACGACTATTCTAATAGTCACAGACAGAATACTAATTTTACAGATTGGGCGAGGGAAGAACTTCCTCGCCTTTTCTTTTTATTTAAAGTAATTTATGACTACCTTTGAAAAAGGATTTTATGATATAATAAAATTAGAGATATTCGCAGAAAGCGAAGTTTAGAAAGAAGGAAGAAATCCATGGCTCTTGTAATCGATTTAAAACCCCAGGAAAAAATTCTAATCGGCGAGGCTGTTATAACAAACAGCTCTCAACGCACGCGTCTGCACATTGCAGGAGATGCACCTATCATACGTGAAAAAGATATTATGCAGGAAGACGATGCAAACACCCCGTGCAAGGCGATCTACTTCATCATTCAATGCATGTACATCTCCCCAACCCCAAAAGACTATCACGATCGTTATTTCTCACTGGTTAAAGAAGTGCAAAAAGCTTCTCCCTCAAGCGCGATTTTCTTCATGCAGATCAACGAGGAAATCATGAATGGGGCCTATTATAAAGCTCTAAAGATTGCAAAACAGCTCATTGAACACGAACGGGAGCTGCTTGAACATGTCACAAAATAAAAACAACCCATATGCACAGGCCGCCGGAGCCTATGATTCAAGCGCGCAAGCACACACCACCAATCAACGCGAGCTTGAGGGGCGTGTGCTTCTTAAATCAAATCGCATGCTTCAAGATATAATTGATAATTGGGAGACTCGCCCCAACGACATTCTAGAAGAAACACTGGCCTATAACAGGCAAATCTGGATGCTTTTTTATGACACCGCTCTTGAAAACAAAGAGGGAGACCGCCCAGATGACCTGCGCAGCAACATCGTTAACCTTGCCAACTTCATTTTTAAAAGGGAATTGGAGATTCTAGCCAATCCCAAAAAAGAAAAACTCGATATTCTGATCAATATTAATCGCGAGATTGCGGCAGGGCTTATGATGAATAATGATGCCAAGAAAGAGCCTTCGTCAACGAAAGCTCCAATTCCCGGAAGCCCGCAGGAAAGCAAGCCAGGCTCAAATACCGATATTTCCGGATAAAAAAACGGCCCATGGCCGCAACAAACTCTCTTTGACAGCTAATAAAGACCTTTAAGCCAGAACACTCACATTCGTTGCTTGTTGAGCTGCTTGCCCGGATTGAGCGCCCGCAGAAAGTGCTGCTACTGCAATTTGTGGGGACGGTATTGCGGCATTCGCTGAGGGATTAGATGTAACGTCCTGAACTGTTATAATATCAGCAGTAGAGCCTCTTTCACTACTTTGAGCAGCCTCCACATTCACATTGCTAACCGGCTCCGAAGCCTGTTGCGTACGCTCACGGCGAGCCTGCGCTCTGCTTTGTTCCGCTAAACGGCTTTCAGACGGGAATTGTTCGCTAACATCACCTGTATCTCTGTCTCTCACCTCTATAACGGCCTTGTCAAAATCGTAATCAACAACAATGCGATCAACAAAGGGAGCCTCGGGAACACGAGGTGGAGCCTCAACAGGTGGCTGAGCAGCAACAGA
Source organism: uncultured Micavibrio sp. (assembly GCA_964352665.1). Lineage (GTDB taxonomy): Bacteria > Pseudomonadota > Alphaproteobacteria > Micavibrionales > Micavibrionaceae > UBA1672. Next base: position 84,702 of record CAYGSJ010000002.1, read on the forward strand.
AACCGCCTCTACATTTCCACGTAGAAGCTGTGTGCTTACCAAAGATGAGTTCACCGAATCAACCATGGCGAATCCCTAACCTTTCTCGTTAAACCTCGCGCTATCTAATAAAACAGACGCAAACAAGGTATAATACCCTACTATCATTGTAATACACCCCAATGAAAAAGTCAAGAAAATACCCTAAAAAAACGTGTATAAATGGCGCATTATTGCCTTATTTATCCGGAAAAACCTCCTGTAAAACCAATAAAAAACAGTTAACAGACTATTAATAGTACATTGGTGTTTGCCAGAGCTTTAAAACTAAAGTATTTTATTAATAATCAATAGATGCAGCACGAATCATGTGCTCGTCTTTTGTACAGATTCTGTGCTATACTTTGTGCTACTCCTCTCTTCTTTGGAGATCTAGCGTAATACTGTGGAAAAATAAAGGTAAGATACGTGAATAGTTTCGTCGCGACATTACAACAATTGGGGGCCGCTCGCTTAGCCGTTATGGGCGCAATTGTTTTAGGTCTTTTAATGTTTTTTGTTTTCATCTCCATGCGCATCGCAACGCCAGAAATGAAACTTCTGTACACAGATTTATCAACAATTGACTCCGGTGCTGTTGCTGCAAAACTGGAAGAAACACAAATCCCCTACGAAATATCTGCCGATGGCTCACGTATTCTGGTCCCCGGGAACGATGTCGGGCGGGCGCGCATGCTATTGGCTTCGGCAGGACTTCCCAACGGCGGGTCGATGGGCTACGAGCTTTTTGACAAGCAATCCGGCTTTGGTACAACAAATTTTGTTCAAAATATAAACCAAATACGTGCGCTTGAAGGGGAGCTCTCACGAACAATCAGCTCAATCGACACCATCAGGAGTGCACGCGTACACATTGTGCTACCTCAAAGACAAAAGTTCAGTCGGGAAGAAAGACAGCCTTCCGCTAGCGTAGTTCTTGGCGTCAACGGTGGGGCCGTTGTTGATCGGACCCAAATCGTAGCCGTGCAATCCCTTATCGCCTCCGCTGTGCCCGGGCTAAAATCAAATCACGTTTCTGTGCTGGACAGTAATGGAAACCTCCTTGCAAAAGGCGGAGTGGAAGATGATGAATTACTCTCCTTGAAGACAGAAGACCTAAGACGAAGTTATGAAACTAGGCTCCAGAACAAAATTGAAGAGCAAGTTAGTCGGGTTGTAGGTTATGGCAAAGTAACTGCAATCGTCACCGCTGAAATGAATTTCGACAGAATAAGCACAAATGAAGAGCTATATAATCCTGAGGGACAAGTCTTAAGATCAACCCAGAGCACATTGGAAACAAGCTCAGAGAGAGAACCTGTCACAGACGACGTGTCAGTAGGAAACAATCTACCTGGCGTCGGCGGAGATCTGCTTGCCGATCAAGGGCCTTCTGCCGAAAGTGAGCGCGCCGAAGAGATTACCAACTACGAAATCAGCAAAACTATCAGAAACATTCAAAGAGAATCCGGTCAGATTGAAAAACTATATGTTTCCGTGCTGGTTGACGGCAAATACACCACAGACGAAGAAGGCAATAAAACTTACGAAGAGCGTTCAGAAGAAGAGATGAACCAGATAAGATTGCTAATCGCAGCAGCAATAGGTCTGGACGAAGAACGTGGAGATAGCCTTGAACTTGCCAATTTGCAGTTCGCAGAAATCGATGCCGCCGAAGAAGTTGCAGATGAACGCATGTTGTTTGGTTTCGAAAAAGCTGACTTGGTTGATGCCGCAGAAATTCTTATTGTTGCCGTTATGGTTATACTTGTCGTGCTTCTTGTCCTTCAGCCAATGGTCACAAAGCTTATGAGCGCGGAAATGCCTTCTCGCACAGGGCTTGATGACTTACTGCAACATGATTTACTTGCCGCATCTCCAGCAAACCCCGCCCTTGCGCCCCCATCAGGAGGTGAGCAAAAAATTGGCGCCGATGGGCAACCCTTGGGTGGATCTGCTGATGACGATGACGATGAACTTATTGACATTGAAGGTATTGAAGGACGTGTTAAAGCATCAACTCTGAAAAAAGTGGAAACGATTGTAGAAAATTATCCTGCCGAAACGGTGTCTGTCGTTAGAAGCTGGATGTCACAGGAGAGTTAGAGCACATGAGTGGTATGCGCGTAAGAGACGATTATAGATCATTATCAGGGCCTGAGAAGGCCGCTATCTTTGTTCTTGCCCTAAGCGAGGCCCATACCGCTCAAGTGTTTAGCCTTATGGATGATGATGAAATTCTTGAAATTTCTCAGATTATTTCCGGGCTCGGTAAAATCGGGCCCAGCATTGTAGAACGCCTGTTTCTTGATTTCTCGGAGCAAATGACCTCAACAAACACATTGGTCGGATCCCAAGACAGCACAGAGCGTATGCTCATGAAATCAGGCATGTCCCAAGAGAAAATTGATACCATTATGGAGGAAATCCGTGGCCCTGCAGGTAGAACCATGTGGGAAAAGCTGGGCAATGTTAACGAAGAAATTCTCGCCACCTTCCTACAAAAAGAATACCCGCAAACAGTCGCTGTGGTCCTGTCGAAAGTTTCACCAGACCACGCCGCCCGCGTTCTTGCCATGCTGCCCGAAGGGTTCGCCCTTGAAGTTATTAACCGCATGCTCAAGATGGAAACCGTCCAAAAAGAAATTCTGGAAGAAGTTGAGAAAACCCTTCGGAAAGAATTCATGACCAACCTTGCCCGCACACAAAGACGTGATAGCCACGAACTCATGGCAGATATTTTCAACAACATGGAACGCTCCGTCGAAACCAAGTTTATGGAGGAGCTCGAAAAAATTGTTCCCGACGCAGCAGAAAAAATACGCAGCCTGATGTTTACCTTTGACGATCTCTCAGGCCTTGACTCTGCATCAATACAAACCGTAATTCGCGCCATTGATAAAGAAAAACTGCCTCTGGCTTTAAAAGGCTCTTCAGAAAGCCTGAAAGAACTATTCTTTACAAATATGTCAGAGCGCGCGGCCAAAATAATGAAAGAAGACATGGCGGCAATGGGACCGGTTCGTGTAAAAGACGTGGAAGAAGCCCAGCAATATATTGTAACGGTTACAAAAGACCTCGAGGGACGCGGAGAAATCGTGATATCGACAGGCGCACAAGACGAGGAAATGATTGGCTAACGTGCCTAATTGGCATGATTGTTGCGAGATCAAAAAACGAGAGTAGGCATTATGAGCGGACAACCGTTTTTATTTGATAACCATGTATTTGACGATGATCCTCTAATTGGTATGGAGGATAAGGAAAGACCTGAGTTTTCAAAAACCGAGCTTGAAGCTGCAACAAAAAAATTCTATGAGGATGGGAAAAAAGCAGGACTTGAAGAGGCACAAAATTCTCTAAGAACTCAAATACTTGGTCTACTACAAAAAATAGAGCGCGACATGACCATATTATTTGCTGCCGAATATGACCGATATGAAAAATATGAACAGGAATCAGTGCACCTCGCGTATGAAATCCTTAAAAAAATGTTTCCATTCTGTCTTGAAACCTTCAGCGAACAAGAACTCGTGGCCTCAATTAAAAAAGCAGTAGAAAGCTGCAATACCCCTGAAAAAATTAGGATTGAACTCCATGAAGATATGATAAAACCTTTGGAAGCGGAAATAAAAGATACTGAACAAACGCTTGAAAAGAACATAGATCTTGTTTCGAATAATGCCCTACAACCATACGAGGCTCGCATTTTATGGCCGGATGGTGGTATCATTCTTAATCGAAATCAAATTGCTGAAAAAACCTTTGGTATCGTCAAGGAGGCACTTGCAGAGCGCGGCGTAAGCGTACATGATGATGAGATCATAGAAGAAGAGAACATAGAAAAGTCGGAAACCAGCCAAACAGAGAATACTGAAGCAGAACCCCCAGCAGGAGAGACGCAAAATGAGTGATGAAACAGAAACCCCTGAAGAAGCTCCGGAAGAGGCCGCCGCAGAAGGTGCCCCATCGGGAGGTGATCTTAACCTAAGCGAAATTGAAGAAGCCCCCGAGTTACAAAAAACCGGTGGCCCGGACTTTGCCATTGGCGAACCGATGGCAAATGACGTGAGCGCAATTTACGATATCCCCGTTAATGTCTCTGCCGTTTTGGGCAGATCTACGATGCAGGTAAGTCAATTATTGAAACTTGGCCGTGGTGCCGTTATAGAATTGGATAGAAAAGTCGGTGAAGCAATTGATATCTACGTTAATAATCGTCTTGTCGCACGTGGAGAAGTTGTCGTGGTAGAAGACAGACTGGGTATTACTATGACAGAAATTGTAAAATCTGATCGCACATAGAATATGTTATAATATTTATGCAACCTTAGAAAAAGGATAAGCTTCGATATGGCAGAGGCAGAGGCAGAACAACAAAATCAGCAAGAAAACATAAAGGTACCTACGGTTACCGTGCCGAATGCAGTTTCAAGACCCGATTTTGCAACAATCCTCGGACTTGTTCTTTCATTTGGCCTTATAGGGGGTGCTATTGCAATTGGTCAAAGTGACGCACAATTCTTTAACATGCCTTCTGTCCTGATCGTTATTTTTGGAACCATAACCGCCACATGTATTTCATTTACAGGGTTTGAACTCTCCGAATCCGGCACGGTAATATCACGTGCGCTCTTTCGCCCTATTCGTAATTTTTCCGGTCTCGCAACAAGCATGATGGACCTTGCAGTAATTGCGCGCAAAAAAGGGGTGCTTGCCTTGTCAATGTATGAAACCCAGACCGCAAAAGAGCCCTTTCTAAAGCATGCCCTCGGTATCGTCGTAGATGGTTATAATGCCGAAGACGTAAGACGGATTTTGCAGCAGGACATTGACCTTGAGGAAGAACGCCAAAAACGCGCGGCAGGCATCTTGCGCCGCGGCTCCGAAGTTGCCCCTGCGATGGGGTTGATCGGAACACTAGTAGGACTTGTTCAAATGCTGGCCAATCTGGAAGATCCCGAGACAATCGGCCCCGCCATGGCCGTTGCACTTTTAACAACGTTCTATGGTGCCATTCTTGGTACCGTTGTGCTTGCCCCGCTTGCCGCTAAAATTGAAAAGAATGCCTCAGATGACGTAACCGCAAAAACGATGGCCTTGCGCACATCGATGTCGATTATAAAGCAAGAAAATCCCAGAAATCTTGAAATGCTGTTGAATGCCCTTCTTCCACCATCACAGCGCATACGCTATTTCGACTAATTACTTGGAAAGACGAAAGTCACCAACGACCATTAATCGGGGATGATTGCAAAGCGGCGCACGATGGACAAAGGCACGCCTCTCCTTGAATTTTAACTTTCTTTCTATAAAATCCACGATAAAATTCAGGGGCTTGTTTCGAACACGTGCTTTCCAGATGTCGCCTTTTCTGAATTGAAAAACTTCGGCCTTGTCACCATAAACCACATCATGGCCGACAACCTCTGTTACATCGTCATTCTTTATATACTCCGTAACCGGATCGTTATAGCAGGTCATATACCGGTCAAAATTTTGCTCCAGCCCGTCAACATGGAATTTATGGGTTCTGCTATCCTCTGTATATCCTGTCAAAACCCTCATATGGCAACGCACCCCGCCAGATTGAAAAAATTCCATATCGGCTAGAATTATATCAACGCATTGAATAAGTGCAGAATCGTTCAAGGTCCTTTTGAACACCTCTATTTTTTCTTTTTCGTCGTATTTTATAAAAATTTCTTTCTCATCCAGACCGAAATACACCGCCATTACCTTTGCAAGCGTATCAAAATCCCCTGATAACTGTCTGGGATACAACACAACATTTGCAATAGGATCAAAGTCGGTCGTCAGAAAAGAACATAAATCGCTCACGACCTTTATTCTGTTATAACCCTCTGGTATATAATTCTGTGGTGTCATAAGATGGTATTGTACTGTAAAAAGGTTGCAGGAAAGTAAACACGTACTTGTTTTTTCAGGAGCATAACACTAATGCGTTTAATGATTATCGGTCGTCTGGATGGACATATTTCTCTGGCAGGTAAAATAGCCCTTCAACGTGGAGCAAAAGTCGTTCATTGCGAGGATATAGATCAAGCCATGGGCGCTCTTCTCAATGGAAAGAGCGCAGATCTTGCCATGGTCGATGTAAAACAGAAAATCGGTGAATTTATTGAACGCCTGAAAAAAGAACGTATTCATATGCCTGTTGTTGCATGTGGTATCGGAACGGATGCACAATCCGCTGTAAAGGCCATTCAACAAGGTGCAAAAGAATATATCCCCCTGCCACCCGATGCAGAATTGATCGCAGCAGTAATAGAAGCAGTCACAGAAGAGAACAACGATATGGTGGCGACTGATCCGGCTATGAAAGCCGTCACTGTTCTTGCAGACAAAATCGCGCCGAGTGAGGCAACAGTCCTGATTACAGGTGAGTCAGGCACCGGTAAGGAAGTAATGTCCCGCTACATCCACAATAAATCAAAGCGAAAAAATGCCCCGTTTATTGCGGTAAATTGTGCTGCCATTCCTGAAAACCTTCTGGAGTCAGAACTATTTGGACATGAGAAAGGCGCCTTCACAGGGGCAACAGCCCGACGCATCGGTAAATTCGAAGAAGCACACACAGGGACAATATTGCTGGATGAAGTGACAGAAATGCACCCCCTCCTTCAGGCCAAATTCCTACGTGCCATTCAGGAAAAAGAAATTACACGTGTCGGCAGCAATGACTCAGTCAAGGTTGATGTCCGCATTCTTGCCACCTCAAACCGTAATCTGGAAGAGTCGGTTAAGAAAGGTGAATTCCGCGAAGACCTGTATTTTCGCCTTAATGTCGTAAATATACCCCTACCACCACTGAGGGACCGCCCAACAGACATTACAAGACTAGCCCAGCTTTTTGCCGATAAATATTCCGAAGCCAATGGTATTGAACGTAAAAAAATATCCACCGCTGCAGAAGAAAAACTAAAAGCCTGCACATGGCGTGGTAATATCCGTGAACTTGAAAACACAATGCACCGCGCAATTCTCATGGCCGCACAAGACGAAATAGAGGCCGAAGCAATCTTCATACAAGGCAACTTATCTCCGGCACCAAAAACGCAGCCTGCCGCAAACGCGCCAGACCCTGCCGGCGTCTCCGGCGCAGGACAAGATAATTCTATCCAAAACCCCGGTGGCGTGGAAACTATGATTGGCCGCACAATTGCCGATGTAGAACGCGATATGATCCTGAATACGCTGGACCATTGCCTTGGAAACCGCACGCACGCGGCTAATATCCTTGGCATATCGATCCGCACACTCCGTAACAAGCTAAATCAATACAAAGAAGACGGCGAAAACATCCCTGCTGCTGGCGGTGGTTAATTGCCCCTCTGAAAACACTATATTATTTGCATGTTGATTAAGGCAGAGGTAATATAAATATGCTGCATGTCTTGCAGTGCTTTTGTGCGTCCGCATATTTACACCTTTAGCGTAAACAGAGGCTTATGGCTGAAAATTTACCATCTACGCAAACCGTTTCTCCCGCCGCAGTAACAACTGCCGGTGAGTCTGCTACTGCAGGATTTGACAGCTCCTTGCTCATGCGTACAGATATCATGTTTGCTCTGGGCATTATCGCTATCATTCTTTTCATGCTCGTGCCAATGCCTACCGTGCTGCTGGACGCAGGGTTAGCTGTTTCGGTAACATTCGCTGTTCTTATCCTGATGACAGTCCTGTTTATTCGTGCTCCGCTCGAATTTTCAACTTTTCCAACGATCCTGTTGGTGGCAACCTCCATGCGCTTGGGGTTAAATATTGCCTCCACAAGGCTAATTCTTGAATACGGTCATACAGGAACGGGGGCTGCTGGCGGCGTTATTGAAGCTTTCGGAACCTTTATCATTGGCAGCAACTATGTCATTGGAGCTATCGTTTTTGGTATTCTGGTTATCGTAAACTTTGTTGTTATTACAAAAGGTTCTGGTCGTATTGCAGAGGTTGCAGCGCGTTTCACTCTTGACTCTATGCCGGGTAAGCAAATGGCAATCGATAGCGACCTATCCGCCGGAATGATTACCGAAGACGAGGCGCGGGCGCGGCGTAAATATCTCGAATCGGAAAGCACATTTTTCGGGGCCATGGACGGTGCCGCAAAATTCGTCCGTGGCGATGCCATAGCAGGCCTCTTAATCGTGTTTGTAAATATTATCGGTGGTATTGTAATCGGCACGGTGATGGAAGATATGACCCTTGCCGAGGCCGCCTCTAACTACACAATTCTTACCATCGGCGACGGACTGGTCAGCCAGATCCCCGCCCTGATTATTTCTGTTTCCGCAGGTCTTTTGGTATCAAAGGCAGGTGTTGAAGGTTCTGCCGAACAAGCCTTGCTAGAACAACTTGGCCGCTATCCAACAGCATTAGGCATGAGTTCTGCACTTATGTTGGTACTTGGCTTGGTGCCTGCCATTCCATTCATTCCATTTTTTACACTCTCTGCCATCACCGGAACAATGGCTTTTTATGCCCTACAACGGAACCAAAAGGCCGAGCGCGTGGCTCAGGAAAGCGAACGCATCAGTGCCGAGGGCAAGCCCAAACCGGCAGAAGAGCCTATCTCGAAAGCTTTAGCTATGGACATCATCCGGCTTGAGCTTGGATACGGGCTTTTGCCCCTTGTACAAGGTGATGGAGGAAACAAGTTAACCGATCAGATTAAAGGCCTAAGACGCCAGCTTGCAGAAGATATGGGCTACGTTCTTCCTGCAGTACGTATACAGGATAATCTTCAACTCGCTGCAAATGATTACGTAGTCAGCATAAAGGAAATTGATGCCGGACGCGGTGATGTACGTCCAAGTATGCTTATGTGTATGGATCCCAACGGCGATCCCATAACCATGCCCGGTGAAAACACAATAGAACCAACATTTGGCCTGCCTGCAATGTGGATCAGCGAGCAATACAGAGAAGAGGCACATTTCAAAGGCTATACTGTTGTCGATGCCCCTACGGTTATAACAACACATATAACAGAGATTATAAAAGACAATATGCCTGATCTTCTCAACTTCTCTGAGACCCAAAAACTTCTTGATGAACTCCCCCAGGATTACCAAAAGCTTGTCGCCGATGTCGTCCCCGGGCAAGTAAACGTCGGAAGCCTCCAGCGGATCCTTCAGAATCTTCTGGCCGAACGTGTTTCAATTCGTGATTTGCCTACAATTCTAGAGGGTATAGCCGAGGCCGCCGCCTACACCAAGAATATTGCAAGGATTACAGAACATGTCCGGACAAGATTGGCCCGACAGCTTTCAGATACCAACACTGATCCTTCCGGCATACTTATTCTTCTCACGCTCTCTCCTGATTGGGAACAGGCTTTCATGGAAGCTCTGGTTGGTGATGGAGAAGAAAAACAACTTGCCATGCCCCCCACACGATTGCAGGAGTTTATATCCTCGGTAAGAGATCGTTTTGATGAATTTGCACCACAAGGCATTACACCAATCTTGCTGACCTCACCTATAATACGCCCCTATGTCAGATCGGTAATCGAGCGCTTCAGGCCGCAAACAGTTGTGATGTCGCAAAATGAAATACATCCCAAGGCAAAAATAAAAACAGTAGGACAAATTTAGGGCTCTGGACTTTGTGCAATCTCATCAAGTGCATGCCCTAATTCCGCTCTGAGCTTTTCAGGAACCGATTGCACGGTACCAACAGCCGTGGCAAGAAAGAGTATATTGAAATGGGGCGTTAGTTCCAAATGCTTGGAAACTCCTACAATGTGCTTTGCTTCAGGCTTAGGGCTCCACGACGGTATGGATGTCGCCCCAAAGTCCTGTGGTCCGGAAACCAGAAAATGATGGAGACGGTCATCTTGTTCCGACTGCTGCCATAATGCTCCCTGCTGATCTATCCCACTGGAATAAAGAATCATACCCAGATAAGGTTGCTGCCCTTCTCCGGAATAAATATCTGCAAGACTACCCGTATACAAAAATTCTCTTTTTTCATCACCAGCAACATGTAACCGCCCTGTTCGCAATAAAATAACCTGCACATCCCGCAACTGCTCGCTTAATGCGTCACAGGCTTGCTTCATATGAACATTTCTACTCACAATTCCAATGGCTTCCTCGTCACGTGTCATATCACCTGAGCCGTAATTTAACCTTACGACTGAGGGATGATCCCGTGTAATTTTCTCTGGGTCATACCCCAAAAGCCTTGCCGCCTCCTTAACAGACCCCATAGTGGCCACATCCCTCATATCCATTTTCGTGAAATCATACACACGGTGTGAGTCAACAAGAGCAATGGGAACACCCCAGCGCCGGAATACATCAACCAGAAGATTTTTACTCACACTCGCTCTTCTTGATAGCAGTGATGCTGCGGCAGGCGCGTAAACAGAACGCAATTCCTGCCCGCGCTCTGTTTGAAGATGCGCCAAAATTCTTTCTTTTCTTAGGCCTTGATAATGATGGGCAACATCTAATTCGAGAGAGTTTTCCGCCTGCTCTGCCGCATAGGCAAAACACACACCTTCATCACGCAAACGGCGCGCCAGATCTATCTCTGCAATAATATGGTTCGGATTATGGTGATTTACACCAATATTAACGACAAGCGGTTTTCCAGGCTCGACACAAGGCAAAACAGTTCTAATCTCTTCAACCATTTGTGTGGTTGCACTACGAATAGCATCAGCATCTCTTTTATGCCTATCACCCATTGTTTCCCGCCTAATTTATTATTTCTAGTATATTAAAGCAAAAGGAGAATTTTATCAAAAGTCCTAATTCAGGCTAAGAACAACATCCGCTGTACAGTCGTTTCTCAGGATCTTAATGGCGCCGCTATCAGATAAATCAAGGATGTCCTTACATAGCATGTCTTGTGTCCCGCTTCTTTTCACTGTCCCGTCAACCGAAAATGCCCCTTTTACTCTGTAAGAAACCCTCGACTGATTGCTGTCTAATGGTTCTGTGCCTAAAATCTCCGTTGTATAAAGGCTATAATCCAGAACGTCACTCGTATTCTTTAAGGCATCTATAAACGCAGATTTATCACGCTCTTCGGTAACCATTGGGGCTGAGCTCCCCTCTACTTTCCGCCTGATATTCATAATTGCATAGGCATTATCCGCAAGGTGATCGTAATAAAACATCACAATATCATTACCCCCCTTTATATTCAGGGCATCAATCTCCTGATAGAACAATTGGATAATGCTTTCCCCGGAGTCCTGACCAAACCCCGAAGACGGTATAAAAACCAAAAATACTAATAGGAATAAAAGAAATTTTTTTACCATCTCTGCAGACACGCTTTACTTCAGGGGCTCAATATTCACTTCAGCATGGCACACGCTTTCTCTAGCCTGAATCACATCTCCCGGCCCCAAGACAACAACACCATCACAAAACATGGATTGTTCGCTTCTCATCGGAACAATGCCTTGTGGAACGGGAATATCCAGGTGGAAAACAGAATGTGTACTATCCTTAACCTTAGCAGATCTGCCATCACTCGCTATCTTTATCGATATAACCTTATTCTCTACAGACTTGATTTCACCGACTTCTTTACCCTTTTTTGTTTCTTGCAATAACTCGCTCCTAGTGTAGGTATTTTCCTGCTTCTGTGAGGGCGCGCCCTGCATATGGGTAATCATGAAAAGTTTGGTTGTAGCATCTTTGTGCAGATGCCTTTCCAGAAATTCAATAGTTACATCAGTGCCCAACATCTGTACTGCGGCAGACTGCTCGTAAAAAGCTTCTATACTCTGCTCTGTCAGCCGGGATTCTGCTCTTGCATCTTGAGCCTTGAATATAGCGACGCTGAGCAAAACAGACGCCAGCAGACATAGCATAGCCTTGTATTGCAAAGGGTTTTTCATAGAGTTCTCCTAAACTGTTCAACAAAGTCCCAGCATGAACACCCAGTCTAACATTTTTTTCGCTCGAAGACCTAGTATATGCTGCAAATACATTCTATAATTTAGTCTGATTCGGCACTCTAGTCGTTTGATTTATTTTCTTACACCAGTTTATTATGTAAGAATACGGTATAGACGATTCATCGCCGTAAAAATGAATACAAATTGAGTAAACTCCTTCCATGCGTCTAAAAACGTTTTATGCCAACACAATGACTGAAGCAATGCAGATGATACGAGAATCCCTCGGTGATGAAGCCATTATCGTGGCCACAGGGGATCAACCCGCCAGAGGCGGTGTAAAAGTCACAGCCGCCATCGAACCCGCTTTCGAAGTTGGCGAAGAAAGCAGCACCAATTACCAGGACTGGCTTCAATACGACGATGAAAACGATACAGATACCGTCATAGAGGAATTAACAGAAATAATGCTGCGCCACTGCGTCCCGGAAGATGTCATGGACCACATTATTTCTTGTGCCACTGTCATGGGGTTTGATGATATTCGCACCGCGCTTGTTTATACATTGGAACAACTTTATTCCTTCACGCCGCTGCCCTTGGATCGCTATTCAAAACCCATGATGATGATAGGCCCTCCTGGATCAGGAAAGACTCTGGCCGTTGCAAAAGTGGCCGCACGCGGCACCCTAAACGGGCTTGATGTCGGCGTTATCTCCGCTGACACACTCCGCGCCGGCGGCATTGAACAACTTCAGGCCTTCACAAATTTGCTTAAGATAGATCTCAAAAGAGCCAACAGCCCAAGAGATCTAAAAGAACATATCGATGCCATGAAAGAAAACAAAGACCAGATCGTCATCGACACCTCTGGCCTCAACCCGTTTGATACAAGTGATGTAAAAATACTGGCCAAACTGATCGCAGCCGTTAAAGTACGACCAATTCTGGTCTTACCCGCGGGGCTGGAAGCCGATGAAGCAGGAGAAATGGCAAGAGTCTTCGCAACCATCGGCGCCGCTGAAATGCTGCCAACGCGCGTGGATATAGCCCGCAGATTAGGCAGCCTGCTTTCTGCAGCGCATCAGGGCGGGCTAAGTTTCACAGATGTCAGCAACACACCAAAGGTTGCACAGGGGCTTTTTTCTTTAACCCCCAAATCTCTTGCACAATTATTAGTACCAAGACTATATCAATCCCAAAAAGCTGATATAATGCAATCCGGCTCGGGAACCCAAGAGCCAAGAAAGACAGGAACCACGTCATGACAGAACAGTCCGCCAGCGCGCCATTGAATAAAGAAAGAACGGATACCGCCAATCCTACATTTCAACGCGCCAAAAATGTCATAGCAGTTGGAAGCGGCAAGGGTGGCGTTGGAAAAACATGGTTTTCGATTACGTTGGCAAACGCGCTTAGCAATATGGGCAAGCGCGTACTTCTTTTTGACGGCGACCTTGGCTTGGCCAATGTCGATGTACAACTCGGACTTATGCCAAAACGTGACCTGAATGACGTCATTCGCGGACGCCTCGGACTTGATAAAGTCATCCAGACTTATGAAGAAGGTAATTTCGACATCGTGGCAGGACGGTCTGGACAGGCATCCTTATCCGCACTCCCCAGCCAAAGACTTGCCCTGCTAAGGGACCAACTTCTCGATGTCTCCTCTGAATATGATGTTGTTATCGCAGATCTTGGCGCTGGCGTAGACAGAACCGTACGCATGCTCTCTGCAACAGCAAGCAGCACACTTCTTATTACAACCGACGAGCCCACCTCCCTGACAGATGCCTACGCCTTTATCAAACTGGGAAATGCGGCAGGCATGTCTAAAAACATTAAAATCGTTGTGAACATGGCCTCCAGCCCGAATGAAGGCGAAAAGACATACAAAACCCTCCTTAAAGCCTGCGAGAATTTCCTGCGTCTTTCTCCTCCTTTAGTCGGTATTATCCGCAACGATACAAAAGTGAAAGATACAATCCGCAGCCAAACGCCTATCCTGATCCGCTCACCAAATGCAGACGCAGCAGAAGATGTCGAAAAAATAGCGCGCGAAGTCTGGAGAAGCATTGAAAAAGCAACACAGCAAGCCGCAGAGGCATAAAGCTTATATTTGCTCTACCATTTCATATCATTTTTCCGCTAAACTCTGATCATGAGCGACGCATCTCCTATTCAGCCTATTGTTTCCCAGCCACTGGGCACAAATAGTACTGGCGATTCACAGCCAACAGCCCGCATATTAGACATACCCGAACGGATCAAAAACACAGATCAAAGCAAGCCAATCCGCGCAAAAGTTGTAAGGGTTGAAGAGGATGGTACACTTCAGGTGCGTACCGACAAAGGCGATATCACGCTAAAACCAGACCGCCCCGTAAATATCAAGCGCGGCGATGAAATTGAAATACAAATTCAAAAAGGTGACCAGCCTTTAGTTGCCAAAATACGGGTCACGGTAAAAAACACAACCGAAACAACCACACCGACACCCCCGCCTCAAACCCCTGACATTACTCTGCCGCCGCCACTTTCAATACAAAAACTGATAAACACACCAAAAGTCGAGGTAGAAAACCTGAGACCTCAACAGGTACAAAAAATAGTTCAACCCTTCATAGAAAATGTAAATTACAGTCTTCAAACACTTGAACCTGTAATTCTTAACTCAATCACCCTTGAATCCGGCGTTGTTCCAATCCCCCCTTTGGAAACATCCGAAATACTGGTTACAACTCTTCCGGCGCCAGAACCAACTCAGAGAATCAACTCTATCGCTCCCTCGGAAACGACTCTTCTACCGCCTTCAGAACGTAATCCGGAAGTAATAAATACAATTTTAAAACAGCCTGTGACACAAATACCTTTAAGCATTGTCGCAGCACAAAAAATCTCCAATCCAAAACCGGAACCAATTACATTTAATCTTTCAGAACTACCGGAAACGCATATATCGTCCATCGTGACCGACGTAAAAGTAAATTCAATTTCCTTACCTAACCTGCAAATCGTGGAGAGTGAAACTCAAATCCTCCAACAACTGCCCTTTACCGTGCCAGAAGAGCGCGCCGGAGAAACGCGCGCCGTTATTGAAGGATTTACCGCTGACAAACATTTTCCGGTCTTCCGGATAACAACACAGGACCACCATGAAAACCACCGCTATGCCCTCAAGATCCCGATCGATGACTTACCAATCGGTACGCAGATAGAGCTAACAGTTCTAAAAGCAATCGCAACAGAGCATACAACGCAGTCGCAAGCCTCACTTTCAAACCCACAAATATCCGCTCCGCTTGTACCGTTCAGCGCCTTAACGCCTGCTTATTTTTTAACACCCGAAATATGGCCGGTACTGCAAGAAATCAACAACACGCTTTTTCAGCTTAACCCTCAAATTGCACAAATTTACAATGCCGTCATTCCTAATGCTGCAAACCCTGCACAAATGGGCCCTGCTGTTCTTTTCTTTATTGCCGCTATGCGCTCGGGTGATATTCAGAACTGGCTTGGTGACAAAGCAATCGATACCTTGCGACGTGCCGGCAAAGGAGAGTTGCTAAACCGCCTGAGTGGTGAGCTTTCAAGCCTTTCGCGCATGGGTAAAGACCCCGTCTCACAGGAATGGCGCAGCATGTCTCTGCCGATGGCCTGGCAAAATGATATTCACAAAGTTGTTCTGCATTACCGAAGAGAAGAACAAGACGAAACCGGGGAAAACGATAAAAAAGGATCAAAAATCAGATTTGTCATGGATCTTTCCTTAAGCAATATGGGCAAGGTACAACTTGACGGGCTTTTTATTGCCAATACAAGCGGCACAGGAAGACTCGATCTTGTCCTGCGCACAGAACAATCCTTTAGTCAGGCCATGAAACAGAAAATGCGCGGCACTTACAAAAATGCCCTCGATGAAACAAAGTTCACCGGTGAACTTTCCTTTCAGGATAAAAAAGACCAATGGGTCCTGATCACCCCTGATAATCCTTCACAATTTTCAGAAAATATATAGGTGACAAAAGAAATGTATAAGGGGTTTATCATTATTATTATCGAAGTCTTGCTTGCCGCTATCGCCTACATTGATAACAAACAATTGGCCCTCATCATTACATTGGTCATTATCCCGATTACCGCACTCATTCCCTTCTTGTTAAGCCGGAGAGGTGTTGAATCGCAACGCGCTATCAAACACCGTGAAAATACCTTTAATGAAATAAACAGCAAAGAATTCCAGGAATGGGAACTAAAAACTCTCAAGGAAATATACAAAAACACGGATATGGTTGACCTGTACGATCAAACCTACACCGCAGCTATGATCGAACCTGCAAAAAGGTTTTCTTACCCTTTCGATTCCTTATGTACTTTGGAAGACACCAAAATAAAAAGAATTTCTCCATCAAAAATACAGAAGAAATATCTCAAATTTCTAGGCGGTACATTCAGAATGAACATGACCGGTTTCGCCATGACAAAACTGGATGTTAATAATGACAACAAAGTTGAACATGTACACGCAATTGCCTCGGACTATAAGTCAAACCTGATCACCGCACATATTCTGGAATGGGAACTTTATAACCTTTATAAAAAAGAAAAAGACATCACCGATTTCAGTAATATCATGGATAAGCTTCCCCTGCGCAAAAGTTATCATGGTGATAAACCACCCCATCAGGCCATATTCGATCCGAGTGATAACGCACTGCCCCTCATCAGTGTACAGGGGCTAATCATATATAAAGACACCCGCTCCGGCGGCGATGACGGCTGGAAAATCGTAGTGGCACAGCGTTCAAGCAATGTCACCTTGCGTCCGAATTTATGGCAGTTCCAACCTGCAGGCGGCTTCGAAGTTTTTGGCCGCGAGGGAGAAGAAAACGAAATCCTGCTGAAACAGGGATTTGATATCCGCACAGCCCTGCTCAGGGAGTACGCCGAAGAACTTTTCCGTGTTGATGAATTCCAGCATAAATCAGACAGCCGCGATGCAACCTCTGTCCTCAGCGAGGAAAATGTTGCAAGGCTCATTGGCATGATCAAAAAAGGCACAGCCCATATGGAATTTATCGGCACAGTGGTCGAGCTTGCTTTCTTGCGCCATGAAATGACATTTTTGATTGTGATAGATGATGAAGAATACTGTAAGCACGGTTTCAAAGGCAGTGATGAATCCAAGGAAATTATTTCTATGAGCCCAAAAGACGTTCGGAACTATCTCTCCGGTGGAAACCTGCATTCCAGCAGCGCCGGTGCGCTACAATTGGCCATGAAACATCCTTTATTGATCGAACGAGGCATTACCGCAGAATTGCAAGAACATGAAGAAAAACCAGCTGCCAACGTATCTAAGTAATTGTTTAAAATATTTATTCATTTTGCATAACCGCAAAAGTTATGCCACAATACTACTTCATGGGATAATGAGGTAAAAAATGGTAAAACAAGATTTTGAACGTATTGAAACACCAGATGAAGAAGCAAGACCGTTTCTTCCCTCAAGCAGCTATGTAAAGTTAATAGGATTACAATTAGCCGGTATGACCTACGCGTTTTTTGATACTGCCCAGAAAGTTGCACACCCCGATATGCCTAGCCCACTAAGCCCTACTCAGCTGACATTACTACTAGCTGCTGCGTCCGCAGGAATCATTGCGTATGATCGTAGACAAGAAAATGATTCTGATGTGATAGAAGTTACTATTACAGATGATATGCAGCCTGAGTAAAATCAGAATTCTGTGTTTCTACGGAAATTTTCGATCGCCACTTCATCAAGCAACTCCGCTTCTTTCTTTTCCAGCTCCGCCAATTCCTCTGCCGCGCGCCTATCATCAATAATTTCTATCTTCTTCAACTCGGAGAACGCCTCACGCATATCATCTTGCGCACGCTTTATGCGCTCCTCATGCCTTTCGCGCTCTTCGTCAATTTCTTCGATACGACCCCGAACAGAATTTGCATAGGGCACAAAAAACTCCATCATCTCTGCCCCCATCTCTTTGGTTTTTTCAGCCTCTATGGCAAGCTGGGTTTCCAGAGTATCACGCTGCTCCTTCATCTCTTCCGCCTGCCTATATAACTGGGCCAGAAATTTCTGTTTCTGTTCGATGGCGTGGCGTCTTACACGGATCAAAGGCAAAAGTTCAGCCATGGCTCATCCCTATAATGCGGGCCAAACGGTCAAATCCGTCCTGAATATTTGTGCTTTCATCTTTATTCTGTGCCAGAAACACCTCAATTTCAGGATAAACTTCAATGGCCTCATCCACCGCCTCATCACTGCCCCTTCTATAGGCCCCTAATCTGATAAGCTCTGCCATGTCCTCATAGACCGAAATGATCTGCTTGGCCCGTTTCAAAATCTCGTTTTGCTCTGGTGTAATCGCTCCGGGCAAAGACCTGGAAACCGATTTCAAAACATTAATCGCCGGATAGCGCCCGCGGTCCGCAATTGCGCGCTCCATCACAATATGACCATCCACAAGTCCGCGTACCGCATCCGAAATAGGCTCGTTATGATCATCTCCTTCAACCAGAACAGAAAACAGACCGGTAATCGACCCTTGCCCGGGTGCTCCTGGCCCCGCCCGCTCCATAAGACGTGACAACTCGCCAAAAGTAGTCGGCGGATATCCCTTTGATGTTGGAGGCTCACCGGCACTAAGTCCAATTTCACGCTGTGCCATTGCAAAACGGGTTAATGAGTCAATCAAGCATAAAACCTGCTTGCCCTGATCACGGAAATATTCTGCTAGTGCCAAAGTGGTATAAGCGGCCTGCCTGCGCATCAATGCCGGCTCGTCCCCCGTGGCCACGACAACAACTGAGCGCGCAAGCCCATCTTCGCCCAAATCATCTTCCAGAAATTCCTGCACCTCGCGTCCGCGCTCGCCCACAAGACCAATAATGGAAACATCGGCCGATGTATACCGCGCCATCATGGACAAAAGAACCGATTTACCAACGCCTGAGCCCGAAAATATGCCCATACGTTGCCCCTGACAGGTCGCAAGAAACGAATTAACAGACCGCACCCCCAAATCAAGCTGTCCCCCAAGCCTTTGCCGTGAATGCGGCGGTGGCGGTTTATTTTTCAGTAAAACTCCGTCGACACCCTCTATCAGGCTTCCTTTCCCGTCTATAGGCTCTGCCATCCCGTTAATAACGCGCCCCAACCATTTCTCGGTCGGATGAATAGTCGGTGCCGAATTCTGAATAACAGCCATACAGCCAAGTCCCACACCCTCTAATGTGCCAAAAGGCATCAAAAGGGCCTGACCATCACGAAAACCTATGACTTCACAGGGAATATCCTGATCTTTTGTTGGTTTCAGGTGAACAATTGATCCAATCGTCAGTTGATCGCCAAATCCGGCAATTTCAACCAAAAGCCCCAGAATCTTGGTCACACGCCCAAAAACCTCGCGGTCAGGGATATCATTCACCGCACTTCCAACTCGTTCCGACAATCGATCCATAAAAATCTTTCCAATACAAAGAATTGCGCCATTTAGGACTTTCTAGCGCCAAATAAGAAGATTCTACCTCAAAAAGCACATTTATTAAAAATTATATAAGGCGTTAAACAATTTGTTAACCTTTTTAATATTTGTTAAGATATTTGTTAATAAAGGTTAACGAATCAAAGTAACTTTTTTATAAGGGAGTATTCATGCGCGTTCTATTAGTGGAAGACGATAGCTCAACAGCAAAAAGTATCGAACTGATGTTAAAATCAGAAGGATACATAGTCGACACGACCGACTTAGGGGAAGATGGTCTTGATCTGGGTAAAATTTACGATTACGACATCATCATTCTCGATTTGATGTTACCGGACATGGATGGATACGATGTCTTGAAGGCGTTCCGCGCCTCCAAGGTTGAAACACCTATTCTAATTCTCTCCGGCTTAACGGAACTCGATAATAAACTCAAAGGTCTTGGCTTTGGTGCTGATGATTACCTGACCAAACCGTTTGACAAGCGGGAGCTAGTCGCACGTATTCAGGCCATTGTCCGCAGGTCTCAAGGGCATGCACAAAGCATCATTGAAACCGGAGAAATAAAGGTTAATCTGGACAGCCGCACAATCGAAGCGGGAGGAAAGCCACTTCACCTGACGGGGAAGGAATACGGCATTCTGGAATTACTGTCTTTGAGAAAAGGCTCTACCCTTACCAAGGAAATGTTCCTGAACCATCTTTATGGCGGTATGGATGAACCGGAAGTTAAAATTATCGACGTGTTTATTTGCAAGCTTCGCAAAAAACTTGCAGATGCAACGGACGGCTCAAACTATATTGAAACCGTATGGGGGCGTGGCTATGTCTTGCGTGATCCTCATGAGGATGAGAAAAAAGCAGCAAACGTTTCTAACGCTTAAACACTGATAAAATTACTGTTAAGAAAGCGCGGGTAAAACCGCGCTTTTATTTTGCGTGTTGTCTGTTGCAACTTTCCCTCCAAAACCTTAAAGTACAGCCCCATGAAGATCATAGAAAATAATCTCGCTAATATCCTGACAGTTACGCGGTTACTGCTCCTTCCGCTTATAGTCGCACTGTTTTTTGTAGAAAGCAGTTGGGGAGGGCTCGCCACATGGCCATGCCTTATATTGTTTATACTTGCGGCCGCTACCGATTATTTCGACGGCTACGTTGCAAGAAAATTAAATCAAATCACAGCATTCGGAACGTTTCTTGATCCAATTTCTGATAAAATTTTTGTTGCAACGCTTCTGGTTATGCTGGTTGCCACAGAGCGGATAGAAGGCCTTTGGATCATCTGTGTTCTGCTTATTTTTGCACGCGAGTTTCTGGTATCAGGCATGCGTGAATATCTGGGCCCACACGACGTTCAAATGCCCGTGACTGATCTGGCGAAATGGAAAACAGCAGCACAAATGTTAAGCCTTGGCTTTCTTATTATTGGAAAAGCCAGCCCCGTAACCCATACATTAGGGCTTTTGTTCCTCGCCGCCGCCACAGGCCTGACTTTGATCACAGGGCTACACTATACGGTCGTTGGCATAGCCCATATGAGAAAGAATGCGCAGGATGAATCTTTATAAATTTATCCGCCCTGCTGTTTTTAAAATTGACCCTGAAACAGCGCATATAGCGACAATAAAGGCGCTCAAAACCGGTGCCGTGCGCACATGCAACCCTGTCCAATCTCCAATACTGGAACAGGATCTCTTTAACCTTAAGTTTTTAAATCCGGTTGGGCTGTCCGCGGGCTTCGACAAAAATGCAGAAGTCATAGCCCCTTCCCTAAAGCTAGGCTTTGGTTTTACCGAGGTAGGAACTGTCACCCCGAAACCTCAAAAGGGCAATCCACGGCCCCGCATCTTTCGTGAACCTTCAAATGACGCCGTCATAAATCGCATGGGTTTTCCAAATGGCGGGTTAGAAAACTTTAAACGAAACCTGGAATCCTTCCAGAAATCACCCTCTAAACCGCAAGGTGTCGTCGGGCTTAACATTGGAATGAACAAGGATCAAACCGATCCGGTACAGGATTACTGTTTCCTAATTCGCGAACTTGGCCCCATGGCAGACTACCTCACTGTGAATATTTCTTCTCCTAATACACCCGGGTTAAGAGATCTGCAGCAAAAAGATGTTCTTCAGGGCTTACTGGATGAGATGCTCCAAACCCGCAAAGAAAGCTGCGGCGAATTTTCTTCCGGCAATGCCCCTGCACTCTTTATAAAGCTTGCGCCGGACTTGAGCGAAGAACAACAAAATGACATCGCCGATGTCCTGCTTAACAGTGAAATCAATGGTGTTATCCTGTCCAATACAACGCTTGATCGGCCGGATTACCTCTCATCATCTTTTCGTGATGAAAAAGGCGGGCTAAGCGGTGCGCCGGTACGCGATAAATCAACCGCGATCATTCATAACTTCTATAAATTGACCACCGGAAAAATACCAATCATTGGCGTAGGCGGTATTTCCACGGCCGAGCATGCTTATGAGAAAATAAAGGCAGGGGCCAGTTTGGTACAGCTCTACACAGGAATGATCTTTGAGGGGCCAGAGATTGCAAACTCAATAAATAAGGGGCTCATTGATCTCCTTCAAAAAGATGGTTACAATGCAATTTCGCAAGCAATAGGATCTGGACACAAATAAAGCTGGAACAGCTTTTGCATGGTGAAACCCATGAATAAAAATGACCTACAGAGTAAGGCTATTTATGTGGAAGATGTCGTACCATCTTTCCTCGAACCTGGACATATTATTAGCCAAAACCAACTCAATACACAGCAAGAAACCAATATTATTGATCTTCTTGATCATGATTTTATGCGCCCGCAAGAGCAGGAAAACACAAGCGCAATCAATGACTTCGTTATAAGAGAGAGCCTGCATCAAGCATTGGAAAGACAGCATATAGACCTGTTCATGCAGCCCATTGTCACCATTCCCCAGCGCCATACCACCTTTTATGAACTTTTTGGCCGGCTACGTGTTAATCCTGGGCAATATTTACCTGCCCAAGACTATCTGAAAGTAGCCAACGAGGAACATATTGTTAACCGTCTGGATACTTTATTTCTTAACAATTGTTTTAATGTGCTCAGAAAACAATACGGAAAGCATCCGGAACCATTGTGCTATTTCCTCAATATTCGCCCCTATACACTTCGTGATCGGAATTTTATGGGCACACTACTTCGGCTATTTGAAAGAAATCCGAGTATTACCCCCATGATCATACTTGAAATGCGCTATCATGATTTTCTTACCCTATCTCCGGGGGAAAATAAAATTCTCGCAGGGCTTGCTCAACTGGGTTGCCGGTTTTCCGTAGACCACACTGACGGAATTCCGACAGACATAAAATTCCTGCGCGATCGCAACATCCAGTACGTCAAAGTAGATGCCCGCATTATATTGCGTAATGGTAAAACTGAATCCGGTTTCTCGGACGTCCTTACTAAAAAACGCAATCTGGATGTCAACGGCATCACCATGATTGTCGAAAAAATCGAGAAGGAATCCGAATTATTGGAAATTCTTGATTTTGATATACGCTACGGACAGGGGTTTTTGTTCGGCCGTCCTGATTTTCAGGGTGTTTACACAAATTATAGCCATACAGGATAATCCATAAATTCTTCATAGACATTACCTATCCCACTGTTAAAATGCCGCAGAATCAAAAGAAAAGGATCTAACCCCATGCGACCAATGCTCAAACTCTCTCTTGCCCTATTGGTAACAATTATGCTTTGGGGCCACACGACGTCGCAAGCGGCAGAACAAGAAACAAAGACAGGCACCTCTACCGGTCCGATGCACGCCATTGCTCTACACGGAACCCCCAAATATCCCGCAGATTTTAAAAACGTAGAATACGTGAACCCTAATGCCCCCAAAGGCGGCACTATCAAACAACACGCCATAGGAACCTTTGACTCTCTTAATCCTTTTATCGTGAAAGGAAGCCCCGCCGCCGGCATGAACTATCTACGCAGCGGTCTTGTTTATGAAAGCCTGATGCAAAATGCATGGGACGAACCCTTTACACTCTATGGCGTAATTGCCGAGACAATTGAAATTGCGGCCGATAAATCATGGGTCAGATTTAAAATCCGTGACGAGGCGAAATGGCATGATGGCGTTCCTATAACAGCCCATGATGTAATTTGGACATTTGAAACCCTAACACAAAAAGGACAGCCATTTTTCAAAGCCTATTGGCAGGATGTTGAAACAATAACGGCCGATGATGATAAAACTGTCACCTTTACATTCTCGGTTGAAGGGAATGCAGAATTACCACTGATCATCGCGGAAATGAGTATATTGCCAAAGCATCACTGGACAAAAGACGGGATGGATTTTGAGGCAACAAGTCTGGACCCCCCACTTGGAAGTGGTCCCTATAAAATTGGCAAAGTCGTACCAGGCAGGTCCATTGAATTTGTTCGCAATCCGGAATGGTGGGGCAAAGACCTTCCATTCTTCCAGGGCATGAATAACTTCGATCACATCGTCTATGACTATTACCGCGATAATAACGTCGCGCACGAAGCCTTCTTATCTCATGACTATGATGTCAAGATAGAGGAAATGGCAAAAACGTGGCATGAAAGCTATAAGATTCCTGCGGATAAACAGAGCAAACTGAACAAACAAGAAATTGAAAACAGCCGTCCGGCAGGTATGCAGGCCTTCGTTTACAATATCCGTCGTCCGCTTTTCAAAGAAAAAGCCGTTCGCGAGGCATTGGCTTATGCTTTTGATTTCGAGTGGTCAAACAAGCAGTTTGCCTATGGCACGTACAAAAGAACAAACAGCTATTTTGAAAACTCGGATCTAGCCTCGCAAGGGCTACCTACCGAAGACGAACTCATTATCCTTGAACCTTTGCGCGGCAAAATTCCTGATGAGGTCTTTACAAAAACATATCAGGCCCCCGTAACCGACGGCACAGGAAATATACGCAGCAATTTACGCACAGCAATTCAAATTCTGGAAGGCGCCGGATACGCAACTCTTGATGAAAACGGCATTCGTTTTAAAACACTGGAGGACGGCACAAAACAAAGCCTCAAATTCGAAATTTTGTATTACTCCGCATCATTTGAAAGATGGGTCCTGCCCTTCATTCAAAATCTTAAGCGTCTAGGCGTAGAAGCAAATTTCCGTGTAGTAGACAGCGCCCAATTCCAACGCCGTGTCGATACATTTGATTTTGACATGATTATCGGAAGTTTCGGCCAGTCAGGCTCCCCTGGAAATGAACAGAGAGAGTTCTGGGGCTCTGACCGTGCTACAATGAATGGATCTCGGAACTATATAGGTATTCAGGATCCGGTTATAGATAGTTTGGTTGATGGCATAATACACGCTACATCCCGTGAAGACCTTATTACCAAAACACATGCCATGGACCGCATTCTGCTATGGAACCACTACGTAATTCCTATGTGGCACTACCCGAAATGGCGTATTGCCTACTGGAATAATATCGAGCGCCCTGAAAAGCTATCCGGCATTAGTCCTCTCATCACACAAACGTGGTGGGCCAGTCAAAACAGCACTGAAGCAGAAGAAACACCATGAAACTAGCCATTGCCATACCTGCTCGTTACGGCTCCACTCGATTTCCCGGCAAACCTCTGGCCATGATTAACGGAAAATCCATGCTGCAACGGGTTGTAGAAATTGCACAGAAAGCGGCGGAAGACTACGACAATGTAACAATTTTTGTAACCACTGAAGATAAGCGCATTATTGCACACGCAGAAGAGCTTGGCGTCTCTTGCCTGACTACGCCACCAAGCTGCCCTACAGGGTCGGATCGCGTGTTATCTGCTATCCGCCAACTTCAGGAATGGCCCGATTTTGTTATCAATCTTCAGGGCGACACGCCCTTTACACCGCCATCGGTCATTACCAAAATATTTGATGCCTATAAAGAAAACCCGCGTGCCGAAGTGATTACACCAATTCACAGGCTAAGCTGGAACGATCTAGACAGACTTAAAGACAGCAAAAAAGATACCCCTTTCAGCGGCACAACCGTTGTTGTTAATAACAAGGGCCGCGCCATGTGGTTTTCAAAAAATATTATTCCAGCCATCAGAAAAGAGCAGGATTTAAGAGAGCAAAACAATTTCTCTCCGATATATCAGCATATTGGGCTCTACGGTTTCCGCAGTGATATTCTTGAAAATTTCTGTAGCCTGCAACAAGGCGTCTATGAAGAAGTTGAAGGATTAGAGCAACTCCGTATGCTGGAAAACGGAATACGGGTCGACACAGTTAAAATCGAAATTGAAGACGGGCAAATCCAGTCCGGCATAGACAGCCCCGAGGATCTAGCACGTGCAGAAAGCCATATCCTTACATATGGTGAGCCCTTGGCATGACAACACTTATTATTGCAAGGCATGGAAACACATTCGGCCCGGAAGACACCCCCACCCGTGTCGGCGCCAAAACAGATTTGGCTCTGGTTGAAAAAGGCAGGGCACAGGCCAAGGCTTTAGGACTTCATCTTAAATCGAATAACCTCCTTCCTGATGCTGTGTACTGCTCCACCTTACAACGCACAAAAGAGACTGCGGCATTGGCCCTTGAAACGTGCGGCATTAAAACCCACATATATGCCCTTGATATATTTAATGAAATTGATTATGGACCTGATGAAAACCAGCCAGAAGACAAAGTGATTGAAAGAGTGGGTAAAAAAGCGCTGGAATTATGGGATAAAGAAGCAGTTGCACCCGATGGCTGGCACGTGAACCCAGACGAAATCATAAGAAATTGGCTTGAATTCTCGCGCCAAATCTCCCAAACCCATGACACGATGACAAATAACGTCATGGACATATCAGAAGTAATACTGGTTGTAACATCAAATGGAATTGCCCGTTTTGCTCCCCATATCACAAAAAACTTCGATTCTTTTGCTCAAAATTACCCTATAAAACTCGCCACCGGCGCCTTCGGGATTCTTGAAGAAAAACAAGGGAAATGGAGCGTTAGAGAGTGGAATACAAGACCAGAAATAAAGACATAATACACGCCTTAAAATCACCTTATTAAAAAGTTTGCATTGAAACCACCAAAAGCGGTACTATCCTCCTTGTGTGTTAAGTATAAAAACAAATAATAATAATAAATAATAACAGTATAACTTGGGGGCTGTTATATGTTACCTGATGAAGTATACGCGAGTAGTGGGGATTCTCGAAAATTCAAATATTCGCATCCTTTAAATCATGTTCCTGTCGATGACGGCTCTATTCGGGCGCGGCTTGCCTATGATTTAATGACATTCATGAGGCGCTCCGACTGCTCCTATTTCATCAATCCACATACCGGCATGAATTACGACCCGGAGCAAAGTGATGATGAAGTAGACATCATGATTGTTGACGGCTTTTACAAAGAGGCGGAGCATCTTGTTAGGCAAAGGCTAAAACGAGACCCGAATTGTGAGAAAAGCCAGTTTCAAAAAGCCTTTATCCAGAATCTTAAGGAAGAGTACGCAAAACTTCTCGCACGCGAGAATGAAAAGCTGAAGAGCGACCCTAAAAACGTTAATGCCCTGCTCAACAAAGGATTTGCTCTGGCAAACCTCAACAGGGAGAGAGAAGCGCTCGACATCGCCAATCTGGCCCTGAAAATCGATCCTGAAAACCTTAATGTTCTAACCAATAAGGCCTATATCGCCAAGCTGCTCGGTCTGGACGATCTGCATCAGCAAACACTGGCCTACGCCTATAATGTTCGGGCAAAACAACGTATGGCCTTGCTGGAAGAACAGGAGTCCATGCTTTTGAAAGACTTTGAAACCCTTCTGGTAGAGCCTTCGATTGATATTGTTTCTCCCTCTGCCTTTGAGGAGTTCAATACACGCAGCGGCGCTTCAAAATCACAAATGGTTCATTAAACAGAGTAAAAATATTATTTCTGTCTGATTGAGCATAGACTTGCAGCTCCTTGAGCAATATCATAAAAAAATGTCAACTTACGTTCTAAAACGGCTGCTTCTTATGATACCGACATTACTCGGTATCATGCTTGTAAGCTTTATCATTATCCAGTTTGTCCCGGGTGGCCCCGTCGAAAAAATGATTGCCGAATTACAAGGGCACGGCACTTCCGCAACCTCTCGCTTTACTGGGGGCGGCGGTGATTTGGGGACATCCTCTATGGGCGGAAAAGCTGTTGGACAAGAAAGCACATATAAAGGCGCACAAGGACTTGATCCTGAGTTCATCAAGGAACTCGAGGCCATGTACGGCTTTGATAAACCCGCACATATTCGTTTTTTTAAAATGATAAAAGACTATCTCTCTTTCAATCTGGGAGAAAGTTACTACCGCGATGTTGGTGTTCTTGAGCTGGTACTTGAAAAAATGCCGGTCTCTATTTCTCTTGGACTGTGGTCAACACTGATCATCTACTTAATCTCGATACCACTTGGAATTAAAAAGGCTGTAAGAGATGGAAGCCACTTCGATATATGGACCAGCGCAGCCGTATTTATAGGCTATGCAATCCCCTCTTTCATGTTTGCCATCCTTCTAATCGTACTTTTTGCCGGAGGGCGATACTGGGACTTCTTCCCCTTACGGGGATTGGCATCTGATGGCTGGGAAAGCATGACAACATTCCAGCAAATCATGGATTATGCATGGCACATGGTTCTTCCCACCGCAGCAATGGTCATCAGCGGGTTCGCCTCCTTGACCATGCTCACCAAGAATTCTTTTCTGGACGAGATCGGGAAACAATATGTTTTGACCGCAAGAGCAAAAGGCCTGTCGGAAAATCAGGTGCTTTATGGCCATGTGTTTCGCAATGCGATGCTGATTGTGATTGCAGGATTTCCTGCTGCCTTCGTCGCAATCTTCTTTACATCTTCTCTCCTTATAGAAGTTATTTTCTCCCTCGACGGGATGGGGCTTCTTGGCTATGAAAGCATTATAAACCGTGACTATCCGGTTGTTCTTGGCACATTGTATATTTTCTCGCTGATGAGCTTAATCATGCATCTTATCCGTGATCTGGTCTATGTTGTAATTGACCCGCGCATCGATTTTGAAAGCCGGAGCGGATAAATGACCCTTACACCCATAACAAAACGCCGCCTGTCCCAATTCCGTGCAAATAAGCGTGGTTTCTGGAGCTTGTGGTTTTTCCTGACACTTCTATGTATTGCCTGTGGGGCAGAGCTGATCGCAAATGACAAACCGATCCTTATCCAGCATAAGGGAGATTTTTACATTCCCGTTTTTGTGAACTACCCCGAAACAGACTTTGGTGGAGATTTCCAAACCGAAGCCGATTACCGTGATCAATTCGTAAAAGATCTTATAACGGGCGAAAATGGCAAAGATGGCTGGATGATTTGGCCCCCAATTCCCTTTTATTACGACACAATCAATTACGGGCTGAGCAAACCTGCCCCCACACCACCGGACACAACAAACTGGCTCGGCACGGATGATCAGGGCCGCGATGTTACCGCGCGCGTGATCTATGGATTTCGTATATCCGTTCTCTTTGGTTTAATTCTGACGCTAATAAGTTCGATCATTGGCATTGCCGCAGGCGCAATACAGGGCTATTACGGGGGAAGAACAGATTTAATCATGCAGCGCTCTATCGAGGTCTGGGCCAGCCTGCCTGTTCTTTACATCCTGATTATCTTTTCTGCCATGTTTACCCCGGGTTTCTGGAACCTCCTGATCATCCTACTGTTGTTTTCATGGGTTAGTCTTGTCGATCTGGTACGCGCCGAATTCCTTAGAGCCCGTAATTTCGACTATGTACGCGCCGCATCTGCACTTGGCATTTCAAACCCTATTATAATGTGGCGCCATGTCTTGCCAAATGCCATGGTCGCAACGATCACATTCATGCCTTTTATTCTGACATCTTCTATAACCTCACTCACAGCCCTTGACTTTCTTGGTCTTGGCATGCCCCCGGGCAGCCCATCTCTGGGAGAATTACTGGCGCAGGGGAAAAACAATCTACAGGCCCCATGGCTCGGAATATGTGCTTTCCTTTCGCTTGCTGTCATGCTGACATTGCTTACATTTATCGGCGAAGCCGTGCGTGATGCCTTCGATCCGCGCAAAACCGTTCTTTAAATCTTGACAGAATATAAGAAAATATGGTCTTAATGGGCCCATGATAAATTATGTAACACATTTTTCCAGACGACGACGCGGATAGAGCCACGCTCTGTGCCGAACGTTTGTGTTGCCTACTCATAATTATTCCCCAAGGCCATTTCCGTTTTTTGCATTTAAGAGCGTTCTCTTAAAATATCCAATTGCTTAGGCAATGTTTTTGAGGCATTTTACGTTTGAACATAGTGAAGATGAAGCCATGACGAAAATAATTATCGATAAAATCAGCTCCGTAACCAAAAATCTGGATCTGAAACATGAAGAACATATTATGGATGACCCGATGGTTGCCCTGCCCTGTGAAATGGGAACGGTTCTTGCTGCCGAAATTCTGGAAGACAAGTCCATCTACAATGAACTTGAACTCCCCTCTGGCCGCATGTCAAAACTGAAAAAGGGCGATATCATTGCTGTTGCCCTTGGTAAGCGTTCGGCGCTTAAAGGTTTTGTCGGCGAACTCCCCAAATCTCTAAGACCCGGCGATGTGATCCACTTACTCAACATGGGTGGTGTGGCTGGCGAATGCACAAGCGCAAACAAAAGTGAAGTCGGAAATCCGATGCGGATCAGAATTCTCGGCGGCATTGTGCGCAAGAAAAGGATTTTGAACATTGCAGACAAAATCCTGTTCAAACCACAAAGCACAATGAAAAGCGATGTACCGCTTATCATTGTAACAGGTACGAGCATGGACAGTGGTAAAACCACCGTGGCTTCGGAAATCATTAAGACCCTGACCCATATGGGCATGAAACTTGCCGGAACAAAGCTGACAGGCGTTGGCGCGCTACGTGACCTCTATAAAATGCAGGATTACGGCGTTTATAATGTCGTATCCTTCGTAGATGCAGGCATTACCTCAACAGCAAATATCGACGATAATACCATTGTCGAGGTTGCAAAAGGCGCGATTGAGTATCTTAGCAAAGATTCACCCGATGCCATCATTATCGAATTCGGTGACGGACTTATGGGGCGCTATGGTGTAAATGCAATTCTCAAAACACCGGAGATACAGAAAAACGTGCGCTTGCATGTTGGGTGTGCCGGCGATCCAATCGGCGCACTCGGCCTTGCTAAGGGGTGTCAGGAAATTGGCTTGCCGATCGATGTGATCAGCGGCCCTGTCACAGATAACGAAGTTGGGCAAGGCATTATCAAAGATCAGATGGATGTTCTGGTCTATAACGCCTTTAACCCGACAAATGAATGGATGGATTTGGTAATATCAAGATGGCTACAAGAGTATCAATTGTCGGCATAACCGGTTACACCGGCCTTGAACTTCTGCGGATGCTGAACGCGCACCCGAAGGTGGAGCTTGCCCATGTCACATCACGTCAACACGATAACACCCCTATAGGCGAAATCTATCCGCACCTCTCCCATATGGACATCAACGTTGGCAACCCCGACCTTGACACCATCGCCAAGGATAGTGACGTTGTCTTCCTCTGCTTGCCTCATAAAACCGCGCAGGAAACGGTCGCCGCTCTCTTTGGTAAAGTAAAGATCGTTGACCTCTCCGCAGATTTCCGTCTGAGTGACAAGGCAACCTATGAACGGTTCTACGACACACCGCATTTGCATGAAGATCTATTGGAAAAAGCGGTCTACGGCGCTCCTGAAATCGTTGGAGCAGATAAAATTGCCAAAGCCTCCCTCGTCGCAAACCCGGGGTGTTTTGCCCTGCTTTGCCAGCTTATGCTCTATCCTTATGCAGGTACAATCGAACACGCTGATATCATGGCCGTCACAGGATCAAGCGGCGCCGGAAAATCTGCATCCGACGGTACACACCACCCCGTCCGAAATCACAATCTGAAAAGTTATAACATCAACCGGCACAGACATATTCCCGAAATATGCGCATCGGCAAAAATCGATGAAAGCCAACTCACCTTTGTCCCCACATCGGGACCGTTTACACGTGGAATTTTTGCAACTGCTTTCGTCAGAACGAACAGTGATGCAAAACTTCGATGTGCCGATGATGTTTATAAAGCGAGCCCCTTCATTCGTGTGATGGAGGATGTTTCCATGGCCAACATCGTAGGATCCAATTTCTGTGACCTTAGTTACCAGAAAGTTTCGGATGACCACTTTATTATTCAAGGTGCCCTTGATAACCTTGTGAAAGGCGCTGGCGGATGCGCAGTGCAAAATATGAATTTGATGTGCGGCTATGACGAAACACTTGGTCTTTCAACCCTAAGCCCCGTATATCCATAAAAAGAGCAACTATGAAAAAGCAAAAAAAACTACCGGAATTCTTTATCAACGCTTTCTACGAAAGTAAGTTCCGCGACAACATATTTGTTGTAAAGGCGAGCGGGAACGTAATTGAAGACGATAACGCCAGAAATATGCTGATGGAAAATATCCGTGAGTTAACACTCCATGGGATAAAAATCATCCTGATCTTTGGGGGCGGCCATGCCATAGACGCCGCGTTACAAGAAAGAGATATCTCCATTAATAAATATGGCGGACGCCGCATCACTGATCGCGCGACAATGAACGTCATCCGTGAAACAATTGGCGGTGATCTGTCCTTGCGTGTTTATCAATCCATGAAGCGAAGCGGCCTCGAGGGTCTCTCCTTTAATGCCGTACCATCAGATTGGATGGATGTGTCAATCCGCGATGATGAAATCGTAGACTACGGATATGTCGGTGATATTAAAATGGTCCATACACGCCCAATTTTAAGACAACTGGCTGTTAACGGATTTATTGCCTGCTCTTGCATCGCAATCAGCGAAGATTCAGAAGTCTGCAACATCAATGCCGATACGATTGCCACCCACATCGCTTCTGCCCTTGCAACAGACAAACTGATCTTCATGAGCGATGTCGACGGTGTGGAGGTTAATGGTAAAACAGCCTTCATTATCACCGCAGAAGAAATTCAGGGCTACATCAATGACGGTACTGTCACAGATGGAATGAAAGTGAAAATGGAAAACTGCTCTATGGCATTAAATGCCGGGGTTAAACGTATCCATCTCATAAACGGGCTGCGTGAGAATGCCCTGTTTAACGAAATCTTTGATACAGTCGGACCGGGAACAATGTTATTCCGCGAATCTGAACGTGAAAACTATACAAATGAAGTAGAAGTACAAAAAGCAATTGGAGGCAAATGATGAGCGCGCAGGCACAAACAATAATTGAGCAAACAGACGAAATTCTTGTTGA
This sequence comes from uncultured Micavibrio sp., assembly GCA_964352665.1. Taxonomy (GTDB): domain Bacteria; phylum Pseudomonadota; class Alphaproteobacteria; order Micavibrionales; family Micavibrionaceae; genus UBA1672. Next base: position 117,488 of record CAYGSJ010000002.1, read on the forward strand.
AACATACAAATCCCAACCCGTTGTTCTGGACTATGGACAAGGCGTATATGCCTATGACACAGAGGGTAAAAAATATCTGGATTTTGCCGCCGGTATCGCTGTGGCCTCCCTCGGACATGCTCACAAGAAATTGCTTAAAACCATCAAAGACCAAAGCGCCCGCCTTATGGCCTGTCAGGCATCCTATGCCACCAAGGAAAAACTGGAGGCCGCGCAAATCCTTATTGATAACGGCTGTTTTGATTTGGTGTATTTCTCGAATAGCGGCACCGAAAGCGTAGAAGCCGCCCTAAAATGCGCACGCAAATGGGCCTATGATAATAAGGGAAAAGACTGCAACGAAATCATCGCCTTCAGAAACTCTTTTCACGGACGGACCTATGGCTCGGCAAGCATTACCGAAAAAAGACATGTTCAGCCCTATTTCGGACCGTATATTGAAGGCGTCCAGTTCGCAGAATTCAATGACCCTGCCTCCGTCAGCTCATTAATTACTGACAAAACCGCAGCCATTATTGTCGAACCTGTACAGGGCGAAGGGGGCGTTACTCCTGCAAACCCATTTTTCCTCGCAGACCTAAGACGCCTTTGTGACAAACACAATGTCTGCTTGATCTTTGATGAAATTCAGGCCGGCATGGGCCGCCTTGGAACCTTCTATGCCTATCAGTCTTTTGAAACTGATTCCGGTATTGTCGAGCCTGACATTGCCTGTCTTGCAAAAGGCATGGGCAGCGGATTCCCCGTCGGCGCTATGGTTGCCAAAAAAGAATTCGGTAAAGCCATCGTCGTTGGAACACACGGCACGACATATGGTGGAAACCCTCTCGCTTGCGCTGTTGCTGCCACCGTAATGAAAGAACTCCTCAGTGATGGCTTTCTCGATCACACCAAAAAAGTTTCTGCCTACCTGATAGACGGCCTGCAAAAAATTCAACGCAGTTCCAATAAAATAACAGATATTCGCGGTGCGGGCCTTATGCTCGGTATTGATACAATATTCGATATCAAGGATGTCCTGACCAATCTTCAGACAAACGGCCTAATGGCAACTCAGGCCGGCAAGGCCACGCTGCGCTTGACACCGCCACTCATTGTGAAAATGGAAGAAGCACAAGAAGCCCTGAAGATCATTGATAAAACTTTTAAAGAGATGGAATAAGACAGAAGAAAAGATGACCGGACAAATAAGACATTTTATAAATCTACCCGATGTTGGCGCACAGGAGCTAAAGGCAATTCTGAAACATGCCCATGCACTGAAGGCCCAGAAATTTAACCCGCCACAAATTATGGATGGACTTTCTCTGGCCATGGTGTTCGATAAACGCTCCACCAGAACACGGATGAGCTTTGAGCTCGCTATGAAACAACTCGGCGGGCACACAATTGTAATGAGCATGGACGACATGCAAATCACTGGGGCCGAAAGCATAGAAGACACTGCCGCTGTATTATCCCGCTATGTTGATGGAATCATGATCCGCATGAGTGATCATGCCAAAATGGAAGAACTCGCGCGCCATACAACCATCCCTGTCATCAGTGGCATGACCGACGAATCGCATCCCTGCCAGATTATGGCCGACATCCTGACCATAGAAGAAAAACTAGGCTCGATTGAAGGCAAAAAAGTGGCCTGGTTCGGAGACTATAATAATGTCTCTAAAACATTCGAACAAGTAGCACCCCTATTGGGTTTCGATCTTGTGATATCGGCACCGGAAGATTTAAAACCACCGAAGCTCGGTGACCGCGCTACTTATTCTGAAGATCCAAAAGAAGCCGCCAAGAATGCCGATGTTATCGTAACCGACACATGGGTATCCATGGGGCAAGAAGGCAAAGCCATCGAAAAATTTATGCCCTATCAGGTCAATAGTGAACTTATGGCTTTGGCAAATGACGGCGCTATCTTTATGCACTGCATGCCAATACATCAGAATGAAGAGGTCACGCCGGAAGTGCTCGCAAGTGATGCCTGCGTCATATATGACGAGGCAGAAAATCGTCTGCACGCACAAAAGGCTATTCTGGCTTGGTGCCTGGAAAATTCGGGGGTAAGCTTACAAAGACCGTTAGGGTTCTAGACGGTTTTCTTCCGAGCTGTCGGGCGCATCATCATATTCTGCCCTCTTAGCCAAACAATAGCCCTCTAAAGTTTTAGTCGCTATGGCGTAATCAAGATTTTCCTTGGGCTCTTTCCCCCTTGCTCTCAAAACCCTTCCGATATCAGCAATCAGATTAATTAAATCTTGCATATCCATGGTAACAAAATATTTACGATATTCTTTTTCTGGAGGTAGCCTTAGCTCTGTGGCATAAGCATGTGAAATTTCAAACGTAACAGCAAATCTTCCACGTTCTTCGTGATATTCCCAGCTTCCTTCGGATTTTAAATATCCTTCACCTTCCAGTCTTTTGGCCATAATGTAATCAGGAAAATGCTCCAGTGCTTGCCTGAAAATACCGAGATCAATGTTCCCAGAAAGATCCTTATCCGCAGCTCCCAGACTTTCCTCTATGCGCTCAATGGCAATTTCTACCATGTCCTGAGGAAGAAAAGCATCATCCAAACCATTCTGAAAAACAGCCTTTCCTGCGGACGTCAATCCAATCCGAACAAATAGGTTATTGCCTTGCCTCGCCAACCCCTTTACTTTTGTAAATAGACCGGCTTTTTTAACTGTTTGATCAACAAGATTAAGAATAATACTCATAAAAAACCAACCTAAAAAATGAGGGGAGCACCAAGAACAGGCTCACGCTTCTGCACTTCCGTTAGAACAGCTCTAATCACACCTAAATCAATATTTGTATCGGGGTCAACCCCTCTATGGCGCAGTCTTTCTGCCAAAGCACGTTCAAGCGCTCTTAGTGTATCGCGTCCCATCACAAGTGTATCCGTACCGACAGGGCCTGCGGCTGAGGCATTCACCCCAAAAACCACAGCCAATGGTCCATCACCTTGACGTAAATCATTCTTGCCATTCAAAAGTCCGGCACTACCCAGTGCTAACACCAGTGGATTTGACATATCATCACCCTTTTTTTACAGCAAACTACTGACAAATAAAGATTATGTCAAACTTAAAATCTATGTTTTGGGATAAATATTAGGCGCTCTGTGAAACGTTCTGAGAGGGCTTGACCTTTGATGTAGATATTGTCGCCGATCTTCCATCAACCTCGGAAACAGGGTATTCCTCCAGCGTTTGCATGGCATAGTGATAATCCACATTTTTATCTGCCCCTGCTGTCCGGCGAGACTCACGCTGCATGTGGTCCAATAAACTTTCCAGAGTTTCTTTCTTATAGGAAACCGTATGACATTCCGAATGACCGTTCATATTGGGCTTGGTTGTTTCAAAAACAGCAACGATCTGCCCGTCTTTACGTTTCTTCCATGTTCCTTTTCCCAGAAAAAGTCCTGTGTTTATGGCCATTGTCATACCCTTTGTGTAGTATCTTTTTATTTTTATTTTATCTAAAGCCTAACCTAAAATCATTAATTCTTGCTTTATAAATAGACTTTAGTGAGGCTGCATCCCCAACGTTCTTACAACTTTATCAATATCGGATCTCTCGGCATCAATCTTTTCCCTATCGCGATCCGGCTCTCTTATGCCCGATCTCGCGCTCTCCAGATATGTTCTCATGTCTCTGGGGGTAAACACGGCCTCTGAACGCCCTGTCATGGCCGCAGAATCAGCAGTTCTTTCGAACACGGCCACCAAAACACCGTGCCGTCTATGCCAGACGCCAACATCTTTAAATGCACCAATTTCCGGTTCTTCAGCAACTCGCAACATATCAACCCTATAAACTTGTCATCTACAGAAATTGTAAACCATCACGTGATAATATGTCAAAAGAAGGTTTTTTTATTATACAGGACAATGGATTAGCCAGGCTCCAGCCCTTCAAAATCATCCATTACCTCATTAACACCATCTATCGGAGTACGCGGCGTTGCCTGCTCCTGATCATAATTATGCAGTGCCCTAACTGCCAAACCAATACTGAAATCACCTATTGCCTTGTCACCTCGGGCCTCTAGCGTTTCCCTTCTGGCCTCGATAAATGCCTGCACGTCTTCAGGCTCCATAAAGATTGTGTTACCACCACAAATGCCATGATATTCTTCAGGAACTATAAACCCAATAAGAAGGGTGCATTCCTCACTTCCAGCAAGTTGGACTATTGCCCCTCCACCAATAAAATACAGGGAACCAAGATCAATTTCTCTGTCTGCCATTATTTTCAACCCATTATTAATTATATTTTTTTAGCTACAAACCACATTTTTCATAATGTGTCAATTTTGTACTGGAGAAAAGACCCAACGGGAGGATTGCGAGAGTACCGCATCGCTATAGGCCCTGCATGTTTGTCTGGCCAGTTGAATATCAAGATTGTTCTCGGGGTCAAAGCCATGCTCAACAAGCCTTTGCTCCAAATCCCTTATATTCTCTTGTAATTCATCAAATGTATATGCTGTGTAGGGGAAATCCACATCCTCCGCCTCTTGTGCACTGAATCTGAAGACGGCGAGCATCTGCCCATATTCTTCGCACCAAACCCACTTACCTACACCTGCAAATATATCAACCGTGTAATACGCTGTTTCTTGTTCTTCTTTACCCATATCTTCTTTAAACACTGAACCACACAGATGTCAAAATTCTTTTCAAATTGACGCGCTGCATAAAAAATGACAGGGTTTTGGCATGGATGAAGATAAAAATTTACAGCAAAATCAAAAAGATGAAGAACGTGTGAGCGCACAAACGCTCTATTTTCGCTTTATGCTCGCCTTTTTGGGCTATTTCTTCCTAAGCTTTGGCCTTGCTTATTTAAATATCAATTCAATCTGGATTCCGGCTCTTGTGCTTGCTGTCGTCTATATGCTACTAACACTCTCGCCGAAAGATGTTAAAAAAATATGGGACAAGAGAATTGTTCCGCTAATGAAGGATACAGATCATGAGCAAAGGTAAAATCGTACTCGCCTATTCCGGTGGACTGGACACATCAATCATTTTGAAGTGGTTCATCGAAGAAGGCTATGAGGTGGTCGCCTACATCGCCGATGTAGGGCAGGAAGAAGATTTCACCGCGGCGCGTGAAAAAGCAGAAAATCTGGGCGCGGCAAAAGTCTATGTCGAAGATTTAAAAGAGGAATTCGTCCGTGACTACATCTACACCACGATTAAATCCCAAGCCATCTACGAGGGACGCTACTTGCTCGGCACATCTGTTGCGCGTCCTGTTATTGCCAAACGCCAAATCGAAATCGCGGAAAAGGAAAAGGCACAATATGTTTCCCACGGTGCAACCGGAAAAGGGAACGATCAGGTGCGCTTCGAACTATCCTATTACGCCCTGAAACCCGACATCAAAGTCCTCGCGCCATGGAAAATGGATGAATTCCTGACACGCTTCGAAGGGCGGCAAGATATGCTGAACTATGCCGAACAATATGGCATTCCTGTCTCGGCCACACGTAAAAAACCATATTCGGAAGATGATAATATGCTGCACATCTCGCATGAGGCAGGCATATTGGAAGACCCCAATACCCCCGCAGACGAAGACGTCTATTCGCGCACGACTTCTATTGCCGATACCCCTGACACGGCCGACATCGTCGCTATAGAATTCGACAAGGGCATCCCCGTAAAGGTCAAAAACGAAACCGACGACACCACGGTAAAGGGCGCGGTCGAATTGTTCGAATATCTGAACAAACTCGGCACCAAGCACGGCATTGGACGGTTGGATATGGTCGAAAACCGTTTTGTCGGCATTAAGTCACGCGGTGTATACGAAACACCGGGCGGTGAAATTCTTTACAAGGCCCATCGTGATCTCGAAGGGCTTACTCTTGATCGTGAAGTCATGAAATTGCGCGATCAAATGTCCTTGAAGGTGGCGGAGCTGATCTATAACGGCTTCTGGTTCTCGCCGGAATTCGACCTGCTCATGACCTTTATGGACAAAGCACAGGAAACCAATACCGGAACTGTACGTGTGCAGTTGCTCAAGGGCATGGCCTATCCGATTGCACGGACAAGTCCGGTCGCCCTTTATAATCCAGAGCAATCATCCATGGATGTAACGGGTGGCTACGATCAAAAAGACGCAGACGGATTTATCAAAATCAACGCCGTACGCCTCAAAAACAATACCGCCGTGCATGGAAAGAAATAGCTTAAACTTCTAATACAGGTGTAGCTGGCTGCTCTTCAAGATGGTTTCTTAATATTTGCTGGATTTCTCCTTCATATACGGCGCGCCCGCTTTCGTCATAAAATTCAAGCCGGTCTTCATATAAAACAGCACGCTCTTGTGCGGTCTGTCCAACCTTGATTTTGTTTGAATAGCCAAAAGCATAAAGAAGGTGATCGCCTATCTCGCACTCATAGACTTTAATATGGCTTCTCTCGCCATCAACATCTATAAGACTTGGCCTTGTTAACATCTTTGCCAGAATACCGACAACAGCAGGCGATTTTATGGCCATAGCCAATTGCGCCTCCGCTAAAGGAGATCCTTCAGGTTGCGCATAAAGCTTCGTTGCACCGTGGCCCACCTGCATTTCTGCCGTTCTTACAGTCATATCAACGCCACGGGTATCAAGCACAACCGCCCCGATCACATGCGGCACACCCCGGGTTGATTGCGCCACCAGAACTTGAGGCTCGTCTGGGCTCCGCCCCTCCCAATTGGTTGCCGTGCACACGTCATAACGTCTCGAGCTAAAATCTACAGCATGTAAAAAGGCGTGGGCCACTTTGCCTATACGTCCTGCATAGCCATGAACCTTGACTTGAACATTACTAAGAACTTGTCCTGCGCTCGCCTGTACACTCGCAAATTCCTTTACTAAAGGCGCGACCGCCCTGTTACGGCCAACATCATAAAAAGTCATATTTACCACCCATATATTTTTATTAAAATCTATATGTTTTTGCCCCTCAAGTCAAAATTAATGGCCCATCTCCAGCCTCAAATCGACATAAAATTACAAGGCACTGCATATTTTGTTTGATTTTTTTTTGCTGCGGCTATAGATTTCTCCGCTTTAGCGGAAAAAAAAATGAAAGCATTACACTCTACCAGATATGGGCTGCCTTTTTCTGAAGTGGCAGCCATCACGCCAATATCGACACCAGATATCGATTTGCCGCGCAATATTGTTGTGGCAAACGGTAGCACACCACAGGATCGTAGAGCAAATGCCCTTGATGTTCTGTGCCGTGACGGACGGGTCAACAGTGTTGTCATTATCGAACCCCCAAGGCGACACGTAAAAGCCGCACTCGCACAATTACAGGATGCGGCTGAAGGAAGGCGGATAAGGATACGTCTTCAAACCAAAAAACCCGACGGCACTCGCACTCTAACAACAGAAACTGCTAATGCTTACGCTCTAATGCAAGAAAGGCTTTCCCGGTATTTTTCCCAAAGAAGCTTATCCCGAATCCCTTTTGGAGGCAAAGAGCCCAAAAATCTTGACCCTCAAAACTTAGGAACAGCATCCCTTCTGTGGGATAGGTCCTTAAGAAGAATAACCACTACCGGACAAACCGTAAAACAAAGTCACATAACCTACTCTCCTGAATACGGCTCAGATCAAAGAAAAGTAGACGGGTTTATCAACGCTCATATTGATCTGGACAGAGTTGAATTACGTGAAAAAAACGTCAGAGTTATAGAATGCACGGCGGGATCAGGCACCGTTTTGTTTGATGACGATGATTTCGAAGTAACACCAACATGTCTACGCCCTATACATTCGGGCATTACGTGCTGGGTCCTGCAAACCGGATCTTCTGTGATTATAAGAACACCATCAGTTAATCAAACATCAAAACCAGCTGTCCACGCACACGGAATAGGGTCGGAAACAGAAGATTCTGAACAACGGCTTACAATAAAACATGATTTATGCCTCTAACAAAAAATTTGTGATAGCCAAACTAGCCCTTCTCCTTTAAAACAAAAAAATGACCACAGCAAAACGCACAAACGCAAAATTGTCCCCGCCGAAAGACGGCATATCTTACCTTGTCATTGAATTTGATCCGGATAGCGACGGCTACTTTCTCTATACACACGAAACCGAGGGGGCTGCTCCCAAGGCCGAGCTATGGTTCATGACCGAAGAAGATGCCATGACACAGGCCAATGACGACTACGGTGTGAGCCAGAGCGACTGGTCGGGCAATGACGAAGGTTCGGAGACCCCCACCCGCGATGTGAATGGAACAATCCTGCAAAACGGTGATGACGTCACTTTGATCAAAGACCTCGATGTCAAAGGTGCGGGCGTAACCATAAAACGTGGCACAACGGTAAAAAACATCTCGCTGACAAATAACCCCGAACAAATTGATTGCCGCACCAAAGAAGTCAAAAATCTTGTCCTTCTGAGTTGTTTTGTTAAAAAACTTTAGTCACGGGTTTACATACACGCGCAACATGCTAAACCCTTATTACCAATTAAAATTTTAAGGGGAAAATTTTTTATGGATATCCACACCATCTACGCGCTTGTCGGATTTTTACTTGCCGCCTATGCGGTTGTCGGGAATGACGCAGTTCAAACACTCGGAACATTCATCGCGTCCAACCACAAAGTCTTCAAATGGTACTGGCTTTGGCTGGCCGCAACAGGCGTTATGATTGCAACATTGACCTATGGCTGGATCATAAATGACGGCGACATTGCCTTCGGTCGTCTTGCCAAAATTCCTCCGGTAGACATTCAATGGTACCACGCCGCCGCACCGGCTATTCTGGTGCTCCTGACACGAATCGGTATTCCGGTTTCCACCACTTTCCTTGTCCTCTCTACCTTCGCCAGCACCCTCGTGCTTGAAAAAATGTTGGTCAAAAGTGTTATTGGCTACGGCCTTGCCGCAATTATTGCCTATACGGTCTGGATGGTGATTTCCCGTTTTATGAACGAAAAATACAATATGGTGAAAAAAGAAAACCGCGCGAAATGGCGTACGCTCCAATGGTGTGCGACCGGCTTCCTCTGGTATAGCTGGCTTAGTCACGACATGGCCAATATCGCCGTATTCCTGCCGCGCCAACTAGATCCGTTCATGTTTGCCGGTGTTCTTGCAATCTTAAGCGGCTGGCTCGCCTTCATTTTCTGGACACATGGCGGAAAAATCCAGAAAGTCGTTCTGGAAAAATCCGGCACACGCTTCATGCGATCGGCAACCATTATCGACTTCGTATACGCGCTTATTCTGATCTATTTCAAACAAATGAATTCCATCCCTATGTCTACAACATGGGTGTTTGTAGGCCTGCTCACAGGTCGTGAACTCGCCATTGCCACCACATATCGTGACACGTACAAAGCCGGATATGTCTTCCCGCTCATCGGCAAGGACTTCCTGAAAATGATGATCGGATTAGCTGTATCAGTTGCTATGGCCATGTCTATCCATTATATTCTTGACCCATCAATGGATTTATAAGGCACGGTAATGACCAAAGAAAAATTGAATGAAATGTGGGGTGGACGGTTTGAGGATCGCCCCTCTGACATCATGGAGCAAATCAATGCCTCTATCGGCATCGACAAACGCATGTGGCGGCAAGATATTCGCGGCTCGATTGCACATGCCACAATGCTTGCAGAACAGGGCATTCTGACAAAAGACGAGGCCGTGGAAATCGTAAACGGCCTGAACAAGATTGCCGAGGAAATCAAAACCGGAGCATTTGAGTTTAAAACATCTCTTGAAGATATTCACATGAATGTCGAGGCCCGCCTGCGCGACCTCATAGGCGATACGGCTGGAAAACTTCACACAGCGCGCTCGAGAAACGATCAGGTTGCCACAGATTTTCGCATGTGGGTGCGCGATGCGATTGACGAAATTGTTCATTGTATTAATAATTTTCAATCCGTACTTCTTGGCCTGTGCCAAAAACATGAGAACGATGTCATGCCGGGCTTCACCCATCTTCAGGCGGCCCAGCCCATCACGCTGGCGATGCATCTCGAGGCCTATGTCGAAATGATGGAACGGGACAAGGGACGTTTTCTGGATGCGCGAAAGCGTCTGAACGAATGCCCCTTGGGTTCGGCGGCGCTTGCTGGCACGCCCTACCCGATTGATCGTGAATTCACAGCCAAAAAACTCGACTTCGACAAACCAACCAAAAACACAATGGACGGTGTGTCCGCTCGTGATTTTGCTATCGAGTTCATGTTTGCCTGCGCACAATGTGGCTTGCATCTGTCGCGTATGGCCGAAGAAATTATTATCTGGGCGACACCACAATTTGGATTCATCCAACTCTCCGATGCATGGAGCACCGGAAGCTCGATCATGCCACAAAAGAAAAATCCTGACGCCGCAGAACTGGTGCGGGGGAAAACCGGACGGCTTAACGGCAATCTTCTACAATTAATGACCGTGCTAAAAGGACTGCCACTGGCCTATAACAAGGACCTTCAAGAAGACAAAGAAGCCGTTTTTGACAGCTTCGATACAATTTCGTTATGCTTACAGGCTATGCAAGGCATGATGGAAAGTGCGACGTTCAATACGGAGGCCATGCTTGAATCTGCCGAATTAGGCTATACAACGGCAACGGCGCTTGCCGACTGGCTGGTGATGAATTTGGGTCTTCCCTTTAGAGACGCGCATCATGCCACGGGCGCAATCGTTAAAATGGCCGAAGAAAAAGGCTGCAAACTGGATGAACTTGATTTAAATGACTTGCAGACCGTAAATGATAAAATTACAGAAGATATTTTTAACGTACTGAGTATAAAAAAGAAATGAAACTAGTATATGAGGGGCTTACACCCAAAACCGCTTTTAACCCTGAAACCGTCTTATCAAATATTGCCACCTTTAATGCCAGCGGCCTTGCGCGCGGTATAACCTATGACATGCTGCACGATTTCCCGTCTAATGGGCATCGTGGGGTTCTGGTCATTTGCCCTGGTCCATCCAGCCGCGAAAAAATGGAAGATGACCGGCCACGCGTCCAACATCTTGTTGAGAAACATAAAGGCACAAGCCGTATTATTCTCGCAGGGGGCGCCGTTGGTATGTTGTATGACGGCACACTGGATGTGGGGGATGTAAACGGCGTTGTCTTCAATAACCCGGACAGTAAATACGAACTCGGGCTTGGTCCTTTGGAGGGCCTTGATCGCTTGCCTTTCTACGTCGCCACCCAATGTCGCCCTGAAACATTTCAGGCGCTTCAGTATGCGGGCGCTTTCATCGTGCCTTGGGATGCACATGTTGGCCTGCCGGATGACACCGCAGAAGAAGACTTTAGAATCGGCACAGGATACGGCGCGGCCGTCGGAAGCATAGGTCTAATGTCCGCTCTCGGTCACAGAATATTTCAGGCCGTCGGATGGGATGGATACGAAGACAAACAAAAACGGCTTGCCGCTGGTCAACAACCCGAATACGGCGACTCAATGGTTGTCGAGATAGACGGGCAACGTTACGAACTGCTGAAGGAATTCGGTGGCGATGTGCCGGAATTTGTATCTCTTGTTAGAAACCATCCAATTGCGGTAACAAATATTTATCTGTTTGGAACCGGCCCGACAGCCGCCATGATTAACGACAATGGCGGGCCAAGGATTTACTTCGACGACATCCACCTTTACAATCCTGCGTCAAAAGGTCCGGACGAAGATGCGCCCGGCCCTGACACACCGGAGCCCTAAAACAAAATGACTGTCACCATATACCATAATCCACACTGCTCGAAATCCAGAGAAACACTCGACATCATTCGCGCAAAAGGAATAGAGCCGGATATAATCGACTATCTCGATGAACCGATGGGCCTTGCCGAGTTGCAGGTCCTCTTTGCCCTGCTTGGCCTTGAAAATGCACTTGATATGATCCGCACAGGCGAACCGGAATTCAAAGAGGCCGGTCTGTCAAAGGACAGCACAAACGAAGAAATACTCGCCGCCGTTACCATTTATCCAAAACTACTGGAGCGCCCCATCGTTGTAACAGATAGCGGCGCACGCATAGCACGCCCGCCAGAACTCGTCGAAGAGATTCTCTAATACCTATCCGCATTAAAATACACCTCCGTCACCTTGTGTTCTTGCTGGCTTCCCTGCTTTGTGATTTGATTGGGGGATGGAAGAAAAAATCCTGCAAATTAAAAATCTTTATGTCGATTTCAAAACACCCTCCGGTGTTTTCCATGCCGTAAAAGATGTGAGCTTTGATATCCATCGTGGTGAAACCGTTGCTCTTGTCGGCGAGTCGGGTTCAGGGAAATCGGTAACCGCACTCTCGGCCATGAAGCTTCTTCCCTACCCGATAGCATCACACCCGAATAACTCTTCTATCCTGTTCGAGGGAGAAGAAATTCTGGACAAAGGTGAAACCTATATGCGCACCATTCGCGGGCAACAAATAGGCATGATTTTTCAAGAGCCACAAAGCGCACTCAACCCGCTTCACACAATCGAAAAACAAATCGGCGAGGTCCTGAAAATCCATCAGGGCATGGGCGACGATAATGCGATGACACGCATCCTTGAACTTATGGATCTGGTTGGCCTGTCCAATATGAAAGACCGCCTGAATGCCTATCCACACCAGCTTTCCGGCGGGCAACGCCAACGTGTAATGATCGCAATGGCATTGGCTAATAATCCGGAACTGCTCATCGCCGACGAGCCAACAACTGCCCTGGATGTCACAATACAAGCCCAAATTCTCGAACTCATGGAAGATTTGAAGAAAAAGCTCAACATGGCCGTCTTGTTAATTACACATGATCTGTCCGTGGTTGAGAAAATGGCCGATACCGTCTGCGTCATGAAAGACGGTGAACTCGTCGAGAAAAACGATACAAAGACCCTTTTTGATAAACCACAAGAAGAGTACACAAAAATGCTGCTTAGTACCATTCCTCAGGGTACGGCAAAACCAATAAATGATAATGCAAAAACACTCATTCAGGGGGATGATATCAAGGTTCATTTCCCGCAAAAGAAAACCTTCTTTGGCAAAGCCATATCATGGGTAAAGGCCGTTGACGGTATCGACCTCACAATCCACAGAGGCGAAACTCTGGGCGTCGTCGGTGAATCAGGCTCGGGCAAAAGCACACTGGGCCTTGCCGTTCTTAAACTGCTTGGCTCGCAGGGAGTTATGAAATTCGACGATGAAGATATCTCTGCCTATAACCGAAAGGAAATGCGCCCCTTACGATCGCGCATGCAAATCGTATTTCAAGACCCCTACGGCTCTCTTTCCCCACGCCTCACAGTTTCACAGATTATAGAAGAGGGCCTGAAACTGCATTATCCTGAACTTTCAGAGAAAGAACGCGATAGCCGCGTCATTAATATCCTCGAAGAAGTGCATATGGATCCCGAAACCCGCCACCGTTACCCGCACGAGTTCTCCGGTGGACAACGCCAGCGCATCTCGATTGCCCGTGCAATGGTGCTGGCCCCCGAATTTGTCGTACTGGACGAACCAACCTCTGCTCTGGATGTCTCTGTACAGGCTGAAATTGTTGATCTTTTGCGCGAACTACAAGAAAAACACCAGCTTTCATACATGTTTATAAGCCATGATTTACGCGTTGTCCGCGCTATGAGCCACTCGATTCTGGTCATGAAAGATGGCAAAATTATTGAAAAAGGCTCCTCGAAAGACGTTTTTGAAAATCCAAAGGAAGAGTACACTAAAGCCTTATTTGACGCTGCCATGAACCTGAAAGCACGTAAAACAGGCTAATAATCAAAAAAATTCTTTGCATCCTGCCATCATCATGCTAATACTTTGCATCCTCACGCGGTAGTGGGGTATACTTATGACTTAAACCAATTAGAAAGAGGTGAGCACTGTGGTCAGTGTGAACGTTAGAGATAACAATGTCGATCAGGCATTGCGTGTTTTGAAAAAGAAAATGCAACGTGAAGGCATTTTCCGCGAGATGAAGCTTCGTCGTCATTACGAAAAACCATCCGAGAAAAAAGCACGCGAGCAAGCCGAAGCCGTTCGTCGTTGCCGTAAAATGGAACGTAAACGTCGCGATCGCGACGGTTATTAACCGATTTACATTTTTTTTGGATAAAAAGTCGCTGTCGTTCTTGTACGCCAGCGGTTTTTTTATGCTATAATGAATCCCCTGTGACACCGTCTTCATTGCCGAGGTATATTCATGACAAAAACCTTTAAAAGCTCTCACCATACACTTATGTATCTGATGGCCTGTGTTTTATGCTTTGCAGCACTGTCCGATCCGGCGCTTGCCCAATATGATCAATTTTCGGAAGAAAAAGAGGAAGTGAAGGAAATCACCGAAGAACAAAGAAAACAGGAGATCAAAGAGGCAAAAGAAGAAGCAAAAACAAAAAAGAAAATTATAGAATGGCAATTACACAAATCCGTATCGGAAATATTTGATACAAAATTTCCCAGAGCATACAAATATAACGTCTACCCGTTTCAGTTCAATCAAGACACTGTGGCAATGAGTGCCGAGATTCTCTCTTCTCTGGATGGAGACCTCACAAATTCAAAAGATAAAAGTGTCCTGATCAAAGCCGTGCACACATGGGGAGAAGAGCTAAGCCTTCAGGACATGAAGAGCGTTATAGAAAGAACCGCCAGAAGATATGCAAGCTCCTCCAAAGATCTCGAAGTTAATGTTGTTTCAAACGAAGATATAGATCACAAAGGATTTCTTGGTAAAGACATCTATATTACTTACCATGTCGAAGATGAAAAATACGGGCTTCGGATACGGGTATTTACAACAAATTATGCCAAAGTTGAACAAGTATTAAGTGGCCCTGCCAATACCATGTACTCCTACCGCTCGGATGACTTCTTTAATTCCCTCACACTTTATGACGGTATTGTAAAACTGAAAATGAAGGACATAGAAAACGGGGACGCGGAACTTGGCTACGGCTGGGTCGATTATACATCTAAAAACAATGTCTTTACCGTAAAGCTTCCTCCCATAAACAAGGATTATTCGCCCTTACCACCAACGTTTAAAGCAAATACATCACGTGAGATCATGCGCTACCAGATTGTAGATCCCGTTATGGAACAAAAAGCCTATTACAATGTGTTCATGTATAAAAAGAATGCGAAATACGGCCTGCACAACGTCAAAAATATTCTTCTATCAAATCACATTGCACGCTTTGTTGATAACGCAGGGAATCAGGATAATCTCAATACGCAAAATTCATTCGAGAACGGTGTAAACTTCGTAAAAACCCGACTGGTCATCAGCCCCATCGATAGTATGCCGGATATAAATACAATCATTTACGAAGCCAGATACAAGGACGATACGCTGATCGTTCAGGAGTTTCTCTGTAATGTTAGATATGCAGATTCGGGACTCAGTCAGGCGCTCTTCAAATTTCTGAAATTCCATCCTTCAAAATACACACCTTTCGAAGGTGAGCCAGAAGATGTCGATGAAGAAAAAAAGAAGTAATCAACTTATTTTACCCTTTAACCAATCCTGATGTTCCTGATCCAGTAAGGAAGACAGGGCTTGGTCAAGGTAAAGGTTGTAATTACTCAACCACTTTTGCTCTTCCGGCTCTAACATGGAAAAATCAATTAAGCTGTTATCAAAGGGCGCAAGAGATACTGTTTCGAACCCGAGCATACCCTCGCCATCTTCATCTTGTACCAAAACCAGATTCTCGATACGAATGCCGTACTCATTCTCCTTGTAATATCCTGGCTCGTTAGAAATCAACATACCGGCCCTAAACGCACGCTCTCCACGCAAAGACATATTCGCCGCAGCCTCGTGAACACATAAATAACACCCAACCCCGTGCCCTGTTCCATGAGCATAATCAAGACCCGCCTCTTGCAAGGACTGGCGCGCCAAAGCATCAATTTCCTTACCAATCGTACCCTTTGGAAAACATGCCTTTGCCACGGCAATATGCCCCTTCAAAACACGCGTGTAATTTTCCTTCATCTCCTGCGTAGGTTTACCAATTGCAATAGTGCGCGTGATATCTGTCGTGCCCCACTTATATTGCCCGCCGCTATCAACCAGTAATAAGCCGCCCTCTTTTATAGATGCATTGGTTTCATCGGAAGACCTGTAATGCACAACCGCACCATTAGACCCAAATCCTGCAATCGTTGGAAAACTGGGCCCGACATAATCCTTACTCTCCTGCCTGAAAGATTCCAGTTTGGCCTCAACAGATAATTCTGTTTCACCGCCCTTTCCAACCTCATCATCAACCCATTTTAAAAACTTAACCATGGCCACACCGTCTTGAATATGTGCATGACGAATAGCGGTTCTCTCGGATTCGTTCTTGATCGATTTTGGCAAAATACATGGGTCTTCTTTATCCAGACAATCCAATCCGTGAGCATCCATTACGGCTTCAAAACCAATCGGTGCAGTAATACGATCCAGCCATACTTTCCCGTCAATCGCCTTGATAATCGTTTCAAAATTTTCAAAATCATGAACCCGCACATCCTGCCCCAAGGATTTTAAAACACGACCAGAAACCTTCTTGCGGCTAATAAACCAATCCAGACTCCCGTCATCATGTAATAGGGCATAAGACAAAACCAAAGGAGAAAAGCTGATATCATTTCCCCGCACATTCAACAGCCAACAAATCGAATCACTCATCGTTATCAAACACGCAGAGCACTCCTCCTTCCTGATTTTTGATGCTATTTTCTGTCGTTTTTCTTCCGATGACCTACCCGCAATCTCGTCGGGAAAAATAATGACCTCGGCACAGGGGCGCGATGGCTGGTCTTCCCATATCAAATCCACAAGGTTTTGCTGCACGGGAACCACGTCAATGCCATGCTCTGCTACCGCCTCCTTCATACGCTCGATTTGCTTGGGCGTATGAAGCCACGGATCATATCCTATTTTCGCTCCTGCACTTGCATTGGTGCTCAACCACCACCCCACAGAGATTTCTGTACTGTCTCCCGTCATGTATAGCGCAGAATCAACCTGATTTTTTAATTGAATTGTATACCGACCATCGCTTAACACCGCCGCTTTTTCTGCAAGAATAACTGCAACACCCGCACTTCCTGTAAAACCCGTTAACCACGCAAGACGCTCGGCATAATCCGCCAGAAACTCTCCCTGATACTCATCCGTACGCGGTAAAATATATCCGTCCAGGTCAAATTTCTTTATTTCGTCTCTTAGACTTGCAAGTCTTTCTTGATATTCATCAGACTTTTCTGGCATGGTGATCTCTGTTCGTTTTGAGTATAGTTTCAAGAGCTTCAGACAGGATAAGATTTTAATAATGAAAAATACAGCGCATATTATTGTTTTCGGCA
This sequence comes from uncultured Micavibrio sp., assembly GCA_964352665.1. GTDB lineage: Bacteria > Pseudomonadota > Alphaproteobacteria > Micavibrionales > Micavibrionaceae > UBA1672. The sequence continues at coordinate 134,860 of CAYGSJ010000002.1, forward strand.
ACGAAAAAGGTGGATCGGGTAAATCTACAACCGCAATGCATACGGCCATCGCCCTGCTTCGTCTAGGATATCGTGTCGGAACAATAGACCTTGATGCGCGTCAGGGCACATTAACGCGCTATCTCAAAAAGCGTTTTGATTATATCACCCGAAATCGGGAACACCTGCCAAGCCCCGCACATATTGCCATAGAGCGCAGCACAAAAGAAACAGTTGAACAACAACAACAAGAAGAAAATGCATTCTTCATGATGGCGCTCGAAGAACTGGGCAATGTCAGCGACTTCATTATTATCGACACACCCGGAACAGACAGCTTCCTCGGAAGGCTGGCACATAGCTACGCCGACACACTCATCACACCGATGAATGATAGTTTCATTGATCTGGACCTGCTCGCAGACATCGACATGAAACATTATGATGTCAAAGGACCCTCTATTTATTCCGCAATGGTCGAAACCCAGCGCAGAAAAAGAAAAGAGCGTGATGAAGGCATCATTGACTGGATCGTAATGCGCAACCGCATGACGCACCTGAACACCAACAATAATAAAATCATTACAAAGCTTTTGACCGAGATTTCCGGTCTGGCAAAATTCAGACTTGCTCCCGGTTTTGGTGAGCGTGTTGTGTTCAAGGAACTCTTCCTTCAGGGCCTTACTCTGCTTGACCTGAAGGAAGCCCAGGAAGAGGAACTCACACTATCCCAAATCGCTGCAAGACAAGAGGTGCGCAACCTCATATTGGAAATCGGGCCGGAACGCATCAAGGGACACAGAAAACCCCAAGAGCCAACCGAAGAAAAACTGGCTATGAGCGCATAAAGGATAACATATGGTTTACCTCGTTTACCTCGTCGGACTTTTAATCGCAATTGGGGCGTTTTATATCTTTTTCATTAAAGCCACACCACAGCAAATCCGTCAGGCTATAAAATTTATTCTGGCGACAATTTATATTTTTATCCTGCTGTTTTTTGCCCTGACCGGACGCGTTGCCATTTCAATCGCACTGCTTGTCCTTTGCCTCCCCCTTATCTTTCCCTATCTCAAACGCAAATTCAGCGATGATGAGGACAAGGAAAAAGAAGAATAAACAAGGCTCTAAGGGCTTGCTCTGCCCGACAAAATATGGCACAGACTTCAGTACTTTGTAAAACATAGCGAGTGTTAAGGCACCATGACACACAAACCTGTTAAAAAAGCTGTTTTTCCTGTTGCCGGACTTGGCACGCGATTCCTGCCTGCTACCAAGGCAATGCCGAAGGAAATGCTCCCCATTAATGACCGTCCACTGATACAGCATGTCTATGAAGAGGCACGCGATGCCGGCATAGACGAATTTATCTTTGTCACTGGCCGCCATAAAAACATGCTCGAAGAACATTTTGATTATCAGCCGGAGCTGGAGCAAACTCTGGAATCGCGCAATAAAGACGCCATGCTCAACAAAGTACGCGATTCCGAAATGCCCGCAGGAAAACTTTTCCTGACCCGCCAACCCAAACCGCTCGGCCTCGGCCATGCCGTGTGGTGTGCCCAAAAGCTGATAGAAAACGAACCCTTTGCAATTATACTTCCAGACGACCTTGTGAACTATAAGGAAGGGTGCCTTTCACAAATGATTGCTGCTTATAATGAATATGGTGGAAATATTGTGGCAGTGAAAGAAGTTCCGCGCGAGGAAACATCCAAATACGGTATTCTCGATATAGAAGAAGATCGCGGCGATATCGTTTCTATTAAAGGGCTGGTTGAAAAGCCAAAACCGGAAGATGCCCCGTCGACTCTGTCTATTATCGGTCGTTATATCCTGCAACCCGAAGTTTTCGATCATCTCTCCGCTTTCGAAAAAGGGGCTGGTAATGAAATCCAGCTCACCGATGCTATGGCCAAGCTCCTTGGAAAACAACCTTTCCACGGATTAAGATTTAAAGGAGAGCATTACGACTGCGGAAGCCGTCTGGGTTTTATCGCTGCCAATCTTGCCTATAGTCTGAAAGACAAAGAAATCGGTAAGGGCGTCCAAGCCATTCTTGATAACTACAAATAACGCCCGACGATCATGAAGCACCTCTTTCACCCCACAATTTTACGTGAGTACGATATAAGAGGCCAGATCGATAAAAACCTCTCCGAAAAAGATGCCTACGCCTTGGGGCGCGCCTTTGCAAACTATGTAAGACAAGAATGTCCGGAAAAAGACACGCCCAAAGTCTGCGTTGGATATGACGGCAGAATAACCTCCCCGAAACTTTCGGAGCAACTGATTGATGGCCTGTTACAGGGCGGTATCCATGTTATAAAAATTGGCCTTGGCCCTACCCCTATGCTCTATTTCTCGGTCAAACATTACGAAGCCGATGCCGGCGTCATAGTGACAGGCTCCCATAATCCGCCGGACTATAATGGTTTTAAAATGACCCTCAATAAATCTCCCGTCTTTGGCGATGCCATCCAGACAATAGGAGAACTAGCGGCCTCCGGCGATTTATACGAAGGACAAGGCCATCTGGAAGAACGGGACATCAAACAAATATATGTCGATCGACTCATTCACGACCTCGCCTTAACGCGTGATATGACCGTTGCGTGGGATGCCGGAAACGGCGCCGCCGGTGAAATATTACAATTGCTTGTAGAAAAAATACCGGGCGCACATCATTTGCTCTATGAAAACATTGACGGCACATTTCCCAACCATCACCCCGACCCCACCGTGGATGATAACCTTATAGATCTTCAAAAACTGGTCACAGAAAAACAATGCGATCTTGGTATCGCCTTTGACGGAGATGGAGATCGTATAGGCGTGGTCGATGAAAAAGGCACTGTCCTGAGATGCGACATGCTTATGACCATCTATGCCCGCGAAGTTATTAAAAACAACCCCGGAGCCTATATCATTGGCGATGTAAAATGTTCACAAGTCATGTTCGATGAAATCTCGAATATGGGCGGCACCCCAATTATGTGGAAAACCGGACACTCTCTGGTCAAAGATAAAATGCGCGAACTCAACGCCCCCCTCGCCGGAGAACTGAGCGGACACATATTCTTTGCCGATAAATATTACGGTTTTGACGATGCCTTATATTGTGCCATTCGCTTATTAAACGAGCTTTCCAATACCAAAGGCGGCTTATCCGAACTCACCAGACACTTGCCGCAACTATTCAACACACCGGAAATCCGCATAGAGGTAAGGGAAGAAGAAAAATTCAATCTTGTCCCGCAGGTGCTTAACAGCTTAAAGGATAATACAAATCCTGACCTATCCATTAATGACTTAGACGGAATCCGCGTATCCACCTCCGATGGATGGTGGTTGCTTCGCCCCTCTAACACGCAAGACGTTCTGGTCGCCCGCGTAGAGAGCAATAGCGCCGATGGCTTCGCACGGCTCAAAAAGATGATGGATGAAGAAATTAAAAAATTAGGGTATAGTCTACCCTGTTAGATCGAATCGTTCCGCTCTCGGGAACACCAGAAAAAGTGAATACAATACTATGAACAATACAACCAGCGTACGAATTCTTGAAATCATGGCATCAAAAATATGTCACGACCTTATCAGTCCTGTCGGCGCGGTTGCCAATGGTGTTGAAATCCTTGAAGAGATGGGACCTGATGCAGGGGAAGATGTCTCCCAGCTTATCGCATACAGCGCAGCACAAGCCAATGCAAAGCTAAAGGCCTTACGGCTTGCCTACGGCATGGGTGGTGCAGACAGCAGCATTATCGCCGAGGATGTCCATAAAATTTTTGGCGAGTACATCGCCGGTGAGGCCCGCGTCCAACAAAAATGGGACCCGCACGCCGATATCGGACTACAACCACAAGCAGGATTTGCAAAAACCCTGATCTCTGCACTTATCTTGGCAACCGAAGCTCTACCTAAGGGCGGCGTCATTTCTGTTACGGCTGATGGAGAAGATACAACACTCATCACCGGAGAGGGAGAAAACGCACATTTCCGTGACGGCTACCTTAATGCACTCGCAGGAAAAACTCTGGAAACAGAACTAGAGCCCCAACAGGCACATGCTTATATAACCGGCCTTCTCATGAAAAATTACGGCTTTGATATCAAGGTTGATGAAACAGAAAATAATTTTATTTTCTTGAGAATAAAAAAGGCTGATGTATCCTAGCCAAACTATAGTATCTTCGTAATATAAAACTATTTTAAGGCCCTGCATAAACTGGGAGCCTGATAGATGCTTAGAGCATGTGCACATTTTTTATGTGCACCCGTGATCAGGATTGGAACCAGACTACAGGAGCCACGCTATTTTTGAGAGGGTAGTAAGCATGGATGATCTTATCTCGGAATTTTTGACAGAGACAAATGAAAGCCTTGAGGAACTGGATCTTGATCTGGTTAATTTAGAACAAAATCCCAATGACAAGGATTTATTGGGCAAGATTTTCCGTCTTATGCATACCATCAAGGGAACATGCGGATTCCTCGACCTTCCCCGCCTTGAAAAGATTGCACATCACGCAGAAAATGTTCTGGGGCGCTTCCGTGACGGTGATCTGGAAGTAACGGCAGAATACGTCACCCTTATTTTTGAATCCATAGACAGAATTAAATTCATCGTGGCCGCACTCGGTGAAACAGGTGCGGAACCAGAAGGTCGCGACACCGAAATCATCACAAAACTAGATGCCGCCTACGAAGGCAAAACACTTTCCGGCGACAAATCTTCCGCAGAAGAAAAAGAAGAAACACCCGGCAAAACTTCTATAGAGGAAATTGAGGCTGCCTCTAGCAATAAGCCCGCCTCCACACAAACACTGCGCGTTAATGTCGATGTTCTGGAAGATCTAATGACAACGGTGAGCGAACTGGTGCTAACACGAAATCAACTCCTGCAGATTCTGCGTGTGCAAGGCGACACAGATTTCTCTGCTCCACTGCAACGCCTTAACCACGCTGTCTCCGACCTTCAGGAAGGCGTGATGAAAACACGCATGCAACCCATAGGAAATGCATGGTCTAAACTGCCTCGTATTATTCGCGACCTCAGCATGGAACTGGGTAAAAAGATTGAGCTGACTATGAGTGGGGAAGACACCGAGCTCGACCGTCAGGTTCTGGAGATGATAAAGGATCCCCTAACACATATGGTGCGCAACTCGGGTGACCACGGCATAGAAATGCCCGCAGACCGCATCGCGGCCGGCAAACCGGAAACCGGAAAGATCCATCTCTATGCATTCCACGAGGGCGGACACATCATCATACGCATCTCCGACGATGGAAAGGGCCTTTCGCATTCCAAAATCAAAGAGGAAATTATCCAAAATGGTCTGGCCACACCCGAAGAACTTGATGGCATGTCAAACCAGCAAATTCAACAATTCATCTTCCATGCCGGATTCTCGACCGCAGAAAAAGTGACCGCCGTTTCCGGACGGGGCGTGGGTATGGACGTCGTCAAAACCAATATCGAAAAAATCGGTGGCTCCATAGAACTAAAATCAGAGGAAGGTAAAGGCTCGACCTTTACAATTAAAATCCCGCTCACTCTAGCCATTGTTTCGGCCCTAATTGTAGAAGCCGAGGGGGAACGCTTTGCCATACCACAACTCTCCGTTCGTGAACTTGTCATGGTGTCTGACAATGGGGACAATCGCGTTGAATATATAAAAGGATCACCGGTCTTCCGTTTGCGTGACCGCCTTCTGCCGCTTGTCTCTCTTGGAAATATTCTTGGCCTGACTGAAGACGAATCCGTCGGGCTCGAACTGGAAGATGCAGAAGCAGAAAATAAATCGATCCTGAAATCAGAGGGTAAGAATATCTATCTGGTTATTGCCCAAGTCGGCGGGTACGAGTTCGGTATTATTGTTGACCGCGTCTTTGATACCGAGGAAATTGTGGTTAAGCCGGTCGCCAAAATGCTTAAGAATTTAACACTGTTCTCGGGCAACACAATACTTGGCGACGGTAGTGTTATCATGATCCTTGATCCTAACGGAATCGCACATAAGACCGGTAACATCGCCAATGCCGAAGAACCGGATATGCGTCAGACCGAGGAAAACTACCAGCCGGATTCAGATAAAAAAATACCCCTTCTGCTTTTCAAGGCCGGAAATAAAACACCCAAAACAGTCCCTCTGTCATTAGTATCCCGTCTTGAAAATATTAAGATCAAGGATATTGAATTCTCAAGCGGCCAAATGACCGTTCAATACAGAGGCACACTTATGCCACTGGTAACATTTAATAGATCTGTTGAAGTCGGGACGGAGGGCTCTAAACCTGTTCTTGTTTTCACCGATAAAAAGCAATCCATGGGAATAATTGTCGATGAAATTATAGATATCGTCGAAGAACGCATCAATATACAGCTTGACGCAAAACAAGAGGGCATTCTCGGTAGTGCCATTATAGAGAATGAGGCAACTGATGTCGTTGATATCTCGCACTTTCTTGACCATGTTAATCGCGACTGGTTCAAGGATCATGACGATACCCCCTTTGGTGAACAAGGCGGAAACGCAAATCAGGCCATCAAAAAACGTGTGCTCCTTGTCGATGACAGTCCGTTCTTCCGTAACATGTTGACCCCCCTTCTGAGTATGGCCGGCTACGAAGTCACAACAATCGAAGGCCCCACCGACGCCATTAAAATGTGCGAGCAAGGCGTTACCTTCGATATCATTATAAGTGATATCGACATGCCGGATATGGACGGGTTCGAATTTGCGCAACACATCAAACAAAAAGATAATATCTGGGCAAACACACCCATGGTCGCCCTTTCGTCGCATGCCACCCCCAAGGATATTGAACGCGGGATGGAAGTTGGATTTACAAACTATGTCGCAAAGTTTGACAAAGACACTTTACTAAAAACACTTTCCAAGACTCTCACGTCAAATTAATTGGAATTATAACAACAATGCACACAGCAACAGAAACAAGTGTCAGTTCCAAAGACTTCCTTACCGTCATGATTGCGGATCAAATGTTTGGCATACCCGTGATGCAAATTCAGGACGTTTTAAGAGAGCAGAAACTCACCCAAATTCCCCTCGCCTCAAAAGAAGTTGCAGGATCCATGAACCTGCGCGGGCGAATTGTAACCGCTATCGATGTCAGACGCCGGCTCGAACTACCGGATAGAGACAAAAACGAAAGCAGTATGAGTGTTGTCGTAGAACATGAAAACGAGCTCTTCAGCTTGATCATTGACTGTGTCGGCGACGTACTAAGCCTGAAAAACAATGCTTTGAAAAAGAACCCCGGAACACTGAACCCTGTCTGGGGTGATATCTCGACAGGGATATATCAACTTGATAAAAACCTGCTTGTCATTATGGATGTCGCTAAACTTCTTGAAAATATAGCTGAGTAAACTTGCCAGAAAACAGTGTTCATAAAGGCTTATTTCTTTTACATTAATTTCATAACTAAAGCACTTACCTAGGTTGCTAAAAAGGAGAAGTCTATGAAATCGTGTCTGATTGTTGACGATAGCCGCGTTGTAAGAAAAGTCGCAAGCCGTATTATTCGCGACCTTGGCTTTGAATGCAAAGAGGCCGAAAACGGACAAAAAGCCTGCGAAGCGTGCGAACAATCAATGCCCGACGCCATCATTCTTGATTGGAATATGCCCATCATGAGCGGTATAGAATTTCTTGAAAAACTAAGGCAAACGGAAAAGGGAGACCACCCGAAAGTTATCTTTTGCACAACAGAAAATGATCTCGCTCACATACAGCGTGCAATGCAGGCCGGCGCAAATGAATACATCATGAAACCATTCGACAGCGAAATCATAGAAACGAAATTCATTCAGGTCGGGCTAATAGAGCCACGTAACTAAATTAACAGGATTAATTTTTTTAACCGGGAACATGTATGAGTACCAATCCTCAAATCACTGTTGTGCTGGTCGATGACTCAAGTGTGATCAGAAATGCACTGCGTCAGATTATCAACGCCGATCCCGAAATCGAAATTATTGACTCGGTTGCCAACGGAGAACTCGCCATACAAATTGCAGCTAGAAAAAAACCGGATGTTATGCTTCTCGATGTAGAAATGCCTACCATGAACGGGCTGACAGCACTCCCGAAAGTACTGGAACACTCACCGGACACCAAAGTAATTATGTGCTCGAGCCTGACCGCCAAGGGCGCAGATACAACCATCAAGGCCATGGCACTCGGCGCTGTAGAATGCCTCGTAAAACCAAGCAGCGCACAAAATACCGGCCAAGACTCAGAGTTTTCTAACAACCTGTTAACTCTTATCAAATCTTTGGGCGGCGTAGAGACCCAAGGGAAAACCACGGCAAAAACAATACAGCCTGCCTCCGGTTCCCCATCAGTAATACAAAAAAAACATCACGATCGCCCTTCTTCTATAACTCTGAAACGCGATTCCGAAGTCTTTCAGGGAAAACCAGAAATTCTGGCCATAGGAAGTTCCACCGGCGGACCGCAAGCCTTGTTCAACGTCCTTGGAAAAATCGGAACCCCTGATATTCCGATTGTCATCACGCAACATATGCCGGCCACCTTCACAAAAATTCTTGCGGATCACATCACACAACACACAGGACTGGAGACGCATGAAGGCACAGACCACATGCCTGTCGAAAAAGGAAAAGTCTATGTCGCCCCCGGCGGCAAACACATGGTTTTCAAAAAAACCGATAAGGGGCTTGTTATAAATTTAAATGACGGCCCACAGGAAAATTTCTGCAAACCCTCGGTAGAACCAATGATGAGATCACTTATAGACTACCACGACAAAAAAATTCTTTGTGTCATTCTAACAGGAATGGGCAGCGACGGCCTGCACAGTGCGCGCATACTTTCTGAAAAAGGAGGACGCATTATTGCACAAGACAAAGCAACAAGTGTAGTCTGGGGCATGCCGGGTGCTGTTGCCAATGACGGAATATGTAACAAGGTCCTGCCACTAGATGATATTGGCCCTTTTATAAAGAAAATTATTCAATAAGGTGATAAGAAAACATTATGAATATTGCAGATTTTGACATTTACCAAGCTCTTCTCAAACAAAACTCCGGCCTAGTCCTGACGCAAGATAAATCTTATCTGGTCGACTCACGCCTTAACCCCATAGCCAAAAAATGGGGCTATGAAAACATCGATGCCATGACCACAATTCTGCGCGGAATGCCTCCGAAAGAGCTGATTACAGACATCGTAGAGGCCATGACAACCAACGAAACCTCGTTTTTCAGAGATACAAAACCATTTGAAATATTCAAAAACACTGTTCTTCCCTATTTTAAAAACAAACCCGATGGACAAAAAAAATTGCGCATTTGGTGTGCCGCAGCGTCCAGCGGTCAAGAACCCTACTCTCTGGCCATTACCCTTCAAGAAGAACAGAAAAACATGCCTGGCTGGAGCTACGAAATTCTTGCAACCGACATTTCCTACGAAATTCTCGAGCAAGCCAGAGAAGGTGTCTACACACAATTCGAAGTACAAAGAGGCTTGCCAATCACCCACCTCATGAAATACTTCACACAAACAGAAACCAAATGGGCCATTAACAAAGAATTGAAGGACATGATTCAATATGACTTCTTCAACCTGCTTGATCCCATGAAAGAACTAGGACAATTCGACATTATTTTTTGTCGTAACGTTCTGATTTATTTTGACCCGCCTACAAAAAAGGAAGTGCTGGAAAAAATGCACGCACAACTCGCAGATGACGGCTTTCTGTTCCTAGGCGGTGCAGAAACAGTCATAGGCATTACAGACAGCTTTGGTACTGTTCCCGATAATCGCGGACTCTACGGAAAGACCGACGGTATCCATATCAAGAAACCCTAGCTTATTGGTACTTACTATTGCACTACGCCTGATTTCTGCTTATATAATCAGCGCTGCAAGGTGTTAGTGACATTTATATAAAAAGAGATTTTCATGAAAAATGCCAAACTCAATGACCCAAGTGCAATTAAGATAAAACGCGCGCTTGTTTCTGTTTCCAACAAAGAGGGAATAGAGGATTTTGTACGCGAACTTCAAAAACACAATGTAGAAATTCTTTCAACAGGCGGTACTGCAAAAGCACTAAGACAGGCCGGTATAGACGTTGTCGATGTGTCCGACCATACAGGCTTTCCTGAAATCATGGAGGGGCGCGTTAAAACACTCCATCCCAAAATCCATGGCGCCCTGCTTGCAAAACGTGACGATAATACCCACATCAAAGCCATGGAAGAAAATGGTATAGAGCCCATCGATATGGTTGTGGTAAATCTCTACCCCTTTATGGATACAGTGCATAGCGGCGCCAGTTTCGCAGAGTGCATTGAAAATATAGACATCGGTGGACCGGCGATGATCCGCGCGGCCGCAAAAAACTACAAATACATCACCGTCCTCACAGATCCTCAAGACTATGATCTTGTCATTGAAGACATGGAAAATAATGACGGCGGCATCACTTTTAATAAAAGAGAGCAACTGGCCTTCACCGCATTCTCGATGACCGCCACCTATGATTCCAGCATTGCCGGATGGTTTGCTGGACATCGTGCAGTGCAATCACCAAGACGTATTAGTTTCTCGGGCACGCTTAAACAAAAATTGCGCTATGGCGAAAATCCCCATCAAAATGCATCGCTCTACCTCATTGATGACAGCCTTCGTCCAGGCGCCGCACGCGCGACACAAATACAGGGCAAGGAACTGTCATATAATAATCTGAATGATACAGACGCCGCCTTTGAACTGGTCAGCGAATTTGAAGAACCAACCGTGGCCATTATAAAACACGCCAATCCATGCGGCGTTTCCAGTTCGGATACTGTCTTGAATGCCTATAAAAAAGCACTGATTTGTGACCAGACAAGTGCTTTCGGCGGTATTATCGCGGTCAACAAAACACTAACGGCCGAACTCGCACAGGCCATCACAGAACGCTTTGTCGAAGTGGTAATCGCCCCCTCAATCGAAGGGGACGCCATCGATATCTTTAAGAAAAAGAGCAAAATCCGTGTCCTGACAACCGGAGAAATGCCTGATATAAAACAAAAAAGACGCATGGTCACACGCATTGCAGGCGGCCTTCTTGTCCAAGACCGCGACACCGAATTAATCGACGAAGAACTAATGAAAACGGTGACTGATCGCGAACCTACACAAAAAGAACTCAAAGACATGCTTTTCGCCTTTACGGTCGCAAAACATGTGAAATCAAATGCAATCGTCTACGCAAAAGACGGTGCAACGGTCGGTATCGGCGCTGGCCAGATGAGCCGCATCGATTCTTCCCGCATCGCAGCATGGAAAGCGCAGGAATCCGCCAGAGACGCCGGATGGGACGAACCCCTCACAAAAGGGTCCGTTGTGGCCTCCGATGCCTTTTTTCCCTTTGCTGACGGGCTTTTAGCTGCCGCAGACGCCGGCGCAACAGCCGTCATTCAACCCGGTGGGTCCATTCGTGACGAAGAAGTCATAGAAGCCGCAAATGAACGTGGTTTGGCCATGATTTTCACAGGCATGCGCCATTTCAAGCATTAATCTCCCAAACCCTGAAAATCAGGTGTTTCGCGCAGAAATATTATGTATACAAAAAACTTGCGCCTCTTTGCCCATTTCAGATACAATGGGCGCAAGTAAATAGAAAAAACACTAAAAAAAGTGTATGATATTAGGGTGGTAAGAGGAATAACGCGATACTAATAATACAGATTTCCCTTACACGATTACTTAACGAATAATCCGTATCTTTGTTCTTTGAACAATAAGTTCGGATTGGGGAGTAAAAAATGGGCCTTTTAAGCTGGATAGAAGACAAAGCAACCGGTGCTTGGGACGGCGTTTGTGCAGCAGGAAATGCCGTAGGGGATTTAGCAGTAGGAATAGGAAAAGGTGTCGCCGAAGTCGGTATGCAAATCGGCGGTACTGTTGTCGGAGGGGCCACAAAATTAGTCCGCGCCACAGGCGTCGATGTCGGCAGAGTCGAATGGGCTGAATCCCGCATAGAACAACAAGGTAATTTCTGTAAATACGTCTATGAAAATCCTGGGCGCGCCGGCGCACTCTGTGTACAGGGGGTTGTAAATGGCGTCACCAGCATTGGCGGGCTGGTTTTGGACGGAACACGTTTTATTATTTATGACAACGGAATACGCCACGTTATTAATGCCGGATCCTATGTAGGTACAGGCGCCGTAAACCTTTTCAGGGATGAAGATAACCAAATCGAAGCACTGCATCTGGATCGCCCCAAATTCATGACCTTCAGCGATCAACTCAATAAGTTAGGCACGATTAGCAACTATACAGATTCTGCCGTATGGCAACTACCACAGGAATTCATTACCGATGCAGATGGAAATTTGATCCCTAACCCGAATATTGCTTATGAACGCGGTATTCTATACGGATCACAATTCATCACAGAAATGGTGATCACAGCACCTCTCTTGGGCGGAGCCTCTGCACTATTAGGAGGAACACTTGCCGCTGGACGTGGCGTAGTTGCGTCCTCACGCATTGCCGCAGTCGCAAGCAAATTCCCGGCCGCCACATCCATCGCAAATGCTGCAAGAGCAACAGGCACGATGGCTGCTACAGCCTTTTCAAAAGTCCCTCTGGTTGGAAACATGACCCGTTGGGGAACCGCTTCAACACTGGGTACGGCTAAAACAGCCAAAACACTGGATCGCCTTGAAGATGTCGTCGAAGCCATGGACAAATTAAGAAAAATTGAAACAGCAAGAAAAGGCGGAAGCGCCCTTACAAACACGCTCTTTGCAAGAGCACCAAGAGAAGCACTCGCCCGCCGCGCTACAAACAGAGCCTTAGGAAGAACACTCGCCGAGACAACTGCCGACGATCTAGCCTCACTGGCCGCACGAGGAAAACCGGCAGAAAAACTGGCCGCAGCACAGGAAAAACTGGCTGCTCTAAGATCATCCGGCACGGCCTCTGCACAAGAACTTCAAAAAGCCGCCAAGGCCGTTAACAAAGCTACAGATAAAATGGAACGGGTTCTGGAACCCATCCAGGCTTATGCCAAGGAAAGCGGATTAAAACTACCACCGACAGCCGCCCCACGAGCCGTAGCTGGTATGACCGCAGGCCAAAATGTATTGGAAACAGCAAGACTGTGGGGATGGCGCGCGCGTCGTGCAACCTCTCCCTTTGAGCAGGGATTGAGGACCGATATAACCATTGCGGGTGGAACAACCCATATGGAAATGGAACGTGATAAAGCCGAACAGAGAAAAGGGAACGAAGAATCACAAAAAATGAATTCAGAAGTCGGCTCAGAAGCATTAGAGCGCACAAGAAGCCTCTTCGACTTTGAAGTTGTGCCGCCACCACCCGGAAAATCCCGTACCCCTGATGCACAAGGTCAAGGATCAGGCCAGACACAGGGAGACACAGGACAAGGAACAGGTCAGAAAAAAGAAACAGGGACATCGCCTTTGCGAGGTGATTTTAAGGATACCAAACCAAAAGGCGCTCCCCCATCCGGCCAAAAAGATACTGATACAGGATCTACTGGCGGAGGAGATGATCGTGGCGGCCAGACATCCATGCTTTTTGACAACCGCGCACAAGCCATTGTTGTTCCAACCACAATGGCATTTACCCTTACAGACCAGCAAATGAGAGAATTGGAAGGGGCCATTGCCCGTATGGGCACAACTCCGGTTGGCGCAGGAAGGTAACACCTTGAATAAAATACCATTTTCAAGACAGCACACGTTCACCACAAAGTGCTTAGAATTTGACAACAATAACCATTTCCGGTACTATTGGCGTAAATAAAAATAAAAAATAATATGTGGTGCTACAGGGGTTTGAACTTACATGAGTAAAACCATACAACAATTCGTAAGAACACTTGCAGGTGAAGCATTCGCCTTAATGGATGATGTCACCCGTGCGAGTCTGCGCGAAGCGTTGGAAAATAGCGGCGATGATGTCGCACGTGGTTTTGACAACTGGTATAAAACAAATATTGATAATCTTCAGCAAGGCGCCATAAATTATTTTGAAAGCAATGTCTTTAAAGTCAGGCTCGCCGCACATGCCGACTACCTCGGGTTTTATAGAGGCCTTGACGAGGCTCTGACCAGCACAGCAGATCAAATCGATATCGAACCTTTACTCAAAAAATTTGGGGAGGCATCTGGCATTAGTCCTGAAGACGTTGCCAGAGAACGCGACGTTGCAATGAGCATGATAGAGGCACGCGAAGCCACTATCAAAAAATTCGTTAACGCAGGTTGGGAACGAGAAGACGCAATTGAATTAATCTCGGCAGAAACAAGAAGAAAAACTGATGACATAGCAGAATCTGCAAAAGCTGCCGACTCATCAGGCGCAGCAGGAACAGCAGCACGTAATACAGCCGCAGACGCAGCGGGGACCGCAACCGACGAATTTGAGAAAAGACTAGGTGCTGTTGAAAGAAAGACACTCGGCAGAGGCGCACGCGTTTGGGTTAATGCGCATCGTGTCCTGACGATAGCAGGTCTGGGTACATTTGCCGCCAGTATTTATGAATACAGCTCTGGCGGACAACTAACTCAAGGTACCGTAGAAGGCCTTATGGCTGCCGCAGAATATGCAAAAGAGCATGACATCCCCGGCGCAGAGGAAATTATTGATGCTTCCATCACCGCTGGTCATGCCATTCTGGGATATATGGGATGGAAATTTCAGGCCCTGCAAAATGGTGGTATTGCCGTTGCCTTAGGTGATGGTAGCGACGAAGAAATACAACGCGCCCGCGAGCTCGCCATTCAAGTGCAGGTGCTCAACGCACCCGCACTTATTTTTGATTTCGGCCTGCTTCTGCGGGAAAATAAAATAAGATATTCAGACTTGCCCCTCGAAGAGCAAGACCGGTTGCTGGCCGAATCTGTCCTCCAGAATATTACAAACAGAGCACAGTTTAACGCCCTGAAAGACCACCCTGTTGATGAAGAATTTGTAAAAGGTTATTTAGCAAAAAACAGAGGCTTTTTCAGCACT
Organism: uncultured Micavibrio sp.; assembly: GCA_964352665.1. Lineage (GTDB taxonomy): Bacteria > Pseudomonadota > Alphaproteobacteria > Micavibrionales > Micavibrionaceae > UBA1672. Next base: position 149,877 of record CAYGSJ010000002.1, read on the forward strand.
GCTGTTATTCCGGAAAGAATTAGAACCGCAATGGCTGCCGCTATACCGGAACTAAAACCAGAAAGATCGGCTACAGAGACAAGCCCTGCGGCTACAGCAGCAGCCCTCGCAGTCACAGCAGAAACCGAAGAAGAGGAAATAGGACTACTCGCCTCGGCACGCAGAAAATTCAACGAAGCGACCCGAAGAGGACAAGAGGCTACAGAAAGAGAAAAGCTGGAACTAGCTCAAAGACTTCATGGCGTGGATTTTGCCAACATGTCGGGACCAAATACAAATACGGTGTCCTCTGCATTTAGTTTTGCGCGGGATAATACAGAAAAGCTCGGCCTTACCGGAATGAAGGGCGTGAAATTTATGGTGGTCAGCATACTCGCTGGAATCGTCGGCTTTTTCAATGAAAAAGCCGGTAAAGCCATACAGCGTTGGGCCATTGACGAATTTGGTATAAATGATAGACTTGCACAACTAGACCAGGGCTTCAAAAACAATGAGGTAGCAACCCAGTTTGGAGATAGTTTTGGTATCGGAAGAAATACAGCTGGGCTTGTTCCTGCTCCAACCTAAGAAAACACCAACCCGCACGGGATAACCATGGTGAAATTACGATCAGGATTTCCAAAAAACAGCCTCTTGGCACAGTTAATGATGGATGTGTACGCCGATAAAAAGGCAAAGACAATTACAATCCTTTATGATCGGCCAATGCTGCAAGAACTTCTGGGGCTTGAATATATTCCTAAAAAAAGGCAGCTTTTCTTTGTTTTTCAACCCGGAAAATTACCCTTTGGCGCCCCCCTAAAGGATGACGTCGCTAAAATCATGGAAAAAGTTGAAACCGTGACCCTCATCCACATGGATTTGGCAACAAAAAAACCGGTCTCCGGCATGGAAGTTCCGCTGACAAAACTATAGGTAAGCTGTTGTTAAATAAAGATAATATAAAATAAAATACCAGCCAACAGCAATTCGGCCTTTGCCGTAAAAAAAATATTAAAAATCAATCAGTTAACCCGCCAAAACAAAACTCGAAAAAACGCGATAAAGTTTGACAATACCCCCCTATTTCCGGTACCATTGGCGTAAATAAAAAATAAAAATAATAACGCGGTGACTATTGGGGTTTGAATTTATATGAAGAAAATTCTCGATAATTTTATAAGAACACTGACTGGTGAAGCATTCGAGCTATTGGATGATGTCGCCCGTAAAGGCCTGCGCGACGCCTTGGAAAAAAGCGTCGATGACATCGAAGGTGGCTTCAATAAATGGTTTGAAAGAAACGCCGACAACCTAGATCAAACCGCCAGAAATTATTTCGAAAGCAATGTTTTTAAAGTCAGGTTAGCCGCACACCCCCACTACATCAAATTCTATGAAGGCTTGGATAAGTTGATTCTTGGCTCTGAACGACACATAACGGATGAAATGGAAGAGCTTGCTCAACAACTGGATAGCGCTGCTGGCATTACAAAGAAAGAGCTGGATGATGTCAGAGCAATAGCGGATGAAATGTGGAAACTCCGTGAGCAAAAAATTGTGGAAATGGAGGCCCAAGGTTGGTCACCGGATGATGCAGCAGCAGAACTTTCAAGAATTACAAGAGAAAGAGCCGGCCTTCCACCGGAAGCTGACGCAGCAGCAACAGCAGGCGCAAGAGCAACAGATGACGCAGGCACAGCAGGTGGGAAATCAGGTGACGACGCAGGAAAAGCAGGAAGCGGCGATGAAGGCACATCAACAGCAGCCGAGTCAGAGCCCGTAGAATTCCCGAAAACTGAAAACGGCAAACCAAGCCCTGTCGCCGCCGAGGCTGCAGAGGAAATGGGTGCAGCCGCAGGAAACGCATACCGCCGAAACCCTATACGTGCCGCCGGCAGCGGTATTGCAACTATTTGGAACCATAGCATTGGCTGGCCGATCAACAGGTTCATGGCGCATTATTTCCCGCCTGAAATTATACCGAACGGAATAAGATTTCTAAGAGATACATTTACAAATTATTTAGGCCGCGGCCTTTCTCATATACGAAGCGCAGACCACAAAATCAGTGGCCTCTTTAGGCGTGTTGATGCAAATTCTAAAACAACCAGCACAGCACGACTACTTCTGGATATCGACCCGTCAGTCGGCGTAAAAAGAATGAACAGTCGCTCTGGAACCGATTTGACCGGTGCGCTGAATGACGTTGGTACAAAACTTAAATCTGCACAAGACGACATAGCGGACAGTGCCAACAAACTGGCCGATGACATGGAAACGGCTGCCAGAGAGATAGAAGAAGCCGTTGCCAAAGTTGATACCGCCAAAGCCGCCAAGGAAGAGGCCAGAACTTTCGCTGTTCGTGGATCTGACTGTATAACCGTCGCCAATGATGTGCGTACAGGCGGAAAAGCTGTTAGCTATGCTGACATTGAATCCTTCCTGAAAGGACAAGACGAAGCCATACAAGACACGGTTATGTCTAAGCAAATCAGGGAAGCTTTGGAAAACGTAGAGGCAATTAAGACTAAATCCTTAAGTGAAGCAGATCAACGCACACAAGTTGCCGATGTCCTTTCAAATCTTAAGGGCAAGTTTGATTCAAGAGTAGAAAGCGCCGGCGCTGACGTAGAAGGTGCAGCAGACCAGGCAAGAATCGTTATTGAAAGACATAAAAATGCACTGGCAGCCCATGAAGGTGTCGGAGAAGTCGTCGGTGGCCTGAAAGAAGTCACTGGAATTCTACAAGAAAATATAGCGAAAATAGAAAGAAATCTTGATGATATTGAGGCACCTCCGCCTAAAAAAGTCGGCGACCGCTTGGTTGGGGGTACTATTAATGGAATTATGGCTGCTCGTGAAGCAAGGCCACATCTGGAAGCTATTTCCGAATTTGCGGGTTCCGTTGCAAGAACAGCAGACGTACTTGAAGATGGTATATCTATTGACGGCCTACAACCAGGCTTCACAGAAGCCATGTCCAAGGGCGGTAACGCGACACAGCTTATTGCCGACCTGAGAAGCAGAGCGCAATCTGTGAGGTCAATTGCGGATAGTGGTGCTGATGATGCCCCCGCTTCCGTCATAGGTGACAGCTTGGACGAGCTTGCATCGGCAACAACACATCTTGATGACATGAAAACAGGTGTTGAACAATACACGACACTCACAAATGATCACGGGGGTGCAGACCTGCTCGGTAAAGCATCGACCAGATACCAGATGACCCAAGGAGTTGGTATAGTTGAAAGACCCGTAACAGCAGCAGATCGTAAAGCATACACCGAACTTCTGAAAGAGGGCGCTCTGGAATTACCAGTCACAACACAGCGTGTAACCTATGATGAATTCCAGAGCATGCTGAAAAACGGAGATATTCAAAAACTTGTCAGAGACGGGGTAATGACGCCTGAAGAGGTCGAAAAAGCAAGACACTATTTTGCAAATACTCCGAATGCAAAAAGCGACGGTTCTGTGATCGTTCCATACCGTTTCACACGCAATGAAATGATGAACTGGAAACCAGGCGAAGATGCTTTTGACTATGATTTGAGCAACAGAGGAAATCTTGGTCGCACCCTTAAAACCGACGACGAAAAATTCCTGCAATACAACATCGTTAACGACAATCTGGAACAGGCATTGGCAAACGCAAACGCCCTGCTAAAACCAGATGAAAACGGCCTACAGGACATAAACCGTTTTATGGAATCTTTAAAATGGGCGGCCTTGAGTTATGCACGTGACCCGGCAACAGGACGTGCCATCACAGACAGACGTGAAATCTTCAACAAATTTGCAAAAGCAATTGAAGAACGTTCAGTAGCACGGGAAACAGCTATTGCAAACGGCGCTGATCCCAAAAACTTACCGGACTATTTTACACCGGAGATCTCAAAACTTGTATCAGATCACACCGGATTTTTGCACAGCATGGGTGCCAACACCTTCCGGGATGGCTGGGCCGGCGTATGGAACAGATACAGAAACGTCCGCTTTGCCGGCGACTATAACAACGAGCTTGCTTGGACACGAAGCGGCAGCGACGCAAAGGCTATGCAAAAACAGCTTAGCCCCGAAGAATATCAGGAGTATCTCAAGAAAAGTTCAATGGAAAGGGATCTCGCTGAAAAATGGAAAAGAGATTGGGGCCCTGACGGCCGCCAAGGCGTTAGATTTGCCGGAATTCCAAGGCTCTTTAAACATAGTTTGCCTGAAACTATAAAAGGTCTGCCCTTCAAAAACTCGCATTTTGAAAACTGGGGACTAACAAGACACACATTATTAGTCGATATCGGACTTGCACGAGTTGCTCCTGCTGTTGCGGTGGCTTTTGGTATCGAAAAAGCCTCGGAATACGCTGCAAATAATTATGGATGGGAATGGGCCAGAGGCTTTGACGACAAAAACGGAATAGAACTTGATCCAATGAGAAACCTTACACGTCTTGGTGTTGGTATGGTTGATTTCGTGCTGGATGATGTCGGCGGTGTGATTCACGGCGTTGCCTTGGCGGCATGGCCAGGCGGCCAAGGATTTTCAGACGGCACCGGCGTAGACATAGGCGGGTTCTACGATGAAATGTATGAAAAGCTTATGGGCGAAAAAACAGGCTGGGATTTCTGGATGGGCGATGCCGAACCCGTTGAGAACACAGATGAGGCAAAACGCGCTGCTGGCGAGAACCTTACAATGGCAGAAGAGCAAGTCGCCAAAGTAAAACTGCATTTCACCGAAATGCAGGCCGTATTCACTGAATATGAAGCCAAAACCCTTAAAACACTTGATGACGCAATAACCGCAGCCGGCGGCGACGCAGAAAAAATCAAAGTCTATGAGGCCTTAAAGCAAAATGTAAATGACAGCTTGAAGGAAATCAGAGATACATTGGGCGACGATATACGGCAAGTTGACGCGCTCCTGACCCCTATTCAGGATTTAAAAACACAAATTGATGCAGAAACAGATCTGGACGCTGCAAGAGCTCTGCTTGAGAAACAACAAGAAGAATTCAACCGGTTGAATCTTGCCGCAGCACATATTTCATCGCAAAGACCGGCACAGGCAACATGGGTTATGGGAGAATTAAACAAGGCCATTGCAAATGGAACCGCCCTTGACAAAGCCCCTGGTTTTGCAGAAGCCCTGGCCGCCGCTGAAGCAGCTTCAATAGCTGCAGGAAGAACACCGGACCCGGCTGCAGACCCAGCCGCAGGAACAACACCGGACCCGGCTACAGTTGCAGGGGCAGGAACACCGGACCCGGCCGCAGTTGCAGGAACGGGAACACCGGCTCCAGCCACAGGAACACCGGCTCCAGCCACAGGAACACCAGCTCCGGCCACAGGAACGCCGGCTCCGACCACAGGAACACCAGCTCCAGCCGCAGGAACACCGGCTCCGGCCGCAGCAGCGCCGGCACAACCAACATTTACAGGTCCGCTGGCCGAAGAACATCGCCGCGCACACGAACTGCTGCAAAATGCAAACACGCAGGCCGCACAAATTTCAAGACTTTATGGCCCCGCCTCTATTGAAGGCAGCGCAGCTTTCCTCATTGCAGGTATGAATGGCGGCATAACCGATTTTATAAAAATAAGCGAAGACCTAACCAGCAAGGGCAAACACAATGAAGCAGGACAGATAAATGCATTATTGGCCGACCTTCGCGGAAACGCCAGAGCAGCAGAAAATAGCATGCCTGCCCTGAAACAAAATGAAGAAGAAGCAAGGTTGCTCCGTGAAGAAGTACAAAAACTTCAGGAAAAAATTGCGGCCATTACAGCAAATGCAGATAAAGGCGAGGCACAGCGCTTGCTTGGACAATTGGATGGAAAAGTTATTCTACTGGAAAGGCTGAAAGAAGAGTCAGCCACGCTCGTTGCACAAATGCGCGAACTTGACGATGGCGGCAAAGCAATGGTCGAAGGCAATTCAACCGCTAAATACTATACGAGCGGCATGGCCAGATTCCAAGGCGGTTTGGTTGAATATGGCGGCGAATATGGTCTCCTGAATCAATGGATTGGCGGTGGTGGCCCGGGCAAACAAAGTGCTATATCCGGCTTGTTTAACACTGTTACCGGTGCACTCGAAGCAGGTATGGAAAAATGGGACTGGATGAAAAAGAATGCCAAGACCCAGAAAGAAAGAAACATTCTGAATGCTGTCGAAACAGGCGCAACCATCATCGGTGGTATGGTAGTCTGGAATATGCTCAAACGTTTGACAAGCGTATTTGGAATTAATATCCCTAAAGGAGTCAGCATTATGGCCGTAATCGGGATTGTAGCATTTGCGCTCTATCGCTCCGGTGTTATCGGGCAAGACATGGCTGATGCAGCAAAGTCCTTCCGTCCGTTTGCACAAACCAATTCAGGGGCCCATATCCCGACAGGAACAAGAACCGCATCCGCAGAATCCGGCGAAACAGGTGGAAGACTTATTCCGTTCAGGGATCGTAACGGCAATCCAGCCACAACAGGCTTTAGCGGGTCCGCCCTTGCAGCAACCACACAGCCACAAAGCGGCGGTATGGCAACAAATGCAGACGATATACAAATTTCACTGGCACAAAACCAGGGGAACGGCGGTAACGTACCTGCCGATGGCGCTAGCCGACTAAGATTAGTGGATAACAGCGACCAAAGTGTTCTTGAAGAACGCCTCGCCGAGTTGAGATCAGATAAAACCGGCGCATCCTACGGACTTGTTGGATAATAGGAAAAGCTTCCTTTAGAAAGGGACTGATGTTATGATTTTGTTAAGTGTTGATCGTTATCATTGCCTTGAACACTTATCAAATATGCCATTTCTGGCGAGTCAGATCATGTCCGAGGAAGAAAAAGAAAACAGCAATACGCCTAGTCCGGCGAATATGGGTAAGGATTGGGGCTCCGGCAAAGGATCGGGCCGCATGAAGCTGTTCGAGAGCACAGATGACTTTGACATCTATTGTGATCGCGAAAATGGCAAAAACTACATATTTCACGGGCCTGAACTCAATTGCACGATTGATCATCTCGAGTATGATCACGATACACAACGCATAACAGTCTTCACAAATGACAAACAACAACTCGACCTCGGCGCTAAAATACAATGGCTGATACGCCCTTATATTGCAAAAGAGCAATATTTGTTTATTATTAGAACTGAAAACGGAGAAGCCATAGACGGCATCGAAGTAGAATTAAGGATAAAAGACCCCGAAATCAAAAAAACGCTAAATTAGGCAAAAAACTTCGGGATTTTTTGATAAAATGACTATATAATGTACAATAAGGAATAAAAATTGAATGGTGAGTGAGAACCCAGAAGAGGAAAAAGTCCTACCGAGCAGGGGTAATCTCACGGATTTCGTCTACGGAGTAGATGAAAATAGCAAGCTCCAGATCGAGGTTGCTGTCAGAGAAGACGGAAAATGTGCCGTTTTTCACAATAAACCATTCAGAAACGAGTTATCTTGGCTTGAATTTGATCTGGATACCTATAGATTGGATTTTGTACTAGATAACGGTGAGATTAGAAATGCAGGGATGGATTTGACTAAAGAAATGTCAAAGAATATGCAAAATACTCACCAAATGTTAATGGTTTTAATGGATGATCAAACTGGTATAGCCAAAGAAGGCATTTATGTTCCGTTGATCCTTCATGGTAAATAAATAATAAGAAGATCTGTAAAAACAGGCGGTTGAACATAAAAACAAGCTTAAAAAAATAGGAGTGAGATACTATGGTGATGGAAACAGATTTAGGTAATGAAATAACGTCGGGTGAAACGACTGCAGATGACAGAGGAATCAGCGCAGCTGAAAGTCTGCAGATTAATGCGGAGTTTGAAAGAAACTTCGGTCCGATGACACTATCAGAAACATGGGGCGTAAAAGCACCCGTTCAGAGAATTAGCTTTACAGTAGATGTAAGTGGTGGCGTTGAACCCGCACCAAGCATGTTTGAGCCCGAAGGCCCGGCAACGGATGTAACGGCTGCACCAGCGCCAACAACATTTACACCGTAATACACAGATTTTAAGTACAGTGAATTAATTTAAATCCAGAGATCTAAAAGCAGGTGGGCATACACTCCCTCACCTGCTTTTTTTTATGCAAATTTTTCATTGCCGTGGACGCCGAAAACCCTTATCTTCGCCGCCATGAGTCACAAAATCGAACATATCAGAAACTTCGCCATCATCGCGCATATCGACCACGGAAAATCCACCTTGGCCGACCGCCTCATTCAAACCTGTGGCGGGCTTGAAGAACGCGAAATGAAAGAACAGGTGCTGGATAACACCGATATCGAGCGCGAGCGCGGCATCACCATCAAGGCTCAAACCGTGCGCCTGTCCTATACCGGAAAAGACGGCATAGACTACCAATTAAACCTCATGGATACGCCCGGACATGTTGACTTCTCCTACGAAGTCTCCCGCTCTCTGGCCTCCTGTGAGGGCTCTATTCTCGTTGTAGATGCTTCTCAGGGCGTTGAGGCTCAAACCCTTGCCAATGTCTATCAGGCCATCGAAAATAACCATGAAATCGTGCCCGCAATCAACAAAATCGACCTCCCCGCTGCCGATGTTGAAAACGCGAGAACCGAAATCGAAGACGTCATCGGACTCGACGCCAGCGACGCCATCCCCTGCTCCGGTAAAACCGGTGCCGGAATCGGTGATTTGCTAGAGGCCATTATCACCCGCCTGCCCCCGCCAAAGGAAGGCGACATTACAAAACCGACAAAGGCCCTGCTGGTCGATAGCTGGTACGACATCTATCTCGGCGTTGTGGTTCTGGTGCGCGTCATTGACGGCACACTACGCAAAGGCCAGCGCATTAAATTCATGAGCAACGGCGCCACCCGCGAAATTGACCGCGTCGGTATGTTCACACCCAAACACGTCCTGCTCGACGAACTTGGCCCCGGCGAGATGGGCTTCATCACCGCCAGCATCAAGGATATCTCCGAAACCAATGTCGGCGACACCATCACAGATGATAAAAAACCCTGTGATAAGGCATTAACAGGATTCAAACCCTCCATCCCGATGGTGTTTTGCTCCTTCTATCCGGCCGATGCGAGCGACTTTGAAAAGCTCCGCGAATCCCTTGGTAAAATCCGCCTGAACGATGCCTCCCTGCATTATGAAGCCGAAAGCTCCCAAGCGCTTGGCCTTGGTTTTCGTTGTGGCTTTTTGGGCCTGCTCCACATGGAAATTATTCAGGAACGGCTAGAGCGCGAATTCGACCTCGACCTTATCCCCACCGCGCCAAGCGTGGTCTATCGCCTCAACATGACCAATGGCACGACAATCGAGATGTACAACCCCGTCGACATGCCCGATGTGGTGAAAATCAAATCGATCGAGGAACCATGGATCAAGGCCACCATCCTTGTGCCCGATGAATATCTCGGCGGGCTGTTACAACTCTGTCAGGAACGCCGCGGCGTGCAGATCGACCTCACCTATGCCGGAAATCGCGCCATGCTCGTTTATCGTTTGCCGCTGAACGAGGTTGTGTTTGATTTCTACGACCGCCTTAAATCCATTTCGAAAGGCTATGCCAGTTTCGATTACGAACTCGACGGCTATGGCGAGAACGATCTGGTCAAACTTGATATCCGCGTGAATGACGAACCCGTAGACGCGCTCGCCATGATCGTCCACCGCTCCAGCGCCGAATTCCGCGCCCGCGCCATGTGCGAAAGATTAAAGGATTTGATCCCCCGCCAGATGTTTAAAATCGCGATTCAGGGTGCGATCGGCGGCAAAATCATCGCCCGCGAAAATGTTTCTGCACTGCGTAAAGATGTCACTGCCAAATGCTACGGCGGTGACATCACGCGCAAGAAAAAACTGCTGGAAAAGCAGAAAAAAGGAAAAGCCAAAATGCGCCAATACGGCAACGTCGAAATCCCCCAAAGCGCCTTCATCGCGGCGCTCAAGATGGGGGATGATTGATGGGGCTAATCGTAAGAATATTTTGGGAATCTCTGATGTATTTTTTCAAATCCCTTCATAGGAGATATAGAAAAAAAAATACCTTACTTATATTATCTTTTCATGGAGATCAGAGACATCCTGAGCCAGTAAAGAAAGAAAATATTTTCCGTTGGTATAGCTTTCAGTACATAAGCAAAAATATAGAAGACGAATCCGTGATAGGAAAAAGTTGGTTAATAACCATAGTGTTTGATGTGCCTGTGATACCTTGTAGATTAAAAGTTGTATGCAGTTCAAAAGATTTTCCAGTCTATGAAGTTAAAGATTTCAGCACCAGACATGCAATCATATACATCTCAGGAGAGATACCACCAAGTAACGTAGAATTTATAGTGGAACAAGAATAATCCTAGACTTCAATTTTGAGGAACGTATTACGGACAAATTTCTACTATGTTTAAAAACGAATTAGAAAGATTAAAAATGACCGACGCACCACAAAACGAAAAACCACCATCCCCCGCTGCCGACGCGCCGAATGTAGGCCTCTTACCGCCGACGCGGCTCCTCTTGTTCATCCTGCTCGGCATCTCTTTGGACTGGCTGTTCCCTGTCAATTTCGGCACAAGCTGGGGCGGGCCGGGCCTGCTGCTTGTGGCGGGCAGTCTTGGTGTCGGCGCTTGGGCGATCATGACCTTTAAAAATGCGGGCACAAATGTGCCGCCGAACCTTCCGGCTACGGTCTTTGTCACCGACGGGCCGTTCCAATATACACGCAATCCGATGTATCTTGGTATGCTGGCCAGTTATATTGGCGTCGGAATGATGGCGGACGCGCCGATCATGCTGCCGCTGGCCGCCGGTCTATGGTTCATGTTCGACCGTCAGATCATTCCGGCGGAGGAAAACTATCTCACCGCGAAATTCGGCAGCGACTATCTCGACTACAAGGAACGCGTCCGCCGTTGGGTATAAAATCAGTAAAGCCCCGGCGCGTCCGGCTCTAACACATAATCTTCTCTGGTAAAGAAATCATATAAGTTGGCCTCCGTCCCGCGGAGCCCGTGACGTATCAGCAGATCATAAGGCATCCCCATCGCCTCCAGCACCGCAATCGTCGCAGCGCGGCAATTGATCGCACGCGGGTCCGGATCTTCAAGAGGGGTAAAGGGGAGCAACGCATCGGTTATCTCACGTGCAAAATCACACGCGCTTTCCCAAATCGGGAGAACAGTGTCTTGATCACCGTGCGCAATAATATGCCTGTCAAGATAAGGAGGGAGATATTGCCTTGATGGAGAGACACCTATTATGGTCTTGATAAACCCATCCCGCCCTACAAAATGCATTTCTTTTTCTATCAGGGGGCGCTCGCCCGCATATGGCCGTGCCAAACACAAAAACACATGATTGATATCGCCAACCCTAAGGCTTGGATGTGCTTCCGGCCCCTGCTTGTTCTGAACAATATAGATGGCGTATTCAATAGACATCCGGCTTGTTACAGGAATACACCGGCTTATGTCAATAAAAAAGGGGAGCGACTTCCCCTCGCCAACCGAATCTATTAATCTCTCCCCATGAAGACCAATTCTAAAATCCTCATCGTCGGCGCGGGGCCAACCGGCCTCACAACAGCCATAGAGCTTTACCGCCGCGGCTACAGCCCGCGCATTATCGACCGCAAGGCCGCACCATCCCCCCTATCGCGTGCGGTCGGCATCAACGCCCGCTCGCTGGATTTGCTGGAACCGTCCGGCATCACCAATGACCTTCTTGCCGAAGGGTACAAGCTCAAAAAGGTAAAGCTGCATAACGGCAAAAAAACCATCGGCAAAATCCGTCTCCACAAATTGCCGCACCGCTTCAATTTCCTGCTGGCTCTGCCGCAAAACGAAACCGAAGAGATCATGCGCAAAAAACTGGAAGAGCTCGGCGGCACCGTCGAATACGGCCACGCGCTCACGCAACTTGTTATCAAGGATGGCAAGGCAATGGCCGGAATAAACGAAGACAGGGCAAAAAAATATGATTTGCTCATCGGGGCAGACGGCGCGCACAGCATGGTGCGCCAGAGCATGAATATTCCCTTTATCGGTTATGACTACCCACAGCGCTGGAGCATTGCCGACTTTGAATCCCGTAACTGGCCGGGAGATGCGGATTTGTTTTTTACTCATGGCGGGCATGTACGTTTTGTCGTACGAATCGGTGAAAACCGCTACCGCGCCGTGGCCGATCAACCCGACGCGCTGGCTGGTATTCCGCTCTATTTCAACCTTGACAAGCTGCACCGCAAAGACGACTTCGTGATTTCCATCCGTCAGGCTGAAACCTATCAAAAACCGCCCGTTTATCTGGCGGGTGATGCCGCGCATGTGCATTCTCCTGCTGGTGGCCGCGGCATGAATCTGGGAATCGAAGATGGCTGGGACCTTGCACGGCGCATTGCCGAAGATGATCTGGAAGGTTACACCGCCGCGCGTCATCCTGTCGGCGCGCACTGGATATCCTTAAGCGAACGGATCGTACGCGGTGCAACGGCAAACTCCTTTCGGGGTCGCCTCCTTCGCAACCTCATGATCTCTATCGTTTCAATCTTTTCGTTCCTGCAAGTTCCCTTGCTGAAGCGCGTCGCCGGATTACAAGACTAGCAACCAAACACTCACGATCTTCTTGTGATCGATTCTTTTCTATGCCCTATTAATCTGAAAGAAAGGAGCCTGATATAAAAAATTTCTTGGTATTAATGCTTGTTATACTCGCGCTTTCCGGCTGTGAAACACTGGAAAAAAACGCAAGTGACGCCCTCAGCACAATAGGCGGCAGCGCAGGACGAAGTGCAGGGAGTTAATATGAAACCGGTTAAATACCTGATTCTATTTACGTTGATACTGTCCCTTACGTCCTGTGGCATTGTCAGCCGCATCAGCCGCACCACAAGAAATATCCTCACAGAAGCCCAGCACCCCTCAATACCGGACGAGGCCAAAGTCATTGTCGCTTATGATGACACCGGATTATAAATCTGGAATTTAGGCAAAAAAAAACCCCGGCCGCTAGGGAGTGTGGGGGGGAGATAAGCGGCGCGAGGTAAATTTAAGCCTGTTATAGGCTACAAAAATAGCAAAGGCAACATTAAATTGGTACTTAGATACATTTTTTTTGCATAAAAGCCATGCAGTTTTTGCATGACTACATACCGTATCGTTATGCATATCAAAAAAATCTTATATAAAAAGAAGAAAAAACGAACATAATCAATAGCTTGATTGTGCAATGCAACATTTGGCATTCTGGAACGGCTTGTCGCTAAAATGAAGGTATAAGCGACAAAAAATATTTAGCACCGTCAAAAAATCTTCAATATTTTAACCTTTGGCCATACCAACATGTCTACTTTGTATCTGCGGAATTTCCCTGCCTATAAAAACTAAATTCTTGCACTCCCCTGTTCGGACTGCTTAGATGTTTTGCATGAGCATTGAAGAAAATACAGAAATAGAACTTCCTCCTGTCAAAGAAGAGATCAACCGCGTCGACGATACGCGTTTCAAAAAAAATCTAGAGGTCGTTATAAAAGAGTCCGAGGAAATAAGACTCAAAAGAATGCGCCAGCACAGAACACGCGGATTTATTGCCATCAATATGAGCATCCTGTTCGTGCTGGCAGGCTCTGCTGCCTCTGGCTATTACTTCCTGATGGAGGCAGAATTATTCATTGCCGCAGGCGCTCTGGCCAGCTCGTTTATTCCTGTTCTGCTCATCCATTATTGGGCCGGACGTCCTATCAAAGCTTATCTGCGTGAACATAAAACAATCTTTATGCCAAAACTTGCAAAAGCGCTAAACGGCTTGGCCTACCACCCTTCACGCGGTGTGAGTTCAAAAATAATAAACAAGCTCGCCGTAATTCCTGCTTATGATGAATATAAGGCCGAAGACTGCTTCATGGGAAAATATAAGGGCGTTAAAGTCCTCTTTTCAGAGGCACGGCTTTACGCAAAAAAACGCCGTGATGAACCGTTATTCCACGGGTTATTTGTGCTTCTTGAAGCGCCGGCCGAGGCCATAGAGGGGCACACAATCATTACGTCTAACCTACGCATGATGAAGGCTTATAAAACAACTCGCTGGAAGTCATTACAACAGGTCCATATCAGTGTCTCCGACCCTGCATGGGATAAGTTTCATGTCTTCTCCAACAAACCCGAAGCCGCAGAACTCATGGTCGGCGACCGTCTGCTCAAGGAATTATCCGAAGCCGGCACAATATTCGATGACGCCGAACTGACCGCCGTTCTGTTTGGAAAAAAATATGTTTTCCTCATGATCCCCTATGAACACGACATGTTCGAGGCCTCGAACCTCTTTGTCCCCGTCACGACAAAATCACAGGCCATGAAATGCAAAAAAGAAATCGAGCAACTTCTCGAAATTATTGATGTATTCGATTTATACAGGCCAGTAGAAACAGCATAAATCCATATGTATATTTCGTAAAAAAATGCCCATCACAAGACGTGTATAGACTCATTTTCAACTAAAAATAAAAAAAATTCATAAGGAACCGACCGGCTGTCAAAAGCCGGTTTTTTCATAACTTTTTGTTTTCCAATCCTTTTTCAAGTTATATAAAATTTTATTCAAATATAAGACAAAGTAAAAGTAAGAATTACTTCGAATTTTATGCATAATTAAATCGGTATTTACTTGGTTCTCATAATATCAACCTAACTAAGGGGGCATATTATGAGTTATCAAGCACATCAGGACAGTCAATGTTTGGCCATTCAAAAAATAATTAACGGCCTTATGCATGAATTGCATAAATTGGCGCCCCACCCTGATCAACCTCAGAATAAAGGTCCTCTCTTCATCAAAAGCAATCCACTTTTCAAAGTTGCCAACGATCGCGACAGCATGCTTGGCAACATGATCATGGAAAGCATCCTGGGCGCAGCGTTTTCGGAAGCGGTGTCCGAAATATCCGATAACTTCGGAAGCTGGACCCAGGATTTTGATGCAGGCACAGTTCTGGAACTCTACGATGTGTACAGAACGGAGATCGAAGAAGATAACAACAAAATCGCCGCACATGGTCAGGGCACAATGGCCCGCATGTCAGGTAAATCAATAGCAAACAGCTTCAATATGCGCGGAAATCTGGACGAGCCCCTACAGGCTTTTATGGATGATATGCCAAAACGCATGAAAATAGAACGTGATCTTGCCTATTACGCCAGAGAGCTTGAACACCTTATGGTCGCTCCAGCGCTAGAAGCACCAAGCATCGCAGCATAAATTCTTCTTTTCCTTTCTATCCGTTTTTGCCATGATGATATCGGGATAAAACGACTTTGATCCTAACTGTTTCTAACTTTTCTGTTAGTATGCTAAACTAATTCTAGCGATAAGCCGTCCACCGTCAGGCAGGTTCTATATGGATATCGACACCTCTTTACTGCGTGAAAAATTTGAAATCGAAGAAAAAAATGCACAAAATAAAAATAGTGCATTAAAAATTGTGTGCCCAAGCACAAGAATGCTGATCGATCTTAAGGCCGGCGAAACAACATCGGAAATCTACGCCGTTAGAACAAACAGCATGCATAGCTGCGTGCGCATGGTGGCCCAAATGGTCATGGAATTTGAAAAAAGAGGGCCGATCGTACGGCGCGTTGAGCCTCTGGACTGGTCGGAATTATGGCATAACGCACTCAGCGGCTACGACCGCACCTTTAACCACAAGCGTTGGGTTTCTATCCATCACAATGGCAAGGTTATCTACTCATCCGGTGAATATCATTCCTTCTTTGACATCATTGAAAAATTCGACGTGATCAATAAGGGAAAATACGAAAACTCTATACAACAGGCTGAGAATGCTTTCAAACAAAGCGGACGGGATGTCACCATTAAATATGACACAAATGTTGCTCTTGTTGCTGCTCTTGGAAAAGAAGGCGGTAGATGTTCCATGGTTCTGCGCGGACCTGACCGCACCACGACATTCAATTACTCGCTAAAACCCCTGGAAATAGGCGTAAAAATGAATACCGCGCAGGCCCTGAACACCGCGGCTGATTTCCTTGAAGGCGTGCAGCTTTCCTACATGATCGGCATTAACATGGAAAAGCTCAACCACGGCATGATTGAAAGATACTCCGAGGAAGACAAACAAACCCAAAGCGCAAGAAAACGTATTATTCAGCTGGACTCACAAATAAACAGCATGGAAACACGATACGCTGTTCGCTACAGACCGGAACGCCCGAATTTTAACAAGCTGGTCAAACTTGCCGAGGAATTCGCGAAAAACTTCGTAATCAAAGATGCAGACGAGACCTATATATAGGTCTTATGCCGCGGCAAGCGAGCGCAGAACATAATGCAAAATTCCGCCATTAAGATAATATTCCAGCTCATCCAATGTGTCGATCCGGCATAACAATACAACATCCTGCATGGAACCATCTTCATAATGAACGGTCATTTTTATATCTTGTTGCGGCTCCAGACCACCTGAAATCCCGACAATGTCAAAGGTCTCGTCACCACGCAAATTCAAAGTCTTGCGGTTCTTCCCGCCTTTGAACTGCAAAGGCAAGACCCCCATACCGATCAAGTTCGATCTATGAATACGCTCGAAGCTTTCCGCAATCACGGCCTTCACACCCAGCAGGCGCGTACCTTTGGCCGCCCAGTCACGTGATGATCCTGTACCATATTCCGCACCGGCCACTACAACCAGAGAACGTCCCTCGGCCTGATAACGCATCGAGGCGTCATAAATACTCATCTGCTCCCCTGATGGAAGATGCTTTGTAAAACCACCTTCAACACCCGGAACCATCTCGTTCTTGATACGAATATTGGCAAATGTCCCGCGCGTCATAACCTGATCATTACCCCGACGGGATCCGTAAGAGTTAAAATCAACGGGCTGCACATTATGATCTGTCAGATACTCACCCGCAGGGGCATCCTTCTTGATCGCACCCGCCGGAGAAATATGGTCCGTTGTTACGGAATCGCCCAGCATTGCCAGTAAATGCGCGCCTTTAATATCCTGCACTGCACCCGGCTCCTGCGCCATACCGCTAAAGAAAGGCGGATTTCTGACATAGGTAGAATTGGCCGCCCAGTTATAGGTCTGGCCGCTCGCATCGCCACCGATTTCCTGCCACTCCTTTGGTCCCTTGAACACATCGGCGTAACGCTCTGTAAACATCGCAGGGGTTAAACAAGCGGCCACAGTATCGGCAATTTCCTTATTGGTTGGCCAGATATCTTTCAAATAAACATCTTTACCATCTTTGCCCTGCCCCAGCGGCTCGGTCAGCAAATCAATACGCATCGATCCCGCCAACGCATACGCCACTACCAAAGGCGGCGACGCCAGATAGTTTGACTTTACATGCGGCGAAATACGCCCTTCGAAATTCCGGTTACCGGAAAGAACAGACGTTACATTAAGGTCACCTTCATCTACGGCATCCCCGACCGGCCCTGGTAAAGGACCTGAATTTCCAATACAGGTCGTACACCCATAGCCAACCGTGTTAAAGCCCAGCGCATCCAGATCTTCTTGCAATCCTGCCTTGTTCAGATAATCCGTCACCACCTGTGATCCGGGCGCAAGCGACGTTTTCACCCACGGCTTCACTGTTAAACCCAACGCATGTGCTTTGCGTGCCACCAATCCCGATGCCACCATCACAGATGGATTCGATGTATTGGTACAACTCGTAATCGCGGCAATGACAACATCGCCATTTGATAACTCGTAATCCGCCCCTTTAACCGCAACAGATTTATGGTCAGGCTCGTGATCTTCAAATGCTTGCGCAGCCTTTGATAAGGCAATCCGGTCCTGTGGACGCTTTGGCCCTGAAATCGCCGGCTCGACATCTCCTAAATCAAGGTGCAACGTTGTCGTAAACTCTGGGTCAGGCGTATTCGCATCGCGCCACATCCCTTGTGCCTTGGCATATTCCTCTACCACTTTCACACGATGTGCATCGCGGCCCGTAAATGCCAGATAGCGCAAAGTCTCTTCATCAATCGGGAAGAACCCGCATGTCGCACCATATTCCGGTGCCATATTCGCAATCGTTGCCTGATCGGCAAGACTCAAGTGATCAAGACCCGAGCCATAAAATTCTACAAATTTCCCGACCACACCAAGCTCGCGCAACATCTCGACCACACGCAAAACAAGGTCGGTCGCTGTCGTGCCTTCTTTCATCTCGCCAGTCAGCTTAAATCCAACCACCTCGGGAATAAGCATGGATACAGGCTGCCCCAACATCGCGGCTTCGGCTTCGATACCGCCAACACCCCAACCAAGAACGGCCAGGCCATTGACCATGGTGGTGTGCGAATCGGTTCCGACTAATGTGTCCGGATAAATAACATTCGTACCCGGATTCTGCTCGTCTTCGTCCATCCACACGGTCTGTGCCAGATACTCCAAATTCACCTGATGACAAATCCCTGTCCCCGGCGGCACAACACGAAAATTCTTGAACGCTTCCTGCCCCCAACGCAAGAAACTATAACGCTCGCCATTACGCTCGAACTCACGCTCGACATTCGCCTGAAATGCACCCGTTGAACCGTACTCATCCACCATCACCGAGTGGTCAATCACCAAATCCACCGGAACAAGAGGGTTAATCTTTTGCGGGTCCCCGCCAAGGGCCGCCATTGCCTCGCGCATTGCTGCCAAATCCACCACGGCCGGAACGCCGGTAAAATCCTGCATCAACACACGCGCCGGACGATACGCAATCTCATGCGTCGAACGCTTCTTGCCCAGCCATTCCTGCACGGCCTTTACATCATCAACTTTAACAGAGCGCCCATCTTCATGACGCAATAAATTCTCCAGCAACACCTTCAAAGTATAAGGCAGCTTCGAGACATCTCCGATTTGCTTTGCAGCCGCATCAAGAGAAAAATAATCATAGTTTTTCCCGTCAACCGTCAGCGTTTTTCTTGTTTTCAGTGAATCTTGTCCTGTGCGTGCCATTATGGGGAACCTCGTAAAAGTGATTAGATAAATATAAGCAGCAAATGCCACGGATGAGTGTACATCATTAATCGAAAGAGATTAAGTGAAGATTAACAAGAACCATATTTTTTAAGCGCAGCGCCGGCATAATGATTTTTAACACGGATTTTAAAAAATATTATTATATTACAATTATTTAAAATAACTCGAAAACAGCACGATTAATCCATTTTTTTGCCATATTCATGGACGATAATGATAATGAGATGAAAAAGGCTAGTTCAAAGAATTAAAGCTCCTTAAACATCCAATTCGCTTACTTACTTTATTCATACCGCTGCTCCTTCCCAGGGCAGCGGTTTTTGATTGCGCACCCTCCTGCGCACCTGTTAATACATCATCATGAATAAAACAATTTCGATCATTCCCCTCCTCGCACTTATCGCCCTTGCCTATATGGCAATGAGCCAATCTCTTGATGTACCTTCCACAAAAATGATCGGCAGTCCCGTCCCCGATTTTGAAATGCACGAGTTTACCATGGGCGGGATGTCACAAAATATCCTGACCCGGTCCTCTCTGCCCTCCGATGTTATAATGATCAACATATTCGCAAGCTGGTGCCCCACATGTGCAATAGAACATGATGTCCTGATGTCTCTCTCGCAAAAAGGCGTTCGCATTTATGGCTTGGCCTTTGATGACACCGAAAACGATCTCCGCGGCATGCTGGCAAAAGAGGGAAACCCCTATGAAAAAATAGGATTGCCTCCCCCTGTCTATGATTACAAAAACTGGAATTTAAAAGGCACCCCCGAAAGCTTCATCATTGACTCCTCGGGTATTATTCGCCATCGCCATAGAGGCCCCCTCACCGAAGAAGACGCGAAAAACAAAATCCTGCCCTTAATCGAAAGATTAAAAAAATGATTATACCCCTCATTATTTGTGCCGTACTCAGTGGCATCATAACCCTCTTTATCATCGCCCCGATCGCACAGAGCCGGCCAAAAACATGCTATGCGCTTATGGTTCTTATTCCTGCGCTCTCCATGCTGGCTTACTGGTTTGCCGCACCCTATATCCATGGCTTCAAATACAGTGACGCCGGACAAAAAGTTCAGGAAAATATAGCAGAGCACATCCTCACCGAACGGATGGTTAAAAACGCAATTCAGGACGGATCCGCGCTCAAACTCGCCGGCCTTTACATTGCACAGGAAAAATTTGACGACGCCATTAAACTTTTAAAAGCCGCACGAAAAAAACAACCCGATAATAAAGACATCGCGCTGCAACTCGCCACCGCCTATTTTGCCAAGGGCCTCCTAAAGGCAGAGCATAATAAATACGAAGATGCGTTGGAAAATCTCGAACAGGCCCGCAAAGACGCACCCGAAGATGCACCCTTTCTCGAAGATCTGGATTTCTTTATAAAAAGAATAAAGGATTCAATGGAAAATTAACGCGTAATGTCGGCGTATAATTTGGCTTTCTTGGCTTCAAATTCGGGGCATTTATCGTCGACACTTTCATACTCTTCCAAACTATCAACCTCACGCTGGCGCTCGGCACGCTCAATACCAAGTTTTTGATATTCAAGCTCCAGAAGCTGGCTAACCACGCGCTGCATTTTCTTTGACACTTCCGGCGCATCCTCGATTTTCATCGGTCCGGCCTCATACCCTCGGGTTTTTAAACCCTCAAGCAATTTCTGTCCCATAATTTTTGCATATTTATTGACGATCTCGCGGTCAACACGAACATGTTTTAATTCATGCTGGATGATCGCCTTACTCATACATTTGTCATTGTACAATTCTCTGGCTATCACAATGGTCGGATCAATATGCAACTCGATGGTAATATCCTTATACCAAAGACAGGAAAAACCGTATTGCGTGTTTTTGGATTGCCCGAACTTCATTTTCTGCTCCAGCTTGATCTGCCCCTTCATAAACCCCTGGGTTATGGTCGTGCCATGAAAGGCGTAAGGGTCAACCGTATCCATACTATAGGACTGGATTTCCTTTAATGTCTGGCTGGAATCATATTTTACTTTTTCTGTTCGGGGAATCACATTGATATTCGTTGGTGGATGCGCAGGACAGCTCACAGGGTTGCTCGCCAGCACTAATAACGTTGACAGTGTCACAGGATCAAACCCAAACATAAGAAAAACTCCTCAACCCCATACTATCGCAAATAATGTAAATATACGATTAATAACATGAACTTATAGTAGGAAATGGTGACTATAGGGCTTTAATTTTCTTAATAAAAGGGATATAAGGAGTAAAGATTCATCAAAGGTAGGTTTTCATGGGATTTTTATTATCAATACTAGCACTTGCTGCTAATGCATTTGTTCTGGTTATTATCCTTCAGGTCGCAATGAGCTGGCTCATTGCATTCGATATCGTGAATTCGGATAATGACGCGGCCGTACGCCTGACCACATTTCTGAAAAAAGTTACGGATCCGGTATATACACCTGTGCGCAAATATGTGCCCCCGATCGGTGGCATGGATTTCACACCGCTTGTGATTATTATCGGTATGAATATCGTCTTATCACTACTCGTCGCAATACTGACTTAATTGACTTGGATTTTGAACCCCGCAGATGGCACATATCATTGATGGCAAGGCCATCGCAAAAGATTTGAAAGGCAAAGTTGCGCAAGAGATCGAGACTCTCGATCAAAAGCCTGGCCTCGCCGTCATTCTTGTGGGGGATGATCCGGCATCAAAAGTCTACGTGCAAAACAAAATAAAAGCCTGCGGACAGGTCGGAATCAACAGCGTCAAACATGTCCTGCCCCCAGACACAAGCAGCGAGGATATAGAAAATCTCATTCTTGACCTCAATAATAATGACGAGATAAACGGCATCTTACTGCAACTCCCTCTGCCGCCTCATCTAGACAGCAGCCGCCTCATCCAGCTTATAAAACCTGAAAAAGATGTCGATGGCCTGAACCTTGTGAATGTCGGAGCACTAGCCAGCGGCGTCGACGGCATGGTTCCCTGCACACCGCAAGGCTGCCTGATCCTGATCAAAAGTATCATCAGCGATTTGAGCGGGCTGAATGCCGTCGTCATCGGACGCTCTCTGCTTCTGGGTAAACCCATGGCACAACTTCTGTTGCGGGAAAACTGCACCGTCACCATGGCGCATTCCCAAACAAAAGATATTGCCGATATCTGTAAAAATGCAGACATCATTGTGGCCGCCGTCGGAAAAGAAAAACTGGTCAAGGCTGACTGGGTAAAGGAAGGGGCCTGCGTCATTGATGTGGGTATTAACCGCATGGAAAACGGCAAACTTTGCGGAGATGTCGATTTCGAAGACGTGGTTGCCGTGGCTGGCGCCATCTCCCCCGTGCCCGGCGGTGTCGGCCCCATGACCATTGCATGCCTTATGGCCAACACCCTCAAGGCAAAAAAATACCAATCATAAATCAGGAAGTAAAATAAGAAGCGTATTAATACGCCATCATCGCAAACGGCCCATAGGCTTTGATTTCTTTCAATTTGGTCTGTTTAACCAGACTGCGATTATAAAACTCGATATTCTCGCTGTTCTGGCTAATCATAATTTCCGGATACATCACTTCAAATTCGCCGGGATTATCAAAAACATGCAAGAGCAAATGCTCGTTAGAATCAATCCAGCTTTTCAAACTAATTAAAAACGTGCTCACCGTTGTCCTGTTTTGCTTGAAAGAGGTCCGCGTTGAAAAAGCAACACTCTCGGATTCGGAATCAATAATCTCATCCAGTTCTGCAATTTCCTTATCCAGAAAGTTGCGCCAATAATCCGCAATCACACTGGCCTTTCTAACATTTTTAATCTGATCCTTAAGATATTCCTCATCGGTAAATATTTTTGTGTTGCCGACACGCGACATATACCGCCTGATTTCATACCCGTAATGATCATATTCAGGGGGAACATCTCTGGTAATGCCCTCAACCAAACGGTCGACACGACCCTGCACTCCATTTACCGGCGGCATTTTAAGAAACTTAACCTCCCCGATATTGGGCTCAAGAGGAGGCTCCTCGTCATTATCAATTGTCGTCGATGAATCGAAAAGCTCGGGCATAACTACCTCTTCATAGCCCGAATCATTCATCTCTTGCTTCGCTGGCCGCGCCCATGACATCTGGGGAGCCAAAATAGCAATAACAGCGATAAAAAGTATCAAGAATCTCATAAAATTATTATAACCCGTTAGAATATATTCGCTTTCACTATACAAACTTTGTTTTTTCGGCGCAACCACAGAGCCTTGTAAGTTATACGCTTAATACTCAAAAAATCATTCGGAGTCTTTTGTATTCCAGAAAATAACATCCTGTAACGTGCTATGACGCTTGTCTTCACTGCGTTTGTAGACATATATACCTAAAACAGATAACCCAACTGCCCAAATCGTACTTAAATTCCCCATAGCGGCCATGACCACGCCTGCTTTGTCTGTTTCGAAAATAATAACATACGCAATACCGAACATCTGCGCCCCCCAGGTTAAAGCCATTAAATACCCGAATGTCGGGCGCATCCGCCGGACATATATATCATCCGATCCTATCTCGGCACGCAGGGATTGATTGATCTCCGCCAGATTGCTCTGATAGTTTTCCATCTCCAACTCCGCCATTTTCTCGGTATGACGATTGGCCTCGCTTAGTTGTTCCGGCGTAATAGCGCCGCTTTTCATCGCTTCTTCTACCTTGCCCAATGCGTCAGATGCGGTCTTGGCCAGGGGATTGTCCAGAACGCTCAACGCGCCGCCGACAATCGCCACCAAAACAGGCAGCCCAATCTGTGATAATAATCCCGAAATCATGATGATACCTCCACTAACTTATAAAATTTGTGCCCGCCAACCATCTTCACGGCCGTCTCGCCGCGGGCCCAATACGGCGTCACCGAATTCGCATGATAATGCGTCGCGCCATTTGTAATATCGGCAAGCGCCCCGATTACGGCACGCCGCGCAATCCGAAGCGCGCTGGCAAAATACAAATCCTCTTCGCCTACCGCCTGTAATTTTCTGAAATTGGGGTCCGACCGGTTCCAGCAACTAAACTGATACGGCTTCTGGCATACCTGAATAATATTATTTCCCCACCAGAATCCGCCTTTCTTTTCGGCCACATGCACACGGTTTAAAATAACACAGGCCACCGCCTTCATACCGTCAATACCCTCACCGCGCGCCTCCCCCCACAGGGTGCGCGCCAGAACATCAATCGTGATGTCGTTATGAAAATCCTGCATGGATTTATCTTTTGTGGCGCGGTCAAGCGCCACCAACTTTGGTTTCTTACTCATTCTTTTTCTCCTGAAATTTTGAAATTAGTTTTTGCGTGATGCGCTCAGGCTCTCTGCCTTTAACGCGGTTTGATCCAGCTTTGATTCAATGCGCAATAAATGCTCGACCAGCCGCATCTCCAATGCGCGCAAATCTTTTTGAGAGGCATAGTTCTTCGCCACCTCCAACTTAAAGGCACTCAACGCATCCCGTAATTGTTCGCATCGCCGGTCCAATGTGTTCTGGATATGGTCGATGGATTTCTCCGTGTCGATCCGCGTCCGCCAGATCATCAGCAGTAATCCCGCCAACGCAGGTAAATCCACCACCGTGATCCACCATAAAAGATCATGGGAAATTTCTGTCATTTTGGTTCTCCAAAAACTTTGCTTTTCAAAAAAGCGAGTGTTAAAAAAAGTTATGAAATATTCTCGTAAAACGATCGTTGGACTGCTGCTTGTAAACACTGCGGTTTGTATGTTTATTTTGCCGCTTTTGATGGCTCTTATCGATCGAGGCTTTAATTACTATTTTCTGAGCAATTTATGGCGTGACCCATTAGAGTTTTTTACGTCTTTTTTGATTCCGGTTATCTGTTCACCCTACTATTTTCATCTTTGGGTTCTTGATATTATCGCACCGCTAGCTGTCATTGCGGCTTTGATCAAAAGAGACCAACACGTAGTGATTGCAGCGAATATCCTAGTGGCAGCAACATTTCTGATCCCTGCTTTTCTATTAATTTTTGAATTTGTGCATTTGTGCTTTAGCGGGGCATAAAAAAACAGAACGCCCTTATTTTATCGTGGCTATAATCATAAAAATTATTGTGAAAATAATGCTCAATGCCATAAACGCTGAAAAGCCAGCCTTAAAAGCCGACTTCCCGTGCTTGCGTGCAGAAAACACACTTCTTAAAACAAAATAAAGCGTAATACATATAAACGCGACCTTAAGGGAGTCCAGATCAGAGGCCGTAACAAAGATATCTGCTATCCCTGTTTCTGTTTCGTTTTCACTTCCATTCATATGGCTAACCCTACCTGTTTACACCTTATTACTTATAACATCATAGGCTTAGACATTAAACTCGCTTTTTGCCGTGTGGATCTGCGCGCCCTTGTGCCAACTATACCCGCCCTTGCCTTGAATACGATCCAACCGGTCAGGCTGTAATGATAACGCCCCCGCCACCGCATCCAAACCATCATCGCGACATTTGGTCTTGCCCGGCTGCCATTCGCGCATCTCGTTTACAAACGGCGTATGAGTCACACTGCTATGCACATATAATCTTTGCGCCGCCATCACCGCATCAAATCCTTCAAGGATACGAATATCTTTTGCCCGCTTGTTTGAAAACTCACGTACACGGCAAGGTGCTTTGGCCAGCGCCAGTTCATTACGCAGGATATTGGGCAAAAACCGTCCAATGCCGTTAATCTCTACGGTCATAGACGGCACATGAAACTCTTTTACAAGCTGCGCCACCTTACGGCATTGTTGGGTTGCTTCATCGTCTTTGCTCTGCGTATCAACGGTGATATAGGCCAAATGATGCAGGAAATAATTCCCGCCCTGATCACCGAAAATAATTGCCAGAACACTGCTATCCCCACCCGCACTACCAAAGGCTGGATCCCACCAGCACGACGCGCCTACCATTTTATTCTGCCCGATGAACAGAGTATTGATCTCGCGCGCATAATCCAGACCCGCATCATAATAGTGCAGTAAATCAGGGTTAAGCCGCCCATCCATAATGTTCACCGCCTTCAACATCATCTGGCTGTCGAACTTGTTCGGACCGGTATCGGTTTTGATCTGCTCTATTGTATCCGGCCCGTATCGTTCCGGCCATGCGCTGTCTCCGTCCTCATTGAGGATCGGCACCACCAGCCGCGAAAACCCATCAAGGAAAACCCGATCCTCTCCGATTTCCTGACGCGGCACATCGGCATAGATCGAATAATAATCATGCGGCGTGCCAACATAAATCTGCACACCATCCGCAGTCAAAACATATGCGATCTCCGACAGGCGCAGCCGCAAATCCTCACGTTTTTCTGCGCTGTCACAAGTATTGGGTACTTCGACATCGTCGCAAATTACTATATCGGCGCGGCTCCCTGTAATATTGGACGTTATACCCTTGGCCATCATAGAAGGATCACGAAGCTCTAAAGACCGCTTCACCGTAAAGCGATCAGACGCCCATTGATCGGCCTGCGCCGGTTTCATGTGGTTCGTTAAAGGATGTCGCTCGATCATACGTTTTACATTGCGCACCATCTTTTTTGCCAGAACAAAATCCGCTGCCAAAATCAAAATTCGAAAATTGGCATCGCGATATAAAAGCCACGCACAAAACAAACCAACCAGTGTCGATTTTCCGGCCGAACGAAACGCCATCAATAACATGCGCCTCTCCCCCTTGAGCCATCGCGCCTCCAGCCAATCAGCCATTTTTAAATGCAAATGCGGGGTGCTCTGGTTCTGATACTGATTCCACAACACAACAAACAATTTGAAATCCGCATCCGTAATTGCGTATCTACTCATAGATCCTCCTGCTGTTCTTCCGATTCAAAACTGCTGACAGTCCCTTTCCCTGATTCAATAATTTCCATTAATTGCTGTTGCGTGATTTCGTCGGTAATCTCGGAATCCGGTAAATGAAGCCGTCCTGCCAACTTCAAAAGCAACTCGATATGCGCCAATGCCACCTTGCAGGCATCGTGATGTTTCTTAAAATGTTCCGCGCCGGATTCCGGTTTCGCTCTTGAAAAATTTCTGTACGAAGACAGCGCCGTCTCCAGCGCTTTGGGCAAAAACTTGGCAATACGCTCGCGTGTGCCTTTATCTATATGGGGCATAATTTCTCCTACATGTAAAAAAAACGAGGCCTGAAAGCCTCGTCACTAAGATTGAAATTTGAACTTACGTTCTAAGGGCGCCAGAAATGCGCCGAGAAAATCACCAACACTGTGGCAATTTCCAGTCTCCCCAAAAACATTGCCGCGGATAACACCCATTTTGCGCTATCGGGCAAAGAACTGAAATTTCCGGCAGGTCCGATAATGGGGCCAATCCCCGGCCCAACATTCGCAACCGATGTGGCCGCCGCGCTAAAGGCTGTCTCCAGATCCAGCCCGAGACAGGTCAGAAAAATCGTCACCACAGCATTGAGCAAAACATAAAGCGCTAAAAAACTCAGCACATTAATAATAAGACTATTGTCGATTGGTCGCCCCTGATACCGCGATACAAACACACCATTCGGATAAATCAGCTTATTCGTCTGACCTTTGATGCCTTCCATTAAAATCAGAAGACGCATCATCTTGATCCCGCCAGCCGTTGACCCGGCGCACCCGCCCACATAAATGGCAAAGAAAAAAACCATCGCCGCAAACGGCCCCCACAACGTATAATCCGTTGTTGTATATCCTGTGGTCGTCAGGATAGAAACAATATTAAACGTGGCATGTACCAAACCATCTACAGCACTTGCCTGACCGCTGGTATAAAGCCAAACCGCCAGAACAAGGCTAAGCCCGCCGGATATAAACAAAAACGCCCTGACCTGAGAATCTTTGAAAAAATCAAACTCTCCGTGAAAAATAAACTTTACAAACAACACAAATGGCAACCCACCAAGCAGCATAAAAAATGTGGCCGCCAGATAAATCAAAGCGTTATTGTAATGCCCTATGGATAAGTCATGCGTCGAATACCCCCCCGTAGAAAGAGTCGTCATCGCATGATTGATGGCATCAAAAACCGGCATGCCCAATTCATAATAAACCACAAAACACAGCCCCGTTAAAAACACATAGACAAACAACAACCGCCCGACCAATTGCCGCGCCTTTGGTGCCGACTTGTCTGACCTGTCAGAAGACTCTGTCCTGAAAAGCTGCATCCCGCCAACTTTTAAATACGGCAAAAGGAAAATAGCAAAGGCAACAATCCCGATTCCGCCAATCCACTGCAAAATAGAACGCCACAATAATATACCGCGCGACATATAATCCAGATTGGTCAAAACCGTTGATCCGGTCGTGGTAATCCCCGAAACACTCTCGAAAAAAGCATCCGCATAAGACAAATTCAAATCAGATAAATACAGTGGTAAAGCCCCGATAAAACTCAGCAAAAGCCAGCTCACCGTTGTTAAAAGAAATCCTTCGCGAATATTGAAATCTTCAACTTTTCCTGTATTCGAAAGAACAAGCGCACCCCCAAGAAAAAAACAGAAAATAGCGCTCAGGAAAAAGGCCGCGTAATTCGTATAGCCATAGCTATAGTCAACAGCCCCGGGCAACAACATCGTTCCGCCAAGAATGACAAGCAAAATCCCGCAAGTAAAAAGAGTTAGTCTGAAATTCATCTGCACACTTTCAATATCCCATACATGATACGATTTTCCTTACGCGACACAATCTCTTTATCCGACAAAACAAAAATGGCCCTCGTTGTACTGCTTCTACAATAAGATAAAATCTTATGGCCTTTTGTTTTTCCCTACAAAAAAACCCGTTTTATAGCTCTAAAATACTAGAAAACACGGTTTTATGCAGATTTCATATATATAGTCAGTTCTAGAAATCACTATCGAATAACGGATCATTCGTGACCAGCTGGCCGCTTCCGCCAGGCACATTGTCATTGCCCGGGCCGCTGGAATAAATATCAATCTGCGCAGCGGTCAAAACCAAAAGCGCGGTTTGCTGTGTGTTGAATTCAAAGGCAATCAGTTTGCCTTCTCCTGCCGCTGTATCAATATAGCCAAGACCAAAGCGACGCTTTACCACGCCTGTCGGATTGATAAACACGTTTTGCAAACTCAGCGCGCCATTATCATAAGCGCGCAAATCCGCACGGCCCAAAAGCTCTTGCGACACTTCACCCGCGGTGAAGGTCGTTTTAATTTCTCTTATTCTGGTCATGGTTGTCCTTCCTTGAGTTTAAGACATAAAAAAACCCGCCACGCGGCGGGTCTTAATGAATTCTGTTTTTAAAAATTAATGATGCTCCAAACGATGCAATCCGGCAATCGGGTCTTCACCACCGTTGCATCCCTGTTCAGCAATAGCCCTTGCAGGCACACTTGGTTGTCGGCTACAGTCATTCAGATGTGCACCATATGGAAATCTTACATGGGCTTCTGCGCCCCATGTGTCTGAGAGTGACCAATCAACCTCTCCGGACTCTTTGGGCTCTCTGCCACCAAGTCTACCTAAAAAACTTTTCAAACCCATAGCAATATCCTTTCAGGTTATCATTTGCTTACGAACCTATAGTACAAAAACTGAAAGAATGTCAAAAAAAAACACTTAATCCCGCACCTTAATCAGCGTGAAATCCTCGATTTTATTGGGTGTATCCTGCTGTGCGTCAATCTGGCGGGCGCGCTGGAACTCCTGTTTCGCGATTTTGGCCTGTGTGATGGTGGCAAATGGAAGGTTCTCGTGACCGATATAATCTGCAATAACATTGGTTGAGGCACCGGCAAGAGCATTGATAATCAACTCGTCCGTTTTACGACCAAGTGCCTGTGCACCTGCATTCGCAATCACCTGACGCTCATCAATATTGGTTTTGAGTTCATCCAAACGATCAATCCCGTCCCCTGCATAATAATCCTGCAGGATAACCTCGATGTTGGAATGATCCAGATTCATAACCGGAACCATCGCATTGGTTGCTTTGGTACTGGCTGTCCCTTTTCCAACTTTTTGGAAAACGGCACTGGACCCGTTTACATTTGAAATTGTACGTACAGTGTTTCTTAATTTAGAACCCTGACGTTGATAGGCTTCATGAATTTCACGTTCAAATTGCTTTATAAAAGTCTGGTCAATAGTCGTAGACATATTAAACCTCTTTCTTTGGTTTGAGTTAAAGAAAAAGCCGTTGTGTCTGGTTCCCTTTGATGTTGCGTTGTTTACACTTTGGCAAGCGCGTTCGAAGGCCAAATACTGGCAATAAAAAATCCGGTCAACAGCAATAAAGCCATTTCCGGAGCACTAAAATGCAGGCGTAACACGTTCTCTGCAAAATTCTTGAAATGATAAAATATTAAAAAAATTAGTTGTTTAGGCAGAATCCTAGAACTTTAGATCACAATATTAGGAATATTTTCTTATATTGTCAAGCCTTTTAGCTTCATCTGTGGAAGAATCGCCTGAATGGTTAAAATTGCCTTAATTTTGTCAAAAATATCCTTTAATACTTTATTTCGTAAATTGTTTACGGGGAGATTAATGTTGGATAACACAATGTCATCAGCAGATGCAGATTATAATGGTGCCGAACACCAAAAGAGACAGCACCCACGTCGTGCCGAGGACCGTTGCGTTACAATCATCAACGGCCAAATGCATCCTGTTGAAAACTGGAGTTCGGGCGGTATGCTGATTGCCGCTGATGAACGCGTTTTTGCCATCGGTCAGGATTGTGTATTCACCCTGAAATTCAAACTCCGTGACCAAATCATGGAAGTTGATCACAGAGCAAAAGTTGTTCGCAAATCGCCAAATAAAGTGGCACTAAAATACCTGCCACTGACAAAGGCCGCTCATTCCGGATTCCAAAAAGTCGTCGATGATTTCGTAGCCCAGCGTTTTGCAGAATCCCAACTATAATTTTCTACAAAAACAAGACAACATAAAATAAGCCTCCCGTCATAATCGAGGGAGGCTTTATATTATTTGCCGTAAAGGCTTTGAAATCCTTGTGTGACTTTTGCAACAAAGGCCGGATCTTTATCTTTCCAGTATTTCGGATCACGCATCATTGAAGCCAACTCCAGGTCATCCAGACTCTCTCCTGCCTTGCCCTCACGGCTAAGCTTAGGCTCCCCTGCTTTCATCATACGGTGAAGCGCAAGCACGCCTTCATAGGAACTCGATAAATTATCCAGAACATCGCCCGGTAAATTTTTCTGTCCGAACGATAGCAACTGACGAGAATAAACGCGCAAACGCCTTTTCCATTTCCCGGTTTTTGTCTCGAGTCAAACGTCTGTGACGGTACAAATCATCTAATATTTTTAAGATATCAACAGGTTCGCAGGGTCTACGGAATAACCCATGACCGGCTACAAATCTCGCTCCATCATTGCGGGCCTGCTGCGCTGCTATAAACCAAAACCAAACTTCTTCTGCATTATAGAAAGGAACAATACCTACACCATTATCTGCAATCCCCTTGAATCCCTTACTCCCTAAAGATTTTTCTCCCATTGTTTTTTCCTTTCTTTTGTCTGTTATGAAACTTTTTATGTGCAGGACGGCTGAAAAAGAACATGGGCGTTCCTTTTATGTTCTCTTTTATGATACAAAGAATATCACAAGCCAAGAAAAAAGGATTATTTTCCTGTTTACGTTTTCGCGCATAAATGGGACTACTGTCCTAGACAAATATTTCCGGAAGCTATAGGAATAAAATATGTTTACTCATACCCAGATTTGGCAGGGCATTGACCGCCTTGCTTCGTCTCACGGTTATTCGCCCTCGGGCCTTGCAAAACTCGCTGGATTGGATGCGACATCCTTTAATAAAAGTAAACGGAAAAGTCCGGAGGGTAAGCCTCGCTGGCCTTCAACGGAAAGCATTGCAAAGATTCTTTCTGTAACAAACTCGACCATGTCAGATTTTGTTACTTTGATTGATACCCTTCCCGCTCAAAAAATCAGCCGCACTGAAAGGCAGGTTATAGCTCATGATACAGCGCGGGCATTGATTGAAACTGAATCTGTTTTATTCAACCCTGCAGAACCTTTCACGCTAAAATCAGGAAAAAAGAGTCCTGTTTATATCGATTGTCGCCGCCTTATATCGTTTGTAAACGAGCGTAGCCAACTCATGAACTATGCCGCCCACATCATTGCATCGGAAATTGGGAAAGATAATGTTGATTGTCTAGCCGGAGGTGAAACGGCAGGAATCCCATACGGAGCCTTTATTGCAGATCGTCTTAACAAGCCTATGATTTATGTTCGCAAGGAACCCAAGGGATACGGACGCATGGCGCAAATAGAAGGATTTCTCCCTGAAAAAAATGAAAAAGGCAAAAAACCGAACGTTGTTTTAATCGAGGATTTGCAAACTGACGGAGGGAGCAAAAAAGTTTTCGTAGAAGCACTTCGTGCCGCTGGCGCCCGTGTTAATCATGCCTTTGTTCTATTTCACTATGGTATCTTTGATAGCAGCGAACAAAATATGAAAGATATCGGCATTACTCTGCATAGCCTTACAACATGGTGGGATGTTCTTCATGTTGCAAAAGAGCGCCAGTATTTTGATAGACAAACCATACAAGCGGTGGAAGATTTTTTAAATAACCCTCTGCAATGGCAAGAAAGGGGAGATAAAATATGAAAATACATTTTCATACTTCAGATCGTCCTCGCCCTCAGGCAGCCTATAAAGAGCTAGAAAAAGAATACGGCCATCATGAGCTTGATGAGGCCGACGTTATTGTTGTTCTGGGTGGGGATGGTGCAATGCTCAGAGCGCTTCATACTTTCACACAGAATAATTTACCCATTTACGGCCTTAACCTGGGCACATTAGGGTTTTTGCTAAACGAGTATAAAAGCAAAGACCTAATTGACCGTATTGAGCAAGCTGAACGCTACACAATTCGTCCCCTGAAAATGACCGCAACGGATATCAAAGGAAAGACTCACGAAAGGATTGCCTATAACGAGGTATCTCTCCTTCGCGAAACCCACAGCTCTGCCAAGCTTATGATTTTTGTAAATAACGAGATACGTATGCCGCTGCTTGTCTGTGATGGCATCCTTTTAGCCACCGCAGTGGGCAGCACGGCTTACAACTCTTCTGCAGGCGGCCCTATCGTCCCGCTTGGGGCAAATATCCTACCCCTAACCCCTATTAGTGCCTTCAGACCAAGACGCTGGCCGGGCGCGTTATTACCCAACACGGCTTCTGTAAGGTTTGAAATCATAAGACCGCAGGAACGGCCCGTAAGTGCTTCGGCGGATTCATCCGAAATCAGAGGGGTTGCTGCTGTAGATATACAAGAGGCAACAGACATAACATCTATCCTCTTGTTTGATGCAGAAAATCATCTTGAAGAACGAATATACCAGGAGCAATTCGCCCCATAACTTATGACTTGCGTGGTCTTTGCGCACTCAGATCCCGAAGGCGTCTGCGCTCGCTTAATTCGTTTTCAATCTGGCCAAGATCCTCGAGAAGCTGTTCATTGACGTTTCCACCCTTTATAATACCACCTTCAGGGATAAGACCTAACCGTTCTGCTATGTACTGGTAACCTTCCACCAAATCGCCAAGATCAAAACGAAAACGATCTTTATCGTATTTCTCTCCGGTTTTCATATCCCATAAGCGACAATTATCAGGCGATATCTCATCAGCAAGAACAATATATAATTCGCCGTGCTCACCCCATATGCGACCAAACTCAAGTTTAAAGTCAACAAGCCGTAAGCCGATCCCTGAAAACATACCATTGAGGTAGTCATTGATACGCCATGCCATAGACACCATTTCTTCGAGCTCGTAGATATCCGCCCATCCGAAGGTAACAATGTGATCTTCACCAACAAGCGGATCACCAAGTTCGTCCTTTTTATAATAGAATTCTATAAGGGGTTTACCGAGATGCTCCCCTTCCTTAATACCTAACCTTTTGCACAAAGAGCCAGCAGCAATATTGCGCACGACAAGCTCGATAGGGATGATTTCAACACTTCGCACTAATTGTTCCCGCATATTGATAGAACGGATAAAATGAGTGGGTATCCCAATGGCCTCAAGCTTGGTCATAAGATGAGAGGAGATGCGGTTATTCAAGACGCCTTTGCCTGCGAGAACCGCATGTTTTTCAGCATTAAAGGCTGTTGCGTCATCTTTAAAGTATTGAATAACTGTATCCGGTTCAGGGCCTGCATATATAATTTTGGCCTTACCCTCGTATAATTTCTTTCTTCTTGCCATAAAGCTTTCCTTGTTTTTTGTAATATGTGCATATAACAATGGATTTCACAAGATTGAAATGATAGAAATCGACTTGAGTTTTTTTTGCACACAGTCGCATATGGAGAAGAATTGTAATGAGCACATTTGATAATCGAGAAAAAGGTTTTGAAAACAAGTTTGTCCACGAAGGAAAAATAGACTTTGTAGTAGAAGCTCGACTTTCAAAACTGTACGGTTTGTGGGCAGCTGAGCAACTAGGGTTAGAGGGTGCGGACGCGCAAGTTTACGCAGGTGAGGTCGTAGAAGCTAATCTGGAAGAACCAGGGTTTCTGGACATACTTCGTAAAGTACGTGCCGACTTTGATGAAAAGGGGCTTGATATCTCTAATCATATTATGGAAGCAGAGTTAGATAAATGCTTGGAAGAAGCTAAAAAGCAAGTAGGAAAAGACTAAATCAATGGCAATGGATGCAGCAACAATTGAACAAATGATCATTAAAGAAATACCTGATGCAAAAGTCCGTATTGAGGATCTGCGGGGCGATGGTGATCATTATGCCGCTTACGTTGAGTCCACTTCATTTGAAGGTAAATCCCGTGTCCAGCAGCATCAGATGGTTTATAAAGCGCTTGAAGGTAAGATGGGCGGCGAACTGCATGCTTTGGCTTTGCAAACATCCATCCCTAAATAAGGAAAAAATAATGGAAAATGTACTTTTTGACAGAATTCAACGTGAACTTGACGAAAATGATATCGTGCTTTTCATGAAGGGCTCGGCAGCCTTTCCACAATGTGGATTTTCATCTCTTGTGGTACAGGTTCTGTCACAACTAGGTGTTCAATTCAAAGATATAGATGTCTTACAGGATAATGAACTAAGGCAAGGCGTTAAAGATTTCACACAATGGCCAACAATCCCCCAGCTCTATATTAAGGGCGAGTTTATTGGCGGCTGTGATATCATACGCGAAATGTATGAGTCAGGTGAATTGCAAGAAGTTCTTCAGCAAAAAGGTATACAAGTGGCGGCATAAAAGCCACCTAGCGCGTTACCTTACTGTGCCTGAAAATACCGCACGACATTAACAAGCCAAACCCTATCAGAGCCGCCAGCATTGATGTACCACCATAAGATACTAGCGGCAACGGCGCTCCGACGACAGGAATCAACCCCATAACCATTGCTATGTTTATAAAGACGTAGAGTGAAAAATTTATACTTATCCCCAGCGCCAAATATTTGCCAAAATTGTGCTTACACTTTAAAGACGTTCTAAATGCAGTAATAAAAATACATAGAAACATCGCCAAAAGCGATAGGCCGCCAAACAGCCCCCACTCTTCAACCCAGAGCGTAAAAATAAAATCTGTTTGTTTCTCGGGGAGGAAGTTCAAGTGACTTTGCGTCCCCTGAAGAAACCCCTTTCCTTCGACTCCTCCTGAGCCAATAGCTATTTTGGACTGTATGATATGATATCCAGCACCTAGCGGATCGGACTCCGGATTTAAAAATGTAATGACGCGTTGTTTCTGATACTCGTGTAAAAATTGCCATGCAATGGGAATACTAATCCCTACAAATATAGTGGCTGCTACAAATAGCCATATTGGAGCGCCAGCGATAAAAACCATGCCCGCACCCGCAATAACCATCATAAGGGATGTACCCAAATCAGGCTGGAGCAAAACCAGTGCAACCGGTGCAATAACAACAAGAGCAGGAACAATCAAGAAAGCCAGTCTTCGTGCTTGTTCGTGGCTAGCACCATGAAAGTGCCGCGCCAAAGCCATGATAATTGCAATTTTCATGAGTTCAGAAGGCTGCAACTGCATAAAACCAAGATTAATCCACCTCTGCGCACCCATTCCTACATGTCCCTTCACCTCCACAATGACAAGAAGAAGTAAACCTAGAAAATATATCGGCCATGTCAATCGATACCACCAACGAATATCAATCAAGGCAATAAAAACCATCCCCAAAGCACCGATGCCAAATCTTGTGAGTTGTCGTGAGGCCCAAGGATCAACAGATCCGCCCGCCGCAGAATATAACGAAGCAAGACCAACGCAGGTAATTAAAACAACCAAAAGCACAAGCCACCAATTCAGTTTTGAAAGACGCTGAGAGAAAGTAAGGTCATTTTCAATGAACATTGAAGCAACCATATTTTTATTCTCCTCTATCCAGCTTTAAGGTCATAGGCTTGGAAGGTGGCCAAGCCTTCAAGATCACATTTTCTTTGCCAAATTCGGGTTGCAGTTGTGTGGTTGCCGGATCCCTTGTTTGTGCATGCATTAAAATCTTCTGGGCTAGAGGCGCTGCTGCTGTAGACCCTCCTACTCCATGCTCCACGACGACAGAGCAAACATAGCGCGGCTTGTGTGTTGGTGCATATCCAACGAATAAAGCATGATGCCTTTGTTCCCAGGGTAAATCTTCATTTTTGACACCCAGACGCCTTTGTTCCTTTGTAATCCTTTGAACCTGCGCTGTGCCCGTTTTCCCTCCCATATGATAGCCTTCTTCTATGATTCTAGATTGAAATGCGGTTCCTTTTTGCCTGTTAACTACACGATCCATGCCCCTCATCACAGTTTCCAGATGATCGTTCGAAACCCCCATCTTAAGCCATAATGACTTCCCCATCTGCTTCTCACCGACATAGCCTGTCATCCAGGGTTTAACAGCATACCCGCCATTCACCATGCGCGCCGTCATCACGGCAAGCTGTAAAGGTGTTGTTCTGATATCACCCTGACCTATACTGGAAACTACTGTTTCTCCCGGATACCATGGTTTCCCAAATTTTTGATACTTCCATTTTTTATCTACTATAAGCCCTGGCTTCTCTTCGGTAACTTCAAAATCAAGCTTGCTTCCAAGGCCAAATCGCCTTGCCATCTCCGCTATGCCATCCATACCGACATCGGTTGATATTTTATAAAAAAAGGTGTCACATGATTGCTCCAAGGCGGAATACAGATCAACTTTTCCATGACCATATTTTTTCCAACAATGAAATTTGTCTCTTCCAAGTTCATAATAACCAGGACAAAAAACGGTCGTCCTTGTATCGATAACACCAGCTTCAAGTGCTGCTAATGCTGTAATCATTTTGAAAGTTGACCCGGGGGGGTACTGCCCAGAAATTGCCTTGTTAGTCTGCGGCAAACCAGGGTCGTCCATCATGGTTTGCCAGATTTCCTGAGGCAGGCTTCTGACGAATATATTTGGGTCAAACGCAGGATGGGATGCCATAGCATAAATGGCCCCTGTATGCGCATCCATGACAACAGCCGAAGCACTTCTATGTTCGGCAAGTGCCTCTTGCACAAACCTTTGCAACTCGCCATCAATAGTAAGCGTTACTCGTTCGCCCTGAACCGCACTCTGTTTTCTAAGCTCCCTGACCTCTCGACCGACAACATTAACCTCAACTTCAACAGCGCCCGCTTTCCCACGAAGTTCATTTTCATAAACTTTTTCAATTCCTGTTTTTCCAACCTTGAATCCTGGAAGGCGTAGCATTGGATCATCCAAGGATAAGTCTTCCTGCGATACGGCTCGAACGTAACCAACAGCATGGGCCGTCGCCTCACCATAGGGATAGGTCCTTATCTGGCCAACATCTATTGAAATCCCGGGGAGATCGGGTAAATTCACTTCGATTTTTGCGACCTCTTCCCATGTAAGATCTTCTTTGATTGTAAGGGGAATAAATTTAGCAACTGTTTTAGAGTCCTTTATGACACGATCTATATCTTGCTGCTGAACAGGGATTATTTTTTGCAAAGCATCAAGCGTCTTCTCAATATTATTTGATTGCTCGGGAATAATCAAAGCACGGTAATTCTGGGAATTAATTGCCAAAGGTACGCCAAACCTATCTACAATCTCACCCCGTGAGGGAGCTAACATCCTTATATTTATTCGGTTTTTGTCGGACAGTGTTTTGTAGCGGTTCCCCTGAGCAATCTGAAGCCAAGCAAGACGCATGCCCAGAACTGTAACACCCAAGACCTGTAATCCCCCTACAATAAAGGCGCGTCTTGAGAAAATCTTATCACTGTAATCATAATCCCCTTGAAACATGCAGGTCTCCTACTTGACTGCACTGTATTGGTCATGCAGATCAGGCAAAACCCTGTGAGACAGATTTAATATCACTGCTATTACCGGAAAAAGTAATGCTCCGGCAACAGCTGTTAAAAACACAGGCTTTACAGGCGTCCATTGCAGATAAATTAAACCGAAAAGGCACCACTGAACAATCGCAACGGCTACACTTAACAAAATAAAGCCAAGCCAGATGACCATGAAAGGCTGACCGGTCAGAAATAAGCGCTGGTCCGAGATGATTTGTCTTACAATCAGAAAAATAAAGGCACTTATGCCCACAGGAAAGCCACTGACAAGATCAAGACATAGCCCGATTATAAAAACCAGAATCGGTGGAATAAGCATAGGCCTATATATTGCCCAGTAATAAATAACCATAATAATCAAAGGAACATCGATAGACGTCGAAAGTGGCGTATGGAAAAAAACCATATTAAACATGAGCAATATAAACATCAAAAAGTAAACTGCGCAAAAACGTAAGGTGATATCCATTTGTTCAGATAAAGCTGGCATTTACTCCTCACTCTCTAAGATGCTCGGTTCTGGATTATCCATTTGTAAAATGCGAACAATCTGTATCCTGTCAAAATTTGCAAAAGGAATAACTCCCAAGGAATTTTCCGACAGGCGAACGACCTTTCCAACGGGTATACCATGAGGGTAAACCCCTCCGTAACCAGATGTTATCAATCGTGCGCCTTCAGAAATCTCGCTTTCTTGAGACAGATGAATTAGGCGCAGTTTGCTTTCATTCATGCCTGCCATAATGGCATGCTGACCTGTGTCTTCGACAACGACTGGCACGCGTGAGTTAATGTCAGTTACCAAAAGTATACGCGAGGTCTTCTCGTTAACCTCAACCACACGACCAATCAATCCTTCTCCAGATAGCACCGCTGCCCCCTTTGAAACATCGTCATTTGCTCCCAGAGAAATCAAAAGACTTTTAACATAGGTATTTCCTGAATCAGAAACAACACGGGCAGAAATATGATGATAATCAGGATCAACTTTAAGGTTTAGCAAATCCCTAAGAGATTTATTTTCAGAATCGAGCAACAGCGCCGTATGATACCATTCCCTTAATCTCTCGTTTTCTTGTTTCAGGCGTAAGTTATCTGCCTGCAACTGGGCAAGGCTGGTAACGTCATGAAAAAAGATAGAGAGATTTTGAAAAGGCAAGCTCATAACAAGAAGTGCGGGAGACAAAAAATCGGACACCGACGATCTAAGAGGAATGTAGACACTTGGCCTAAATGCGGAGATAACCATTAATATTACAGAAAGAACAATCAGTAAGGCAGAAGAAAGGGAAGACCCGATCCAGGGCAAAGGCAAACTACGCGCTAGACTTCTTACTGTTTTATGTCGTTTCAAAGCAATATTCTGAGTAAAAGGTTATTCTAACCGACAAAAGAACATACTATTGCCGTCCTTTGCACCCTATTAGTATGTCCCAATTAGAACATGGCGCAATGTTTTTCCTGCTTCAAGAGCATGTCCGGTTCCAAGAGCCACACAAGACAGCGGATCATCTGCCAAAGTTACGGCTAGCCCCGTTGCATGACGTAGTACAAAATCAAGATTTGTCAGTAATGCCCCACCACCAGTAAGAACAATACCCTTATCTACAATATCCGCGGCAAGTTCCGGTGCGGTGTGCTCCAGGGCCACTTTGACCCCCTCAACAATTTGTCCGACAGGCTCCGCGAGTGCTTCTGCAACCTGACGTTCAGTAATAATAATTTCCTTGGGCACGCCATTCATCAGATCACGCCCTCTAATTTCAATTGTTCGTCCTTCACCATCACCCGGCACACAAGCAGAGCCAATCTCTTTCTTGATGCGCTCGGCTGTGCTCTCACCGATAAGCAAATTATGAACACGGCGAATATAGGCGATAATGGCCTCATCCATTTTGTCACCACCCACACGCACAGAACGGGCATATACAATACCGCCAAGTGAAATAACAGCAACCTCTGTCGTACCACCACCGATATCGACCACCATTGAACCGGTAGCTTCCGTTACAGGTAAGCCTGCCCCTATGGCAGCAGCCATGGGTTCCTCAATTAAAGAAACCTGACTGGCTCCTGCACTTTCGGCAGATTCTTGAATTGCACGACGCTCCACAGCTGTGGATCCTGAAGGCACGCAAATAATCATTTTAGGAGATACAAAGGACCTACGGTTATGAACTTTTCGAATGAAATGCTTGATCATAGCCTCTGTCACCTCGAAGTCCGCTATAACCCCGTCGCGTAAAGGGCGTGTAGCGACAATACTACCCGGCGTCCGTCCAAGCATCTGCTTTGCCTCGTTACCGACAGCAAGAGTCCGCATTTTCCCCCCGACGACAGAAATAGCGACAACAGAAGGCTCATTAAGAACAATACCTTGGTCTTTCACATATACCAATGTATTCGCTGTTCCTAAATCAATTGCCATATCGGCTGACATAAAACCAAAAAGCTTGGAAAACATATACCGCGCTGCCTATCTTCGTTGATAAAATCTTACGATATAAAGGATATAACAGACTAAAACAGAGAATGCACTCACTCTCTTTGAATCACACTCAATTTTTCAACAAAAACTAAAAAACCGCAAGAAATCTTGCGGTTTCGAAAGATACACACTCCAAAAGAGCTACCCTTGGCGTGCCTTCATACGAGGGTTTTTCTTGTTAATAACGTACACACGTCCCTTGCGGCGAATAACGCGGCAATTGCGGTCACGTTTCTTTAATGTTTTCAATGAATTAGCGACTTTCATCTTTAAAAAACCCTGTCTAAAACTTACTTGAGGCCAGAACATAGCGATCAGATTACCCTCTTGTCAAGCATTCTTCTTAAAAAAACATCTAAAACTTTCATTGATTTCAGTCAAAAAAAATGTACATCATTAACCAAAGGCTAATAAAATACGTGCACAATGTGTTTGTAGTTTACCGATGTGTGGGAAAATTTATAGTATGCATGGCTCTGAGCATTCACTTAAAAAATACGAATCCGGCGAAGTGATAATGCGCCAGGGAGAGTCTGGGCAAAGTGCTTATATCATTGAAAAAGGCCGCGTTGAAATTCGCATCGAAAAAGAAGATGGAACATCAATCGTGGTTTCCACAAGAGGCGCAGGCGCAATCATAGGAGAGATGTCGCTTATCGACAGTGCCCCTAGAACAGCTACGGTGGTTGCTATAGAAAACTGCGAACTTCTGGAACTGACCAAAGACGATTTTACAAGGCGCCTAGACAGTTCTGATCCCGTATTAAGGATGACAATGCAGGTCATTCTTACACGCTACAGAGACACACTCATGCGTGCGGATATACGACAGGACCCAAATGAGTGGCCTGCTGTTGAAAGTATAGAACGCGAATACCTTGAAAAAACGGGTGCCATCGATAAAATCAGAATATCCAATGAATTTATAGAAGCTTTGTCCAACAACGAGATTCAACTTCACTATCAACCAATAGTTAATCTAAGTGTCGGTGATATTTATGGCTTCGAAGCGCTGATGAGATGGTTCCATCCTGAAAAGGGATTTATCTCTCCAGGTATATTTATCCCTATCATTGAAGATAATGGACTGATCGTAGAGGCCAGCAAGTGGGCGTTCCGCGAATCCTGCAATGCCTTAAAGCGGATACAGGGGCAAACTGGCTACCACAATAAACTTAATATGAGTGTTAATTTCTCGAGTACAGATTTTTCGTCAGATGATTTTCTTGATAACATATACAAAACAATCAGCGAGACCGATGTTCGGGCTGAAAACATTCATCTGGAAATTACAGAGAGATTACTTATGAACCAACCTGCGCAAGCGAAAGAGACTCTCGATATGTGTCGCAAAGCCGGTATGGGTATATCCATTGATGATTTTGGTACGGGATATTCTTCGCTCAGTTACCTGCACGCTTTCCCTATCAATACTTTAAAGATTGATCAGAGCTTTGTGCGCGATATGCACGAAAATGCAAACTCTCAGGCGCTGGTAAAATCTATTATTGCTCTAGGGAAAAATCTTGATATGTCGGTCGTCGCAGAAGGTGTAGAAAAGATTGAAGAGGCAAAACTCTTACAGTCCATGGGTTGCGATTACGCCCAAGGTTACTTTTTTGCCAAACCCATGTCAGAAGAAGATGTTGTTAAGAGCGTCTCAAACTGGAAATCACAGTTAGCCAGCTAAATGTTATTTGGTTCGTGCAACAAAAACGCCGTCCCAATCGTCAGGTAAATCGATCTTTTTAAGATCTCTTATTCTTTTCTTGTATAGCTCATACAATGCATTGCAACTCCCGTTTGATAAGGCAATACAGTTCTTTATTTTAGCTTTCGCTTCATCGAATTCCTGTGCGCGGTACAATGCAAGCATCTCCTGATGCTCCGAACTCCAATCCCGATAGCCCTGGCCTTTTGCAAACTCCTGGTCCCCAACCAATGCATATATACGCTCGGATCTATCGCGCCCCATAACTTTGGTAAGATCACATTCAATCATTGCCAAATCTTTTGCCTTATTATATGTGTTTTCACCAAGCAGAATATTTATTCCATAAAGCTTGGTCTGCCCCTCCAGTCTTGACGCAACATTCACAGCGTCCCCTAGGGCAGAATACGCAAAGCGCTGCTTTGACCCCATATTCCCGACGGCACAAAGCCCGCTATTAATCCCTATCCCTGCATTCAGTAGAATCGGCTCTTTACCTAACTCCAAAGCACGCTTCTCAACCCTTTTATTAATGGGATCGAGTGCTGATTGCATTTTAAGGGCCGCTAGGCATGCTTCCCTTTCATGATGTTCAACATCTTTTGGTGCATTCCAAAAAGCCATCATGGCATCACCGATATATTTATCCACGGTACCATTGTGTTGCATGACGATGTCGGTCATTTTTGTCAAAAATTCATTCATAAGCTGGATAAGCTCTTCCGGTGTTAAACCTTCTGAAATAGATGTGAATTTTCGTATGTCCGTAAACATAACGCTTAGATTTCTGTTTTCTCCACCTAGAGCAAGCTTTTCCGGATTTTTCTCTAAATCCCGCATAACCGCAGGCGCCACATACATACCAAAAGCGTTTCTAATTTGCTTTCGTTTGGCTTCTGCACGTGCATAGGACAAAATCGTAGAGACTACAAATATCAGCAAAACAGAGAGAGACGGATAAACTGGATCAATCAATAAACCATGATCCACATAAACTTGGTAAGCACCAAAAATAGCAAGTCCTATAATTGAAAGACACAAGGATAAGGAGATCAAAACTCCTATAAAAGGCGCAAAAACTATAAAAAGTAGGCCAGCCGCTAAAATGAAGGAAGCTTCGACCCCCTTGGTAA
The DNA here is from genome assembly GCA_964352665.1 of uncultured Micavibrio sp. GTDB lineage: Bacteria > Pseudomonadota > Alphaproteobacteria > Micavibrionales > Micavibrionaceae > UBA1672. The sequence goes on from CAYGSJ010000002.1 coordinate 193,615, forward strand.
TAGCAGGACGCAAAAGATACTCGCCGCTTAACACCTGCTCTATAACATTCGCATGAACTTCTACACCCGGTCTGAACGGCTCCAGCGCGGTACTCCTTAGATCTTTTAGTCCCTCTGCACTGGCCCCTATGAGAACTATTTTACCTTCAACCAGTGACGCCAAGTGATCATTCTGCTCGGGGTCTAAAAACTTGTAGGCCGAAACATAATCCTGAGATGGGCATCGCAAAGGATCATTAATCATTTCTGTTTCGTTACAAAAGCGACGATAACGAACATATAAAATGCCGTCACTCTCGACAGGGATGGTAAGATCATCAACGAGTATTCTGAAACCCGTATCAATGTCCCCGCGTTTATCATCCGGAACGGCTGCAAGCCTGACAGAGCCTTTTCTACCTAGTTCTGCGACACGTAACGCCTCAAGGCTCAGGGAAGGATACAACTTCTTGCCATCTGTAAAGATCATGCCCACACGCCTTAGAATGCCGTCCGCGTCTGGTTTGGCCATAAAGCTTCCATTCCCGGCAGCATTTTCCGAAAATTCAGGCAGATTAATCGCGGCTGCCTCAAAAAAGGATGCCTTCTCCAGAAAAGCATTTTTGACGTCACTTCTTGCAAGAATACGATTTTGATGAAAAGGCTCGTTATTGCTACGATCCTTACGCCCGTAAGTAAACGCCGTTACAAATCGCTCTGATTCCTTTATCTCTTGGGAAAAAATTGCGTCATAATTCAAAACACTATCGGTCTTGTTTTTCATCGTAAAAACAGAATTATAATCTTCTTCCATTTTTTTTAGGAAATAGTGTGGTGAAGAGCGATCTTCTTCTGAAAACACGCCATCAAAGGCAATAACCTTTGCCCCTTTTTCAGTAAGACTCCTCGTAAGTCTGGCCATGATGTCGCGAGGCCATGGCCACTGACCCAGATGCTCCAAAGACGCTTCATCAATATCAACAATGATAACTTTTTCGGAGACCTGCCTTGGATAAAGAACGTTAAACTGGTCAAAAACGCCGTTCTGCAGTCTTAAGCGCAACGAATTTTGTGAATCACTAAAAACCAAACTTACGAAAAGCAAAGCCAGCAAAAAAATGTAATGCACATATGTCCATCTTGTCGGCTTTAGGTTTTGAAACATATTTAACGCTCTCTGAGGGCACGATCAAAGCCGCGACGTAATGGCTTCATAAGATAATTTAGAATGGTCCGCTTGCCTGTAATCACTTCTATATTGGCAATCATACCGGCCGTAATCGGAAGAGGATTATCCGGTGTGCCCATATAATTTCTATCCGTCTTTACCTCTACTTCAAAAAGAACATTACCCTCGTTGTCGGTTGCGCTATTGGCTGCAACACGCGTGACTTTCCCCTCTAATGATCCGTATTTTTGCGGGTCATACGCTGTTATTTTTACTTTCACCGGCTGGTCAAGACTCAAAAATGCAATATCGTTTGGTGTGACCTTTGCTATGATCTTGAGTTCCTCATCTGCAGGAACAATCTCGATAACCCGCATTGCAGGCTCAATGATACCACCGATCGTCTGTATCATAATCTGGTTTACGGTACCATCAACCGGCGCGCGAATTTCAGTACGATCAACACGGTCTCCCATTGATTTAAGATTTTCTTTCAAACTTGAAATGTCGGTCTCAACTTTATTCAACTCTTCAAGTGCAAGAGAACGGAATTTATCATCCTGTGTTTTTCTTTCATTTTCTGCACTACTTAGAGATGCTTCTAATCCTTTTTTCTCTTGAACTCTCGCATTGATTTGTCCTGAAACATCCGCAAGTTGCCGTTCAAGTCTTATTTGCTCAAGTTTGGGAACAGCGCGCTTTTCAACCATTTCACGCGTGATCGATAATTCCTTATTTAGCAATCTCTTATTCTCTGATAAACCGTTTATCTCTGCACTAACTTGATCAAGATCTGCCTTAGCTTTCTTAATCTTGTCGTCCTGTATTGCATAAGCAGACATCAGTTCTTTTTGCCTTGAGTCATATAAAGACTTTTCATTTTCTGCGATTTCCGGCGCTTTTTTGGCAATAGCTTCCGGCATCTCGAAAACTGTCCCATTTGCCTCAGCCAAAAGCCTTATCTTCTTAGCTTCCAACGAAGTAAAACGTGCCTCTGTACCTCTTTGCTCAGAAGAAAAAATTACATCGCTCAAGCGCATCAGAACTTGGCCTTTTTTTACAAAATCACCCTTTTGTACGGGCAGATCCTGCAATATACCGCCTTCAAAACTTTGTATAACCTGTATCTCTTGTGAAGGCACCACACGGCCCTCTCCCCTTGTTAGTTCTTCTATCTCTGTGACTGCAGCCCATACAAAAAAGAAAACAACAAATACCATAATTGAGAAAAGCATAATAATAGCGGGTGTGGCAGGCTTTGCACGCGTTGCGGCTTCAAGAGCATCCATATAATCCAACTCTTTAACAGCCATATCTACTCCTTGCCCTCTACCTTAACTTGCCCTGTACTAAGAGCAGCGATAACGTCATCACGATTGCCGTCCATAACAATTTTACCCTCATGCATTAAAATCAAGCGATCAACCATGGCCAACATGGCGTGCTTATGTGTAACAAGAATAAATGTTTTTCCAATTGTTTGCTCTTTGACATAGCGGCAAAACTTGTCTTCGGTTTGCGAGTCCATAGAACTGGTAGGCTCGTCACAAATAAAAATATTCGGGTCCGTAATCATGGCCCTGGCCAAAGCAATAGCCTGCCTCTGCCCACCTGACAGAGCCGAGCCGTGCTCGCCGACCGGTGCGTCATAACCCATAGGATGGCGTGATACAAAATCATGGACCCCCGATGCCTGTGCGCATTCAAGAATTTGTTTTTCGCTGGCATGGGGTGCGGAAGCAATAATATTATCCTTAACGCTTCCCTGAAACAGCACAACTTCCTGAGCCAAATAAGCAATATTTTTTCGTAAATCCGCAGGATCAATCTGCCTGTAATCTGTATTATCAGCCAAAATCACGCCTTTATCGGGGTCGTACAGCTTCAGAATTAGGCGTGCCATCGTACTTTTTCCAGATCCTACGCGCCCTATAATTCCGACACGTTCACCTGGCTGAATAGAAAACGAGATGTCTTTTAGAACAGGCACATCAACACCAGGATAAGTAAATGAAACATGCTCAAACGATATTTGCCCCGATAAATCCGGACGATGTAAAAAATCCTGATCTTTTGGCCGCTCAACGGGTGATGACATTATTTTGTTCAACGTTTTTAACGAACCACCAGCCTGATGATACTTAGTAATAAGATTAGCAATCTGCCCTATAGGAGAAATTGCCCGCCCACCAAGAATCACGCAGGCAATAAGCCCTCCAGAGCTCATGTCACCGTCTTGCACAAGATACATGCCGCTTAAAATGATAAAGATCGTAGCCGTTTGTTGCATGAACGTCGTGATATTCACACCTAAGGAAGAAAGAAATCTCGACCTCTGGGCATAACTTGCATCTTCTGCAATCTGGCTTGTGTACTTTGCCCTGAAGCGCCCATCAGCATGATTAGCCTTGATTGTTTCCAATCCATAAATTGTTTCAACCAAAAGACCGTGCCTGTTCTGCGCTGCCTGAACAGATTTTCTTACAACTTTTTTTAGGCTTAGCTGAATAAAAAAACCAACCACAGTAGCAGCGAATATAATCGCCACAAGGATGAAGGCCATTGACCCGCCCAATTTATAAACAAAGAATAAAAACAAAAGGGAAAAAGGCAAATCTACCAAAGCTGTTATTGTTGCAGAAGTAAAAAATTCCCTGACGGAGTCAAAATCCCGTAACATATTGGCAAATCCTCCACTCGATTGAGGACGATTCGCCAGTTTCATATCAATGACATGATCATAAATCCTGCGAGCGGCAAGTGTATCTGTTCTTCTTCCTGCAAAATCAATAAAATAGCCGCGAATGCTTCGAAAAATGAAATCAAATATGAAAGCGATAAACGCACCGATCCCGAGTGCCCAGCCTGTTTCAATAGCATTATTGGGTATCACTCTATCGTAAACGTTCATAATATAAAGGGGGCTGATCAAAGCAAACATATTAATAAAGATCGAAGCGAGAATAACCATGGAGTAGGTTGACCGGCTTTCTCTTACAATCCCCCAGAACCAATGATTGTCATCACTTCTAAGATCAGGGCGTGTCTTTGATGCTTTAAATTCTGTTTCAGGGTGCACAAAAATTGCAAATCCTGTGTAGTCCTTAGTGATTTGAGATATCTTGACTGACTTCGAGCCACCCGTCTCGGGGAAAAATACTTTTGCCTGTTCTCCTTTTGCTGACACTTCCAGAAGGACACAAGGGTGATCATCCTTAAGAAATAAAATACATGGGAGTACTGCGGCCGGAATCTTTTTTGGGTTACTTTTTTTGACAATCTCGGCTTTCAATCCTTGGTTTGCAGCTGCTTCACAAAAAAGTTGCGGCCCCATACCCTTATCGTCATAGGCAAGACCGGCCTTTAATACCTCTGCGGATTTCACTTTTCCAAAGTAAGAACAAAGAAAGACAAGACAATCCAGCAATGAGTCACCCGAGCTCACCTCACCTTCTTTCTCCATTTCCTTTTTTTTTGCACTCATACTTTATTCTATCAGTTCTCGGAAGTTTCATCCGTTGTGACAGGGTCGCCTGCAGCAGGTTCAATAGCACTGGCCTGAGACATCAACACATTTTTAAGCTCTCCCATCGAGGCCAATATATTATACTCTGCCACCAAAAGACTGTACTGGTTATCGCTTGCTGCAAGACGTGCGTTAAAAAGCTGGCTTTCTGCGCGCATTAAACTAAGCAAACTTATTCTAGCTCCCTCGAATTGTGTCTTATAAGCGCTCAATAGCTTCTCATTAAGATCTATACGCTCTTTGGCAAGCACCATTTTACGGCTCAGAGTCCTATAGCTTGCATAGGCTTGATGTATATCGCGCTCAATTTCGCGTGATAGAGTTTCCAAATTAAGCTGCGCTTCTTTATGTGCGAAATCTTTCTGACGCACCTGCGCCATTTGTCTTCCTCCCGTCGAAAAATTCCAATTCATACGCAGAACAGCGCGTTTATCAAGAATCTCTCCACCAATCACATCTCTTTTATCTGATTTTAAATAAGATAATTCTCCACTGACATCAGGTAATATTTGGGCTTTCTGCGCGTCAACATCATACTCGCTTGCCAGAGCATCAAACTGCGCCGCCTTAAGCATTGGATTGTTTTCCTGCGCCAAAGTAACTGCCTTTTCCATGTCATCATATATATAACTTTTTAAGGAATCAGGCTCTATGGCAACTTCAGGAAATTCTTTACCCACCGCCTCCCAATAGGCTGCTTCCGCTGAGGCGAGCTGTCCTTCATAATCGGCGCGAAGCCCATCCATAATCATAGAGACATCTCTGGCTTGCTGAAGCTCGGCCTCATCTGCCACACCTTCCGACACCATATTATCGATACGTTGCTCATAATCCTTAATATCGGCAATACGCAATGCTAGTAAATTAAGTGCCGAGCGTATCCGTGTTACATCTACGTAACTTTGTGCCACCTTCAGAGAGATCGCCTGCTCAACATCAAGTACATCAAAACTTGAAGATTCAATACGAGCCTCGGCAGCCTGAACTCTATTGTCTGTTTCATGTCCATCAAACAACATCTGACGAAGGGCAAGATTACCCTCACCTAATCCGGAATAGGCTGCTCCCCTCGTTACACTAAGACCACGGCTTGTTGCGTTATCCTGGAAAACGCGACCTGCTGTTACACTCAAAGAAAGTTCTGGATAATAATTCGAACGCTCGACATTTTTCCCTTCTTTTGCTCCCTCTACCCCAAGCTCGGCACCTTGAACCGCAGGATGATTTTCCAAGGCAAACATCATTGCCTCGGATAGACTTTCCGCAGATGCGTGCAAAGACACCGTGAGCACGCCACACGTGAGCACTATAGCAAAATATGTTCTTTTAAAGTTTGAAACCATAGAGAAACACTAAGAAAAGAAATGGGACACCAAGTGATAGAATCACACTTGGTCATATTACAGAATAATGACAAAATCATATAAACTCAAGGGATTAACCCTAAAAAGTTCATTTTTATTTGAAGACATAATCTTGAGACCAATATTTTGCAAAAAATAGCACAATCCCTCTTCACAAGCCGCACGAAATCATGCATTGTGTCTTCCATCATTTTAAGAGAGGGAATTTTGTACAGTGGGACTAAAAATTTCTATCCCAAAGGAAACGGCCGACCACGAAAAAAGAGTCGCAGTATCACCAGACACCGTTAAAAAACTTGTCCAGCTTGACTGCACTGTAACGATAGAGAAGGATGCCGGCATCGCCTCGGCATACACCGACTCAGCTTACAAAGATGCCGGTGCAAAAATAGCGAAAGATTATACGGAAACGCTAAAAGGCGCGGACATAGTTTTAAAGGTCCAGGCCCCCAATGATAATGAACTCAAAGACACACCCAAGAATTGCATATTAATTGCAATGTTGGCCCCTTTTTCAAATGATAAAATCCTGAAAGACTGCGCCAAAGGAAAAATTAATGCCTTTTCCATGGAATTTGTTCCAAGAATCAGCCGTGCGCAGAGCATGGATGTACTCTCATCACAATCTAATCTGGCAGGGTATAAATCTGTTTTAGATGCTGCGGAATATTATCCGCACGCCTTTCCGATGATGATGACAGCCGCAGGAACTGTTCCTCCGGCAAAGGTTTTTGTCATGGGTGCCGGTGTTGCTGGTTTACAAGCAATTGCAACTGCTAAACGCCTGGGCGGTGTTGTTTCCGCTACAGATGTTCGCCCGGCAGCAAAAGAGCAGGTAGAGTCTTTGGGCGCAAGTTTCATCGCTGTTGAAGACGAAGAGTTTAAACAAGCAGAAACAGCAGGCGGTTACGCCAAAGAAATGTCCGATGAGTATAAAAAGAAGCAAGCCGAACTGGTTGAAAAACACATAGCAAAACAGGATATTGTTATCACAACAGCACTTATTCCCGGCAGACCAGCTCCCAAGTTGGTAACAGAAAAAATGGTTAAATCCATGAAGACAGGCTCTGTAATCGTAGATTTAGCGGTTGAAACAGGCGGAAACTGTGCTTTATCGAAAGCCGGTGCGGTCGTTTCCAAACATGATGTGAATATAGTCGGGCACCTGAACATACCCAGCCGTTTAGCAGCGGACGCCTCTGCCTTATACGCCAAAAACCTACTGAATTTCCTCAATCTGATCATAGATCAGGAAACCAAAGAACTCTCTATAGATTGGGAAGATGAAATCATTAAAGGTGTCTGCATGACTAAGGATGGGAAGATCGTTCATCCAAATTTTTCAGGTGAGACAGCACCAGCTAAAAAAGAGATAGCACAGAAAAGTCAGGAAAAAACAGAAGAAGAAGGTAAGGATGGATAATGCCTGATACAGAAAAAACAATAACCGAAAGCGCCTCTGATCTGGCAACAAGATTTCAGGAATTGTCTGACTTAGCAGCGCAGCTAGCGACCGAAACAAGCCACGTCATAACAGAAAGCAGCACACACGGAGAACCCTTCCTGATAACGGGTCTGACTGTTTTCGTGCTCGCCTGTTTTGTTGGTTACCACGTTGTTTGGCGCGTTACCCCTGCTTTGCACTCTCCTCTGATGGGATTAACCAATGCCATTTCCTCTGTTATTATTGTTGGCGCGGTTCTCGCAACGGGTGCAGTTTCTGATTCCGGTTTTTCCAGTATTCTTGGGTTTTTTGCTGTGCTTTTTGCCTCTGTAAATATATTCGGAGGCTTTATTATTACCAAGCGCATGCTCCACATGTTTCAGAAGAAAGGATAATCAGATATGACAACACTTTCCTCTATAGCTTACCTGATAGCCTCTGTTTTATTTATTCTTGCTTTACGTGGTTTGTCACATCCTGAAACTGCGCAACAAGGATTACGCTTTGGGATGATCGGCATGGCCTTGGCTGTTGTAACGACGCTCTTTGCACCAGAAGTTGCCGGATGGAGTTGGATTATTCTGGGAATTGCTATTGGTGGATCCATCGGTGCCTATATTGCAAAAACCATTGAAATGACAGCGTTGCCGGAACTTATGGCCGCGTTCCACTCTCTGGTCGGATTGGCCGCAGTGTGTGTAGCAAGCGCTGCGTTCTATAATCCTGAAACTTTTGGAATTGGCCTTCCTGGAGATATTAAAACAGCAAGCCTAATCGAAATGTCTCTTGGGCTTGCCATTGGTGCCGTCACCTTTACAGGATCTATAGTGGCATGGGGGAAACTATGTGGAAAAATATCAGGGAAACCTGTTACTTTTTTAGGACAGCACAAACTTAACGCGCTTCTTGGTGGCTCGCTGGTCCTCATGATTATCTTGCTGCTCTTGACTGGCAGTGCTTTTTGGTTCTGGCTTATCGCTATTACGGCGCTTGCACTTGGTGTTTTAATGATTATCCCGATCGGCGGCGCAGACATGCCGGTTATCGTGTCTATGTTGAATTCTTATTCTGGCTGGGCTGCTGCAGGTATTGGATTTACCCTGCACAATAACCTTCTCATTATTACCGGCGCATTAGTTGGAGCATCCGGAGCTATCCTGTCCTATATAATGTGCAAAGGCATGAATAGATCATTTCTTAATGTTATTCTTGGCGGATTTGGTGGCGATGATTCCGGGGGCGCAGCCGCAGCCGATATGGGGGATCGCAATGCAAAGATTGGCGCAGCAGAAGATGCGGCCTACATCATGAAAAATGCTTCGCGCGTTATTATTGTACCGGGATACGGTATGGCCGTAGCGCAGGCTCAACACGCAGTTCGTGAATTAGCAGATATACTGAAAGCAGAGGGTGTAGAGATTAAATATGCCATTCATCCCGTTGCCGGCCGTATGCCGGGCCACATGAATGTTCTTCTTGCCGAAGCAAATGTTCCTTATGATGAGGTCTTGGAGATGGAAGATATCAACCGCGACTTTGCGCAGGCGGATGTTGCTTATGTGATTGGTGCGAATGACATCACAAATCCTGCAGCCAAGAATGACCCCACATCACCTATTTATGGTATGCCCGTGCTTGATGTTGAAAACGCAAAAACCGTTCTTTTTGTAAAACGATCCATGGGAACCGGTTATGCTGGCATTGATAACCCGCTTTTCTTTGCTGATAACACAATGATGCTTCTTGGAGACGCCAAGAAAATGACTGAAGGCATCATTAAGGCTATGGAATAATTGATTTATATATATGTGTAATACTTAATCATTTCTAGCGCACATTACTTCTCATATGTTAGAATTTTATTGTTATGGTAAAAAAAATGGGGCCGTCAGAACTGGAAAAGCGCTTTCAACAGCCTGAAGGCTGGCGATGGCACAACTTTGAGCGAAACGGCAGAAAAATTCGTTTCGGCTCGGTTTTCCCGAAAGATAAAACACCCGATGCAATCGTTGTCTGCCTTCAAGGTGTTAGGGAATTTTCAGAAAAATACTTTGAAACCGCAAATTGGTGCCTCAGCCAAAATCTGGCATTCTGGACACTCGATTGGGCCGGCCAAGGCCTATCAACACGATATTTGAGTGACCCTCAAAAACGCCACAGTATGGGATTTAAGCAGGATATCGAAGATCTGCATTATTTCATTGATGAATATATAAAGCACTCTTCCGTATCCACTGATAAAGGCCGGATTGCTATGGCACTGCTCGGGCATTCTATGGGCGCCAATATTGGGTTAAGATATCTTTATCATTACCCCGATACTTTTGAATGTGCGGCTTTTACTGCTCCCATGACAGGCATAAAAGTATTCCGATTTATACCACAAAGGCTTGCCCTTATTGCGGCATATTTTTGTAACCTGATTGCTGGTCAAAAATATATTCCCGGCGGAAATAACTGGGACAAAAGAACTGAAAAGGCACGACTTACCAAGGACCCTCTCAGGCACCAAATAGAGGAGATATGGTGCAAAAAAAATCCGGATCTAAGATGTGGTGATGTTACATTGGGTTGGGTTTATAATGCCCAGAAATCATGCCTAGATTTACAAAAAAAGCATAGAGATATTCTTACCCCTTGTTTGGTAGCTATTGCGGGACATGAGGATCTGGTAGACAACAGGATATCACACAAAATCATGTCCGGTATGGCGGATGTTCAGACGATTGACTACCCCGGCTCATACCACGAAATCTTGATGGAACAAGATGATATAAGGGATAATTTTCTTGGTCATTTTTACAACTTGATAAAAGAAAAAATTATTGATAGACCAGAAACCTTGAAACCTTTTTAAGAACAATGCACAATAAAAGTCCATATACGGGAGACATGATTGATGGATGAAATGAATAGAGAGCAAATAAGACTAAGCGATAGAATTTTATCTGCCCTTGAACTCTCATTAGAGCAAGATGATCTTAAGCTGGCTGAACTCCTCACGAGAGCACTGGAACTGGCAATGACCAGAAATACCGGTGGCGGTGAATTTATAGAGCGTCGTGACTATCCCCCTGAAATAGAACAAGCCATGAGCAAATTATATGAATTAAGAGACAAAGAAGACGCAGTATAATAAAGTCGGACTTTTGATTTGGGCGCCTAAGGCGCCTTTTTCATGCTCGAATTAATTCAAGCCATTCTCGCTCGCTCAAAATTTTAACACCTAGCTCCTGGGCCTTTTTCAATTTTGAGCCCGCATCCTCTCCTGCAATCACATAATCGGTTTTGCTGGATACAGCTCCAGAAACCTTACACCCAAGGCTCTCCGCTTTTGCTTTTGCTTCTGCGCGTGTCATTTCTGTAAGGGTGCCAGTGAATACAACTGTTTTCCCGGCAACAGGACTGTCAGAAGTATTAGGAAGTTCATACGGCTCAATATCCAACTGATTTTTTAGCGCATGAATGACAGTAAGATTGTGATCTTCTGCAAAAAATGCAATCAAATCATTCGCTGCTGCTGGCCCGATATCATCAATACCTATTAAATCAGCAAAAGATTCCGACTCACGGTCCTGCGCTTTGATCATTTGATCTTCAATATTTTCAAGAGTTCCGTACGTGCCCGCCAGACGTTTGGCGGTCGCCTCGCCGATTTGGCGGATTCCCAAGGCATAAATAAATCTATTTAGAGGAATGACACGTTTTGTATTGATGGACTGGAACAAATTCTTTTCTGAAAGATCACCCCATCCTTCACGCGCATGAATAGGAGTTAAGCTACCCCTGTTTCTTTCCTCTAAAGTAAATATATCGGCCGGATTTTGAATGAGTTCATCTTCCCAGAATGTCTGGATAATCTTATCCCCCAGACCTTCAATATCAAATGCAAGCCGTGATACAAAATGCTTCAAGCGCTCTACGGCCTGCTTGGGACAGGTCATACCGCCCGCACACCGGCGCACTGCCTCGCCTTCCTCACGCACAGCATGGGCGCCGCATTCAGGGCATGTTACCAGCGGTTTAAATGCCTTCTCCTGCCCTGTACGCTTATCCTTTATGACCTCAACAACCTGAGGAATAACATCACCGGCACGCTGAATCACAACATAGTCGCCAATTCTGATATCTTTACGCTCAATCTCATCTTCATTGTGCAAAGTTGCATTTGAGACGACGACCCCGCCAACAGTAATTGGCTCCAGCCTCGCTACAGGGGTCAATGCCCCTGTTCTGCCGACTTGAATATCAATCGCATGAATTTTTGTTATGGCACGTTCCGCTGGAAATTTATGTGCCGTTGCCCACCGCGGCGCACGGGAGACAAAACCCAGGCGCTCTTGCCAGTCAAGCCGGTTAATTTTATAGACAATCCCGTCAATCTCATAATCCAGATCAGGCCTTTCCTCCAGAACCTGTTCATAGTTACGCATTATTTCTTCCAATGTATTACATATTGCGTAAGACGTTTCGGGAATACCCCAGGCTTTAAGTTTTTGCCTTACTTCCTCTTGCGTCTTGGCAAAAGGTTCCGACACCTCACCTAGTGCGTATCCAAAAAAACCAAGCTCCCTCATTGCCGTGATTTTGGAATCAAGCTGCCTTACACTACCCGCAGCTGCATTTCTAGGATTTGAAAAGACAGGCTTGCCCTCTTCTTGCTGCTTTTTATTCAAAACATCAAAAGCAGCACGGCCCATATAAATTTCGCCGCGCACCTCCAAAACATCTGGTGCTCCGTTCGATAGGGTTTGTGGTATGGATGAAATGGTTCTGATATTTTCTGTGATATCCTCTCCTTCCGCCCCGTCACCACGCGTAGCCGCCATCACCAGCTTTCCCTTTTCATAGCGCAAAGAGCACGACAGGCCATCAATTTTAGGCTCTGCAATCAGAGTAATTTCTTCGTCGTCTCCAAGCCCAAGAAAACGACAGGTCTTATCAAGAAAACCCTGAACATCTTCTTTGGAAAAAACATTTGAAAGAGACAACATGGGCACGGCATGCATCACTTTTTTAAAGCCTTTTGAGGGGGCTACACCAACGGTCTGTGACGGGCTTTCAGCACTTATAAGTTCAGGATGATTTGTCTCGAGACGCTCAAGCTCCAAGCGAAGTGCATCATATTCAGCATCTGTTATTTCTGGATCGTCGTGTTGATAATAGGCATGATCCGCTCTACGAATCTGCTTTACTAATTTTGTATGGCGCGCTTTTGCATCTTCCATATCCATATCAAAAAGACTATTCGTCATCACAGAACCTTAAGAAACTTTTTTGTAACTTTTTCATTCCTATAAATCAGGAAAATCAATCCGGCTTTAATAAGGATTCTAAAGTTTTTTCAATAAACCCGCGATCATCTATAATGTCTTGGCGTTGTTGATCGTCCAGAAGCGCATATGTCCTTTGATACCATTTACTGCCGGGATAGTTATGCCCAAGAACAGCCGCAACATGGAGGGCTTCTTTGCGAAGGCCTAAGGTCATATAAGCCTCAACAAGACGGTGCAGCGCTTCGGCGACATGGCTTGTGGTTTGAAAATTGACGACGACGGAACGAAAACGGTTAATTGCGGCATTTATATGCCCCTTTTTCAAATAATACCGCCCTACATCCATCTCTTTCCCTGCCAAATGGTCGTAGGTCAAGTCACGCTTAAGTGTCGCATCGCGAGCATACTGACTGTTGGGAAAACGATTAATCAGTGTATTGAGGGACTTAACAGCTTGTACTGTCATGTCCTGATCACGGCCAACATCAGAGATTTGCTCATAAAAACACAGCGCCTTAAGATAATAAGCATAATCAATATCGTCAGCCCCAGGATGAAGTTGTATATAGCGCTCCAGTGCAAATATGGCATCGTCATAACGCTGATCAAGATACGATGAATAGGCACCCATTAATTGCGCTCTTCTGGACCACTGTGAATATGGGTGCTGTCTCTCGACTTCCTCGAAATATTTGGTTGCCTCTACATAATTTCCTGCATCCATTGCCGTGGATGCTTTTTCATATAAAGTTTCTACCGTTGCAGCCTCAACCGGCGCTTCGGTCTTGTTATTACTGGAACATGCTGTGGCGGCACATATAACAAGCACAAATAGTACAGTTCTTAACAAACGCATATATCATTGCTCCGATTCTATAAAATGATCAAAGTCAAAATAGACCGAATAGCAGACGAATAAAAGGGGCTTCGGAAATTAAAAGCAATCTATCAGAAAGAAGATGTTTCAAGCATACGCCAGAACAGAATCTACTTGCTCTTGCTGTTGTGGCAAATCAAAGGATGTTAATTCAACATATTCCCAGTTTTCGTCACTGGAAAACAGCTCATGAAGAATAGCATTGTTGATTGCATGGCCGGCCTTAACACCATCATAGATACCAAGTATTTGAGCACCAGCCAGATAAAGATCACCAATAGCATCCAGAAGTTTATGGCGAATAAACTCGTTAGCATAACGAAGCCCACCCGGATTCATAATACCATCCGTATCAAGAATAATGGCATTATCAAGTGATCCTCCAAGGCCAAGCCCTTGTGAACGCAGCCATTCTGCCTCGTGGAAGAAACCAAAAGTACGTGCCTGCGCAATGTCATGCTTGAAATTACCGTTAACCAGCTGTGTCTCGAAACGCTGATAGCCTATATCACTGTGCTCGAACTCAATCTCGCCAACAAAAGTAGAAGATTCATCCGGCTTTAGCGTAACTCTTTTTCCATCTTGTTCGACAGAAACCTCTCTTAGAACACGAATAGCTCTCTTGGAAACGTCCTGTCTTACAACACCGGCTTTTTCAATAGCCTCTACAAAAGGCATCGCACTACCGTCCATTGCAGGAACTTCCGGACCATCAATTTCTATGAGTAGATTATCAACACCACAGCCGCGCAGAGCAGACATCAAGTGCTCAATAGTCCCCACACTCGCCCCGTCAGTATTACCGATAACGGTGCATAATTGCGTATCTACAACCATATCCCATCGTGCGGGAATGATATTGTTGCCAGATGACAAATCCGTGCGCACAAATACGATACCATGATCAGAAGGCGCAGGAAGCAAACGCATTGCAATCGGAACCCCCGAATGCAAGCCCACTCCGCTGATTGCGGCCGGAACCATTAGTGTCTGCTGTCTGTTTTTTGTCATCTTATTGTCTTATATATCTTTTTCGGGCTTAAAATCCTGATCTTCACGGTAGAAGGTACAGAAAAAGCTGCTTTTCATCAAATAACGCTTTGTTGCGATTTGTTACAATAGAAGTAAAAAAAAGGGCTCCGAATAGATCAGAGCCCTTTTCTGATTGAGGAGGAGAGCGCTCAATTCGCCTGGCGGCGTAAAAATGCAGGAATATCAAGCTCATCATCAAGTTTAACAGCAGATTTACCAGAAGGCGCACTGATATTAAGACTTCCTTGTGACGGGGAGGTTAAAGGACCTCCAGATTGTGAACTTGTATTCGTTGTAGGGGAAGACTCCTGAATATCTGAATCTTCTCTAAAACTATCGATATGTTGTTGGACTGAGCCAGTAATGCGCTCAAACAAAGAGGGAGAACGTTGCTGATGATCACCAGCAAGCGAGGTAGTCAACTTGGGTGGATTTAAATTTAATCCAATCGGCGAAGAAGACCTTGTTGCAGGTTTAGCTTCTATATGTGCCCCATGAAAACTGGAAATATGAGATCCAATACCATTTTCCGGTATATTCACATCCGGCTCCATGGGTCTGGGCGGTATAAATGAAGAATTATGCATTGTACCTCTTGGCGGACTTGCTTCATTGTAAGATCCACCCTGCGAAAACTCGGCTTGCTCGAACATATCAATGGATGTGCCGTCTATCTCTTCAGGACCACTATCTTGTGGACCCGAGGATACCTGCTCTGCCCCTTGCTGAGACAAGAAAACATCTTGTGATGCTTGCTGAGAAGAAGAGATCGGTGTTGGCGCTGTTAGACCTTTGATCGCATCCCGACCAGAAACAGCACGCGAAGAACGATCCTGAGCTGTCGCCAATACAGATGCTCTAGCTGCATTATTTGAAGTTGTATTATTTGAAGCTGCATTCGGGACAGAACGCTCCAATAAAGGAGAAGGCTTCTGAGAACCGGAAGAATTACCATCAAAGAACTTTCCTTTTGCCTCTTCACCAGCGATACCCGTCGCCACAATCGACACACGCATAAAGCCATCCATAGAATCATCAAAAGTGGCTCCGAATATTATATTCGCGTCAGGATCAACTTCATCACGGATACGATTACAAGCCTCGTCAGCCTCAAACAATGTCATATCATAACCACCAGTCACATTGATTATGACACCATTTGCACCTTTCATTGAAACATCATCAAGAAGAGGATTATTAATAGCAGCCTCGGCAGCCTCTACAGCACGCTTCTCACCGGAAGCCTCACCTGTACCCATCATAGCCTTACCCATCTGAAGCATGGCTGTGCGTATATCTGCGAAATCCAGATTAACAAGACCTGGCCTAACCATAAGGTCGGTAACGCCCCGCACCCCTGATTGAAGAACCGAATCTGCCATCTTGAATGCTTCGGCAAAAGTCGTCTTCTCATTTGCTATACGGAATAAATTCTGATTAGGAATAACAATCAAAGTATCAACATATTGCTGCATTTCCTCAATGCCCTGCTCGGCTTGCTTCATACGGTGAACACCTTCAAAGTGAAAAGGCTTCGTCACAACACCAACCGTCAGTATTCCTTGTTGCCTACACGCTTTAGCGATAACAGGAGCAGCACCAGTTCCGGTTCCACCACCCATACCACAAGTCACAAATGCCATATTCGCGCCGTCAAGATATCTAAGAACTTCTTCAAGACTTTCTTCTGCAGCAGCCTTTCCCACCTCGGGGTTTGAGCCTGCACCCAACCCTCCCGTGACATTAGAGCCAAGCTGCACCTTATGGTCGGCAAGAGATCCCTCAAGGGCTTGCGAGTCGGTATTACACACGAGAAACTCACAACCATCAAGATTTGAAGCAATCATATTGTTAACCGCGTTACCACCAGCACCACCTATGCCTATGACCGCAATTTTTGGAGATAATTTTTGAATTTCTGTTGGTTGCATTTTTACATTTATCATTTTGGAAGAACCCCTAAGAAGTAGTAGTTCGGTAGGACAAGTTGAAGCTTAAATCAGTTTTTTTTTTCTGAGAAGAGGGAAAAACCAAGCTATCCACCATTTTAAAACTTTCCCACTCCAAAAAATGATTTTTTAAGTTGAATCAAAACAACAAGTCAGACTCCTAAGTCACGAAAATGACTCACTTTTTCCCGAACAGGAAAACCAACCCCAAAGCCTTCGCAACACAAAGGAATAACTGGGAAAATTGATGTGGATAAGTAAAAAAGAACTACCAGTTTTCTCTCAACCAAATCTTGGCACGATCAACAAGAGACTCAGGCTGGACACGCGCCATGATTTCAGCAGGCATTTCTTCTGTATGGCCCGCTGCATACGTTAATAGACCTGAAACCGTAGAAAATGCAGGGCCACTAACAGCGTCTGGAACACCGGTAAGCCTTATCGGCTTCCCTAGCCGGACTTGCTTGTCTAAAACATGTTCGGCCATATCCTTCAATCCATGTATTTGACTTGCCCCGCCGGTCAGAACAATACGGCGACCCACAACTCTATCCAGTCCGTTATCTACAAATCTGGCACGCACCATTTCCAAAATTTCTTCTATGCGTGGCTGTATTATGCCTACCAGTAAAGATCTTGGAATATGGTTGGGCTTACCGCGCTCGTCTTCACCAAGTCTGGGGACCTCGATCAGTTCACCTTCATCGGTTTGTGATGCAATGGCACTTCCATATAACACTTTAAGGCGCTCTGCATGCTCTAATGATGTTGTTAAACCCTTGGCAATATCACTTGTAATATTCTTTCCGCCTAAAGGAATCGAGTCGCAGTAAATCATATAACCACTGTGGAAGACTGCAAACGATGTAATACCCCCACCCATATCGACCACAGTACACCCAAGATCAATTTCGTCATCGACCAGAGAAGATAAACCTGCAGCATAGGCACTGACACAAAGCGCAGAAATATCAAGATGGCTGCGCTCTATGCAACTGGAAACATTTCTCAATGCCACTGAGTCGCCTGTCACCAGATTAATATCTACTTGCATATTTTCGGCATACATTCCTCTAGGGTCTCTTATACCGTCCTGACCATCTACGCGAAAAAATGTAGGTATTGTGTGAACCAGCTCAAGATTTTGGTCACTTTCCCGCTCTTGGGCTTTGGCCAGAGCGCGCCTCACATCGTTATCCGTGATATCATGCCCCCCCAAATCAACGCTGACACTGTGACCAAATGAATTTGCGTGTGTTCCTGCAACATTCACAACAATCTCTCTCAGCGGATATCCCTTCATAACATCCGCAGCCATATTCTCTGCCGCATGTACAGTTTGACGAATAACAGCCTCGGCCGCATCCATATCTATGATTGTGCCGTTTTTTATACCTTGGGAAGGCCTGTGGCCCACACCAATAATTTCAAATGTTCCCTTATCATCTACAATTTTGCCAATAAAGCATGCTGTCTTACTGCTCCCTATATCAAGTGCAGCTAATAATGTGCCTTCTGGTCTTATTGTTTTTTTGTGATCCATTTTTTACTCTTACAGTGGGGTACCAATATTTACAACGTCAGCCTTATAATCCTGAACTTTTCCAAGTTTTGTTCGGACAATGAGTCGGCCCTTATATCTAGCATCTATAACGGTAATCATATCTTTTGATAGTATTTTATCCTGCTGCTGGCGAAGCATAACATGGCGCATAGCAAGACCCATATCATCCTCGGGTAATTTTATACGTTTCCCGTCTTTCAAATACAAATTCCAACGACGTTTTTCCACCAACTCGGCATGGTCAAGAAGTGATAACAATTCCGGCTCTGCTTCCAATAGTGAAAAAAGATATTTTGACTCCCCCGGTGCCTCTTTGCCTTTGACCATGGGCAAATACGCAAAATCCTTCAGGCTTTTTTGTGTCAGAACAATGCCTTCGGAATCAATAAGTTGTAAAGCGTTATCGTTCTGCCATAACGCCATGGGCTGGCGCTCGTTCAACTTGATATAAACCGTATTTGGTAAGCGGCGCTCGACATGGGCAGACTTGATCCAGCTTATTTTTTCAATTTGCTTTTTGGCTTCTCTAGGATCCAAAAGAAAAATGGAATCGCCTTTTTGAACATTAACGAGTGCCAACAAAGCATCTTTATCGGAATAATGCCGGCCTTCGACCAGAATATTCTCTACCTTAAAACCAGCATCTACAGAGGCAGAAAGGAATTTATCCTGCACCCACAATACTGACATCTCATCCGTATCTGTCAAAAGAAACAGACCAAGACCCCACACAAGTACAAGTGCCAGCACAGAAAAAACAGCAAAGCGCCATCCAAAGATGCCAAAACGCAGCTTCTTGGCCTTCTTTTTTGCCTTTTTTTTCTTTTTATTGAAAAACATAGTGAAACATTACCTATTCACGTTTTAGTAATCTTGCACCTTCTGGGACAGGATCGTAGGGAAGAGCTTGTGAAGTATTTTCAGCGATCGCTTCTGCGATCATCGAAGTCAGTAAATCTGTAAAGAAAACGGGTTCATTTTTTGCTGCCTCCCATAGGAAATAGGCAAAAGATCCGGGACATGGATTCACTTCATTCATCCATATTTCTCCGGTTTTTAAGTTTCCTATGAAATCAATGCGCGGGGCGCCAACACCATCGATCGCTCTGAACATCTCATCCGCCCACAACCTGATATTTTTTTCCATCTCATCAGGCAGTTCGGGATTAATTGTACGCGTTAACGACAGCATGCCATCACTTACGGTCGCAAATGTTTTTGTACCGGAATTCTTACTGCCGGCTTTACCATCGCCCGACATATACTTTTCTTTAAAATCCAGAAGTTCTTCGGTGGTTTTAGGGCACTCAATTGCAGAGGTCAAAACACGGCCGAACATTTTGGACACAGAAACATTATATTCCACGAGATTCTCTACAAATGGCTCTGCTATAGCCGTTGTATCATATTCGAAAATGGCGGGAAGAAGAGCCTTTGCTTCTTCAAGACTATTGGCCTTGGCAACACCGATAGAACTCCCAAGATGAGATGGCTTCAAAATACATGGAAAACCAAGGGGGCCCAAAATCTTTTCCAACTGCTTTTCAGGAATCAGATATCCCTCTTCAGGCCGTTTTAGGACAGCAAAAGGAAGGGCTGGAATACCTAAGGATTTCAACAAATATTTGGTCGTGATCTTATCCATCAACAACGCCGAAGCTTTTGTACGCATCCCGACATAAGGAACGTTTGCCAGTTCAAATAGCCCCTGAATACTGCCATCTTCGCCATACAAACCATGAAAAGCCGGTAAAGCCACATCAAAATGTATGTTATTTGCTTTACCAAAAAATGATTTTTTCTTGGAAATCAGCACACCGCCGCGTTTAGCAGCAACATCCAGAGTAACTTCTGTAACTTTTTTGAGATCCTGCTCATTCAGAAGATAGCTCTCGCGTTTTTTTAATATCTCACCTACATACCAGCTTCCTTCAGGCGAAATGTATACAGGAAACGCATCATACAGCGTATGATCAAGGGCTTGCAGCGCTTGCAGCCCTGTAATAACACTAACATCGTGTTCAGGAGAGCGACCACCGAAAAAAACAGCAATCTTTTTCCTATTAATTATACCGTCAGTAGAAGTTTTGATTTGAGACATATGACAATCGTCGTATAAAGAGATAATGATTAATCGATAAATGCATTTAATCACGAAACGCGATCTCTTAAAAGGGGGAAACGTGCAACATTTTGAAACGCCCGGCACAAATTTTTTTTTCCATGGTCCGGACACGGATACCCTTAAGTCTATGCAGGATAGCCCTGTTATACTTTGGGGGCATGGTTGGGGGCAAAGCCATAAAAGCTGGGAAAGTCTCGTTACATCACTGGAATCTTACGGCCACCATATATTATTGGATTTCCCGGGATTCGGCGACTCACCAACACCTCCAGAGGATTGGGGCACGGAACATTATGCCAATGCAATTGCGCAATGGCTCAAGGAACAAGGAATATCCAAAATTATATGGATTGGGCATTCTTTTGGCTGCCGTGTCGGGATTCAGTTGTCATCTCACCATCCTGATCTCGTCCAGGCGATGGCCGTTATTGCGGGTGCAGGTTTAAAAAGAAAGCGGCCGTTCCTTCAAAGAACTTATTTTTATTTACGTATCAAAGCCTTCAAGATTTTAAGGCATGTCGTCCCTGAAGGGCCTTTAAAGGATAAACTTATGACCATTTTTGGTAGCACTGACTACCGGAATGCAGGGCCAATGAGAAAAATTTTTGTCCGCGTGGTTAACGAGGACCTTTCCCCGCAGGCAGAAAAAATTCAATGTCCTGTTGCCCTTATATACGGAACACAAGATACTGAGACACCACCTGAATTTGGAGAAAGACTTTCGCGCTTGATTCCTGATGCAAAATTATTTCTATTGGATGGGCAGGATCACTACAGTGTTTTGGATCAGGGGCGCCATCAAGTCATTAAAATTTTGGGCGACTTTATTAAAGAAAACGCAAACAAGCGCTAAAACCTATGAAAGACCGTTATGGATATTCTGGCAATTAAAATCATTGTGCTTATTTCTTTCTTTGCTTTTGCTGGCAAACGCTTGATGAACTTTTTGCACGCCCTTCAGCAAGATGACTACAATAACGGCAGACTCTTATCATGGATCTTGCAACACGGTGTTTTTGATAAACGCGTCAGCGCCGTATTACTCCTTGCGTCCATAGCAGCCTTACTCGGGCATGTGTCTGAATTTACGCTTCATATCCTTATATTTTGCGTTTTTATAGCCGCAACGTATTTTGAAAAAGATGCCAGGAAGCAATCCAAAAAAGCCCTTAAAATAACAAAGCGCGCTCAAAGAATCCTGCTGACATCTTTGCTATACAGTCTGCTTTGTGCTGTTGCCGTCATGCAATCGGGGCTTCCTGTACTTTGGATCGTTATAGTGCAAGCCCTTCCTTTACTGCTGGTTATCGGCAATCTCTCTCTTGCGCCTTATGAGAATTCTGTTCAAAAGAAACTTTATGCCGAGGCCCTTCAAAAACTGGCCGATATAAACCCGACAATTATCGCGGTGACCGGTTCATATGGTAAAACCTCGGTAAAACATATTCTAGCCCATATCCTGAAGGTTTCCGCACCAACTCTTGTGACCCCCGGGAGTGTTAACACCGTCATGGGTGTTACCAGAATTTTAAGGGAACAACTGGCGCCCAACCATAAATATTTTGTAACTGAAATGGGTGCTTACGGCCCCGGTTCTATCAAAAAGCTGTGTGAACTAACACCACCTAATGTCGGTATTATAACATCCATCGGCCATGCCCATTACGAGAGGTTCAGATCACTAGAAGCTGTGGTCCAAGCCAAATACGAGCTGGCGGAGTCGGTTTTGTCCAGAAATGGCACGATGATTGTGCATGAAAAAACCCTTAAATACGAACATTCACGCAATATACGCAATCAGGCCATGGATCATTTCATTGCCTGCGGTGAGCCCATGGGCACCAAAACACCAAAGAACGAACAGGAGTACAGCTACCTTTCTGAAGATGATTTGAAAATAATGTCTGTCGAGCAAACCCCAAAGGGACTGTGCGTTACAATAGAATGGAAAGAAGAGAAATATACGTTAAGAGCACCACTATACGGCATTCATCACGGGCATAATATTGCCTTGGCTTTTGCGTGCGCGATGTCACTGGGTATGGAGGCAAAAGATATCAAAACAGCGCTGGCCTCAACGCCGCAAATCAAGCACCGGCTTGAAGTGAAACAACAGCAAGATGGCAGTATCATTATTGATGATGCGTTCAATTCAAATCCCCCGGGGTTTCGCTCCGCACTCCATGTTTTAAAGGTCCTGGCCGATGATCGTGACGGGCGCGGAATCCTTGTAACCCCCGGAATTGTTGAGTTAGGCAGCGCACATAACGAAGTCCATAAAACCTTGGGAGCACTAGCCGCAGAAACATGCCACATTGTTTTGGTCGTAAATCCAGAACGCATCCCAACATTTCTGGAAGGATTTAGATCCAGCGCAAAAAGCAAAATTTTGTTGGAGTTTGATACGTTCGAGCAGGCCCAAAAATGGCTTATCGAAAACAAACAAAGCAAAGACGTTATTTTGCTGGAAAATGATTTGCCGGATATTTACGAACGGGTCTTGAAAATCTAGTTAAACGTGAAATTTACTAAAATTCGGGCCATATTCACATAAGAACGGGCCCGATTTTTATAGAAGCTCTGAAGATTCGGGCCATATTTTTTTGGCCTTATATTTTTTAGACTTTTTTGGGAATCTCGCCCGGATTTTTTGACCGTTTTCAGGTGTATTCACCCACACGACGAATTTCCCAGTGAAGCGTTAACCCACATTGATCCTGAACGCGTTTAATCAGATCGTCACCCAAATCTTCTAAATTTCTTGCCGTGGCATTACCGGCATTAATCATAAAATTAAGATGTTTGTCACTCATGCGGGCCCCGCCGATTTGCAGATCGCGCCCCCCCGCCTTTTCGACCAGTTGCCATGCTTTCATGTCAGTTGGCAACCCTGCTTGCTCAAGATCTTCGGCCGATGGATTAGCAAAAGTCGATCCCCCCGTCTTTTCCGAGATTGGCTGGGTCGCCTGTCTGGTTGCCTTGATTTCTTTCAAACGATTACGCACGACGTCCTGATCTTCCGGTACCCCTTCAAAAACAGCCGAGATAAAAACTGTACCTTCCGGTACACCGCAATATCTATAACGCATATCCATATCTTCGGGACTAAATGGCACAAGAATTCCGTTTTTACTCAATCCCATCGCCGCCACAAGAATATCCTTAATTTCGGCTCCATACGCACCGGCATTCATCCGCAACGCCCCGCCTACGGTTCCGGGAATACCGGATAGAAACTCCAGACCGCCAATACCCGCCTTGGCCGCAGCAGAGGCGACGGAACCATTCAAAGCGCCAGCACCAACCATGATACGGTTATCCTGTACTTCGATTTCCGAAAAAGCCTTGCCAAGCTGGATTACGCAGCCGCGTATTCCGCCATCGCGCACAATTGTATTGGCCATCCCACCCAAAACAAGTAGCGGCTCGTCTTTAGGATATTGCTTTAAAAATATTGATAAATCATCGATATCCGAAGGTTCAAAAAGCAGGTCTGCAGATCCGCCGCACCGGAACCAGCTTTTCAAACCGATCGGCGCATTTTCAGTAAAGCGGCCATCATAGTCATAGATGTTTATTTTTTTATTCATGGCCGGAGTGGCGCCGCTCATGCCGCGCTGCCTTTTAATTTTTGTATTTCGACCTCAAGCTGATCCGGCAACAGAGCGGCCCATTTGGTAATATCGCCGGCCCCCATTAAAATAACGTAATCCCCTGAATGGGCACGTTCTGCCAAAACACGGGGCAAGTCGGTCTTGTCTATGAGTACTTCTACCGATCTGTGGCTATGTGTTTTCAGACCTTCCACCAGATAAAATTTGTCGACGCCTTCTATCTTGTTCTCGCCCGCCTCATAGACATCGGCCACAATGACATGATCGGCATCATTAAAACACCTGCAGAACTCTTCATATAAATCATTCAGTCGGGAATAACGATGGGGCTGCATGACCGCGATAACATTTCCACCTGTTTCCCTGACAGCTTCACGCGCCGTTTTCAAAACAACATCAATTTCGACCGGATGGTGGGCATAATCATCAATAATCGTAATACCATCAATAATACCCATTTTGGTAAAGCGTCTTTTTACACCCCCAAAATTCGCCATCGCCTTTTTCATTGTTGCCGTCGGAACACCCATTTCTTTTGCAACCCCCAAGGCAACAAGAGAATTCTGGACATTATGCTTACCTGGCATAGAAAGATGAATATCCCTGATCTCTGTTTCTTTTCCGTCTTCAGATAGCCAACCCGCAAAGGTGACATCAAATGTACTGCCGTCGGCACCGAAGCGCATATTATCAGCGCGGATATCTGCCTGCGGATTAAAGCCGTAAGTAATAACTTTACGGTCTGATACCTGCGCCGCTAAAGTTTGAACTTCGGGATGATCAATACACATTAGCGCATAACCATGAAACGGAAGGTTCAGCACGAAACGCCTGTAAGCATCTTTAACATTGTCGAACGAACCGTAATGATCCATATGCTCCGGATCCATATTTGTAACCACGGCAACTGTTGCAGGCAGTCTTATAAAACTGCCGTCACTTTCATCCGCTTCGACGACCATCCAGTCCGATTGCCCGAAACGTGTGTTTGTTCCATATGCATTAACAATACCGCCATTGACAACGGTCGGGTCCAGACCCGCCTGATCTAGCATCTGCCCGACCATAGATGTTGTGGTGGTTTTGCCGTGCGTTCCGGCAACGGCAACAGATGATTTTAGTCGCATCAACTCGGCCAACATTTCAGCGCGCTGAACGACAGGAATCTTAGCCGCCCTTGCCGCGACAAGTTCGACGTTATCATCCTTCACCGCCGAAGAGATAACAACGGCTGCAGCTAGCTCTCCGTCCTTGTTACGAATATTTTTCGGGTCATGCCCTATGGCGACTCTGGCGTTATTTTCTTGCAGACGAACCACATTGGCACTGTTAGCCATATCGGAACCTTGCACATCATATCCAAGCGATAATAAAAGGTTGGCGATACCGCTCATCCCTATTCCGCCGATGCCTATAAAATGCAATGTGCCTATGTCCGGTGACATTGTACGCATTGTAAATTCCTCTATTTATTCTTATCTTGATCCGCGACAATCGCAGTCACCAAATTGCCAAGTTTCTTGGCTGCATCCGGCCTAGCGCACTGTTTAGCACTTGCAGCGGCCCGAGACAAGCTTTCTGGACTTTGAAAACAATTTTCAATTTTTGCCAGTAATGCGTCCTGTGTAAAATTATCTTCGGTCATCACCCAGCCGCCGCCCTGACTTGCCACAGCATCGGCATTCTTTTTTTGCTGTTGGTCTTTGTGATGAGGATAGGGGACGTATATTGCAGGCCGTCCGGCCAGTGACACCTCGGCCACTGTACTGGCGCCCGATCTGGCGATCACGAGATGGGCCCTTGATAATTCTTTGGCAACATCACTGATAAATGTTGTCAGTGTCGTGTTAATTCCACTTTTTTTGTAGGATTCCTTGACAGTTTCAAGATCTGTTTCACGGCATTGCTGGACAATTTTAAGCCGATTTTTGTGCTCGGCAGATAGTTGTGAAAGCGCGGCGGGCACGACCTCGCTAAAAACTGTGGCCCCTAGTGATCCACCCATCACCAAAATGCATAACTCTCCGCCGTCGGTTGGGGGAATATATTCGAGATCGTGTAATTTCGATATTTCGGCGCGTACAGGATTACCCGTTATGACGCTGCGAAATGTTTCCTCACGGTCAAGACCGGATATATAGGGCATGGAGAGCGCAATACGCTCGGCTTGCGGCGCAAGCATGGCATTGGCTTTACCGATAATGGCGTTTTGCTCATGTAGAATTGTCGGGATTCCAAGTTTCTGCGCTGCGAACACCCCAGGAAAAGAGGGATATCCACCAAAGCCAACCACGAGATCAGGTTTAAGGTTTCTAACAAGCCTAAAGCCGTGGAGAATCCCTGTAATTAATTTAACAAGGCCGATAACCTTTGCCTTAAAGCCCGAGCCAAGCGTGCCGGACTTGATGACATGTGTCTTTATACCCTCAAACATGGAAGAAAATTGAAGACCCCGATCATCTGTGACCAGTTCAACACGATAACCCCGCCCTAGTAAATCACGGGCAAGCGCGCTGGCAGGACTCATATGACCGCCTGTTCCTCCTGCACTGATGAGTATGAAATACGAGTCAGGCATTTTTTGTGCCTTTATCTTGTTCTTGTGTTCTGCGCATTGTCAGGCCACTTTTTGCAATTGACGATCTTGCTTTTTGACGGGTTAGGGCAAGCACCATTCCCATTGCCATTCCCATCGAAATCAATGAAGAGCCCCCATAACTGATAAAGGGGAGAGTCATTCCCTTTGCGGGAATAAGATTTACACTGGACGCCATATGGATAAGGGACTGAATTCCAAACATTCCAAGCAAACCACCCGCCGCCAAAACTGAAAACACATCATGGGTTTCCTGCAGTCTTTTTAATCCTCTTAGCAGGACGAACAGAAAGAGAGATACCAGAAGGAATACGAATATAAGCCCGCCTTCCTCGGCAAGAACCGAGAACGTAAAGTCGGCATGCGCATCCGGCAGCGTGTTCTTTTCTATACCTTGACCGGGTCCAACACCGATTAAGCCGCCCTTTTTTATTGCCTCAAGCGATTTTTCAACTTGAAAATTATCACCTGTATCGGGATAGAAAAAACGATCGACACGGCTTTTTACGTGATGAAGGCCAAGATAGGCCATCCCTAGCCCGGCCGTTCCAGCAGCAAATAAAACCGCAAGGTAGCGAAAACGCAAACCGCCCAAAAAGATCTGTATCGCGAAGACCAGAGTTAAAACCACCGTCATCCCTAAATCCGGCTGCATAATCAAAAGCACCAAAAGCAGGAAATATAAACCAACAGCAATATAGTAGCCCGGGAATATCCGTGCCTTTTTTGCGTCCTTGCCATAGAACTGCATTTGCTGCATCGACTTTTTTTGCAGCGAAATCAACCATGCGGCAACAACGGCAAAAGCAGGCTTTGCAAATTCGCTTGGTTGCAGCGAATAGCCAAGAAAGGATAGCCAGCGCTTGGCCCCCTTTTCTTCTGTTCCCAAAAATAACACCGCGATCATCATGACAATTGATGCAACCAACACAGCACTCGCAAAGCGCCAAACCAGCTTCGGGTTAAACATGGAGCCGGCAACGATCAGAAAAACCGTTGGTATTAGAAAGATCATATGTTTTCTTATAAAGTAATAATCCGAAGCGCCGATTTTTTGTGCCACAGAAGGGCTGGCGGAGGTGACAAGCGCCAGACCAAAAACAAGAAGTGCAATAATAGCCCCCAACATAGCGCGGTCCACTGTCCACCACCAGACCCCTAGAAAAGACCTGTCCATTCGGGAAAAGGCGCGAGGTTCATTGTATTCGCCGTAAGGGTTTTGTTTCTGAATAATTTGTGCGTTGCCCGACATCTATTTTTCCTGATCCAGTTTTTCTACCAATTCGGAAAACCGATTGCCGCGATCCTCGAACGACGCAAATTGATCGAAAGAAGCACAAGCCGGAGACAGTAATACAACGGCTCCTCCTCCGGGCTTTCCTCGATGTTCTTGTGCCATATCGTGGGCCATACCCAAGGCTTTATCCAAAGTAAAACATTTGGAATAGGCCAAATTATAGTTTTCAAACCATTTTGCGAAATCATCTGTAGATTCACCGATTAGAAAGGCATGGTTAATATTTCCAAAAAACTCCTCCAGACCATCCAGACCAGTGTGTTTCTTACGTCCCCCGACAATCCAGTAGATATTATCTCTGCATGCCAAAGCAACCGCAGCCGACGCCGCATTGGTTGCTTTACTGTCATTGATATAGGGAACGCCGTTAATCGTGCGCACCAAATATTGACGATGGTTAAGACCCGCAAACGCCTCCATCGCCGTCCATATTTTTTCATGCGCAAGGCCTGCTATACGGGCAGCCGCATATGTAGAGGCAGCATTTTGGTAATTATGTACGCCGCTTAAACTCTGGATTTTTTCTAAATTTCCGACCTCGAAAACATCACTTTCCATGGCATCAAAAAGGGTGTCGTCTTTAATAAAAACACCATAAGTAACAGATTCCAAAGTCGAGGTTTCAACAACATTCCTGAGTTTAAGTTCCTCTGCACGTGTATATATCTTGCGCGTATATTTATCATCTGTACAAATCACCGCGGCGTTATAATCCCCTTCTTTTACTATTTCGGTAATCCGTTCCTTGACTTCGGTGTAGTGATCTATATCTCCGTGCCTATCCAGATGATCGGGTGTGATGTTCAAAACCACAGAAATATCGGGCCTGAATGTAGGACATAGATCAATTTGAAAGGAGGACATCTCGAGTATAACCCATGCATCCTCATCTTTAATCTCTAGATCAAAGACCGGAATACCGATATTGCCCCCTAGCAAACTACTGATACCCGAAGTTTGAAAAATATGATTGAGAAGGGCCGTTGTCGTCGATTTTCCGTTTGTTCCTGTAACCCCAATTGTCTTCAGGTCGGGATAAACACGATGGAAAAGTTCCAGATCACATATGATCTCTATATCTGCTGCTTTGGCACGATTTACTATATCGTGGGGTTTGGGGTGGGTTAGCGGAATTCCCGGAGAAAGCAAAAGAAACGCATAATCGGACAAATGATAGTTAACATCTTCCAAAGATTTAAGATTGAGGTCAGCCAGATTCTGGATGTTTTCCGGATTATCGTCACCGATAACAACTTCCACGCCAGCATCCGCGAGAACTTTTGCCGAAGACGAGCCGCTCCTGCCCAGACCGTATACCAAGACTGGTTTCCCTGAGAGGCCTTCAACAAAACGTTCGATCTTACTCATTTTTTTCCTATGCGAAGACAAGGCAGGCGTATTATCGCAGCTTAAGCGTTGCGAGTCCAACCAAAGCCAAAATAACAGCAATAATCCAGAAACGAATAACAATCGTTGGTTCCGACCAGCCTTTTTTCTCGAAATGATGGTGCAAAGGAGCCATTGCAAACACACGTTTACCCGTCAGTTTAAATGAGGTTACCTGAACAATGACCGATACAGTTTCCAATACAAAGAGGCCGCCCACAATTGCCAATACAATTTCATGCTTGGTCATTACAGACATGGCGCCAAGGAGCCCCCCCATAGAGAGTGAGCCTGTATCTCCCATAAAAATGGCGGCTGGCGGTGCATTATACCAAAGAAATCCCATTGCCCCGCCGATCAGTGCCCCGCAAATTATTGCAAGCTCTTCGGTTCCGGGAACATAATTAAGGTAAAGATACTTCGAGAAGTCTACATGTCCGACCAAATAAGCGATGAGGCCAAAACAGGCAGCGGCGATTGCGACCGGCACAATTGCCAAACCATCCAGGCCGTCTGTCAGGTTAACAGCGTTAGAAGCACCGATGATGACTATGAGTGACCACGGTATAAAAAACCATGACAAGTTGATGAGGACATCTTTAAAAAACGGGGGTGCAACATGTGTAGAAAGATTTGGAGGCAAGGCATTCATTATGCCGATGGTTACAAATGTACCGATTACAATTTGTCCTGTTATTTTCAGGCGCCCCGACAAGCCCTTTGTGTTTTGTTTGGTTAGTTTAAGATAGTCATCGGCAAAACCAATACCGCCGTAGCCAATTGTAATAATCAAGGCGTACCAGACAAAGGGGTTGCTCCAATCTGACCATAGAAGGGCACTGGCGCACATTGATATCAGGATCATCAATCCGCCCATAGTCGGTGTACCGGCTTTTTTAAAATGTGTCTCCGGCCCCTCTTCCCGTATTGGCTGTCCTTG
This sequence comes from uncultured Micavibrio sp., assembly GCA_964352665.1. Lineage (GTDB taxonomy): Bacteria > Pseudomonadota > Alphaproteobacteria > Micavibrionales > Micavibrionaceae > UBA1672. Next base: position 223,752 of record CAYGSJ010000002.1, read on the forward strand.
TTTTTGTTTTTCTTTGAGCCATCGTATCATGGACGGCGCTATGACAAAACAGACGACGAGGGACGTTACGATTGCTCCGCCGGTTCTGAAAGTGACAGAACGAAATAAATCGAAAAAGAGAAATTGATCGGCATAGGGAGTTAAAAGATTATAGAGCATACTCAGAGCTTCCCTTTTTATTGGGGTGTTTACTATAGGAGTTTTCTTTCACGATCCGTAAAACCTCGAGCATTTTAATTGCTAGAGAATTACCTTTCTGACGGAAGATCAAAAGATCTCCCGGAGAAAGAACTTCTTCTACTATCTTCTCGACACGCTCGTCTTTGTAAAGGACAGAAAGCAAACTATGCACATTATGCACTTTAGGCTGTTGCAGCGATGTGTATATAAAATCCAATTTACCCATGCGAAACGGCACCGAGATGTCATCATCCAGACTCTGTCTATGATATGATTTTGGAAAATCAACATGTTCCAGCAGTACTGTTTGTCTTCCTTGACCGAGATCAATCATACTATTCACACGAAAAACAATTCCCATTTGTTTTTTCTTGGGGGCTACGCGGACCGTTACGGATCTCGTTTTCAGGTGAGACCAGTAATAACGGTTATTTTCAATCATACTCTAAATCCTTTTACTCTAACTCAATTTAAACCCTAGTATTCAGTGCCTTGTGAACCTCTTCGACATCGTCGAAAGGCTCTATTCCCCCATTAAAAATCTGCCCCTGCTCGTGCCCTTTACCGGCGACGAGCAAAACATCGTCTTCATCCATCATTTCTACGGCGGCCAGTATTGCGGCGCGCCTATCGGCAATTTCCAAAGCCGTATCATTCATGCCTGATAAAACCTGCCGGCGAATATCTTCCGGATTTTCAGAGCGCGGATTATCGTCTGTTACAATTGCAACATCGGCAATACGGCTCACAACCTTTCCCATCTGGGATCGCTTGCTGGAGTCCCTGTCTCCTCCACATCCGAAAACGCAGAGCAAACGGCCTTTTGTGTCAGGGCGCAAAGCGTCCAAGACATTTTCCAACGCATCCGGCGTGTGGGCATAATCCACATAAGCGCGCAACCCGCCACCCGTGACCAGTTGGAGCCGTCCGGGAACACTGTCTAAGCCGGAAAGAAAACCCATCCAGAAATCAATGTCGCTATCATCTTCTGCAAAAATACAACCCAGAGCACATAAAACATTTGCCACCTGAAAATGTCCGACAAGAGGCAGCACAAATCTATACATTCTTCCAAGAATTTCTGCTTTTATTTCCTGCGTTATGCCCTGTGTTGCGACAGAGATCAGCTTGATATCCTCCCCCTCGGCGCCATAGGAAATAACACGAATGCCCCGCTCGACGCATAGATTTTTTAGACGCTTATACTCCTCTGCACTATCGGCATTTAAAACAGCTACACCGTTCTGAGTGAGCAATTCTGAAAACAGTCTGGTTTTAGAAGAAAAGTAACTTTCCATCTCTTTGTGATAATCAAGGTGGTCCTGAGAAAAATTTGTAAAGGCAGCCACTGAAATTTTAACACCATCCATGCGATATTGTTCCAGCCCATGGCTTGATGCCTCCATCGCGACATGTGTAATACCTTCCGCCTGCATTTGCCTTAGATTTGCATGAATAATAACAGGGTCCGGTGTCGTCAGATTGCCTGATAAAGTTCCAATAAATCCTGATTTTTTACCTGCCGCTCTCCAGAGCTGATTAATAAAATGAACAACCGAGCTTTTGCCATTTGTTCCTGTTACCGCAACAATTAAAGGCGGTTGGTTTTGATAGTATTCCGAAACGACATGGCTAAATGTTTGGCGGGGATTATCGACAAGAACAGCTTTAACAGCCCCATCAATCTTTACCGTTTTATCTGACAGGATAACGGTGGCGCCATTCTTGATTGCATCATCAATATAATCGCGACCATCAACCGTATCTCCTTGCAAAGCTGCAAAAAGATAGCCTTCAGCAACCTCCCGACTGTCTTGGGTCACGCCTTGTAATGTAGAAATATCTATATTTAATTCCGCGCTAATAGGAGACAAGTTTCTTACCTCCCGCTGTTTCTTTTTGCAGATAAGGCAAAAGACTGTTGCCTATATCCTGCTTTGGATCATATTTATCCGCAGGCAGACCCAGAATAGAAGCCATTGAAACCACGATACGTTTAACCGCAGGCGCCGCCACCCAGCCGGCCGTTGCATAACCGTAACTTTCCTTATTTCCCTTCGGTTCATCAACCATGACCATGATAACGTAATCCGGATCATCCATAGGAAATGCCGCGACAAAAGATGAAATAAGGCGGCTATGGTCATAGCGCCCGTTTATGCTTTTTTCTGCTGTCCCCGTTTTCCCTCCGACAGTATACCCCTTTGCATCGGCATTTTTCCCTGTCCCTTCTGTCACAACCAGCCTCATAAGTCTGCGCATTTTATCCGAGGTTTCCTCTGATAAAATTTGAACTTCGCTGGTCGTGCCCGAGGGTTCTTCCTGCTTGAGAAAAGTCGGGCTCACAGATAATCCGCCATTTATAACAGTGGCTACGGCCGCACTCATTTGCATTGGTGTTGTTGCCAAGCCATGGCCATAAGCCGCCGTATAAGTGTTCACTTTACGCCATGGATCGGGAACAATCGGAAAGCCAGCCTCTTTGATGCCAAATTGCATCTGACCAAGAAGTCCCAGATCGGCATAGAAATCTTTGAGCTTCTCTCCACCGACCATTTCCCCCATAAGGGCAGAGCCTATATTCGAGGAATGCATAAACACCTCTGGAACAGTAAGAATGCGTTTTTGGGCATGATAGTCGTTAATTGTAAAACGGCCGATTTTAATAGGTTTTCGTGCATCAAAGGTATGACCCATGCTGACTTTGTGCAATTCAAGCAAAGCCGCCGTTGAAAAGATTTTAAACATTGACCCAAGCTCGTAAACGCCCAGGGTCAAACGATTGAACTTTTCATTGTCGTTCGCTTTGCTGGCAAGATTTAAATCGTAATCCGGCAAAGATACTCCGGCCAGAACCGCGCCGGTCTTTACATCCAGAATAACTCCCACGCCAGCCTTTGCGTTAAAATCGGATATCGCCGTCGAGACCTCTCGCCTCACAATATGCTGTAGCCTGAGATCAAGAGATAAATGCAGATGCTTGCCCTCGCGCAGAGTCGTGTCATACCCTCTTTCCAGACCGGATAACCCAATACCGTCACGATCGGTGTATCCCACCATATGGGAGAAAAGAGATTTTTGCGGGTAAACCCGCTTGTGCTCGTATTTGAAACCAAGGCTGGGCTCACCGAGCGCCAGAACTTGCTCTTGTTGTTTTGGTGTTACATGACGCTTTATCCAGCCAAAACGATTATCTGCACCAAGTACTTTTGCAAGATCATCGTGTTTCAATTCCGGAAAAACATGCGTTAGTCTCGAGGCCAAATCATCTACATCCAACACCAGCGCAGGATCTACAAATACTGACGGCGTCTTAAGGGTTGTCGCCAACAAAAAGCCATGCCTGTCATATATATCGCCGCGCCGAACAGTTGAGGTATATGCACCAAGCGACTTATCGAACACATGATCTTCGGATTTGTAGAAGATATTTTCACCCTGAACAATTGACAGATCAATCAGCCGGATCATGACAAGCATATAGCCCAGCACAAAACATACACTGAGTATCGACAGACGACCCTGTGCCATGGAAATTGTAGAGCGGCGATCTCCGTCAATCAACGTAGCCTGAAAGCGTGCGCGTTTCCAGATCATCGCACCCCGCCTTCTGTTATATAGTTATTTGGCAGATCGTTTTGATTAACTTTTGTCGAGAATGATGCCGGAATAGGCTTTGAAGGGGGGGGTACTATGGAGGGGTTATAGGAAATATCACGGGGCTTTGACGCAGAGGATGGATTAACAAAAACCTGTGAAGCAGGGGCTTGACTGAATAAGGCATCCATATCGGAAACAAGATTTTCTGGTTGCGGAGCCACAAATCCAGAGTTTCCAGACACCATTTCCTCCAAGCGAAGAGGATCATTTAAATACGCCCATTCGGCTTTTAGAACTCTAATATTTTCTTTTTCGGATTCAATGAGGTTATCATAACTTTTAACCTGTCTTTGCACGCTTTGAACACGGTGACTAACATCCATCAGGAGCGCGCCACTGAAAAGAACCAATAGACCAACCACACTATATCTCAAGACAAGCCAGCGCATTACACGCCCCCTTTCCGAGATTTTACACGAATAGCAGCGCGTAATTTTGCCGATCTCGATCTTGCGTTTTCAGAAATCTCAATCTCCGAAGGCTTGATTGCTTTATTTGAAATCAAAGAAAATTCCATTTTGGATTCAGATACTGCCGGATCAGGTAAATGCCGCGAGACCCGCGCCATATTATTGGACTTTTCTCTTAAAAATGATTTTACGATTGAATCTTCGAGCGAATGAAAGGACACAACGACAAGACGCCCGCCATCAGAAAGAATATATTCCGAAGCCTCGAGCGCACGTTGCAACTCGCCAAGCTCGTCATTGACAGCAATGCGCAGCGCCTGAAATGTTCTTGTCGCCGGATCGATTTTATCCTTTGGCGATTTACGAACAACAGAACGCACACAATCGGCAAGATCAAACGTTGTTTCAAATGGAGTTTCGCTGCGCTGTTCCACGATCCTTCTTGCGATATGGCGCGACTTTCGCTCTTCTCCATATTTGTAAATGAGGTTTGCCAGATCGGTTTCATCATACTCATTTACAATATCAGCAGCGTGCGGCCCATCACTTGAATTATCCATGCGCATATCCAGCGGGCCGTCAGTTCGAAATGAAAACCCTCTGTCTTCCTGATCCAGCTGCATCGAAGACACACCGATATCAAGAACAAAGCCATCGACATTATTCACCCCTTCTGAGCGGAGCAAAACATCAACATCACCGAAACAGCCCTTTAGAAAAACAAATCTATCGCCGTATTTTTCCTTGAATTCCGATACTATTGGCGCGACAGAGTCATCCCTATCAATTGCATAAACAATACAATCTGCAGATTCCAATATGGCTCTAGTATATCCGCCAGCGCCAAAGGTTCCATCAACGTAAACCTCTCCGTCTTTCGGAGAAAGCGCCGCCAAAACTTCAGGCAACATTACGGGATAGTGCCCATCAACATCGTGATGAAGCGACGTCATACCGCACCCCCGCCATCAATTTTCGGGATGGTTAGCTTGCGATCCTGGACGGAGCTTCTGGCTTGTGTTTTTCGTCGCTCGAACATCTCGGGATTCCACAACTGGAATTTCCTTCCCAAACCTACAAAAGTTACTTTACTTGAAATACGAGCGGCGTCACATAAGTCCTTTGGAAGGGTTACACGCCCTTCACTATCGAAAAAAAGCTGTACGCTTTCGCCAAAAATCGATGTAGCAAGATCATCCTGATCATCCGAGAACAGATCGTAATGGTCCATCCGGTCACCGATTTCATCCATTTTAGCCCAATCGAAGCCCTCAAGGCAGGAATGTTGATTGGATACAAACAAAACAATGCCATGATGAAGCTGCTCGGCCAGTGCCGAACGGAAAGGCGCGGGCACAGAAACCCGGCCTTTTTTGTCTACTTTATTCGTAAATGTCGACAAAAACAGAGCCATATACAAACCTTTAACGCTGTGTATGCGAACAAAAATCAGAGCCATGACATTTCATGGTTATTTATGGGATATCATGGGAACATTTGGATCGTCAACAGGAACAGCGCGCAAAACAAGAGTAAGTAACATTTTTTTTCGTATTGAGATCAGAATAAAAGAGAAGTCACATATATATTTTCCCTAATATCAAAATTATTGACATAAGTAATGAATTAAAAATGCACTTTGGCGCAAAAAAATTTATATGAAAAATACGTTATTTTCCGCGGCTTACAGGACTAAGCCACTGCAAATAAATAAAAAAAGTTTGCATTTTACGAAATACCTATGCTAAAGATAGGACACTTAAAAAACGTAGTTATTATTTATCTGTGTGGGGAGTAAACTATGCTTATTAACTTACTAATGCTTGTTCTAGCTGTGAACGGCGGCATGTATGTGGGAACAATTTTGTATACCTACATCACAAGCCTTTAAGCCTTAAACGGCACTGACAAAAGCTTTCAGGGGGCGAAAGCAAGACATCAGTGAACAGGCTAAATGAAAAGAACCGCCAGAACCATCTGGCGGTTTTTTAATGCATAAACTGCAAAGAAAATAAAAAATGCACAAAAATACATAAAAAATGTACTTCTGTGCATTAAATAGGCCAAAAAACCTATAAGCCGGGTTCTGTCCTGATAAATCAGGGATGACCATTCATCTAGGATGTCTGTTACCAAACACCTCAAGCAACCTACCCGAACCACAATGCGGAAATCATTTTCCAGAGCGTAAGCTCAAGACGTGGTTCCTATTTGGTTTTACTTCCAGTGGGGTTTACCTAGCCAGTTTCATTACTGAACCTGCGGTGCGCTCTTACCGCACCTTTTCACCTTTTCCCTCATAAATGAAGGTAGTTTATTTCTGTGGCACCTGCCGTAAGGGACAAGCCCTCCCCGGGTGTTACCCGGCACCGTTTTTCCGTAAAGCCCGGACTTTCCTCTCTATGCAAAAGCATACAGCGGCCATCCAGTTTTTTAGCGTTACGAGAATGTATTGAGAATAACCCAAAAAATCAACTATTTTCAGATTCAGATGACTCACTTGAAAGGCGTAATAAGGATAAAAGCCTTGCAACCGTTTCATTGCAGATGACCCCTTCCGCACTCTCTTTAAAGCGTTGCGGAAAATAATGACGATGAAACGCTGTGACAACATCCACATAGGCTGCCATTGGATTATAACCATAGGCCACAAAAAGTTTCTCGGTTTCATAATCATTGCGTGAAAGCAATTCAGCTTTTTCCCGCTCTTCCTCAGTAGGACGCGGCCATAACCCTATCCCGTTTTCTGCAAGCCACTTCCAGTTAAATAGCTCGCCCGGGTCAAGCTTTCGTTCAGGAGCCACATCAGAATGTCCCAAAACATATCTGATATCATGACGTGAAGAAATATCACGGCATAATTTCAGCACCGAACGCATTTGTGCCTCGGGAAATTCCCTGTAACCGAATTCATGGCCGGGGTTAACAATTTCAACGCCTATGGAGACCGAATTTATATCGGTTTCATGATCCCAATAGGCCACACCCGCATGCCATGCCCGTTTATCCTCTGATACAATATCAAAAACACTTCCATCTTCATCAATCAAATAATGGGCGCTGACCTTGCTATCAGGGTCTGAAAGCCTGTCTTTGGCGGCTTCCATTGTTTGCATACCGGTATAATGCAAGAGCAGTATATACGGTGTCATACCCTCTGGACGATCCTCAAAATTAAGAGCCTTTGATTTTCCTAGAAACATTTTCTCTATTCCTTGCGAATAGGTTAGTAGTATTAATTATAACTTGATAACAAAAAAAAGAGTAGTCAAATGCGCAACGCAAGAATAGCTATCGTTTTAGCGCCTATAATTATATTACTTTTTGTACTCATAAATTCATCCTCATTCGCAGTTGAGGGTGTTTTGGAAACACAAGGAAGTGACCTTATGACTGAAAAACCTGAGAATTACCCGGTTGCAACGGTAGCCGGTGGTTGTTTTTGGTGTGTTGAAAGTGAATTCCGGGCTTTAGACGGCGTTCTTTTCACGCAAGTAGGATATACAGGAGGAGAGCTCCCCAATCCAACCTATCAAGATATTACAACCGGCAAAACCGGACATGCCGAAGCGGTGCAAATCTCATACGACCCTGAAAAAATCAGTTATGAAGACTTAATAAGGTTTTTTCTTACCAAAGCGCATGACCCGACACAAATAAACCGCCAAGGTGTCGATGTAGGCACGCAATACCGTTCCCATATATTCTATCATAATGAAGAGCAGAAAAAAGCGGCCGAGAGCGTCATAAATCAGCTAAATTCAGAAGGATATTTTGGTGCCCCTATTGCAACAAAGCTAGGCCCTGCGGAGAAATTCTGGAATGGCGAGACATATCACCAGCAATACTATGAGAAGTATGAAAAGGAAAAGGGGGAAATTCACCCTCGTGTTTATTTTAAACGGCAGGCAAAAAAGCTGAAGGGCATGTAATTGTAGACATGGTTTATGTGTTTGGAATATCCTGCCGTCATGATTACAATCGGACAAATTAAAATTAAGGACCCAGTGTTTCTGGCTCCCATGTCAGGGATCACGGATTTACCGTACAGGCGTCTGGTAAAGAAGTATGGTGCCGGCCTGGTGTTTTCCGAGATGATCGCCAGCCGTGAAATGATCGAACAAAAAAGCCGGTCCCTCAAAATGAACGAAGAGTATTTCGACGACTTCCCCATCGCCGTTCAATTGGCCGGATGTGATCCTGAAATCATGGCCGAGGCCGCGCGCATGAATGTCGACAGGGGGGCTGCTATTATTGATATAAATTTCGGCTGCCCTGTTAAAAAGGTCGTCAATAAGATGGCCGGATCGGCCTTGATGCAAGACGAGCAATTAGCAACAGAAATAATGGAAGCAACGGTGAAAGCGGTTAATGTTCCCGTCACCGTCAAAATGAGATTGGGCTGGAATAGTGATAATAAGAACGCACCAACCCTTGCCAGAAGAGCACAGGATGTGGGCATCCAGATGGTGAGCGTCCATGGCAGGACAAGAGAGCAAAAATATACAGGAACGGCTGATTGGAAAATGATCAGCGAGGTAAAAAGGGCGATTGATATCCCGCTTATTGCCAATGGCGATATCATGAGCACAGAAGATGCAGAGAAAGCAATGCGTGAATCCGGCGCCGACGGTGTTATGGTCGGTCGTGGATGTCAGGGAAAGCCGTGGCTTTTAAAACAGATTATAGATTTTTTAAGAACAGGTATGATAAGCCCCGATCCCTCTCTGGAAGAAAAACTAAAAATAATTTTGGGGCATTACGATTCAATTATTTCCTACTATGGTGAAAAAAAAGGCGTTCCCTTTGCACGCAAACATTTGTCGTGGTATTGCTCTCACCTCGATAATTCGGCAGAGTTCAGATCGGAGCTAAATGCTCTGAAAAATCCTGATGAGGTGAAGGATAGGTTGCAAAAGTTTTTCGAGCCACATATACAGGCAGCATAAAGCGAGCTTTTTTTCCTTAGGACTGGCACTTTTGCAAGTAAGAGATAGAATGCAGACACTATGACTTTAACAAAGAAATTATTTCTGCTTCTAACCGAGCCCAGACTTCTGCACTACGTGCTTCCTATGATTATGATTTATTTAATAGTCGGCACAATATCGCAGAAATATTTAGGACTTTATAAAGCGACCAGACTTTTTTTCTCGGATATTATTTTATGGGTCCACCCTGTCATACCGCTTCCGGGTATGCCTATTCTTCTGGGATTAGTGTTTCTCAATCTTGCCTTTAAGCTCATATTCAAAAGCCCATGGAGTAAAACGAATAGCGGCATCATTATTACCCATATTGGTGTGATGGTACTTTTACTTGGCGGGCTTTTTACTGCTGTATTCAGTCGTGAAGGCTACATTGCCTTGGGTGTGGGTGAGTCCAAACACGTCATTTCAGATTACCATAGCCGGGAATTTCTTATCACAGATGAAGCAGGAAAAACCGTTTATGCGATTGATCATAAAGAACTGGGGGAAAAAGGTATCATAAAGCCCATCGGGGATGCCTTAAGTATAAAAATTCTCGAGCATTGCGAAAACTGTGACATCACATCGAGACAAAATAGTACGGACCAGTATCAGGGAATGGCGCAACATATGCAGATCATCCCGAAAGCATCAAACAGCAACGATGAAGATAATATGGCAGGCCTTACCTTTGAAATTGAGGGTAACGACAATATCGGTATTTATACTATCCTTGAGGATGTGCCCCAATACCCCGAAATATCAATTGGCCAGAAAAAGTACAAATTTTCTTTAATGCGACAACAAAGAAAAATGCCCTTTTCTATCAGGTTGGTTGATCTTCAAAAACAATCCTACCCTGGCACGGACCTTGCGAAATCCTATGAGTCAAAAGTTTTAATCGAGGATGACGGCATGGTGTGGGAAGCGGCAATCTCGATGAATGATCCGTTACGCTATAAAGGATACACTTTTTTTCAATCATCCTTTCTTGAAACACCGCAAGGCAACATATCGGTATTGGCCGCGGTTCAGAATGCAGGAAGATCTTTTCCTTATATTTCCGGACTGATTTTATGTTTGGGAATTCTGATGCATATGTCTATTCGTCAAAACCGTTCTGCAGGGGTAAGAAAAAATGCGAAGGTTTAGCGTGTTATCACTGCTCATGCTTCTCATCAGCATATTACCGCTGCATAGCCTTCACGCAGCAGCGCCAGACAGCGCGCCCACTACACTCCATCTGGCCCACATGCCAATCCTCCATGAAGGGCGTATAAAACCATTAGATAGCTTTGCCCGTGATGTTTTAAAAACGGTATCCGGTCAGGAAAAAAATGCAATGGCATGGATGACGGAAGCTCTATTTGATCCTGCCCGATCAGAGATACGCCCTATTATAAGGGTTAGAGATCCTAATCTTCTGCATATTCTAAAATTAGAGCCCCGTAAATCCAGGCTGTATTCCTATGTTGAAATATCAAAAGCCCTTAGCCCCAAGCAAGCCTTGATACTGGATATTGCCCAAAGAAACGAGCAAGACTGGTCTTCAGAGCAAAAAAAACTGATCACGCTTCAGAAAAACATGATCCTTCTACGTGATCTTTATAGCAGTCTATCGCTTTTTTTGCCTCTATCCGAAACCATTCCCGATACGGCGCCGGACTCATTAAAGCCCTTCGCCTCACAACAAATTACCTATGAAAGCAGCCTTGTTTTCCGGGCTCAGCTCGAAGACATATTGGAAGAGATATATTCGAAACGAGGACAAAAAATTGAAGAGTATTCAGAGCAAGAACGCAGTCTGGTTCAAATTGCCTTTTCGCTGGATATGTTGTCGGAAAATGCAAAAGAAGCCGACATTTTCAAAGTGGTTTTAGACAACGATAACTGGATGACACCCTGGCAAGCCCTGAACGATAGCGATGTAAAGAGAGAAAAAAACAATGGCTGGAAAACTCTGGCCTATGCCTATCACTCAGGACAAAATAATATCTGGAACGAAACCACGCAAAAAATGGTTCAGATCGCCTATAACAAGCAACCTATCAGGGCTTTGGCTTTAAAAACAGAATATTATTACAATTTGTTCTCCCCATTCAAAATCAGCTTTTCCTTTTGTTTTCTTGGGCTTGTTGCTTTGGTGGCGTCTTTGTTTTTTAAACGGGCCATCGTAGAAAAAATTGCAACCAGTTCGCTGGCTCTGGCTTTTATGGCACAGAGTGCAGGCATTTTATCACGCATCTATATTCTTGATCGCCCCCCCGTCAGTACTTTGTACGAGACAACGCTGTTTGTTAATCTGATCGTTATATTTTATGCGCTCCTGGCCTTTTCCAAACACAAGACGAAGCTTTGGCTCTGGTGCGGATTGGGACTTGGCATCCTGATTGGTATCCTTGGCTCTGCCCATGATGGAACTGGCGATAATTTTCTTGTTCTTACGGCTGTATTAAATACAAATTTCTGGTTGAGCACCCATGTTCTTACGATAACGTCAGGCTATGCCTTGTGTACTGTGGCAAGCCTATTGGCGCACTATGTTCTTCTTAATATGATATACAAGAAGCAGAGCTTTCCTGATTTCGACCTCTTCAGGCACGTCATGACAGCCTCCCTTCTTGCACTTTTTTTGATGACGACAGGCACAATTCTTGGCGGCATATGGGCCGATCAATCCTGGGGAAGATTTTGGGGATGGGACCCGAAAGAAAACGGCGCTTTGCTTATTGTTTTCTGGCTGTTATGGCTGTTACACGGGCAGATCAGTGCCCAACTGAAAAAAGTTGAGGTTTTATACGGGCTGTCTTTTTTGTCTGTCATCCTTGCCCTGTCGTGGTTTGGCGTAAATATGCTGGGTGTTGGCTTGCATTCCTATGGATTCAGCGACCAAGCCCTTTGGTCACTCGCCAGCCTTATAACAGGAGAATTAGTGTTCTTGGCATTTTGCTTTTTGAAGTTGAAGGGTTTATTCAAAGATGCATAAGTCACAAATCATAATCGCCATCTTTTTGTTATGCGCACTGTTCTCGATATGGGATATATGGGGGCCGCCGAATGCCACTCTTTTCGAGGAAGAATACATAGCTGCTCCTGCTCATCTGGACCTTGCGCCGGACGCCAGGTTTCTGGATCTCGAAAACAGGTCCCGCGCCCTATACGATTTCAAGGGAAAAAACATTATAGTAAATTTCTGGGCGACATGGTGCACGCCCTGTATCATAGAAATTCCCGACTTAATAAAACTTGCATCGGACCACAAAGAGGATGTGGTTTTTATTGCACTTTCTGTCGATCAAAATGCCGAAGATGTTATTGACTTCATTAAGCATATTTCTGATGAGAATGAATTAAGTCCTGATCATGAAAATATTATTTTCGGAATGGATACCGATAAATCAATTTCTGAAAATCTTTTTGGCACGTTCAAATATCCAGAGACCTATATTATCGGTCGGGATATGCTTATAAAAAAGAGAATACAGGGTTTAACCGATTGGCACAGCGAAGAAATAAAAGCGCTTATAACGGAAGAAAACTAGTAATAACAAACAACGCCGAATGTGGCCGCCAACATAACGGCATCCTCGTATGAGCCCTCTTCGGCCGCAGTGTAAAGCTTTGCAATCATATATAGCATTGGATCGGGAACGCCCTCAAAGGATGTCCAGTCATAAGTCGGACTTTCCCTTTGGTATTTATCCATGAGTCTATTAACGTCTTTTCTTTTCTTGATGCTATCCAGGGTCTCAAGAAGAGCCTTATTCAGCTTGGTGCAACCGTTATGTTGAAGCGCCATATCCATTTCACGTTTATGGTCTTTATTTGGTGGTGCGGCAGCAACACATTGGTTGTATTCCTGCATATTATCGATAACGGCCTTCTCGATGCCTTTTTCTCTAATATTTTTATAGTGGCTTTCAAGAATTGGCTGGATAATTTTCATATCGGTAAACTCCGATACTGCAAGCCCCTCTTTGTACGTCTGTAGCGCCGCCACAAACATCGCGGCTTTTCTACCGCATCCTTTTTTATCGTTGGAATAAGCGTGCTTCTCTACATCAAAAGGCACGAAAAGCTCCTCACCCTTTTTATTTTGTTGAGCAAAGGCGCTTTGAGGTGCCAGAGCAAGCTGTGAGGCCCAAAGCATTGCAGATAAAAGTAAAATTTTATGCATTACCGATAACATCCTAAAATTATACACCTAGTCTAAAGCAAAGGACAAGTTTCATTATAAGGGAAGCTCGGCAAATTCAAAAAATTCGCTTGAGGCCGCAATAAAGTGGGGATTTAAAAAATTGGGATCAGCGCCGCCATAAGAGAGGGGCTTTCCCTTTAAATCGCATATTTCGCCGCCGGCAGCCCTAAGAATTGCGTGCCCTGCCGCGGTATCCCATTCACAGGTTGGGCCAAAGCGAGGATAGACATCGGCTTTACCATTCGCGATAGCACAGATTTTAATAGAACTTGCCCTTCTGACAATTTTTTTGACCTTGAATTGCTCCAGCATTTTGTCATGTAATGACGCGGTGCTGTGATAACTGCTCGACATCACAGTCAGGCCCTCAGCAGGCATTTTTCTTGCTCTGATATCTTTTTCTGTTTTGGAATCTTCAAAATATCTGAAGGATTTCATAGCACCTTCCTTATCTGAAAACCCTGCGTAAAGCTCGCCCTTTTCGGGCGCGTATATAACACCGAGAATTGGCTCGCCGTTATGAATAAGGCCGATATTGACAGTAAAGTCCGGATCACCTTTAACAAATGCTTTTGTGCCATCCAGGGGATCGATAAGCCAAAAATACGCCTGCCCTTCCAGATCAGTTCTTCTCCCTGCAGAAAAAGATTCTTCTCCGATAACAGGAACATCCGGCAAGATCTCATAAAGCTTTTGCTCTATTAGTTCTTCTGCCTTTTTATCCGCTATTGTAACCGGCGACCCATCTTCTTTGGCGCCAAGCTCCAAATCATGCATGCCTTCAAAATATTCGAGCAAAAGCTCTCCCGCGTCCACTGCGACACGCTGGACGGTATTACAGAGTGCCGGCATATGGGATAACAGCTTAGGATGAGATGGCATATATTTTGCCCTTATCGGCCGAAACTTCGCCGCGCCCAACAGAAAGATAGTGAAATCCTTTGCCTTCCATTTCTTCTATTTTGTAAATGTTTCGCAAATCAACAATGACGTTGCCTTCCATTTCCTTTTGAATGCGATCAAGATCCAGCGCTCTAAACTCGTTCCACTCTGTAATTATCGACAGCGCATCGACACCCTTTATCGCATCATAAGCATTATCGGCCCATGTCACATCGTCCAGCATCTTCTTTGCCGGCTCCATAGCTTCGGGATCATAGGCAGAAATCTCGGCGCCTGCCTGCTGTAATATCGGAATAATTGTAAGAGCAGGAGAATCGCGCATATCATCTGTGTTAGGCTTGAAAGAAACACCGAGAATCCCTATTTTTTTGCCGCGCACATCACCACCGCAGGCCGCAATAATTTTATCCGCCATGCGTGCCTTGCGATCTTCATTAACGGCAACAACGGCCTCGACAATCCTTTGAGGAGCACCGTATTTCTGACCGGCGCGTGTTAAGGCCACGGTATCTTTGGGGAAACATGACCCCCCATAGCCCGGGCCGGCGTGTAAAAACTTAGCCCCGATACGGCCATCAAGCCCTATTCCTTTTGCAACTTTCTGCACATCGGCACCGACCTGCTCACATAAATCGGCAATCTCATTGATAAATGTAATTTTAGTGGCAAGAAAGGCATTAGCCGCATATTTTATAACTTCTGCCGTTTCTCTGGAGGTAAAGAGTATCGGTGTCTCGTTGATAAAAAGCGGTCTGTAAATTTCCTTCATAACTTTTTTCGCACGATCGGAGGAAACACCAACGACCACTCTATCAGGGCGCATAAAATCGTCTATGGCAGCACCTTCACGCAAAAATTCAGGATTTGAAGAGACATCGAAATCAGCAGAAGGGGCCTCTTCCCTGATAATTCTTTCAACTTCTTTTCCTGTCCCTACAGGCACCGTGGATTTATTAACCACGACCGTGTATCCCTCGAGATTTTTAGCTATTTCTGCAGCAGCCTCATAAACATAGGATAGATCGGCATCGCGTCCGTAACGACGTGAGGGTGTACCGACCGCAATAAACACCGCTTCTGCTCCTGCAACCGCCTCTTCAATTTTTGTAGTAAAACGGATGCGCCCTGCATCGATTTGTCTTTGAAGAAGTTGCTGTAAGCCGGGTTCATAAATCGGGATTTCCCCTTTTTTCAGACGCTCTATTTTATCTGCATCCTTATCCACACAGACGACCTCATGACCAAACTCTGCGAAACATGTTCCGGAAACAAGCCCTACATACCCTGTACCAACCATTCCAATATGCATAGATAAAACCTCTCCAGAATTCCTGCTTAACCAATAGGGCGAAACTAAACGATTTTTAAGCACAATAAAAGCTTAGAAAACGTAGATTTCCTATTAAAAAACCCGAATATTTCAATAAATCGCTCAAATCAAGCAAAAATCCTTAAAAACCATTGCCAAAGAAGGTATTTTTTTCATATGATCCGTTACGATGTTAAACATCCGTTACCACGGTATCTATTTGCTAAACTTAAGAAGGTAAAAAATTCAGATGACAAAAGATGACAAAACTGAGTCCAAGGGAAATGCGGCAGCGCCGAACAAAGGCCAGCTTCCTCTTTTTTATTCAAACCCAGTGCCTCTTGACGCAAAAAAACATGCAGCCCTGAGCCTAAAGAAAAATTTTGGCTTCCAGTTTACGCAAGGAATAAATGCCGTGCCGGTTAACATGGTGGAAATGCCCCAGATATCAAGCCATTATCCTATTGCCTTCAGTCCGGATAATAACGCAACGCCGGTCGCTATTCTTGGTCTTCGTGATAATGAAAACTTATTTTTGGATGCCGAGAATAATTGGGATGTTAACTCTTATGTTCCGGCTTATATAAGGCGCTATCCTTTTATTTTTTCTGAAATTCCCAATAGCGAACAGCTTACCCTATGCATTGATTACACACCTGAAATAACCGAAGAAAACGGAGAGCAGCCGCTTTTCGAAAAAGACGGTAAGCCAAGCAAGCTCGCAGAGAAAGCACTGGATTTTTGTAAACACTATCATGGTGCCGCCACGCAGACGCTGGAATTCAGTCAGGCATTGGCCGCAAACGATCTCCTCATTGAACGTGAAGCACAAATCAATGTGACCGGAAACAGACGAATCAACTTTTCGGGTTTCCGCATTATTGATGATAAGAAGCTTGCCGCGCTCGATGACAAGATTTTCCTTGAATGGAGAGAAAAGGGATGGCTTCCATTTATATATGCGCATCTTTTCTCCAGCGCTCAATGGCCCCGTCTTGGTAGAATGCTGAGCGAGCGATTAGAAAAAGAAGCTGCCTAGTTTCGAAACGCTTATCACCTAAAATAAAAGTTTCTATTTTATCAGCCACTTGATCGGAATTGTGGATAGAAGCCCTTTGTCCGTTGATGTTCCTTGAAGAGTCTAATTGCCACGTGATATTTAAGAATCAGTGTTTTTTTTCAAGGAGTGAGTTACATAGTCATGGCGAAAGTAGGTGCACAAAGGGCAGCCGTCCTAACAGGGAAATCCAAATCCACGATACAGCGCGCTATGAATAGCGGCAAACTGTCATACGAGCTGGATCAAAATCAACGACGCATTATTGATGTCTCCGAGTTAGAGCGTGTTTTTGGCATAAAGCAACAAAATGTAGAAGCATCCCCCAAACAAGATTCTTCCGACATCTCTGACATTGTTGAAAAGGAGCGCATGAAAATGCAGATCAAGATGCTGGAGCAACAACTGACAGCTGCGATAGAGCGTGTGGAAGATCTTAGGGATCAACGTGATAAATGGGAGAAGCAAGCCTCCCAGATGATGATCACAAGCCAGTACTCACAGAAACAGGCCGAAGAGCTTAGATCTCAAATCAAAGAGAGAGAAGAAAAAGCAAGACAGCGACGCTTACAAAATGCACAGATTCAGAATGCGCAATCAAAAAGCAAAGTGCCCGCCAAAAGAATCCCTCCTCCCTCGGGCCAAGAAGCGAGCAAACTTGACGAGAAGATGAAAAAGCTCAAAGCGCAAAATGAAAATGCAGTCGACTATTCAAGCTCGGTATTTCGTTTCTGGAAAAAAGCCAGAGGCTAGTCTTAAACTTCTCTTTGCAAACTTAGTCTGGAAAAGTGTTTCGGTTCAATGCTATTATAAATAGACTTTGAATTCAGAAGGGTCTCGTTTATGCGTTTTGCTTATACTTACTTTTTGGTTTTATTTAGCCTTACCATTTTGTTCACTACTCATTCCTTGGCTCAGGAAGCGCCTCTTTCTGCGCCCCTTAAAAAAGCAGACCAAGCACAAGAATCAGATGGCTCTATAGCCACCACAAACGAGCCGAGCGTGACCGAAAAAAGCGTTTTCGAGACCGCAACAGATGCACAAATAGAAGAGGCACAGAGTTTTTATGATCGTTGCACCAGCAATGCGACCATGAACAGAGAAAAAGACTGTAAATGTGCGTCTGTTGCTTATCTGGAAACGCGCATGAAGCTAGGGGAAGAAGCAACAGCTGAAGATATTATGGCGCAAAATGTCGATACCTGTTTAACAAACCCTGAAGAATCCGCAGCAGGCAACGCAACCGATCTTTCAGAAGTAACAGGTGAGCAAATACAAGAGAGCCAGGCTGTGTATGAACATTGCAAGGCATCAACAAAATTAAGTCGCGAATATGATTGTGAATGTTTTGCTGCTGAATTTTTAGATAAAAGACTAGAGCTTGGTCCATTACCAAGCTGGGATTATATTTTCTTGAGCCTTAAAAATGATTGTAGAAATATTGTCGCGACAACTGGCTATGAATATTCCAGATGCATGGCCCGTTTTGGGAATACGCCTCCGGAAGGTGTTGAGCCTATTGACTTTTGTGAATGCTATGCACGGAGATGGGCGGACCTTTTAGAATCTTTCAAAGGAAATGTTAACAACAGGGTCAAAAGCACCTTCCGCAGCCGTGCCCGCGGCTATTGCGGCAACCCCGAAGTCTATAATAACAAGCCAAATTAAGACGTTTTTATATTGCCAAGATGTGCAACGCCATGGGGTACAAGGACATTGGTGAAATACTTGCTATATTTACCGTATAGATCATTTTCTATGCCCGCAGCTTTTCCAAGGTAATGCGCGCCCAGAGCAATAGAAAATGCCCGCATATAGGAATCAGCCTTGAAACCAATTTCATCGAGCTGTTTTTTACTTCCCAGATCAATTAGGGTTTTTGTGGCCTCTAATAAGGAATCAGCATACCCGTTACCAATTTGGCCCTTCATTTCTTCTATGAATAGATAAGCAAGCTTGCCTTCATCTCTTAACACTTTACGAAAAACAAAATCAGCCGATTGTATGCCATTGGTGCCTTCATAAATTGGTAAAATTCGTGCATCTCTGTAATACTGCGCGGCCCCTGTTTCTTCTACAAACCCCATACCACCATGTATTTGAACCCCTGTCGAAGCAACATCAACGGCCATATCCGTACACCAGCCCTTTACAATTGGCGTTAAGAAATCAACTCTAGCTCTTGCTTCTTCATCTCCGCCAAAGGCCTTATCAAGTTCTATGGCCGCCCTATATGTTATTAATCGCCCAGCGGAAATTTTTGCAGACATATCAAGCAGCATGCGCCTGACATCTGGATGATGGTCTATAGAGGTACGCTCTCCTGTGTCAAAAGATTTACCCTGAACACGATCAGCGGCGTAAGCCTTAGCCGCCTGATAAGCACGCTCGGCAATGGCCACACCTTGAAGACCAACTGAGAGGCGGGCATTGTTCATCATAGTAAACATATATTTCAAGCCCATATTTTCTTCGCCGATCAAATAGCCCGTAGCACCGTCAAATTCCATTGTGCATGTGGGTGAGGCATGAATGCCGAGCTTATGCTCAAGCCCTATGGGATCGACCGCATTTTTAGAGCCATCTTCCATAAATTTTGGAACAATAAATAACGATATGCCTTTTACATCTTCCGGTGCATCCGGGGTTCTGGCCAACACCAAATGGATAATGTTTTCGGCCATATCATGATCGCCATAGGTGATGAATATTTTCTGACCCGATATTTTATAATGCCCACCCGCCTGCTTTTCTGCTTTTGATCGTAATAGGCCCAAATCAGAACCGGCCTGCGGCTCGGTTAAATTCATTGTACCTGTCCACTGTCCCGATATGAGTTTCGGTAAATAATAGGATTTTTGTTCTTCCGAGCCATGTGAGGAAATAGCCTCGACCGCCCCCTGATTTAGTAATGGGCATAGACCGAAAGACATGTTCGCGCCTTGCCACATTTCCTGAATTGGGAATCCAAGTGCCCACGGCAAGCCTTGCCCACCAAATTCAGGGTCAAAAGGAACAGCATTCCATCCTCCCTCACAATAGGCTTTATAGGCCTCTATAAACCCATCTGCAGTTTTAACAGCACCGTTTTCCAATCTTGCCCCTTGTAAATCTGCTGGCTTGTTCAAAGGGGCCAGAACATCAGAAGCAAGCTTTGCCGCCTCATTCAAGACCGCTTCACTTGTTTCACGGTCAAGCTCGTCATGGGAAAACCCCAAAACATCAAAAAGGATAAACAGCATTTCCTCTACCGGGGGATTGTAATCACTCATTTTTTCCTCTGATTCTTAACGATTTAAGCAATTTTGGCACGACCTTTGCACTTCTCCAAACAGTAACAGAGTAAAACTAACATTTAATGAAGTAATAAGTCATGAACAACGGTATAAACGCAATCTATAACAATAGCTTAAGTAATTTGATGTCAAACGCACCAAAGCAAGTTGTCAACGCTATCGAAAGCGCCAGCCAGAAATCAGGGGTCGATTTTACCTATCTGGTGCAGCAGGCTGCGGCGGAAAGCAATTTTGATTCTAAAATAAAATCAAAAACAAGCTCTGCCACTGGGCTATACCAGTTTATTGACAGTACATGGATGACGATGGTTGAGCGTTACGGGCAAGATTACGGGCTGGATACATCCGGTAAAACAAAAGGCGAAATTCTAGATATGCGTAAGGATCCAAAAGCCGCTTCTTTCATGGCTGCAGCCTTTGCGTCCGAAAACGAAAAGACCCTGAATGAAAATTGGGGCGGTAAAGTTGGTTCTACCGAATTATATCTCGCGCATTTTCTTGGCGCTGGAGGAGCTTCTTCATTCCTTAAAGCGCGGGACGAGAACCCGCTTCAAACCGCAGCAGATGTATTCCCCAGAGCAGCCCGCGCCAATAAAAATGTTTTCTTTGATAAAGACACGGGAAAAGCCAGAACGCTGGAGCAGGTCCATCAGTTTTTCGACAAAAAATTTCAACCTTCCGATCAAGGCCAAAATGTAGTTATTGCCGACAGTCAGGACAAGCATTCTTATGGCTCTATCTCTAAGGGCTTGTCAAAAAGCGTGGTAATGCAAAAGTCAAACGCAATGAGGATGGCGGCCTATAGCAAATATGACCATCTCAATGATCTGAGATTCATGGCAACAAATGCGATAACACGCTCTCCTCTTCAGGCCCCGGAAAAGACTGAGGCACTGCCTTTCTATACGCTCGTAGCGCGGCCTGTTGATCTGATGATCCTTACACAAACCACACCAAGTAAAGTCGTACGTGACAATACATAGTCACTGTGCTTAATAGAAATATATGACGGATGAGAATCTAATATACGTTCTTGGCAAGAGGCTTGCGCTGTATCAGGCACCGGAGGGGTTTCGCACCTCTATGGATAGCGTGATGCTGGCAGCGGCGTGCCCGGCAAATAAGGACGATAACATTCTGGATCTTGGCTGCGGCGTTGGCAGCGCTGGATTTTGTGTTTTAACGCGTCTTGGCGATACCCGGCTTACAGGTATAGATATTCAAGATGATCATGTAGCTCTGGCCGTTAAAAATGCACAAACAAATGGGATGGAAGAACGGGCGCAGTTTTTACAGGGCAATGTCAAAGATCTTGAGCTTGAAGAGCGATTTGATCATGTCATTTTTAATCCGCCGTATAAAGAATCGGGCGCTCATATTTCTTCACCCTCTGTTAGCAAGGCAAAGGCAATCGGGCATACCGAAAACGAGGTCGATTTAAAAACGTGGATTAGCTGTGCGCATCGGCATATCAGAGGACAAGGAAGCCTGACCATTATTCATGAAGCAAGCCAACTGGATACACTAATACATAGTTTGTTCGGACGCGAAGGCGGAAGACGATTTGGAAATATCGAAATTATTCCTCTCTATCCAAAAGTTGGAAAAGCGGCCAAGCGCGTTATTGTGCGTGCCTATAAGCATAAGAAGTCAAAATCCATATTACATGCAGGTTTAATACTGCATAATGAAAACGGTAACTATACAAAAGAGGCCGATCACGTGTTGCGCGAGGCGGCCTCTTTATTCTTATAACTAAGATACGTTCAACAATTACGCTGCAGCCGCATCTTCTGTTTTATCTTTAGTTTCTGTTGATGTACCGTTTGTTTTTACAGACTCGATACCATTTTCCATGGCAGCAGCTGATTCATACATTTCGCTGCGACCTATTTCCTGATGGTTTTTGGCTTTGAGAACAAAGTAGTCCTTACCGTTTGAAGATGTTTTTCTTTCATACTGAGCATCTTCAGTACAGTTGCTTTGAACAGAATCAATGCCGTTCTCTGCTGCTGCTCTAGTTGTATACATTTCACTCGTCAGTATAATCTCGTGATTTCCAGCCTTAAGATTAAAGTAAGTCTGGCCATCTTTGGCAGTTTTCAGTTCATAGTAACCATTAGACATAACTGTCTCCTTCCATGGATTGCGTTTTGAGATATCCACATCATAGGCGCTATGACACGTTATGCAAAGGTAAAAACCGTTTTTTTAGTTATGGATTTTTTCTCGCAGAAACTCTTTTACCTTATCTAAATGGATACGGTCCTGTGCCATGGTATTGCGATCGCGTACGGTGACAGTTTGGTCTTCAATGGTATCGTTATCAATTGTAAAACAATATGGTGTCCCTATTTCGTCTTGACGGGCATAGCGCTTACCAATGTTTTGCTTGATATCCAACTCAACAACAAATTCATCTCTCAACTCCAGATAAAGTTTCTGCGCGATTGGCACGTGATCTTCTTTTGCGGTAAGAGGTAATATCGCAGCCTTCTTGGGAGCCATTGACGGATGGAAATCCAGATAGACCCCTGAAGGTCTGCTCTCGTCAACTGTATATGCCTGAGATATTAGGGCAAGCACACCACGGGTAAGGCCGGTAGAAGGCTCGATAACATGGGGTAGGAAACGCCTGTTTTCTGCCTGATCAAAATAGTCCAGTTTCTGGCCGGAAAATTCCTGATGCTGGGTTAGATCAAAACACCCCCTATGGGCGATGCCTTCAAGCTCATCAAAATCGGGGTCAGAGAACGGGAAGCGATACTCAACATCGACGGTCCGACTTGAATAGTGGGCCAGATCCTCTTTTGCTACATCAAGGAAATGCAACTCGGCTTTTGGTATACCAACTGACTCCCAGAATTTCGTGCGCTGCTCTAACCAGAAATCGAACCACAGTGGCACTTCTTCTTCTTCGCAAAACCATTCAAGCTCCATTTGCTCGAATTCACGGGAACGGAAAACAAAATTTCGGGGCGTCACTTCATTGCGAAAGGCCTTACCGATTTGTGCAATCCCGAACGGAATTTTTACGCGGGACGAATCAACAACATTCTTAAAGTTCAGGAAAATACCCGCACATGTTTCCGGACGAAGGTAAGCCTTGTTTTCATCACCCGCCGTAGCCCCAACATAGGTGTGGAACATCATGTTGAATTGTCGTGGCTCTGTTAGCGTTCCGGGTGTTTTAACATCTGGCCCAATAATAGTAGCGAATCGTTCTGCCGGAATTTGATCCAGCATTTCTTTTTCAAAATCAGACACCACCTTACCTTTGGCAAGTTTTGCTACACGTTTTTCGATGTCTTCATTTTCTGTATCCTTATCAAAAGCAAATGAAGGACCTTCGGCGTCTTTTGGCGCCAATACAAAAACATGATCCGCGCGATAGCGTTTCTTTGATTCGCGGCAATCGACCATCGGGTCCGAAAAGCCGCCGACATGGCCGGATGCTTCCCAGCATTTTGGATTTTGAATAATAGACGAATCAACGCCGACAATATCTACCGGCGCACCATCGGGCCCCAGAGGTGGTGCAATAACCATGTCACGCCACCAGCGATCCCGCAGATTGTTTTTCAGTTCAACCCCCAGAGGGCCGTAATCCCAGAATCCGTTTAAACCGCCATATATGTCCGAGGCCGGAAAAATAAACCCCCGCCTTTTGCACAATGCCACAATATCTTTCATATCTTTTTTCATTTTTTTACTTTTTTCTTACCAGTAATTCCTATTTTTATTTTTCTCCCCAGCCGCATCATGGCCGCAACCCTCAAAGAAAACAAGACCTTGCATTTATTTCTCCTGAAGAAAGATGAATTTTTTTATTTAACCAAAATCGACATTACAAATACCAATATCGAGATTATCCTGTATTTTTATAAGTATTTGGTGTTTTTTATTTTAATGTTTACTTTAATCTTCTGTAGTAATAATTAGCTTTTACTTATTTTTACTTAAAAATTTTTGTTCAATTTTTCTTGCTTATATTACGTTTTTTTTGTATCATTTATTCAGGAATAAGGAATCTTCGCATGGATGACAATACAAGTAGTATTAGTAAAGGTGCAATGATCGGCGACAAGCGCGCCGGACCGGAAAACGAGCGTATTGCTCCCCAAAGATCAAGGGACATAGCAGGACGTAATGCTATAAGCTCTACTCCTTCGGCTCCGGTTGGACCCCTAACTTCTTCAGGCGATTTTAAAACAAAAGCCGTTCCAAATCCCATGGGAAGAGCAGCACATCTTGGAGGGCTTTTCATATTCAACTGGAACGCATTGGGCGGCCAGGGAGTCATAAAAGACCCAGAGCCAGTATTTTAAAAAGTTTATAAGAAAAGAGGCTAAAAAAAGCCTTTGAGTTTGGGATTAAAAAAGAGAAGAGGTGTAAAACCTCTCGGGTTGAAAAGCAAGAGCGTAAAGCTCGAATAAAGTAAGAAGGCGCGAATTTGAATTAAGCCTTTGAGATTGGGGAGATAAAAAGACGTTGGGCAGCCAGCGTCTTTTTTCATTTCCCATACTAATTCATGAACACGCGGCTGATTCGGCCACCGCGCTTGAGAACCATACTGATTCCCTGTGTTGAAGCATGCACTGCCTTTTCAACATCGGCAGGTTCTTTAATTTCCTGCCCATTAATTTCAAGCAAGATATCTCCTGGCGCAACCGTCCGTGCAGAAAATGTACCCTGCTGCACCGATAAAACCACAACGCCTTGCTCTTCTCCCTTCAGACCCAGTTCAACCGAAACCGCGGGATTAAGATTCGCCACCACAGCGCCTTGCAAATAATGCTGTTCCTTTAGCAGGACCTCATCTCTTGGTGGGTCTTCAGGCGGGGCCATCATAACAACGCTAAAGTTTTTTTCTGTCCCGTCACGAAGCAAAACAATATCAACCTTTTGGCCTATCGGCACCGTTGCCATACGAAACTTCATCTCTGCAGCACTGCGAATGGACTGCCCCCTCACTTGTGTGACGATA
Organism: uncultured Micavibrio sp.; assembly: GCA_964352665.1. Taxonomy (GTDB): domain Bacteria; phylum Pseudomonadota; class Alphaproteobacteria; order Micavibrionales; family Micavibrionaceae; genus UBA1672. Next base: position 248,722 of record CAYGSJ010000002.1, read on the forward strand.
TCGCCGACCTTGACCCCTGCACTTATAAGAGGGCTTGCAGAATGCAAATCTGAAACAAGCGCCCCTACAGGACTTTTTAAACCCAAACTTGCCGCAATATCCGACGTCACATCTTGCGCCTGCACACCAAGCCAGGGCCTTATTATTCCTTGCTCCCCCGTTTGCCCGTTGACAGACGCGGCAATTACACTTGCAACCATTTCAGAAGGAATTGAAAACCCGATCCCCATAGACCCACCGCTACGGGAATAAATGGCCGTATTAATACCAACAACACGCCCATCCATTGCAACCAGAGGCCCGCCTGAATTACCGGGATTAATCGCGGCATCAGTTTGGATAAAGAAATTATAATCGTTTATATCAAGTGATGAGCGCCCCTGTGCCGAGACAATCCCGCTGGTGACCGTTTGGCCAACACCGAAAGGATTACCGATCGCAAGAACCAAATCCCCCACCTCAAGTGATTCGCTTGGCTTTAGGCTCACATGCGGAAACTCTACAGCCAAATCATCTGCCACTTTCATTTTTAGCAAGACCAAATCCGACGCCTTGTCCGTCAGAACCACCAGCGCGTCATATTCATTACCATTATCAAGCACAACCGTTATTTCTTCCGCTCCGCGAATAACATGCGCGTTTGTAACAACCAAACCATCATGGGAAACAATGACGCCAGAGCCCAAAGAGCTCTCTACATGTTGGCGCATACCGCCAAAAAACCCTCTATCAAAAAATTGCCCGAAAAACGGATCATTCATGAATGGGTTTTGAAATCCTGTTGAAACTGTTCTCTTGGTGTATATATTAACAACCGCTGGAGCCACTTTTTTAACGATGGGGGAAAAGGAAAGCTGTATCTGCTCCTGTTTTTCAGGCGCGGCGCGATCCTGAGCATATAAAGTGACAGGAAAGACAAGAAACAGTAATATAACAACCATTCTGAAGATCATGGCAAAAACCCTATAACCGGATAAAAAAAAATTCAAGTACAAGAGTATTGTAAAATGGCCCAAGAACGCATAACAGTTTCAGATGTTAAAGACAGGAAAAATAATGGCTCTCCTCTGGTTTGTCTGACGTCCTATACCACGCCTATGGCAAAAATTCTGGATAAGCACTGCGACATTCTTCTTGTGGGAGATTCTTTGGGAATGGCGCTTTATGGCATGGATAATACCCTTAATGTAACACTTGATACGATGATCAATCACGGTAAAGCTGTGACGCGCGCTGTGGAACATGCGTGTGTTGTGGTCGACATGCCGTTTGGAACCTATGAGCAGGACCCTGAAACAGCCTATAAGAACGCCCTGAAAATTATCACGGAAACGAAATGCGATGCGATCAAGATTGAGGGAGGCTGTGACCTTGCCGGTACAATCAAATATCTTGTGCAGCGAAACATCCCTGTTATGGGGCATATAGGCCTTCTTCCACAATCTGTGCTTAAAGAGGGAGGATACAAGGTCAAAGGCAAAACCAATGAAGAGGTCTCGCAATTAATTGAAGACGCAAAGGCTGTGGAAGAAGCTGGTGCTTTTGCCATGGTGATCGAAGGAACAATAGACGATGTTGCAAGAAACATTACAGAATCAATAAATATTCCAACTATTGGCATTGGTGCATCCAGCGCTTGTGACGGCCAGGTGCTTGTCACCGAAGATATGCTTGGCCTTACCCCGGGACATGTTCCTAAATTCGTAAAGAAATATGTCGACATTAGTAAATACATAGAAGATGCCGCGGCGCATTACGCAAACGATGTGAAAGAACGATCTTTTCCAGAGAAAGATCATACTTATCAGCTTAAGGATAAGTAATGAAGATTATTCAGACCAAGAGTGACTTGAATTACGTCCTCAATGAAGAACGAAATAAGGGCCGGAAAATGGCCTTTGTTCCGACGATGGGTGCTTTGCACGAGGGGCATCTCTCGCTCATAGATATTGCACGACAAAATGCCGATTTTGTTATCGTGAGTATTTTTGTAAACCCCACACAATTTGCTCCCCATGAAGATTTTGAAAACTATCCGCGCGCCGAAGAAGACGATGCAGAGCAACTTGAATTGGCCGGAGCAAATATTCTTTTTCTTCCTGTTGAAGGGGAGATTTATCCTGATGGACATGAAAGCCTTATAAAGGCCGGAGAAGCCAAGGAAGGGCTGGAAACGCTATTTCGACCGCATTTCTTTGACGGAGTGGTCAATGTCGTATATCGCCTTTTTGAGACCGTCAAACCCGATATAGCTGTTTTCGGTGAAAAGGACTTCCAGCAATTGCAGGTGATTAAAGAAATGGTTGAGACGCTTGAGTTGCCAATCGCAATCATCGGCGCCCCGATCGTAAGAGATTCTTATGGCTTGGCCTTGTCATCCCGCAACGCCTACCTATCCGTACAAGAGCGCGAAACAGCCCGCAAATTTAACAAGGTTTTGATCCAAGCGGCCAGTGACGGTGATCTGGATAATGCAAAAAAGGCTTTATTGGACGCCGGTTTTGATAAAGTTGACTATGTCGAGAAACGATGGGATCGTATTCTTGGTGCCGGTTGGATTGGTCAAACAAGACTAATCGATAATATCCCTATCAAATAAAAAAGCAGCACCGAAGCGCTGCTTAATTTAAAATAGTAGTTTTGAGAAAGTTTAACCTGCGGCTACTGCCTGTTCTTCTACTTCTTCATACTCGTCCTCTGTGTATACCGGACCAGAATCCTGACCCTTTGCATCCACATCACGATCAACCAGCTCTACGATCGCCATAGGAGCAGCATCACCATAACGGAATCCAGCCTTAAGAACACGCACGTAACCACCCGGGCGATCCGCATAACGCTCTGCCAACACATCAAAGATCTTTTTAACCTGATCTTCATCGCGCATTTTGGAGATTGCCTGTCTGCGCTTTGCCACATAAGTATCAGGATTGCTCGCAGCTTTCTTACCCATTGTAATCAGCTTTTCAACATAGGGACGAAGTTCCTTTGCTTTTGGCAAAGTAGTTTTGATCTGCTCATGCTTAACCAAAGAGGCAGCCATATTTGCCAGCATAGCCTTACGGTGGCTGGTTGTTCTGTTTAGTTTACGTTGTTTAATACGATGTTTCATCGTCTTACCTTTCCAGCCTTTTGAGGCTTGCTACGGCCTCACGTGTGAGAGCCATTTGATAGACCGGCGCGCAAGTATTAGCTTAACGCGCCAGCTTTCGGCATTATGCCATTTCTTTAGAATTGCTGATCATCCATTTTCTTGGCCAGCTCTTCAATGTTTTCAGGCGGCCAATCTTCAACCTGCATACCAAGATACAGACCCATTGTTTGAAGCACTTCCTTGATCTCGTTTAGAGACTTACGGCCGAAGTTCGGCGTACGAAGCATATCGCTCTCGCTCTTTTGAACAAGGTCACCAATATAAACAATATTGTCATTCTTGAGGCAGTTTGCAGAACGAACAGAAAGCTCAAGTTCTTCAACCTTACGAAGAAGATTTTTATTGAACGGTAGTTCACGCTCTTCTTCCTTAACCTTCTCTTCTTCAGGCTCGTCAAAATTAACGAATATCTGAAGTTGATCCTGCATGATACGTGCAGCGTAGGCCACAGCATCTTCAGGTGTAATCACACCATTGGTTTCAACAGTAAGCGTCAGCTTGTCATAGTCAGTGATCTGACCGACACGTGTGTCCTCAACTTCATAAGTAACCTTACGAACCGGTGAGAAAACTGAATCGATAGGAATCATACCAACCGGGCAATCTTCCGGACGGTTTTGCGCTGCAGGACGGTAACCTTTACCTGTGTCTACAGTCATTTCCATGTTTAGCTTTGCCCCTTTATCGAGTGAACAAATGACAAGGTCAGGGTTCATGATTTCAATATCGGCACCAGCTTCGATCTGTGCCGCTGTTACTTCGCATGGTCCTTCTGCAGTCAAACGCATCTTGCGAGGTCCTTCTGCATACATACGAACGCCAAGTGCCTTCAGGTTCAAAATTATATCAGTAACATCTTCACGCACGCCTTCAATAGATGAAAACTCGTGCAAAACGCCATCAATCTGGACAGCAGTAACCGCTGCACCTTGAAGTGAAGACAAAAGGATACGACGCAATGCATTTCCAAGTGTCAGACCAAAGCCGCGCTCCAAAGGATCGGCCACAGCACACCCAACATTTGGACGACCAGTATTGGTTACATCCAGTTTTTGAGGTTTAATAAGTTCTTGCCAGTTTTTCTGTATCAAGATGAGCTCCTATTTCTTTAAATCAGTTTCTAATGTTCTCGGGAATATTAAACACGACGCTTCTTCGGTGGACGACATCCATTATGAGGTATCGGCGTGATGTCCTTAATAGACTTCACAACAAACCCAATAGATTGCAGAGCACGAAGCGCTGACTCGCGTCCTGAACCTGGACCTTTAACCAGAACATCAAGTTCTTTCATTCCATGTTCCTGGGCTTTGCGGCCTGCATCTTCTGCAGCAACCTGCGAAGCATACGGTGTAGACTTACGTGAGCCCTTAAATCCCATCATACCTGATGAAGACCAGGAAACAACGTTGCCCTGTACATCCGAAATTGTCACAAGCGTGTTGTTGAACGTAGAATTCACGTGTGCAATACCGGACACGATATTCTTTTTCTCTTTTTTCTTTGTTTTAACCTTTGGCTTAGCCATAGCGTGTGTCCTCCTTACTTCTTCTTACCGGCAATAGGTTTAGCAGGACCTTTACGTGTTCTTGCGTTAACACGTGTGTTCTGCCCACGAACCGGCAAGCCGTTTCTGTGACGAAGGCCACGATAGCACTTCATATCCATCAAACGCTTAATGTTCATTGAAATCTCGCGACGAAGATCACCCTCGATCTTGTACTGATCGGTGTCTATTTCGTTACGAATCGCGTTAAGAGAACCCTCATCCAACTGGCCCATGCGCTGTTGAACATCGATTTTTAACTTTTCACAAATTTTAAATGCTGTTGTGCGTCCGATACCATAAACATAAGTTAGTGCAATCGGTACACGTTTATTATCGGGTACATTGACCCCGGCAATACGTGCCATGTCTTTTCCTTTCTAAATTTCTAGCCGACCCGTTTGGTGTTCCACGCGTTAAGTTTCCACACCGCCGGTTCGTAAACCTCTGGCCAAGCCGTTTAAAACAGCGCCTCAGCCGTATCTCGCACATTACGAAGATGGGCGCATTATAGGTATTCAGAGCCCTACGTCAATAAAATTGTTAAGATTAAAAGGAATTTATTCCAAATGACTTTTAAGGCGCTGAAATTACTAGCTAAAATTCCTTAAAACGCCCTCGATTTGGCCTGTCACCTCGTCAATAGGCTTCATCCCGTCAACTCGCCTCAGCACGCCTTTTTCCTCATAATAAGGTAAAAGCGGAGCCGTCTGGCTTTCGTAAACCTCTAACCGGTTTCTCAGGACCTCTTCATTATCGTCGCTGCGGGCTCCATCGGTCTCGGCAGCCCTGTTCTTAACACGCTCGACAAGAATATCCTGGTCCACTTCCAGAACGATGACATGATCAATTTTACGGGCCATGTGACGAAGCATCTCGTCAAGCGCCTCTGCCTGGGGCACTGTTCTTGGAAAACCATCCAGAATAAAGCCTTTTTCACATTCTGGCTCACTAATACAGCTGCCTATTAATTCTATAATAGTATCGTCTGAAACCAGTTCTCCGGAATCAATCGTTGCTTTCAGAGTTTTGCCTAAAGTGCTTTCGCTTTCTACTTCTGCACGAAGCATATCACCAGTTGAAAGCTGTTTGATATGATACATCTCTTGTATGCGAACCGCTTGCGTTCCTTTTCCTGCGCCTGGCGGCCCAAACATAATGATGTTCATAATTATCTCCTGTCCGCTCTTCTTCTTCCTCTGAGCTTTGTTTTTTTGATCAATCCTTCATACTGATAGGCAATAAGATGATAGTGGACCTGTGCAACAGTATCCATAGAAACACTGACCACAATCAATAAACTCGTCCCGCCAAAATAAAACGGCATATTGTATCCGGCAATCAAAAATTCCGGCAATAGACAAACAAAAGCCAAATACAGGGCACCAACAACTGTTATCCTGCTTAGAATATAATCGAAATAGTCCGCGGTATTCTTCCCGGGCCTAATACCCGGAATAAACCCACCCGACTTTCGCAGGGTTTCTGCATTTTCCTCGGGATTAAAAACAATTGCGGTGTAGAAGAAACAGAAAAAGGCAATAAGGACACCATAGAGAATCATGTATACAGGCTGTCCATGCTGCAAATGACGCACAATATCAGCCCACATATCGCTTTGTTCGGTCATCCCCATAAAACCAACAACAGTGAGAGGTAAAAGCAGCAAGGATGATGCAAAAATAGGAGGAATAACACCGGCCGTATTTATTTTAAGCGGAATATGGTTTGTATCCCCGCCCATCATCTTGTTGCCTACCTGACGCTTAGGGTACTGTACGATAACCCTGCGATGGGCACGTTCCATGAAAACAATTATACCAATCACCCCCACAACCATGACAACAAGCATCAGTAATTCAAACCCTGAGAAAGTTCCTTGTCGTGTCAATTCCAATGTAGAAGCAATGGCCCTTGGGAATTCTGCAACAATACCGGCAAAGATAATAAGAGAAATACCATTACCAACGCCCCGGCTTGTGATCTGCTCTCCAAGCCACATCAAAAAGACCGTTCCGCCAACAATTGTTATGACCGTTGAAACACGGAAAAAGAGACCGGGATCTACCACTGCACTCCCTGACTGCCCTTGCATAGACTCCAGTCCAACAGCGAGGCCATAAGCCTGTATTGTCGCCAGCAAAACCGTTAAGTATCTTGTGTACTGATTAATTTTTATGCGGCCAATTTCGCCTTCCTTCTTAAGCTCTCCCAGTTCTTTAGACATAACGGTAGCCATCTGCATGATGATCGATGCCGAGATATAAGGCATGATATTAAGAGCGAAGATTGTCATCCGTTGCAAAGCACCGCCGGAAAACATGTTAAACATGTCAAGAATTCCGCCGCCTTTTTGGGTAAAAATCTCGTTCCACACTTGAGGATCAACACCCGGAACAGGAATATATGTACCGAAGCGATAGACAATAAGTGCCCCTAAAACAAAGAGAATTCTCTGTTTTAACTCGGTTGCCTTTGCCAAAGCCCCTAAATTAGCGTTTTTTGCAAGCTGTTCCACGGCAGATGTCATGTCGTATAATCCTTATAATATAACTCAATCAGTGAGTAATAAAGAAAATGCCACGGACACACAAGTGCTGTGACTATAAATTAGAATGAAATAATAAATTTATTAACTTTTAAGGCAAGAGATAAAATTCTAATCGTTGGCCAATTTCTTTTCCCAGCGCTTACATCTTGAGTAAACCTGCTTATATTCTTGGGGGGTATCGATTTCTTTCTGACGTTTTGCCACCTCTTGTGTAATAACACTCATGTAACTCGCGAGCTCCGAATCGATATAGCGGATCAATTCTTCTTTTTGACTGTTTACATCAATTAAATCTATTGGCTCTAGAACCGGAATTGTTTTTGAAATTTTATATAAGTGGGATCTGTATTTAGGGACATATTCACGATGTGCCCTTTTGAGGATTTTTACATGCTCCGCTTCGTGCTTTAGAACCTTATTGTATTCACAGGAGCCTCGCTTGAAATTACTGGCAATATAAATTCTAGGTTTTGCATAAAATTTTGCTTCTATGCTTTTAACACGCAAACAATATTTTTTTTCTGCATATTGCTGGGCTAAAAACGTGACTTCAAATCTGAGCCCGGACTCACCCCCGGCCAGCCCTAATATCTCATGATTTTGAAAACCGTGGGGCCCTTGCATTTGGGTCAGCTCTTTAGAAGATATATCCCGCACATATTCAGTAACGCCTATATCATATTGAAGTGAGCTTGTGGGATTATGAGCATCACAAAGGGTTTGTGCATACACACCGGTTGATCCGAAAAACACACCTATAAAAACAAGAAAATAACGGGTGAATATTATTATTTTCATGCTGCTTCTACCAGTTCGAGCATCTTTTCGACACACCAATATACTCTTGTGGACTATCAATTTTGGCCTGCTCTCTGTTAAGCTGGATAATTGATTTATATTCCAGCTCTCTGAATTTTCCTTCAAAATAATTCGCTATCTGTTGCTTTAGCCCCTGCACCTCACCTTTGGTTCTTACGGGATCGAGAATTGGTACTTCACGCGCAATCTTTCCGAGATAAACCGCGTATTTTCCTGTGTTCTTCTTATGAAATTTATATACCGCATCCAGATGGCGGCTTTCATGTTTATATATTTGCTGGTATTCACAGCTCTTTCTGTCGTAGTCGGAAGGCATAAACAATTTTGGCGCAGCGTAAAAATAGCCCTGCACTTGCTTTAACAAAACACAATGGTATCCGTTACTGAGCGTTTGCACATCAAATTTGTAATTAAGTCTGGTGTATATTTCTGCCTGATTTACAAAACCTAATATGCGGCTGGTACCCCGGTCGTGACCTGTGACATATTCGGTAAACGCCTTTGTTGATCCCCTGTAAATCCGTGTTTTGGCTAGCTTTCCCTGTAAACTCGTCTCTATAACATGTCTGGGACACTGATAATCCTGCGCCTGTACCGATCCCACCCAAAGATGCAGCAAACAAAAAGTGATACAAAAAATACAGATAACATTTTGATTCATAATTAAAAAACCCATCGCCCGTCATAATAATACTAGAGATTTATGAATTTTCTGTCAAAAAACAAAGCCTCTGTATAACAGAGGCTTCGAACATATCCAAGATATTGAAAAATATTATTTATTCTTCTCGCCACGCTTTTTGACAGGCGCCACTACGCGTTCAATCAATTCGACTTTTCCGCCAGCTTTTTCGACCGCTTCTAGAGCACCTTTCGAGATTTTTGTGACTTTAAGATCTATTTTTGATGTCAGTTCACCGGTTGCAAGTACTTTTATGCCGTCTCTTTTACGACGAACAACACCTGATGCTACAAGAATATCTTCATCAACAGTCTTTTTGGTATCCAGTTTCTTTGTATCAATTGCATGTTGCAGTTGTACAAGTGTAACCTCAGCCAGTTTTGTAGCAAATTTTTCGTTTTTGAAACCAACCTTTGGCAGGCGTTGATAGAGCGGCATCTGGCCCCCCTCAAAACCCTTGATTGCGACACCCGAGCGAGACTTCTGGCCTTTTTGACCTGATCCACACGTTTTGCCCTTACCGGAGCCAATACCGCGCCCAACGCGTGTACGTGCCTTGGTTGATCCATCTTGTGGTTTTAATTCATTAAGTTTCATTGCCTTATCCTTTTTAACCCTTACTGCACTTACGCAGCATCCTCAACTTTCACCAAATGGCTCACTTTGTTGATCATGCCACGCACAGAAGGTGTGTCTTCTAGTTCACGTGTGCGGTGCATTTTGTTTAAGCCAAGACCAATCAATGTTGCACGTTGATAAGCCTGACGGCCGATTGGCGATCCGATTTGTGTCACGCGCACTGTTTTGCCTGATGGCGTTTTTTTAGCTGTAGGTTTCTTTTTAGCAGGAGCCTTCTTCTCGGCAACAGCTTCCTTTTTAGGGGCTGCTTTCTGTTCTGCCTCTTTTTTAGGCGCAGCTTTAGGGGCAGCAGCTTTCTTCGCAGGTGCCTTCTTCTCAGCAGCCTTTTTAGGAGCGGCCTTTTTTTCAGCTGGCTTTTTCGCTGCCGGTTTCTTTTTCTTTTCTTCTTCTGCCATAACCTAGATCCTTATTAAAAATTTTACTCGCCTGCATCTTCGGAAAGTGTTGTTGCACCAACCTCACGGTTCACAACGATATCACTCACTTTTTTGCTACGACGGGCGGCAACGTGTCTTGGGCTTTGCATACCTTCCAAAGCTTTAAACGTTGCGTTCACCATACTATAGGGGTTATTAGAACCGATCGCCTTAGCAACGATATCCTGAACACCCAGAACTTCAAAAACAGCACGCATTGGACCACCTGCGATAATCCCTTTACCCGGAGGAGCTGAACGCAGGAATACTTTCCCTGCTCCGTCCTTACCATGTACATCATGGTGCAAAGTACGACCTTCACGCAGCGGAACACGTATCATTTTACGCTTGGCTTGCTGTGTTGCCTTCTGAATTGCCTCCGGCACTTCCTTGGCTTTACCATGCCCGTATCCAACACGACCTTTACCATCGCCTACGACGACCAGTGCAGCAAAACCGAAACGACGTCCGCCTTTTACAACTTTTGCAACGCGGTTAATACCAACCAGACGTTCAATCAGTTCCGGTTCGTCACGTTCCGATGTAAATTGTGGTTCTTGTGCTCGAGACATATTCATAAATCCTTTTAATTAAAATTCTAAACCGCCAGTGCGAGCGCTGTCTGCCAACGCCTTGACACGTCCGTGGTATAGGTTAGGCCCACGATCAAAAACTACCTTTGTAACACCTGCTTTTTTTGCACGTTCTGCCACAAGCTTTCCAACTTCTGCTGCAGCCTCGACGTTAGCGCCACTTTTCAACTTTTCTCTTAGCGGCTTCTCTAATGTAGAAGCAGCAGCTAAAGTCTTGCCCTGTATATCATCAATCACCTGTGCATAGATCTGTTTACCTGTGCGGTGTACAGACAAACGAGCGCGTGTTTCGCGAACACCCACACGATCAATATTAATGCGGCGGATCTTGTTGCGGGTCCTGAAATTGCGGCGCTGTGCCGGTGTTGTTTTAACTGATGCTGCTTTTGCCATCGTTCCGTTTCCTTATTTCTTCTTACCTTCTTTACGAACAACATACTCGTCTACATAACGAATACCTTTACCCTTATAAGGTTCCGGCTTTTTGAATGCTCGTATTTCTGCGGCAACCTGACCTACACGTTGTTTGTCTATGCCACTAATTTTGAGTTTTGTCTGTTTCTCTACTTCAATTTTGATACCTTCCGGTACGTCATAATTCACGTCATGGGAAAATCCTAAAGCAAGAACAAGCTTGTTACCCTGAAGGTTTGCACGATATCCAACACCCTGAATTTCAAGATCTTTCTCATATCCCTTGCTTACACCGACAAATACATTGTCAACAAGTGTGCGCATTGTTGGCCATATCTGCTGTGCAAATCTGGACTTTGATTTTGGCGCCAGCACGACAATTTTGGAAGTATTCCCGTCGTCATTCGCAACATCTTCAATTTTTGCAGACACTTCGTCATGGATGCGCATTTGAAGCTCACCCAGTTTTCCTTTTGCTTTTAGATCCTGCCCGTTTAGCTGTACTTCTACACCTTCGGGGATTTTTACAGGATTACTACCAATTCGTGACATTGTTCACATTCCTTAAATTATTCAATTTCCGCCTAAAATACCTGGCACAAAACTTCACCACCAACATTGGCTGCACGGGCTTTGTGGTCTGCCATTACACCTTGTGGTGTAGAAACAACCAAAATGCCCAAGCCATTGTAGAAACGTGGCATACTCTTTACAGCCGAATAAACACGACGCCCAGGCTTTGATACACGATCGATCTGGCGAATTGCGCCCTGACCTTCCGCGTATTTAAGTTGGATCATAAGGGTTTTCTTGTTTTTGTCCTTAGTATCAACCGTATACCCGCGGATGAATCCCTCATCCTTCAGCACGTTACAAACATTTTCGCGTAACTTTGAAAAGGGACACTCAACAATTTCTTTTCCGGCTTGTTGTCCGTTACGAACACGAGTCAACATATCGCCTAGGGGATCACTCATAGTCATAATTGTATCCTCCTTCTACCAGCTTGATTTTGTTACGCCTGGCAACTCACCACGAGATGCCAAGTCTCTCAACGCAATACGCGAGAGATTAAATTTACGATAATATGAACGCGGACGACCTGTTAAAGCACAGCGGTTTCTTATACGAGTCTTTGATCCATTCGGAGACAGTTTATCAAGCTTAAGCATAGCTTGAAAACGCTCATCCGCAGGGATTTCACGATTCTTGATAATTGCTTTCAAAGCAGCGCGTTTGTTTGTCTGGCTCTTGACCAGCTTTTTACGCTTCTTCTCTCTTTCAATCATACAGATCTTTGCCATTCTTTTGCTTCTTTCCTTTAGTTATCCGTATTTCAATTATTTCTTAAAAGGCATTTTGAACCCTGAAAGGAGTTCTTTTGCCTCTTCATCATTAGATGCAGTTGTACAAATCACGATATCCATACCGCGGATTTTGTCGACTTTGTCATACTCAATCTCGGGGAATATGATGTGTTCTTTTATGCCCATGGCATAGTTTCCACGACCATCAAAACTCTTTGTACTAATTCCACGGAAGTCGCGAATACGCGGCATCGCAATGGTAATTAGACGATCAAGAAATTCATACATACGATCGCCGCGAAGGGTAACCTTGGTACCGATTGCCTGCCCATCACGAATTTTAAACGATGCATTGGACTGGCGCGCCTTACATATAACAGGCTTTTGTCCTGCGATTAAAGTAAGGTCATTAACCGCATTCTCCATATGCTTGCGGTCCTGTGTCGCTTCGCCTACACCCATGTTCAGAACAATCTTTTCCAAGCGTGGACGTTGATGCATGTTTTTGTAACCAAACTTTTTATCCAAAGCCGGAACAATTTCTTTTTGATAAAGCTCTTTATAGCGCGGTGTCATCATTAATATCCTTGTTATCCTATCGTTTCGCCCGACTTTTTAGCCACACGAACTTTCTTGCCATCTTTTAGCACTTTATAACCAACACGTGTCGCGCTTCCTGTCTTAGGATCAGCAATCGCAACATTTGAAACATGAATCGGCAGTTCTTTTTTCTGAATACCACCAGGGGAAACCTGTGTAGGCTTCTGGTGTTTCTTAACCACGTTCACACCCTGCACAACCACACGGCGCGCCTCTGTGAGAACCTTAAGCACTTCACCTTTGGCGCCCTTGTCACGGCCTGCTATTACCACAACCTGATCGCCTTTTTTAATTTTCAGCTTATTATTTGTTTTCTGGGGCTGTGTCATTGCTAGAGCACCTCCGATGCCAAGGAAATAATTTTCATGTAACCGCCCACACGAAGTTCGCGTGTCACGGGACCGAAAATACGTGTACCAATCGGCTCGCCGTTATTGTTGATAAGAACACATGCATTCGTATCAAAACGGATTTTTTCGCCGTATTTGCGCTGTAGGCCGAACCTGGAGCGAACAATCACTGCGCGGCGCACATCACCTTTTTTAACTTTACCGCGAGGAATTGCTTCCTTAACGGATACAACAACAACATCACCGATATTGGCTGTGCGTCTATGAGAACCACCAAGCACTTTAATGCATTGCACTTCTCTTGCACCGCTGTTATCAGCAACATTCATACGGGACTGCATCTGTATCATAGCTTATGCATCCTTCTTCTTGGCTGTGGTCTTCTTTTTTGCTGCCGGCTTTTTCTCGGCGGTCTTTTGTGCAGTTTCCTTTTTAGGAGCATCTTTTTTAGCAGCTTCCTTTTTTGGCTCAGCCTTTACGTCAGCAGCCTTCTTGGTTTTTGCATCTGCTTTTTTAGTTACTTTTCTAGTTGCGGGAGCATCTGTTTGGTCCCCGGTAATCACAGTCCAGCGCTTACGCTTGGATATAGGACGACACTCAATAATAGAAACGCGATCGCCTTCCTTATATTGGTTGCTCTCATCATGCGCAGCATATTTTTCTGTGCTCTTGATATATTTTTTATAAACGGGGTGCTTGTAACGACGCTCAACAAGAACCGTTATTGTCTTGTCTTGCTTGTCGCTTACGACGCTACCTTCTAATATCCGACGTGGCATATGCTCTAACTCCTCTTAAGCGGCCTTCTTGCCTGAAGTGCTGTTTGCTTCTTCACGGCGTTTTTCATTCAATACTGTTTTTGCACGTGCAATATCACGGCGTGTAACACGGATTTGTGCCGTATTTTCCAATGTCCCTTGGGATTGCTGGAAACGTGCATTAAACTGCTTCTTGCGCAAATCCAAAACAAGCTTTGCTAGCTCATCCGCTGATTTTGCTCTTAGATCTTCGTTGTTCATAACACTTACTCCTCTATCGCACCAACGCGTTTAATAAACTTTGTCTTAATGGGAAGCTTCATTGCCGCAAGGCTTAATGCTTCACGAGCAACATTCTCGGAAACGCCGTCCAACTCAAACATGATACGGCCCGGCTTCACACGTGCTGCCCAATATTCCGGTGATCCCTTACCTTTACCCTGCCTGACTTCAAGAGGCTTAGAGGTAACAGGAACATCCGGGAAAATACGGATCCAGACCTTACCCTGACGTTTCATACAGCGTGTAATTGCACGACGCGCCGCTTCAATTTGGCGTGCTGTAATACGGTCAGGTGTCAATGCCTTTAGACCATATGCCCCAAAAGTTAGTTGCGTTCCACCCTTAGCATTACCATGAATGCGGCCTTTAAATTGCTTGCGGTGTTTAAACTTCTTTGGACTTAGCATCTTTACAGTCTTTCATCTCTAATTCATCTATCTTTTGCACGCAAAACACAGACACAAAAAAATTTACATTCACATGGACTTTTTGTTCTTTGAACAAGAGTTCCCATATGTCGCTATATTTCAAGCTTTTTTGGTAATTTGGCGCGGACGATACCGCATTTTTATATAAAAATCTAGTACTTTCGTACAAAAAACCAAAATTTTTGGCTACCTAGCCTATTCGCGTGGCATCCCGCCACGACCCTCGGCCAAACGCTTGTCACGGGCCATCGGATCATGTTCCATGATATCGCCTTTATAAAGCCATATCTTAACACCGATAATACCGTAGGTAGTTAGCGCTTCCGCAGTACCATAATCAACATCTGCACGCAGTGTGTGTAGAGGAACACGGCCTTCGCGGTACCATTCTGTACGGGCGATATCTGCGCCGCCCAGACGACCTGATACGTTAATACGAATACCCAATGCACCGAAACGAAGAGCATTTTGAACTGCGCGCTTCATGGCACGACGGAAAGACACGCGGCGCTCAAGCTGTTGTGCCACGCCTTCTGCTACGAGCTGCGCATCAACTTCAGGCTTGCGCACTTCAACAATATTCAATCCAACTTCACCACCGGCACGTTTTGAAAGATTCTGGCGAAGCTTTTCAATATCCGCCCCTTTCTTACCGATGATCACGCCAGGGCGCGCTGTGTAAACTGTTACCTTGGTTGATTTCGCTGCACGCTCAATCACAACCTTGCTGATCCCTGCGGCCTTCAAATGTTCGTGAATATATTCACGAAGTTTGAGATCATCGACCAGCTTGTCTGCATAATCACGACCTGCATACCAGCGAGAGTCCCATGTGCGGTTAATACCAACGCGCAAACCAATTGGATTAATCTTCTGTCCCATATTTAAGCTTCCTCTGCTTCTCTCACGACAATAGTCATGTTACTTATTTTCTTTTCAATACGTGCGCCTCTACCTCTTGCACGGGCACGAAAACGCTTCATTACAACGCTTTTTCCTACGAAAGCCTCCGCAATAACCAGACGGTCAACATCAAGACCATGGTTGTTTTCTGCGTTAGCAACGGCAGACTGTAACAGCTTGCGAACATCTTGCGCAATACGTCTTTTCGAAAACTCAAGATCGATCAACGCTCTTGATGCGCTTTTGCCACGAATTGTGCGCGCCAGAAGATTTAACTTCTGAGGCGACGTACGGAGATATTTTCCGTAGGCTTTCGCTTCGTTTTTTTGTGTCTGTGCCATTTTCTTTTCCTCTTAAATACTTATTCTATTTCTTGGCTTTTTTGTCAGCACCATGACCGTGATATGTACGGGTCGGGGCAAACTCGCCAAGTTTATGACCGATCATCTGGTCTGATACAATTACAGGAATAAATTTTTTGCCGTTGTGAACGCCAAACGTCAAACCAATCATGTTCGGCAGAATTGTTGATCTGCGTGACCATGTTTTGATGACAGTGTTCTTGCCACTTTCACGAGCTTCTTCGACCTTCTTTAGAAGGCTTTTCTCTACAAACGGGCCTTTCCATACACTACGTGCCATGATTATTTCTTCCTTCTTCTAATAATATACTTATCGCTCGCCTTACCTTTTTTGCGAGTTTTATAACCTTTTGTGGGTACGCCCCAAGGTGTAACAGGGTTACGACCGCCTGAAGACTTACCTTCACCACCACCATGCGGGTGATCAACCGGGTTCATAACAACACCACGAACATGTGGACGGCGGCCCTTCCAACGATTACGGCCAGCCTTACCCATATTTGTGTTCATGTGGTCAGGGTTAGAAACCGCGCCTACACTTGCCATACAGTCAGACAACACAATACGAAGCTCACCTGATGCCAGCTTGATCTGGGCGTAGCCCTGATCACGACCGACGAGCTGTGCGTATGTTCCGGCGGAGCGGATCATCTGCGCGCCTTTACCTGGCTTCATTTCGACATTGTGGATAATCGTTCCAACAGGCATGTTTCTAAGCTTCATTGCATTGCCTGGTTTCACATCTGTCTTCTCACCTGAAATAACCTTATCACCTACTTTAAGGCGCTGTGGCGCAAGAATGTAGGCCTTCTCACCATCCGGATATTGAATCAACGCGATAAAGGCCGTACGGTTTGGATCATACTCCAGACGCTCTACTGTACCTTCCACACCAAATTTTGTGCGCTTCCAGTCAATCATGCGGTATTTACGCTTATGACCACCACCGATATGGCGGGCTGTCATGCGACCCATATTGTTACGCCCGCCGGACTTTGTAAGACCTTCAGTCAGAGTTTTCTCGGGCGCGCCCTTGTACAAGTCAGATCTATCGATCTGAATCAGCTGGCGCGTACCAGGTGTTATCGGATTAAATTTTTTCAATGCCATTTTCTTTTCCTCTTATTCACTCATTCTCGGCGAGCCACCATAGTTTCTAAACTTTAAACGCCGACACCAGCGTCAATTGTTTGTCCTTCTTCCAACGTCACAATCGCCTTTTTAAAATCCGAGCGACGTCCGGTAATACCTTTAAAGCGCTTTGTTTTACCTTTTTGTACGATTGTATTAACGCCTTTAACCTTTACATCAAAAAGCACTTCAACTGCCTCTTTGATACTTGGCTTGGTTGCAGAACCAGGCACCTGAAAAGTGACTTGAGAATACTGGCTTCCCATTGTTGCCTTTTCAGTGATATGGGGTGTACGGATAATCTCATACATCCATTCTGCAGCTTCTTTTTTCTTTGCCTTAGCCATTGCTCTAACCTTTCAACTTTTCTGTCAGATCATTGACAGCATCTTTTGTTAACACCAATACATCGCGGCGTAGTATGTCATAAACATTTGCACCTTGAGACGGCAGAACATCAACACGCGGCAAGTTTGCCGTGGCGCGCGCGAAGTTTACATCAATCTCTTGCCCACCAATGATAAGCGCAGACGTAATGTCAAACTTTTTCATTGCATCGGCCATTGGCTTTGTCTTGTGTGTTTTTGCTTTTGCATCATCAAGGACGATAATTTTTCCTTCAGACGCCTTTGCTGACAAAGCAACTTTCATGGCGTACTGACGAAGCTTTTTCGGCATATCGATCGCATGTGAACGAACTACTGGTCCATGAACTACTGCTCCACCGCGGTCAATATTACGTTTTTTATCACCAGCACGAGCGCGGCCTGTACCCTTTTGAGCATGTGGCTTTTTACCTGTTCCGGATATTTCGTGGCGCTTCTTTGCCTTATGATTGCCCGAGCGACGCTTTGCAAGCTGATAGTTCACCATGCGATGAAGAATGTCCTGACGAACCTCTACACCGAAGATAGACTGATCAAGGGTAATTTCCCCTGCATCCTTATTTTCTATTGTTTTGACTGACATTTTCATGGCTTAGTCTTCCTTCTTATCTTCAGGATTGTCTTGTGCTTCGGCTTCATTATCTGCCTTAGCTTCTTCATCCTGTGGTGCTTCATCAGCAACGGCTTCTTCTGGTGCTGATTCTTGCGCTTTTGTTTCTTCTGCAGGCGCTTCAGCAACTTCCTGAACTTGCTCTTCTGCTATTTCTTCAACTTGAGCCTCTTCAACTTGCTCTTGCTCGTCTGCAACAACATCACCTCTGAACCCTGCCGGCATAGGAACACCTTCAGGAAAAGGCTTCTTAACAGCATCCTTGATTAAAACCCATCCTTGCTTTGCACCTGGTACGGCACCTTTTACAAGAATAAGATTGTCTTCAAGATCAACACCTACAATTTGGAGGTTTTGTGTGGTCACGCGCTCTGCGCCCATATGACCAGCCATTTTCTTACCTTTAAAAACTCTACCTGGCTCCTGACACTGACCCGTAGAACCATGCGCTCTGTGTGAAATAGATACACCATGAGAGGCTCGCATACCGCCAAAGTTATGACGCTTCATCGCACCTGCGAAACCTTTACCAATTGAAGTACCGGTCACATCAACATACTGTCCGGCCACAAAATGGTTTGCGCCTAATTCTGCGCCAACTTCCAAAATGTTTTCGTTGGATACGCGAAACTCAGCCAGTTTCTTTTTAGGCTCTACTTTTGCTTTGGCAAAGTGACCACGATTCTGCTTGGATGTGCGTTTAACTTTTGCTTTACCGGCACCAAGTTGGACAGAAACATAACCATCCTTCTCTTCACTACATACCGCAATAACCTGACAGTCATCGACTTTCAGAACAGTAACAGGAACATGACGACCATCTTCATCGAAGATACGGCTCATCCCTTCCTTACGTGCAATCAATCCAGTTCTCATTTTTTCTTCCTTTCCAGAGGTTGACCCTTCAGATCAACTTAGCTTGCCTGATTTAACGTCTTTATTACGCTGCCATCTGGCCAATTTTAATTTCAACATCAACACCCGCTGGCAAATCAAGCTTCATCAAAGCATCAATCGTTTGCGGAGTAGGCTCGATCACATCTAAAAGACGCTTATGCGTGCGCATTTCAAACTGCTCTTGAGACCCTTTGTTAACGTGTGGTGAACGAATAACAGAAAATTTCTTGATTTTATTCGGCAAAGGCACAGGACCACGAACACTGGCACCCGTTCTCTTAGCTGTGTTCAGAATCTCACTGCTCGCCGTATCTAAAATACGGTGATCAAATGCCTTTAATGTGATCCTAATGCTTTGCGTTTCCATCTTCTTATTCCTATTTCTTTGTAATTTTACTCAACAATTTTGGATACGACGCCTGCGCCGACGGTACGTCCG
>CAYGSJ010000003.1:0-128585 GCA_964352665.1 uncultured Micavibrio sp.
GACCTGATGATTACAAATCAACTGCTCTACCAACTGAGCTATTGCGGCGCACCTATTTTCTTTCAGCCTTATTCAGCCATAGGAAGGCTTGGAAAGGCTATAACCTTAACAAATGCTACAAACCCAAAAGCCGTAAGCATCAAAATTAACGCATCATTGTTTATCTTAGTGCTGTTGGGTTGTCTAGCATAAAATGCACAAAATACATAATCGGAAAAATTGTCTTCCAAGCCTTAACACTAAAATATAAATCATCTTAAGTATTGGTTTTTTATATCGTTTTCTGTTAAATTACGCTTTAAAAGTGAATATAAATAAGTATTCTGGGTATAGGGTAACGCGTTATTGGGGCATAAATCGTGAACAGCGGACAGCAGGCAAACGATACATTATATGAGAATGGTATTGGATGGGCTCTCATGCTCATTATCTTTGGCGTGCTTGTTTGGCTTTTTTGGGTTTATTACAACATAGAAGTCAGAGAGCTTGTCCGCTGGATTCGTTACTCGGAAATGTGGCTGGTATCCTGGTTTGTCGGAGAAGATTACCAGATTACCTTTGAGGGCGGCCAATATGAATTCTGGCCTAGCTACCGCGCTGTTGAAAAATACGATAAAGCCGAACTTACATACCAGCATTTGGCTCTTTTCGGCGCTTTGGCTATGCAGCCTCTACGTGTTCCCTTTGTTATTCTTATTGCGCTTGGAGGCCTTTGGTGCATGCTTCTTGGTCCCAATACACAACACAGAAAGCGCATGGGTATCGAAGAACTGATTGAGGCGCAATCATCCGTCTTTCCTGTGATTTCGCCTTTTAAAAACTTTAACCCGTCTACACAACCCCCTCGTCCGCCCGGCTCACCAGTGCCCGCAGAATTACCCCTATTTGCCGAGGCATTAGGGCCCGAAGAATGGCTTGCCTATAACAGTATACAAATCCCGGACGGGAAAATTGACGAGGAAAGCGCATTAAGAGCTTTTGAAGAACAACTTGGCCGGCCTTGGAGAGGGGTTAAGGGTCTGGAAGATTACAAGAAAGTTCTTCTGGCCGCTTTTTGCCTGAAGGCAGCACGAAAAAGAGATCAATCAGATGATTTTCTAGGCCGGATTGCAAAATGCTGGAACATGAAAGGCGGGCTGAACCTAGGCAAAGATTCCAAACTGGTCAGAGAAGCAAATAGTGTTTTAAAAAATCAGGATCTTGCCGGAAAAACTTTGTCACAGGCCAATCGTCACGCCTTTGAAACCACAGCCATGATTAGAGCCCTACAATATGCACGTGAAGAGGGTGGCGTTTTGGCTCCTGCACAGTTTGTCTGGCTACGAGCCCATGACAGACAATTATGGTACCCCTTAAACAATGTGGGCCGACAATCCTTCCATATGGAGGCCCTTGGCGCGATGTCTCACTTCAAGGCTGAAAAGCTGACACAACGGCCCATTCCTGTTCCGAAACTGGAACATGCTCTCGATTCTATTCAACAGTACATGTCATCAACACTCGCCAGACCTATCCCACAAATGGATTACAGCAAGTCTAAAAAGCGCGGCGTAAAGAAGGCAGTTTAACTCTTAAAAAATAAAGGACGAACATGAGCAAGAATACATCATCCCAAAAGGGCCATAGTACTTCAAATATTTCGATTGTAGATGGAAAGCTGATTTTGTCTTTGCCAAACGCAGAAATGCCGGTTGTTTGGCAAATGGATCTGGAGCAAGCCCAATCATCAGCTTTCACCGTACAGGAAGATAAAAAGAAAAAGGTTTTTACGCTCGTATCCAAAACACAAGACAACGCCGCTGACGAGATTGCTTCTTTTGAGGAAAAGCAAGATGCGGTAGATGCCCTTATGGAGACCTCTTCTGTTTTGCAAAATGCGCACGGTCAAATCAAACCCGGCATGCGTGGCGATAAAGTGTCTGCGCCTGCAAATAGCAATCATGACAACGAGAAAAGCGATAAAGTCGGGGCTTTTTTGGCCTTGGCATTGATTATTGTCTTGGGTCTGATCTGGATGATGTCTGCCTCGCAGAGCGTTCAATTATCAGGCAACGATATGGGGTCTTTGACCTCTTCGTCTCAGACACCTGCCAGTGCACGGGAGTCCTCGGGAGTTCCTGTATCAGCTGATGACTTTCTTAATAATCGCTGATCGGAGATAACTAAATTATATGAGCTTAGATCAGAAAAAATATGAACATAAGCATGAGGCCATCCTCCGTGATGTCCGGCCGTTCACTGTACGTCTGGCTGATAGTCTTTCCAGTACGGCCTATTCAGTTGCTGTTTTTTCTCTCGCTGCTGTTTCTATTTATTATATTGATTGGGCCCTGATGTTCGCCGACATGATCATCTTGTTCCTTTTTCTTTACTTTCTTTGGCTGATGTCCAGAGATAAAAGTCTGGCCTTCAAATTGCCCATGAGTTCAAAACATCTGGACCCGAATAATGGTCGAAGTGGTAAAAAAGGAAAGGCCGAGGGTATCTTATATCTTGGCAACGTTGAAAAAACGAGCGAAGAGGTCTGGTTTACCAATTCGGATATCAGAACGCACTTCCTATATCTGGGAACAACTGGTGCCGGTAAAACAGAAGGGCTAAAATCACTTGTAACCAATGCAATGTCATGGGGATCTGGCTTTGTGTATGTTGATGGTAAAGCAGATACAGATCTTTGGTCGTCTTTATCCTCTCTTGTACGGAGATTTGGTCGGGATGATGATCTATTGGTCTTGAATTATATGACCGGAAACGCAGATGTACGCGCACCCTCAAACACCATGAACCCGTTCTCCTCTGGTTCGGCATCATATCTGACAAACATGCTGGTCAGTCTTATGCCGGAAAGTGGTGGAGACAACGCCATGTGGAAAGAACGTGCGGTATCTCTTGTCGGTGCAATGATGCCCATATTGACATGGAAGCGGGATAATCAGGAAATACCGATGTCCGTACGTACAATTCGTGACTATTTATCCCTCAATAATGTGATCAAATTGTCCCGCGACGACGTTGTTCCTGCGGATATTCGGGCCGGTTTAATTGGGTATCTTGACACGCTTCCCGGTTTTATCGGGGATGCCTATGATGATGAGGGTAAAGTCAAACCCCCGGGGCCTGACACGCCACAATATAATACAGAGACAGCAAGCCAGCAGCACGGCTATCTTGCGATGCAGTTTACGCGTTCATTGCAATCTCTTGGCGATGATTACGGCTATATTTTCGATACACAGGCCGCTGATGTTGATATGGTGGACGTTGTTCTGAATCGCCGTATTCTGGTCGTGCTTGTTCCTGCTTTGGAAAAATCGGGTGACGAGGTTGCCAACCTTGGTAAAATTGTATCGGCCTCTATCAAGGGTATGATGGGCTCGACACTAGGATCACAGGTGGAGGGCTCATCCGAGAGCGTGATTGAAAACAAGCCAACACATTCCTCCACACCATTCATGACCGTGTTTGACGAGGTCGGTTACTACGTCGCCGAAGGGATGGCTGTTATGGCAGCACAGGCCCGTTCTTTGGGATTTTGCCTTGTCTTCGCCGGACAGGATTTGCCGGCCATGAAAAAGCGTGTGCGTGAAGAAGCAAACTCTATCACGGCGAACTGTAACATTAAATTATTCGGAAAGCTTGAAGACCCGACAGAAACAAAAGATTTCTTTGAAAAAACAGTCGGTAGCGCGATGGTCACAGAGGTATCGGGTTTCCAAAGAACAGGTGGTAGTGATTTTGGCTCCTATTACGACACGAAACAAGCGGGCGTACAGCTTAGACCGCGCGCAAACTATGACAAGTTGCGCGGGTTTAAAGAGGGTCAGGCCGTCATAACTTTTGGCGAAACCGTTGTTGATTGTGCGGTATTCTATTCTAATCCTGGTTTTGCAAAAGCAATGCGTGTTACACGTTTTATGTCCCTTCCTCCTCCTGATGAGACCATCATGAAGCATGCAGGAGCGATCACAAAACTACGTGACCTTATGGTTAACAAGACGTGGACCGCCATGCGCTCGGATGTTGCCATCGAAACATCGCAAGAAATCGCTACACTGCATGATGGGTTTGCAAATAACAATAAACCAGGCGTAAATCCGGTAGATGCAGGGATCGCTGCGCTCGTACTCATCCACGGGATATCAAATGACATCCCGCCAGAGGGAACTGGAAGCACAGAAACAGGCCCAGCTAGCCCTGTCACACCACCTCCACAAAAACCTGAAGCGCCCATGCCTGAGGCTGCTGCGCCAATTCCAAGTGCACCTGCTGCACCACCTCCAACTGAACAAAGCAAACCTGCGGTATCGTCGAGTGGTGCCAAACCACCAATATTTGGCGAACCAAAAGCAACACCCGAAGAAAAGACAGCGACACCGCCGCCAACTGCACCAACTAAAGAACACCCCCCTGCACAGCCCCAGCCGGGCGAACAGGCAAAACCAAGTATATTTTCTGCCAAAACAGAGCCAAAGCAGGATGCCCCTGCAACACCACCGCCTGCTGCTGCTCCGGCGGTTGAGACACCAGACTCGAAACCGGCGCCGGAAGAAAAAGCAAAGCCAAGTATATTTGGTGTTAAACCCGAAGCAGTGCCAAAAGAGGCACCCGCCGCAGTTCCTCCAGCTCAAAAAACCGAAGCACCTCCTACCGAAAAACCAAAACAGAAAGACACGGCTAAACCGTCTGTATTTGGTGCCAAACCAAAAGCAGAAGACCTGCCGCCAACAAAAACTCCTGTGGCCGACAAAAGCTCCGGCAATACAAAAAAAGCCGCCGGTGCAAATAAAGATCAATCGAGTAAACCTGCTGTGTTTGGATCAAAACCACCAAAAGACGAGGACTCTGATCGTTAAGTCATCAAGAAAATCACTATGTAAGGAAGCAGGAAGCGTGTTTTTCTATATTATGCTCGCTGTGGCCTTGTTCGGAGCATTGGCTTTTATGGTGTCCAGAAGTATGAAAGGCCAGCAAGCAAGTACACTCAGCAAACAGGAATTAAACATTATTGCGTCTGAAATAATTGACCGCGCGCAAAGACTAAGAGATGGCGTAAGCAGACTAAGACAAAGGGGCGTATCTGAAAGTGATATATGTTTTTACCACCCGCTTCAACAAGACGCTACTAACGAAAACTACGATGATATCTCTACTTGCGGTGATAACAGATACAGCCTTTATCATGAAGACGGCGGAAATGTTAAATTTCAACCTATACCCGCCAAGTGGCTTCTGGATATTAATACGGCATCCGCAGGATTTGGCGAGTGGATGTATATCAACAACACAGCGGTTGAAGGCGTTGGCACCGGTCCGGTTTCCGCGACGAGCGCTCTGGAACTTATGGCATTGATTAGATACCCAAAAGACAGTGTTTGCGAAGCAGTGAACGCAAAAATTGGCATTACCGGAATCCCTAATAACGGCAACGACTTTGCGAGCGGTGCGCCCGTGAGTGAGGGCTTTAATACTGTCGTTGGAGATTTAAGTGTCGTTGATTTTAACGGCAAAACATTCGGTTGCTTCTATCACGATGGTACCACCAGAAAATACAATGTTATTTATCAGGTTTTAATCGAAAGATAATACAAATTATACGCGGCTGTACCATGTTGCGCGTGCCTTGCCGTGGCGAATCAGATAACCATCATCAACCAACTCACCCAAACGAAGCTTAAGCGTAGAGCGCTTTCCGCATGTTAATTTTTCTATTTCCTTCATACTCAGACGGTCATTCCGGTCAAATTGCTTGAGTATTTTAGTTGAAAGTCCTGGCATATTGGCAATTTCAGAGCTTCCTTTCTCAACACGGGTCTGTAGCCTGTCTTTTTGTGCCTTCAGTACTTCAAAAAAGAATTCCAGCCATACATCCCAGTCTACTTTTCCACTTGCGAGTGTTTTTTGTGTATGGGCAACGGCCTTGAAATAGTCTTCCGCACGGGTTTGCAATAACTCGTCCAGCATACTGTATGGTGCATAGCTATAACCGGCCTTGAACATCAATAAAACTACAAGAAGGCGGGCTAATTTCTGATTCTCTTTTTCAAATGGACAAAACTGTAAAAACACACCCGTAAAAATGGCAATCACAAAAAGCGGGTGAAGTTCGTTATCATCCAGTGCTTTTTGTGTCCAATCCATAAGGCGCGGCATCAATTTACGCACCTCAGCAGGAGACGCAACATTAAGCGACCCGATCACTTCTTCCCCCCGCGTAATTTGAAGGGGCGTGCTTTGCTCCTTGAAAATACTGACCTGACGTGACCCCGTGAAGACAGCATGCAAGCGGCATAAAAGCTCAACATCCAGAGACTGGTCTTGCCATCCACTTGCTATCTCTTTGAAATTTCGGCCAAAACTGGATACATCACCTAATAACTGAAGGGAAGTCGTGTGATTTTCCATTGCCGACCATGCTCCTTTAAACTCATCTATTTCACAGACAAGCCGCAGCATCTTGGGCGTGATTTTTACATTTTGTAATCCGAGCATGTGGCCGACTATAGCCAGAGATTCGATTTTTTTCAATCAAAGAAAAAAAAACTTACATGCGCTTGGGGATTTCAATCCCTAACAGATTGAGAATAAGAGATAACTGCCTGTGGGTTTGTTGACAAAGCATCAGCCGGCTGTTTTTTAGATCTTCATCTTCTTCGGACAGGATATGGCAACTCCCATAAAACGAGCTGAATTCCTGCGCGAGTTTAAACACATAATCACATAATATATGGGGTGCATAATTTCTTAAGGCGCCCTCAAAATGATCGGGCAATTCACTTAAAAGAAGGGCCAAAGAACGATCTTCATCCATAATTTTTATTGTTTTGGCCTCAAAATCGTCTTTTACACCTGCTTTTCGGAGTAAAGATTGGATACGTACGGCCTGATATAGCAAATATGGGCCCGTTTTACCTTCAAAAGACGTCATTCTATCGATATCAAAGATATAATCGGCAACCCTATTATTCTGCAAATCGGCAAATTTTATTGCCGCCAGCGCCACTTTATGTGCTACTGATACGCGCTCTTCCGGATCCATATCTTTCGCAAGTTCTGCCTCATCCAGACGTGTCTGTGCTTTTTCAACCGCCATAGAAATTAAATCTTCCAGACGCATCACACCTCCTGTGCGGGTTTTAAAGGGCTTTCCGTCTGTTCCGTTCATTGTACCAAAGCCAGCATGGATAAGTTCCACCTCCTCCGGCGCAATACCACCCTTACGTGCAGCGCGGAAAACCTGTTCAAAATGCAAAGATTGACGCTGATCTACCACATAAACAATTTTATCGGGATTATGCGTCTTTATCCGGTCAATAATCGTGGCCAGATCAGTCGTGCCGTAAAGCACTGCACCATCAGATTTTAACAAAATGAGAGGTGGCACTTCTTTTTTATCATCCTCTTTCGAGACATTAATAATAAGGGCGCCATCATCTTCAACAGCAATCTTTTTCTTTTTAAGCGCGTCAATCATTTCGGCAATATAGGGATGCGCGTCGCTTTCGCCCTTCCACTCATCAAAATGCACACCGAGTGCGTCAAAATTTGCCTTCATACCTTCAATGGAAACATCAATGAATTTGCGCCACGTCGCGGTGTACGCCTCATCACCATCCTGTAATTTACGGGTAGCTTCGCGTGCCTCGGTCATCCGTTCTTCATTTTCTTTACAAGCCGTAGATGCTTTCGGATAAATCTCGGCGAGCATCTCCATAGTGATCTCGCCATCAAAGTGTAAACTGTCAAGTTCCGACAGGATCATTCCCATTGGTGTTCCCCAATCTCCCATGTGGACGTCGCTTATCGCGACACATCCGGCATGGGTACATATGCGTCGCAGCGCATCACCAATAATGGAACTTCTTAGGTGCCCGACATGCATTGATTTGGCTATATTTGGACCACCATAATCCAGAATGGCTTTCTCCCCTTTGCTTACAGGGGGTACCCCAAGCCGCTCATTTTTTGAAATATTGGCGACATGATTCGCAATGTATGTGTCATTCAAAACAATATTTATGAATCCCGGCCCACCAATCGATAAAGATTTAAATATTTCACTCGGAGCATCAGGGGCAGGTTCCTCATAACTTCTTCGTTTTACAATCGCGTATTTTTTATCAAGAAAATCAATAATGTCCTGCGCAATTTCACGTGGATTTCTACCCGCAACCTTTGCACACGGCATCGCACCATTACACTGGAACTGCGCACCTTGTGCCTGCGTTGATACCGCAACACGCGCATGTTCAGACGGCAAGCCCAATTCTTCAAATGCTTGTCCGAAAATTTCACTGAGTGTTTGCGTTAGTGATGCCATTTATTTCCTCTTTGTCCTGAAATACAAAGACAGAATCGTATTTGAAGTTCAATAGTTTTCTGAAATATCAGCGTGACTTAAGCATCAATACGTGATTTTAGGGCATTATCCTGAATAAATTCGCGGCGTGGCTCCACCACATCGCCCATCAATGTCGAGAAAATTTCATCCGCCTTAACCGCGTCAGCAACTTCCACCTGAAGCAAAGTGCGTACATTTGGATCAAGTGTTGTTTCCCAAAGCTGCTCGGGGTTCATCTCCCCGAGACCTTTATAGCGGGAAATCTGCAAACCCTTACGGCCAGATTCCAAAATACGGTCATAAAAAGCAGCAGGACCATTAACCTTGCCAATAACTTCGCCTTCCATATTAATTTCAACCGGTCCGGAGAAGACATCGCCCAACCATGCCTTTGCACCGTGCAAACGAATTGCATCGGCCGAACGCACCCGATCTAGTGAAAGGGAGATACGCTCCGTTACACCGCGGGTTTCCTTCCAGAATGTATACCCTCTATCAAGTGTGTATGTGCCCTGCCAGCCTTTTTCGTTCTTAAGTTCGATAACATCAAGACGTTGGGCTGTCTGCTCTGCATAATTTTTACCAAGCTTTTCATCTTTAAGTACATTTTCGTCGAAAGCCCCCGCAATGGCGGCCTGTTCCACTACGCGACGATTTCCAGCGCGCTGCGATAAAGCATTAATAGAATTGCGCAACAAACGCGATTTCACCAGTAAATCACGCAAATCATTACCACTGCGCGTTTGTCCGGCCGCATCCTTAATCACAATGTCACTAATAGCCAGATCGATCAGATAATCTTCCATCGCGCGCTCATCTTTCAGATAAAGCTCACTGGACTTACCCTTTTTCACCCTGAACAATGGTGGTTGCGCAATATACAGATAACCGCGCTCGATAATTTCCGGCATATAGCGGAAAAAGAAGGTTAAAAGAAGTGTACGTATATGTGCACCATCCACATCCGCGTCAGTCATAATAATGATTTTATGATAGCGGGCCTTTTCAATATTGAATTCTTCCGGTCCGATTGACGTCCCGAGGGCCGTAATCAATGTACCGATCTGGTCAGAACCCAGCATACGATCAAAACGCGAACGCTCAACATTCAAAATCTTACCGCGTAGAGGTAAAATCGCCTGATTATGACGATCACGTGCCTGTTTTGCAGAACCACCGGCCGAATCTCCCTCAACGATGAAAATTTCTGAAATGGCCGGGTCTTTTGACTGACAATCCGCTAACTTCCCAGGCAGGCTGGCAACATCCATAACGCCTTTACGACGTGTGAGATCCCTTGCCTTTCTGGCGGCTTCACGCGCACTGGCGGCCTCTACAATTTTCCCAATAATGGTTCTGGCTTCACCCGGGTTTTCTTCAAGCCACGTGCCCAGATGCTCTGAAATGGCCGATTCGACAATAGGTCGAACTTCGGATGAAACAAGCTTGTCTTTTGTCTGGGATGAAAATTTTGGATCCGGTAGCTTAATCGAAAGAACGCATGTTAAACCTTCACGCATGTCTTCACCGGTTAATTTCAACTTTTCCTTCTTCATCATGCCTTTTTCTTCGGCATATTTTCCAATGACACGGGTAAGCGCTGCACGGAAACCGGCTAAATGCGTTCCGCCATCGCGTTGCGGGATGTTATTGGTAAAGCACAGCATGGTTTCGTGATAGGCATCGGTCCATTCCATTGCGACCCCAACCGTAACACCGGTTTTTTTATTGAAATCATCAATAGAGATTGTTTCACTGATGATGGCTTTCTTTGTACGATCAAGATACTCAACAAAACTCTTGATACCGCCTTCAAAATGAAGATGTGATATTAGCCACTCTTCTTCACTGTCTGCGCGCTTATCAGAGAGATAGATATTTACACCGGAGTTCAAAAAGGCAAGCTCTCTTAAGCGATTCTCCAATATTTTGAAATCAAAATCTGTTATGGCGAAGGTTTCCGGAGACGGCAAGAACGTTACCTGCGTTCCTGTACGTTCGCCAGGCTCCATGTCGCGTATCGGCACAAGATCTTCTTCTGCGTCTCCATGACGGAAACGCATACTCCACTCCTTGCCTTCACGCTTGATATGAAGTTCGAGATATTCTGAAAGCGCATTTACAACCGACACACCAACCCCGTGCAAACCGCCGGATACTTTATAGGAATTATCATCAAACTTACCGCCAGCATGAAGCTGCGTCATAATCACCTGCGCCGCCGATACTTTTTCCTCGGTGTGCTCCCCTACCGGAATACCGCGCCCATTATCCTTAACCGTCACGGAACCGTCAGCATTTAAAATAATGTCGATTCGGTCACAATATCCTGCCAGTGATTCGTCAATCGCATTATCGACAACCTCGTAAACCATATGATGCAGACCGGTACCATCATCGGTATCCCCGATATACATACCCGGGCGCTTGCGCACAGCCTCTAACCCCCTCAAAACCTTAATGGAATCGGCACCGTAATCGTCATTGTCACCAACTGGTTTCACGCTTGTCTCACTCATAGAATTTTTTGTCCTGAAATAGTTATGAAAGCCGCAGCTTTCTTTGCTTTTTACCAATATTATTGTATAGCACAGCCACTTCGTAAAAAACAGTAGAAACAGGGTTTTTTATGCCGGTTTTTCAACAGGTTAAAATATTGAAAAATATAGATATTTTAGAGCCAATACCCATCAATTTGACTTTTTATGATTTTGCTACTACCAATAAGTATAAAGCATTGAAAATAAATATAAATTATTAGGCGATACCAGATGGAAGAAAAATACCCCCGCTACTACCAGATTGATGTGCCTCAGGGTCCTATAAAAACACTCTCGGGTGCACTTGCAGACGCCGCAGAAATACGCAGAACGCATAATCCAGGAAATGCAAAATTAGCACCCATCATCAGAGTCCCGAGCGCAGACGAAATAGCGGACACCTTTCCAGAAGAATGGTGCTCGGAGCCATAAAATCTTTGCTTTTTTACTTATCTTCTGTCTTTATTCAACCTTATGAACGATGCAATTTTCAAACATATCCGCGACCATTACAAAACCATGGAAGGCTACTCTTCCGCAGGGATGGAAGCCGGAAAAGATGCAAGCAAAATATATTTAAACGCCAATGAAAATCCTTATGAACTTCCGGGCCTTGAAGGACTAAATCGTTATCCCGAACCCCAACCGCGCATTTTGCTGGAAGCTTACGCACAAAATTATGGTGTAGAAAGCACACAAATTGCCATGACCCGCGGCGCGGATGAAGCTCTGGTTATTCTGACGAATGTTTTTTGCGAGCCCCATAAAGATCAGGTTCTTATCAACCCGCCTACCTTTGGAATATACAGTGTGGATGCCGATCGCATGCCATGTGGTGTTGTAAAGGTTCCACTTTTGAAAAAAGGGACCACGTTCGAGCTTGATCACAAAACCATCATCGCGAAAACACAAGATTCAAAAAACAATATCAAACTTGTTTTTCTATGCTCGCCCAATAACCCGACAGGAAACAGTTTTTCCCATGATGTGATCTCTGAAATTTGTGAGGCGCTGGAAGGTCACGCCGTTGTGGTTCTTGATGAAACCTATGCAGAATTCACTGAGCAAGGCAGCATGGCCGAAGATTTAAGCAGCACGCCAAATCTTATTATCTTGCGTACTTTATCCAAAAGCTATGCTTTTGCCGGCATGCGTATGGGAACAATTTTATGCGGCGATTCTGATTTTATCGCGCTTGTAAAGAAGAAAGCCCTTGATGCTTATCCCTTACCACGTATGAGTATTGAAGCCGCATTCCATGTTCTCTCTCCTGAAATAAGACCGATTGCCCAAGAGAACATAAAAAAGATTTTAGCCGAACGTAAGCGCATGGAATCAGAGCTCGATAGTATAGATCGAATCAAAACCGTATATGAATCGGACGCAAACTTTTTGCTGATTGAGATGGATGAGGCCAAGGCGTTTATTGAATACGCTGCAGAAAACAAAGTCATCATTCGTGATTTTTCATCAAAGCCGGATACAAAAAATTGTATTCGCCTCACGATTGGCGCGCCTGAAGAAAATGATCTGGTTTTAAAGCTCTTCGCGGGCTTTAATGCTTGAAACAACCCAATTTGCCATAAAATTGACAGTTTTTTTTCTTGGTGATATAAAAACGCTTTAACAGGAGATATGTATATGTCTGACAGAGAAAGAAGATTTTCGTTTATCGGAGGATTAGTCCTCTCGGGAGCGTTATTTCTAAGCCAAGTTTTTAAACCAGCCGCAACACCGGAAGAACACGAAGAATTCATGCAGCGCTACCACGGACAAGAAGCGCTCGATCTAATGGACAGCACTGCGACTGATGGCGGTCGCTTCGACGATCCACAGGCAGAAGCAGAACTGCCTGAAGTTAAATAATCAATCGGCAAGCAAAACCGCTATGTTACAGTGTTTACGACAAAGTCTTTGACTTCAAAAAACTGCGCTTTGCCTTTAACCGCATCAAATAAAGTACTTTCCGTACCCGTCAGCCAGCATTGCGCGCCAAGATCTTGGAGAATTTCATAAAGCGCATTCCGGCGCTTTTCATCCAGATGCGCTGCAACTTCATCCAGCAATAGAATCGGCGGCGCACCTCTTTCTGCCTTTATTAGTCGTGCATGCGCCAAAACCAAGCCAATTAATAAGGCTTTTTGTTCTCCGGTTGAACATTGATCGGCGGGCATGTTTTTAACATCGTAAAAAACGGTAAGATCGGATTTATGAGGACCCGTGGCCGCACCACCTGTCATACCATCACGATCCCGGCTTTCTGTCAGTTGGTATTTAAATGCTTCTTCCACTTCTACAGCAGGCGCATTTGATAATAGCTCTTCTACCGTTCCCTTCACGCGAAAGCGCGCGCGCGGGAAATATAATTCATGTTCTGCCACCTCACAGGCCGCTTGTAATCTCTGCGCAAAATCAAGGCGCGCGGCAGAGATAGCAATTCCTGTTTCTGCCATTTGCTGTTCCAGTCCGGACAGCCATGAATCATCTCTTGTCCCCTCACGCAGTAATTTTGATCTTTGTGATAATGCATTTTCATAGCGTGTCACACGACCGGAATGTCCGGGATCAAAAGCAAAAACAAGACGATCTAAAAATTTTCTTCTTTCTCTGCTGGAATCCATAAAAAGGCGATCCATTTGTGGCGTTAACCAGACACAGGATAAATACTCTCCCAACGCCGCCTGACTTTTTTTGACATTACCATTAATGCGCACGGTACGTTTTTCTGCGCCATCCTTACTATTGGGGTCAAGTCCGGTGCCAAGACGCACCTCTTGTTCATAGCGGCTATCGAAAATCCCAGCGACCGCCCAGGGTTTATCCGAATCATTTTTTTGAATTTCAAGAACGCGTGCGCCACGCAGCCCCCGCCCGGGAGTCAGCAATGATACCGCTTCCAGAATATTTGTTTTTCCAGCACCATTTGCACCGCACAGGACAAGCATGCCAGAGGATAAATCCTGCAATGACGCTTGTTCATAACATCTGAAATGATTGAGTTTGATCGTTTTAAGCGCACTCATTTTCGATTGTGCCGCTCATGGGATTAAACCCGAAGAGGCATCAACACATAAAGCGAAGAAGGATCGCTGTTGTCCTGAATTATCGTCGGGCTGGCCGAGTCGGCCAAAGTTAAACGGCACCCTTCACCTTCGATCTGTGATGTAATGTCAATCAGGTATTTTGCATTGAAACCAATTTCAATATCCGAATCTCCATTTACTTCCAGTTCCTCGGTTGCACTTCCTGATTCAGGAGAACTCGCCGACAATATCATTTGCTTTCCATTCAAAGCAATTTTCAATGCACGGGATTTCCCATCTGAAATGGTTGAAACACGGTCGATGGCCCTTGTAAAAACACGTGGGTCAATTTCAACAATCTTATCATTACCTTGCGGAATAACACGTTGATAATCAGGAAATGTTCCATCGATAAGTTTTGATGTGAGGACAACATGATCGAATTCAAAACGGATCTTGTTTTCAGACAAGGTGATGTTAATCATGTCTGCTGCTTCATCAATTAATTTACGAAGTTCACCAACAGCCTTTCTTGGAATAATAACACCGGGCATACTCTCCGCCCCTTCTGGCAATGGCATTTCAAAACGCGCAAGACGGTGACCATCTGTTGACACCGCGCGCAAAACTTTTACGCCTTCGTTATCGGCAGCATGTAAATATATACCATTCAGGTAATATCTTGTTTCTTCTGTGCTCATCGCAAATTTTGTACGATCAACCAGCGCACGCAAATCAGATGCAGGGACAGAAAAACCTGTCGGCAATTCGCCTGTTGAAATTTCCGGAAAATCTGCAACCGGAAGACAGCTCAGCTTAAACTGCGAACGTCCTGCCTTCACAGTCATCTGTGTCCCTTCCGCATTCAGCTCGACCTCAACGCCGGCTTCATCGGGAAGTTTACGGACAATTTCGTGGAATGTGTGCGCCGGGGCTGTCGTCGCCCCTTTCTTTTTTACAGTTGCTGCAACTGATTCATTAATCTCCAGATCCATATCCGTAGAGGATAAAGACAAAACACCGTCTTCTGCTTTCATCAATACATTTGATAAAATTGGAATTGTATTGCGACGCTCCACAACACTTTGCACATGGTTTAAAGATCTTAAAAGAGCGGAACGATCAATACTCAGCTTCATAGCGAATCCATTCGTGATTAAAAGTCAATAATGTCATAATATGAATCACACTCTAGCACAGCGATTCATAGGGAAAAAGCCCTAAAATGAAGCCTTTTTCATTCTGTGAACAATCTTATGCAATATATTTTTGCTCTGTATTTCGAAACTCGTCCAAAACAAAATTTATGGTGTTATATACGGTCTTGAGATCGTCTTCGCTGACACAATATGGGGGCATAATATAAATTGTATTTCCGATCGGCCGAATCAGAACATCTTGTCCCAAAAAACTGTCATAAAGTTTGGGCTGAATTTCTGAAAGATAGCCCGTTTCCTCTGTTGCGATATCCATTGCCAGAATGCTGCCTTTTTGACGGAGATTGGTGACATCGGGGCGTCTGGAAAATTGGCTGGCAACTTCTGCATGAGCCTTGGCAATGAAATCGATCCGCTCTAATACAGGCTCGTTTTCCCATATCTCCAAGGACGCATTCGCCGCCGCGCATGACATGGGATTACCTGTAAAAGATGAAGAGTGGAAAAACATCTTTGCCTTGTCTTTGTGATAAAACGAATCGTAAATATCGCCAGTACACAACGTTGCGCCCATTGGCAAAAATCCGCCTGTTAACCCTTTTGAAATACACATCAGATCGGGAGAAAATTCTGCCTGCTCACACGCAAACATCGTTCCTGTTCTGCCAAACCCTGTCATCACTTCATCGGCGATGAGCAAGACATCCTGCGCACGGCACATATCTGTCATGGTCTTTAACACATCGGACGAATAGGGACGGATTCCAGCAGCCCCCTGCACCAGTGGTTCGAAAATAAAGGCTGCGATTTTGCCTTTATTTTCTTTCAAAAGCGCTTCAAGTGCATTAAGGCTTTTCCCCTCCTGCCCTTTTTCGGGAAAAGGGATGTGATCGACCTCAAATAAAAACGGCTCATAGAGCTTGTTATAAATACTACGGCCACCAGCAGACATAGTGCCAAATGTATCGCCATGATATCCGCCCTCAAGCGCGATAATTTTGTGACGCGGATGCCCTGTATGCTCCCAAAAACCAATCGCCATTTTCAGGGCCACTTCAACGGAAGTCGAGCCACTGTCAGAATAGAAAACATGCTGAAAAGCATCGCCTGTTACCCCGATTAATCGCTCTGCCAATTCCTCGGCAGGTTCGTGCGTAAACCCTGCAAATATCACTTGGTCCAGCGTCGCGGCCTGCTGTTGTACTGCACGAACAATTTCCGGATGACAATGACCATGTGTTATCACCCACCAACTGGAAATGGCATCGATAATTCTACGCTCTCCCGTTGGCACGCCTTCAGGTGATTCACCGCGTGCAAAAAGATAAGGACCCGATGCACGATCTACATGAACAGGCGGTGATTCCAAACCATGTTGTGTAAAGGGATGCCAGATGGTGTTACTGTGACTCATTCCACAAAATCCTTAACATTAAAATTATTTGAAAAACAAAGACGCAGCATTGTGTCATCAACCTCTTCAATCAAAGGCAGGTGCCCCAGAATTTTTGCTTTTGAAAATTCTGCAATGGTTCTGATGTTATCGATATTTTCATCGCCAATAAAGACCAGACCTTTTAAAGGCAGATTTCTGGCCCATATTGCTTCAAGAGAGAGCAATGTATGATTAATCGTTCCCAAGCCAGTGCGCACACAAAGTATGATCGGAATATCCCATGCTTTGAATAAATTTATTTGTAAATTTTCCCGCGTGATTGGCACCATTAAACCGCCCGCCCCCTCAATTAAAAGCGTCCCGTCACAGGCGGGAATATTGGAGACATCACGCAAACTATCCATATCAACCTCAACACCGTCAATTTCTGCTGCGCGGTGCGGAGAAAGCGGCTCGGAAAATATATATTGTTCTGGGAAAAATCGGTCCTGACCAAGATTGGTAAGCTTTTGAACATGTTTTGTGTCAACACCATCAGCAATACCGGATTGCAAAGGCTTCCAATAATGCGGCTTATATCCTTCCGCCTCAAGCCCCAACATCAGCGCGGCAGAAAAAACGGTTTTGCCTACATCAGTATCGGTGGCGGTAATAACAAATTTTTTACACATCATTCTGTTTTAGTGCATCGATTGGACAATATAAAGAATTCATTATAGGGTTACCCATAACGTTCAGAATTAATTGGGATTTATTTATGCTTTACAGTTTTGTTTTCTTTCTAGTGCTTTTTGTATCTGTCGGATTATTATCATACCGTTTCTCAAAACACACAGCCGAAGATTATCTTCTCGCAAGTAAAGAAGTAAAACCCTGGATGGTTGGTTTTTCGATCTTTGCCACCGAAAATAGCGGATTTATGTTCGTTGGATTCGTTGGTATGGCCTATACAATCGGTTTATCCGCAATATGGTTGCTCGTAGGGTGGTTCGCCGGAGAACTGTTGATCTGGAGGTATATGGCACAGAAACTCCGCGCACAAAACGATGTTGTAAATGCACAGACATATGGAAGCCTGATCGCAAAATGGACGGGCGAAGAACAAAAATATGTTCGATACCTCACTGCGATCCTGACCATTGCCTTTTTATCGATTTATGCCGCCGCACAATTAAGTGCAGGCAGTAAAGCATTGAACGTTTTGATGGGGTGGGATTTAAATTTCGGGATAATCCTCGGATTTTTTATGGTGGTTACCTATTGTATTGCCGGCGGCATCCGCGCCACAATCTGGACTGATGCTGTTCAGGCCATTGCTATGCTGGGCTCTCTTACTCTGATTGTCGCTTATGGATTTTATCACCTCGGCGGTGTCTCCGAATTGTTCACGAAATTGAATGCTATTGATCCTGAATTGACAAATCTCTGGGCTGGCTCTTACCGATTCGGTCTGATCGGCTTCAGTGTAGGCTGGCTCTTTGCCGGATTGGGCGTCATCGGCCAACCACACATTATGGTGCGATGGATGGTGCTCGATAAACCCGAAAGCGCTAAAGCGGCCCTCGCTTACTACGCGGCCTTTTTCTCTGCACTTGCGATACTTTGTATTGTCGCCGCTATGTGTGCACGCGCCTTATTTCCAGAGCTTATGAACACAGATCCTGAATTAGCTCTACCAACCATGTCTTCTGAGCTTATGCCCGGGATTTTATCCGGCCTGTTCCTTGCAGGATTATTCGCAGCCACAATGTCGACCGCAGACTCTCAGGTGCTTTCAAGCTCGGCTGCACTAACACAAGACTTGTTCCCGAAATACAAAGACAACACAATGTGGGTCAAGGCAGGCACAGTGTTCGTCGCATTGCTTGCATTGAGTTTGGCGCTTTCTGCCGATAAGAATGTATTGGGTATGGCCCTTTATGGATGGTCTGCTATGGCCTGCAGCATGGGACCTGTTTTATTCCTGCACACAATAGGAAAATCACCTTCCGAAAAACATGCGCTTGCGATTATGATTTCCGGTGTGGCCACTGCTGTTGCATGGACAGAACTTGGTCCGAATGACGATATGTTTGCAGTGCTACCCGGGGTAACGGTTGCTCTGCTAGTTTATGCTATTCCGGCAATGTTTATGAAACGGAGGCCAACTGGCTCTGAAACGCCAGCAGAACCTGTTCATCAAGACTAGAGCTTAAAGACATGCGAAGACGCGCTGTTCCTTCCGGCACAGTTGGCGGGCGAATCGCGCGGATGTCATATCCTGCCTCTTGCATTGCTGTGGCTGTTTGAATGGCTTTTTCATCACCACCAATCATAATAGGTACGATCTGGGTCCCGAACCCGCCAAATAATTCTTCCGCCTTTTTACAAACTTTCAGAATTTTTGTCCTGCGCTCCTGCCCGTCTTGCGATCCCAAAATCTCCAGCGATTTTTGAACCAGTAACGCTTGAATTGGCATCGGCGCCGTTGAATAAATAAAGGGTCGTGCCGCATTAATCATGTAATCAATAACCTCGGATTCGGCGCAAACAATGCCGCCTGCAACACCGATCGCTTTTCCGCATGCATGTAAAACAACCAGATTTTTATGTCCGTGTTTTTGAATGATACCCTCGCTCAGCCCTTTACCATTCGGCCCCATAATGCCGGTGCTATGCGCCTCGTCCAGAATCATCATCGCCTCGTATTGCTGCGCTAGACCATAAATTTCTTCTAAGGGCGGTGTATCACCATCCATGGAATAAAGAGCCTCCACCGCTACCCAAATCTTATCCGCTTTTTCGCGATGACGTTTTAGTAAATCCTCTAGGGCATTAAGATCGTTATGCGCAAACTTAAAGCTTTTGGCATTAGTGACCTGTAATCCGTCTCTTGTGCTTGCATGTACTTTCTCGTCGTATAAAATAATATCTTTGCGGGATGGGAGCGTGCTCAAAATCCCGAAATTCGCTTGAAACCCGTTTGAAAAGAACAATGCCGCGCCAGCTTTATAGTATTGGGCGGCAAAATCCTCTAAATCCTTATGTTGCTTGATATGTCCCCTTAAAAGGCGTGAGGCCGTTGCCCCAACATCCAGACCGGATTCAAAAGCCTCAATAGCCGCAGCCTTGAGTACCGGATGCTTGGCCATGCCCAGATAGTCATTGGACGAAAAATCGGCTCCATGAGGCAAAGACAGAGATCTATGGCGGTTTTTACCTTTAAGTTCTTGTAATACTGCTTGAAACACGGATTTTTTCCTAAAAATTGACATAATCATGAAAATACTTTAACAACGGATGCTAAATATAATAAAGACAAGAGTCAATTATGCGGTTTGAAGATACTGAGTTGCCAGATACCCCCTTAATGCGCGATTCTTTTTACATTAGCTGGGCATTTACCCAAACAACATTTGAAGATGACGAAGCCCATATGCGCTTCTTAGGCTTTGAATCAGCAGAAGCACTTTACAAACAGCAAATTTTAAACCCAATTGAGATTATGATGATGGAAGAATCTCCAAATGCTCTCGTCGTGTCTGCTCATATGGTTGAACTCGCTTTTACTGCGGATGAGTTCTGCCTCGAAGGGTTTATGCCAGAAGTTGTCGATCTTATTCGAAGCACATTACAGAAAATGACTTTGTTTGAGGCACTTTGCGGCAGAATGGCCGATGGCAGAACAAATGGCGATACGCTCGCACGGTACAAAGCTGTTCTGGCCCTTGGGCCAGAACATGAAACCTTGCTCAAAGTTGGTCTTATTCCGGTAGCGGACATGATATCCGGTCTTTATGAAGACGCAATGCGGGATGAGAAAATACAAGAATTTTTAGCCGGCATGGCTGCATTTTTTATCGAGGCCGCCCGTGCCTATGACACAATTTTTACAAAAGAGGGTAATCCTTATGTCCATATGCATGTGCGCGGCGTCGTACAAGACACATTACCCCTTTGTACAAGTGTTATAGGTTTATGTGATGATGATATTTTAGGGGCGCCCGAACCGACAGATGACTGGCACGATGAGCCTGAAGACTTTCCTGGTTTAGGTTATAACTAGGCGGCGGCTTCAGATTTATAAGGTGCGCGTGGTGTGATACCTAATTCTTCCAACAAACCATAATCCGCATCTTTTTCCGGATTCGGTGTAGTTAAAAGTTTTTCGCCCGTAAAGATTGCATTCG
This sequence comes from uncultured Micavibrio sp., assembly GCA_964352665.1. Classification (GTDB taxonomy): domain Bacteria; phylum Pseudomonadota; class Alphaproteobacteria; order Micavibrionales; family Micavibrionaceae; genus UBA1672. Next base: position 20,624 of record CAYGSJ010000003.1, read on the forward strand.
CTCCCGCCATAAAGGCCATGGCCTGCGCTTCTTTTGAGATGGTCAGACGACCAGCAGATAATCTAACCATTGCTTTTGGCATTAAAATGCGGGCAACAGCAATACAACGAATCCATTCGAAGATGTCGAGCATCTTGTTATTTTCCATCGGCGTGCCCGCCACAGGAACAAGCATATTGATCGGAACCGACTCAGGCTGCGGGTCCAAATTTGCCAAAGTATGGAGTAGAGAAATTCGATCTTTCTCGCTTTCTCCTAGACCCAAAATTCCGCCACAACATGCGGATATACCGGCCTTTGCAACATTCTTCAGCGTATCAAGACGATCATCATAATTGCGGGTTGTGATGACTTTGTCATAGAATTCGCGGCTCGTATCAAGGTTATGATTATACGCTGTCAGTCCGGCCTCTTTTAATTTCATGGCCTGATCTTCAGTCAACATACCCAGCGTGCAGCACGATTCTAAACCCATCTCACTTACACCCTTGACCATATCGCACACACGATCAAAAGCCTTGCCGTCAAGAACCTTTGGCCACGCTGCGCCCATACAAAAACGCGTTGATCCAGATTCTTTTGCTTTGCGCGCTTGCTCGATAACATCATCTGTCTTCATCAGAATTTCTTTTTCAAGCTCCGCATCATTGTGCACGCTTTGCGAGCAATAACCGCAATCTTCTGTGCATCCACCTGTCTTAATAGAAAGGAGCGTGCACATCTGCATTTCATTGGCTGTGTGATTTTCACGGTGCACCCCCGCGGCCTCATAAACTAAGTCCAGCAACGGGCGGTGATAAAGGTCTGTAACCTGCTTTAACGAAATATTTGTCATGGCCATAACCTACGGCCATTGCGCTGTTCGGTCAACAATAATGAACAACAGTCAAAAAAATATCGAAGGATTATATCCGCGCAGAAGTATAAGCAGGTAACTACTTACTTTTTTAAAAAGAGGAAAAGCACATGAAAAAACTACTTTTAATGAGTGCCTTGTCACTGGGATTTTTATTGCCTGCCACTGTGGCGCACGCGCATGACAGTCATCATAAGAAACCTGCTAAATTCGAGCGTGGATATAACCACGGATATAAGCACGGCCATGGCGCCAGTCATAAAAGACAATATAAATACAAACACAAGTATAATCATTATAAGGCAAAGTATTATGGCCCGGTTTGCCATGATCGTCGTCATGCCAATTACGGTCATTATCACAAACACAAGCCCGTGCATAATGCCGGATATGTTTTTGGTATTTTGATTAAATAATAAAAAAGGCACGTGTCGGTAGACGCGTGCCTTACTTTTATAATAGCCCTGTATATCAGCCTGTTAAAGCGCGGCGAACGATATCTACGTCCTGTGCGATTTGTGCATCGTCATCCATAAGCTCTTCAACTTTACGGATAGCATGCATCACAGTCGTGTGATCACGGCCACCGAACTTGCGGCCGATCTCCGGCAACGAACGCGCCGTCAACATTTTTGACAAATACATCGCAACCTGACGCGGACGGGCAACCTGACGCGCGCGGCGTGCAGAATGCATATCTGTTAGACGCAAATTATAATGCTCTGCAACTTTGCGCTGGATTTCATCAATCGTTATACGACGATCATGCGCACGCAGAAGATCCTGAAGAACGTCTTGTGTTGTTTCCAAGGTGATTTCCTGTTTTGCAACATCGGCATGTGCAACAATTCTGTTCAATGCGCCTTCCAGTTCACGAATATTCGATGTGACTTTCAAAGCCAGGAATTCAAGCACGCTGTCGGGCACTTCCGCACCAAGCTTTTCACGCTTGGACTGCAAGATGCCAAGGCGAAGCTCATAGGTAGAGGGATGAATATCCGCAACCAATCCCCAAGCCAGACGAGAACGAAGACGCTCATCCACACCAGTCAAATCGCTTGGTGCTTTGTCTGCAGAAATAATGATCTGCTTGTTTTGGTCTACAAGGGCATTAAATGTATGGAAAAACTCTTCCTGTGTTGATTCTTTACCGGCGATGAACTGAATATCATCAATCATCAATACATCCACACTACGGAATTGTTCTTTGAAGTTCATTGTATCATTCGCACGCAGAGCCTTAACAAACTGGTACATAAACTTTTCTGCAGAAAGATACATTACTGTCTTTTCCGGAAAGTTTTCTGCCATTGTATGGGCGATCGCATGCATCAAATGTGTTTTTCCTAGACCAACACCACCGTATAGAAACAAAGGATTGAAAGGCACACTTGCACATTCACAAACACGGCGCGCCGCTGCATGAGCCAAAGCGTTTGGCTTTCCAACAATAAATGTATCAAAGGTAAAACGTTGATCCAATGGAGAAGAAATTTCAGAAATCGCTTCTTTTAGTGCTTCATTTCCAAGCGCCTGAACGTCTAGAACACCTTCTGCATCATCTTCAACAATTGCGTTTTGTACCACAACAATTTGCACACGTTTTACGTCTTCGTTTTGCTCTGTGCACATTGCAGAAATACGTTCCGCATAATGCGTTTGGATCCAATCGCGCATAAATCTAGTCGGAACAGAAACTTCCATAGTGCCATGATAATAAGCACGAAGTGTAAGTGGCTTCAGCCAGCTACGGAAAATTGCTTCTCCGAATTCTTTTCTCATTTCACCATGAACAACAGTCCATAGTTTTTTAATTTCCGTCGTTGGTTCAAGTGGAGCATCTTCCAGATTCACACTATTACTCTTTACTCGCGCTGACGATGTTCCCAGGGTTTCAGACATTATTTTTCTCCACTTTTCTTTTTTTTGGTTACTTTAACACGTTATAAATAAATAATTTTTACTCAATAATCACACTCAAGTGATAAAAAATATCCGAGCCAAAAATGACATCTACTGTCTTAAATTTGGCCGCAAAAAAGAGACTGCAAACAAACATTGTTCACAAATTTTTCTCTTAATCTGGTACTTTTTAATATGAGACTTTACCCAAAACCAAAGCCTGTATACCCAAGCTGTTTTAGAAGTCATCCCCTAATTTATATATCGGTGCGTACCGATACTAATTTGCGATCCTACCCTCGTAAATTCGATAAAGAATCAAACTCACGTCTAAACAATCGCATATTCCCGACACTAGGTGCTACAAAAATTTTCATCTCATGTTGGCAATAGAAAAAGACTACACTAAAAATTTACCAACAAGCAATAAGAACAAATCATGAATTTTAAAAAAAGAAATTTTAATTCAAAAAAAAACGACCCAACTTTTTGAATCTTATGTGTGTTTTTGAAGACAAAAAAAATCATGACTTTTCATGTATGGAATGAAAAATCATGACTTTTCTAAAAACATATTTTTTGACTAGATAGCCTTTACTCTTGCAACAAGACGCGAAAATTTACGCGACGCTGTTTTTTTGTGCAGTATACCCTTGGATACACTTCTGTCCAATTCGGGCTGCACTGCCTGCAATGCTTCTTTTGCGTCTTTTGTATTGCCGTCTGCTATCGCTGCTTCAACATTTTTAATAAAAGTACGAAGACGACTACGACGTGCGGTATTAACTACTGCGCGACGTCCATTGCGACGAATACGTTTTTTTGCGGATGCATGATCTGCCATTTTAAAACCTTTTCAAACCTTTAGTTTAAATCTATTACGCTGTTTTATACCGTTTCTATACCCAAAAAATCCAAAAAGGAAAAAATTCTTATTTTTGGCCTTAGGTCCATAACTACTGGGACTTAGAACAGCAACACTCCTGAAATCCACTTCGGAGTTCGGAGAGTAATACGCGTGAAAGGGGTGTTTTGTCAAGTGATTCATGATTTTTTTACAAATCATTTTACCCCTTGATCAGAGCCTTAAAGGGTTGGCTTTATAATAATGCGCATGAGGTTTTCAGAGCCATCATTTTCAAATGCAATTTCAAGATATTCGCCACTACGGAAAAAACTGTTTCTGGAGGTTCTATTCCACCCCATTTGCGGCAGAGTAGCATGATAGAACTCAAGCGCCTCCCCTTCGGTGATATTATTCATGGCAGCAACAGATTCTATAATCCGTCCTTCCGGTTTATCAAAAAAAACGGTCTGCTCTTCCAGCTCTTCCATACCCTGCATAATCGGTAAATCCGATAAGGCGCTAAAAAAAGTTGTCGCAGGGGAAATGTTTTCTGCCTGTGCACAGACAGAAGCAGAATTAAAAAAGACTGCGCTCAACAAAAATACAAGTAATGCCCGGCGCAAAAAAAATTTAAAAAACACACTTATATATATAGTCATTTTTTCCCTGCTTATTTTTAGGTCTGGCATCGAGCACATAAGAATGTCGATCGCCCTGACTGCACAATACGCTCTACAATAGAATCGCACCCTTTTGTACGACAGTTTTCGCCTTTACGATCATATACCGAAAACCCATGTTGAAAATAGCCCAAAGACCCATCCGTATGACGATAATCTTTAAGGGAGCTTCCGCCAGCCTTGATCGCTTTTTCTAAAACTGTCTTGCAGCAAGATACAATTTTTTCTGCATCGCTCTTTGTAATTTTTTTTGCCTGACGTTTTGGATGTATAGCGGCTAAAAACAAAGCCTCACACACATATATATTACCAAGTCCGGCGACATATTTTTGATCAAGTAAAACAGATTTTATCGGCGCTGTTTTATTTCTTGTTCTTTTATAAAAGTCTTCTGCGGTCCAATCTTCCATTGGCTCTGGCCCCATCACAGAAAAAGGGCGCTCTTGATCCCAATCATTAGACGCCAGATAAAACATTCCGAATCGCCGTGGATCTTCAAAGGTAAAACATGTCCCGTCATCCAGACCAATCACAACATGATCATGTTTATTGGGCCTATATGATTCTCCGGGCAAAAAAATATGAATTCGCCCGGACATGCCTAGATGTAAAATACCTGTCACATCAGAATCAAAATGCATGACAATATATTTGCCGCGCCGATTCATTTTTCGAATCACCTGGCCTTTTAAAGAAGAAGAAAAAAATTTGGGAATCGGAACGCGTAAATCATAACGATTAATTTTTACCGAGGTAATCTTCTTATCCAGAACAGCACGCTCCATGCCTTGCCGTATTGTCTCGACTTCCGGAAGCTCTGGCATTATTTACTTTCTTTGGCTGCAACCACACGATCAAGTCTCAGCACCGGCGCACCTCCAAAATCAGCATAGGAAAAAAGAGGGTAATAGGATTTTGAAGAAATTTGATATTCCGGTGCAATAAAATACAACGCAGCAGTATCATCGCGCTTTTTTGAAATATACATATCATACTGGCGTGCGGTCAGCATCTTATAGGTTATACCTGATTCCGGTTCCATTGGTCCGTTTTTCGAAGGATAAAGTGTTATTTTTCCGGTCTTTTCATCATATTTAAAATAGCCTCTGGAGTGTTTTCTGATTGTTGTACCGGGGGCCGCTAAGTACTCAACTTCAAATTCCGAGCTTCTGAACTTAAACCTCGCAAAAGCACCGCTTTTAAATTTCGTAACCCATTCACCTTCAAAATCTTCAAGAATCGCAGGAACCATGGCGCTCTTATTTTCAGGCAGCTTTTCCTGAATTTTATCCCTGCGCTCTTGCTCCACAGCAGCGACTGAATTTTGACTTCCTTCGTGGCGCACTACGTTGCTGGGTTGAGAGATTTTACTTTCACCGCTAAATCTCAAATATCCCAAAATCAGGAAAGTAAGAATAGCGGCAAACGCAATGGCAAATAAAAGTGGCCCGCCAGATTTCAGGTCTGTCTCACTTTTCGTCCGCGCCTTTAGTAAATTTTCTTTCATTTTTTTAAACCATCTTCTAAAAAGTTTTAGAAAAACTCCGTTTCGCCATAAAAAATGTATTTATATGCATGAATTAATTACTCTCTAAGGTTCTGATTTCATTAAATATTAACTTCCTCTTGATACCTTCAAAGTACACACAATCAAAGAGCATGTCATGAGCATATATATTCTTGCACAAATAATAGGGTTTTTAGGATACCTTTTCTATATCGGCGCACCCCATTTTAGAACGCAAACCAGAATCATGCAAATGGATACGGTAGGACATATGATACTTTGTGTTCAATGGTACCTACTCATGCAGCCTTCTCTTTTGATCCTGAATATTCTTGTGCTTCTGACTTCACTCTCCGCATTGGGATGTCAAAAGCATAAACAGTTCAAAAAATATCTGGTTCTTCTTTATCCGGTTGGCTGCTTTTCGATCATCGCAGTATCACAGGGAACGTTTGTCGATGTTCTGGCCTTGAGTGCATTTTGTTTTACGGTCGCCTCAAAATCCTCGCAAGATATTTTGATATTCAGAAAATATGCCGTCATCAGTGGTGCTATATTGATCACTGCAGGTGCCCTTGCCTTGTCTCTGCCGGCAACGGTCTTTAATCTGATGTTTGCTATGGGTCATTTCAATAAAATTTTAGGGGCACAAAAAGCGGCGCTCAGACAGACATCTTAAATTTTTGATTTTGAATTTCCGCATTCTGCATAATTAATTCGGAAGTACGGGCCCAAGATAACAGCCAAATCTTATCATATTAAGAGTTTTATCGGCAATATTGTGTCAAAATTGACATATTTTTAACACAAATATAACGATATTGAATAATTTTATACATTTTTTTGCACATTTTGTTCGATTTTCTGGACAAACATAGGGATTAAACATATAACGATGTGAATTAATAGAGACATTTAAACATATTTACAGGTACTTCGTATGCCATCGATTGAACAAATACGCGCAGCACGTGCTCTTATAGGCTGGAGTCAGGGAGATTTAGCGGATAAAGCCGGTCTTTCCCAGACCGGTATTGCGCGCATTGAAAACGGAACCAACCAGCCTAATTCAACCACTATAGAAAAAATAAGATCAGCCTTTGATAAAGCCGATATTGAGTTCATTGCTGAAAGCGGTGTTAAAAAACGTACAGGCGAAGTTAAAACCTTAAGGGGTGTTGATGGCCTAAAATCTTTGGTTAACGATATTTATGAAACAACCAAAGACGCTTACGAAAATAAGGAAGATGTTAAAGACTATGTCTATCTTTACAATGCTAATCCAGAAAACTGGCATAAATGGCTTGGTAAAGATTGGTGGGATATGCATTCCGAGCGCATGTCTAAAATGCACTCAAAAATTCAACGCCTTCTTGTTTCCGAGGCTAATACATATTTTATTAGTAGTGCCTTTTCAGAGCATCGCGCATTCCCTGCCGATCTCTTCAACGATCAATCCATCTACGCTTATGGCGGGAAACTAGCCTTCGTTACCTTTGGTAATGATGTTGTCATTCAGATACTCGAAAACAAGTCATTCTGCAGAGGTTTTCGCGTGCTGTTCGATATTGCATGGCAAGACATTGCTAAACCTCTCGCAAGCTAGAAGATAGCGCTCTCTTTAGAAAGAGAGCACTTTTGCGCACAAATCAAAAAATTTTGATTAATGTCTACTCTGCTCTGAGATCATTAATGATGGCTGTTCGGGTATTTGGATGTAATGACCAATCCAGCTGATCCCTTGGTAGCCTTGTATGTGTTTCAAGACGATGACGCAACACTTCTTGATGATACGCAATAAGCCCGCTTAAAGTATTAAACGTCTCTTGGAGCCCACCCCCAGAATTACCAGATGTGCTTTTTCTTACGAGCCTTTCATTTTGAGGCTCGTCATCCCGTTCTACCCATGTTGCCGTATTACCCAAAAACGAACCAAGCCTGCTGCTGCCACCATGCTCGCGATCGTGAAAATGGGCAGATAATGCATAACCCAGCCCGCTAAAGCGATGAACGCCTTGACCAAATTCTACCATAACAACCTGACCGGGATCCACTTTTACGATGTGCCTATCACCTATCGGCGTTCCTGTTGCCTTTGGATAAATATCACCATCATCTCTTTGAATTCCAGGCTTTTTAAGAGCAAACCACTCAAACGTGATCCCTCCTTCACCGGTTTCAAGATTATGAAGGGGATAAAGAATAACCTGCCTGATACTTGTTGTTGGGTCTGCAGGTGTGCCACTTGGCGGATGATAATGAAAACGCTGTGTTTCCCTTGCCCCCAAAATCATTTTATGCAAACTGACCGCGGCGCCACTATTTACATTCTTCATTCGTGCTTCATATACGGTAAGGAAATCTTCTCCACCAATCGGGTCAACTTCGAAATCAGGCGCCGTAACCTTGACAAATCTATCTGCGTTTGTCAGACCTTCAAAACCCATTACACCCTTGGAAATACTTCTACGAAGCCTATCCGGGCTGGTAGATAATTCAAACTCTTGCCTTCTTTCAGAATCTCCTGAAAAATCGGCAATAACCCAAGCGCGAGGGGCATAGGTCTTCGGATCAACCTTGCCTGTAACCAACTCTCCCTTGGGCTTAATAATTTCTTTTTGTGGCTCTGCACCGCTCATAAAAAAGCTCTTATATATTATTAGATTTGTCTTACTTGTATGAACTCAGACATAAGGTGTAATTCCCTTATTTTTCAATACCCGCTTAAGTTCATCGAAGGTATACATTAATGTTTTATGTAATACAACAAAAAACGCAAAAAGTCACTAAAAAGTCATAATTATATATATATTTTGTCATTCATTTTGAAATTTATGTATGCATTTATGCAATTTAACCGAAACAACCCCCCATCTCTGTAAGAACGTAGATAAGACTTACCGCGGGTTTTGGGGGGATGGGGCGCGCGCCATCACATAAAAAAGGCCGCCAGAGATTGGCGACCTTAAAAATCTAATGAATGGGAGGCATTACATCATGCCCATACCACCCATACCGCCCATACCGCCCATGGCGCCAGCTGCACCGGCTGCATCATCATCGGAGGAAGATGGTGCATCTGTAATGACGGCTTCTGTTGTAATCAACAAACCGGCTACAGAGGCTGCATCCTGAAGGGCAGTTCTAACAACCTTTGCGGGGTCGATAATACCGGCCTTCACAAGGTCTGTATATTTTCCTTCCTGAGCATCGAAACCAAAGTTGGTGTCTTTTTGCTCAAGCAGCTTACCGATAATCACTGAGCCTTCTTCGCCTGCATTCTGGCAGATCTGATGGATCGGTGCTTTCAGGGCACGCTTGATGATTTCGATACCAACATTCTGGTCTTCGTTATCACCTCTAAGTGATTCAAGAGCTTTACCAGCATATAGAAGGGCTGTACCACCACCGGCAACAATACCTTCTTCAACCGCTGCGCGTGTTGCATGCAATGCATCATCAACGCGGTCTTTACGCTCTTTCACTTCGACTTCTGTGATACCACCAACACGAAGAACAGCAACACCACCGGATAGTTTTGCAAGACGCTCTTGCAGCTTTTCCTTGTCGTAATCGGAATCTGTTTGTTCGATCTGATTACGGATCTGTGTACAGCGTGTTTGAATGTCGGATTTCTTACCGGCACCATCAACAACAGTTGTATCATCTTTTGTGATCGCAATTTTCTTTGCAGAACCAAGCATCTCAAGTGTCACATTCTCAAGCTTGATACCAAGATCCTCGGACACAACCTGACCACCGGTCAAAATTGCCATGTCTTCCAGCATCGCCTTACGACGGTCACCAAAACCTGGCGCCTTAACAGCAGCAACTTTCAAACCACCACGAAGCTTGTTCACAACCAAAGTTGCAAGGGCTTCGCCCTCGACATCTTCAGCCACGATCAAAAGCGGGCGACCAGACTGAACAACAGCCTCAAGAACTGGCAACATAGCCTGTAGATTGCCAAGCTTGCTTTCATGAAGAAGGATGTATGGGTTTTCAAGTTCACACACCATCTTGTCTGCATCTGTGATGAAATATGGTGACAGATAACCACGATCGAATTGCATACCTTCAACAATTTCCAATTCATTGTTCAGGGATTTGGCTTCTTCGACTGTGATAACGCCTTCGTTACCAACTTTATCCATCGCTTCGGCAAGCATTTCGCCGATCTCTCTTTCGCCGTTTGCAGAAATGATACCGATCTGTTTGATCTCTTCATTGCTTTTTACGTTCTTTGAACGCTTTGCAATATCTTCGACCACCGCAATAACTGCTTTATCGATACCACGTTTCAGATCCATCGGGTTACGACCGGCAGATACTGCTTTCACGCCTTCGCGAACAATCGCTTGGGCCAAAACAGTTGCTGTCGTTGTACCGTCACCTGAGTGATCGTTGGCTTTTGATGCCACTTCACGGATCAACTGCGCACCTATGTTTTGCTGCTTGTTTTTTAGAGTAATCTCTTTGGCAACTGTTACACCGTCTTTTGTTGTACGGGGTGAACCATAGGCTTTCTCGATTACAACATTACGTCCCTTCGGACCCAATGTCACTTTTACAGCGTTCGCAATAATGTCTACGCCTTTTAATAGCTCTTCCCGAGCGTTTTCCTGAAATAGTACTTCCTTAGCACTCATAATAATTCTCCTAAATTTTCGCGTTTGAATTCAATTAAGCAGCGATGATTCCGATAATGTCGGACTCTTTCATCACCATCAGTTCTTCACCATCAATTGTGACTTCTGTGCCGGCCCATTTTGAAAAGATGACTTTATCACCTTTCTTGACATCAAGGGCGCGAATGTCGCCATTGTCATTAACGTAACCACTGCCTACCGCAACGATTTCGCCTTCTGAAGGTTTTTCTTCTGCTGTTCCTGGAATAATAATGCCACCTGCTGTTTTGCTTTCAGCTTCCGCGCGGCGGACTAATACGCGATCATGTAAAGGACGAAATTTCATTTCGCATCTCCTTTTGGTTATGGTTTAACAAGCGGGTTTTCCATTCTGCTCATTCCAAGAGCCAGAGGCGAAAAACCCCTCCCAAAATCACGATTCCTCGTGATGGATGTATATATAGAGCGAGTTTTCATAAATTTCAAGGAGTTTTTTTATTCCAAAGACAGCGAAGAAAAAGGAGGTGTAGAGCCTTCAAACACACGTCTTTCAGGGGTAACATCAAGAAGTCTAAGCAAATATTCTGCCTCCGGCGTTCGTGCCAGCTTCTTTTTTGCGCGGTGAACCATCATCTTTATATTCGGCGTGTTTATATCCAGCTCATCCGCAAGCTGGGCATATGTAGGCGGATTCTCTCCACTATACAAACACCTCAAAACATACTCTTCCTGCTCTGATAGTTGTCCAATTGCGCGTTCCCAAACACCCCAGAAATCCTCATCGAATTCTTCCACTTCAGCCGGTGTAACCAAATCATTCATGTGATCGCTTAAGGAAGCGTGTAGAGACGGTTTCTCTGGTGGATCACCAAAAAGAATATGCGGCGACGTTTCCAAAGCAACCGCAATTATGAGCGCAAGAGTTCCAAATTCTCCATCCCGCGTGAAAACACGACTATTCCTGCTCTTGTTGCCCGCTGAGATTGTTTGATGAATATAGTTATAAGATAAAGGGGTATCCCCCAAAATACCCTGCATGTCCGGACGATACATAATCTCTTTGATTTTTTTATATAAATCCCCGAATGTATTCATACCTAGCGCACGCATGGCACTTGCTACCGCCCGACGATAGGTATCAAAATTTCCTACTACTTCCGAAGGAATATAATTTTCTTCCGCTTGCGGATCGCCGAACAAGTCAACCGGATCAACCTCCAAAGCAAATGCGATTACTTGAGCCATCCTTTTAAAACCCCCTCCATTGACCTGAAAGGGGCTTAATCTGTAAGGCATATCTTCTTTTAGAATGTATTGCTTTGGCGAGCACTCACCTCGCCAAACTCTTCACGCAGCGCATCAATCGCCATCATATATTTGATACGATCTGCAAGATGCCGTATCGTTGTCATCCCTTGAGCATGCATAGCCGCCACAACCTCCGGCAGATAACGGCTCATATCTGCTCTGTGGTTTTCATGCACCTCGTAATGCGGCGGCCACTCTATTTTTTCCATGTCCGTGTTATTTGTCATTTCAAACCCGTTTTTTCTCCGGCACTCTAAGAGAACACGCATTAATATGTCAATAAAATTGATTTTAACCCCACATAAACTCTTTCCATATATCATTATAATTGAGCAGATAGGTGTTTTTCTGGTAAAATAGCGTGAAGAACTAAAAAAAATACGCGTAAAACAGGAGTTTAGAGAGCATGGCAAATCTTGATAAGCAAATGAAAAACTTCCGCCTTACAACGGCACAAATCATTTATCACATGCCCGATCACGAAAATGTTCTTCAGGAATTCATCTGGCAAGAATACGATATTGCGCCGCAATATCCTACGCTTCATGGTTTTATAGATTTCTGGGTCGAAAAAATAGAAGGCAAACTTCATTCCGTCTATGTCGCAAAACAGGAACTCATTACACCGGGTGATTATCGCTTTGCCGAATGGCAAGCCACCCTCCAGTAAGCTTATCTGGGCTCATCCGCCAGCGTTACTTTCAAACCATCCATGGTCTTGTCCAGTATGATTTGGCATGACAAACGCGAGTTGTCTTCCAAATGAAACGCATCGTCTAGCATTTCTTCTTCGTCATGGCGTTTGGCCGGAATTTTGTCGATCCATGCCGAATCAACATAAACATGGCACGTCGCACACGCACATGCCCCGCCGCATTCAGCCTTTATCGGCAAACCGTGCTCGCGAATTATTTCCATCACGCGCCACCCTTCTACCGCATTCAGAACATGTTCTGTACCCTGTCTGTCTATAACTACTATTTTCATTTTTCCTTGCCAAAAATCACTTCAACAAAACCGTGGGTCATAGCGGCGACCTGAACAGAAAGCAAAATAATTTCTGCACAGGACTCAAGCACAGCTTTTAAAATTACGTAGGATGCGCTCCCTACAGGAAATAAACCAACAGAAAACTGAATAATGGCCACCAGAAAAACAATAGGGGGAGCAAAACATACAAACCATGTTGCAATCATAAAAATAGAGCTTTGTAGGCCCGCAACTTTTTTCAGAAAACCCCTCATCGAAAACCCCATCGCAAGCGGAATATAAAGCCATAAAAGCCTGAATGACCAGGCAAGAAACCCAAACATAGCGAGAAGTGACATCGCCTTTACAAACGGGTGAACGCCAAGATCGACTTCAGGATCAGGCCCCACATTCTGAAGCGTGCCGCTGTCCATGATCATACCGGCAACTGAAGTTTCAAAAACTTTTAATAGGAGATACATGGCAATCGCCGCCTGTATGGCCTGCCTCTTCGGCATCATTCCTTCATAGGGTGCAATAAGGCTTTTTGTTTTTTTTGGTAAGACTACATTTCCCCAGACGTGAATAGGTTCTGCAAATAATATGTAACGGATCACCCCCACCACTAATAAGGCTTCTAAAACATGTCCGGGCATAAGGATAAGCCCCTGCCGAAGATACATATTCTGCGCCCCTAAAACAAAGACGGTCAAAAAACATGCGATTTTTACAAAAATAACCGGAAAGGAAACGCGCGCGAGGTAACCTCTATTGCTCCAGACAAAGTCATAACCTCTCGAAGAGGCTTCTATAAAATCAAAACTTGCCATGCCACCTTTCCGGGATTATTCCTTAAAGACAAAACCCTAGCATACAAACAACAGGGTATTAAGACTTAATTGATATGAATTTCAAAGATTAGAGCAATGCCAAAAAACATAATCAAACAACCGCCTCACCTCCTTGCATACTGGCTGTTTTCATGCTGCGGAATCGTATTTTGTATGATTATCGTGGGCGCTATAACACGGCTAAGTGGCTCCGGTTTATCGATGGTCGAATGGCGGCCTCTTATTGGCATGATTCCGCCCTTGCATGAAGAAGAATGGATCCGTGTTTTTGATCTCTATAAAACATCGCCGGAATTTATCAAAAAAAATTACTGGATGACGGTCTCTGATTTTAAATTGATTTTTTTCTGGGAATGGTTTCACCGTCTTCTGGGTCGTTTAATAGGTATATTTTTTGCACTCCCCTTTTTGCTTTTTCTTGCGAAGGGCTGGATTCCAAAAGGTTATAAGCTTCCTCTGCTCTTTGCTCTTTTACTTGGAGGCGCACAAGGCCTTATGGGATGGTATATGGTGAAAAGCGGTCTGGTTGACCACCCCGAAGTTTCACATTACAGGCTCGCCATACATTTGATGCTTGCATTACTAATCTACAGTTACCTTTTTTGGATCGGCCTTTCATTTTATAAGAAAGCAAAAGGACGCCACCTTGAAAAAAATCCCGATGTAAAATTATATAACCACGGTCTTATAACCGCTGCGCTTTTAACGCTCACGATTTTCTGGGGAGCCTACACCGCTGGCCTTGATGCCGGTCTGGTCTATAACGATACATTTCCTAAAATGGGAGCCACTTGGATTCCAGAAGAAATATGGTTTTATAAACCCTTATGGCTCAATTTTTTTGAAAATCATGCCGGCGTACAATTCGTACATAGATGGTTGGCCATACTCACTGCCTGCACGGCGCTTGGTTTTGTTTTCCATGCCATGCATAAAAAATATACATCCTTTTGTTTTGCGTTGCTTGGAGTCCTGATTATTTTGCAATTCGGCCTGGGAATTCTGACTTTATTTTCCGGTGTCTTCCTTGCCATAGCCGTCATGCACCAAGCTGGTGCAGTAGCTGTGCTCACCACAGTAATTTTATGTTTGCATAAACTGAAATATAAGAACTAGACCTTAGCCACACCATTAAATGCGTTTTTGCAAAACCCGACCGGCGGTGGTGGTGCAGGTGGTGGTGGCGCTTCCGGTGCTGCTTGCACAGGACTAGCAGCGACTGGCGCTCCAAAAACAGATGGTTTTGCGTCAACTGGTTCAGCGTTTTGAACTGGAACTGACTCTTCTTTTGGTTTTCCAAAAATAGATGGTTTGGCCTCTGCTGTTGCTGGCGGAGCCGCAACTGGCGGTGCTTCCGGTGCTGCTGGCGGCGCGGGATTAGCAGCCGCAACTGGTGGCGCTTCCGGTGCTACTGGCGGCACAGGATTAGCAGCCGCAACTGGTGGCGCTTCACTTTCAATCGGATTTTCAGGTATATCTTCGGAAACTTCCGGCGGTTCTTCTTCAAGACGCTCATTAATCTTCGGATTTTGTAAAACCGGATTACCTCTTCCTATTGTTTCAAGCTCTGCATCATGGAATTCTTCTTTTTGTTCTGCCTGCTTTAAGCCTTCCGGCGCTTCGGTTTCTATTGGTTTTACGTCTTCAAGAGAATCTTTTGCAGCATCAGCCGAATTCGTGACAGAAGGTGCGGATGTCTTTTTAATCGCATCCTTTTCTTTATCGGGCGCCGGTGTTCGTGTTGCCAAAAGTCCGGGCCTTACCCGCTCGATAATGCTCTCTGCATATATGTATGGCGAAACATCCGCGCCATATCGATCAATGATTTCACCAACATATTCAAATTGTAAAACACCTTTATCTACGCTTTTTTGACGCGCCTCGATAATCGTAGCCTTCAATTCAATTCTGCGATCCCCGGCTTCTTCTTCGAGTTTTTTACGGCGCTCGCGATCTGGTGTTCCTTCGTTATCACACTGGATCAGTTCCTCACCAAATATATAGGAAGCAATATGAGGCCATTTATCACGAAACTTATTGCGACCACTCGCGTTATTACGAATAAAAAGAAGATTTAGAGATTCGGTTAGGTTCTCAAGGTGATCGCTAAAAGCTGCCTTGCTTGCGTCATGCTGTTCTTCAAGCTCGTCCCCTTCCTCAGGCGCAGCGTTCTCGCCCATTGTTTCTTGTGGGCTGTCTTCTGCTTTGGTCACTTCTACTTCTTCTTCTTGAGCATCGGACATGCTTATTTGTTTCCCTCTTGATAAAATATTATCGTATTAGCGTACCCCAAACTTCTAAGTAACACATAATACTGAATTTTCTATCCCAAAAAACCCTTTAAAATACACAGAAATGGAAAAATAGACGAAAAGTAAGCTACTCTACCTACTAGTTTTAATATAATCCCCTTAAGAACATCTTAAAAAAATAAAATAGCGGAGCGTTTATGTAAATACTCCGCTATTTTTTTATAGGAAATAAACAGCCAAAAACGCAAAGAAGAAGCCAATACCATAAACTATGATCGAAAATATAATCATGCCCCAGCTTATCTTGCGCAATATACCGCATGCTCTGGCTTGTACCGGATCAATCGGACACGGTGCATTTCTGGCACGCCACTGCAAAACAGTTGCCAAAGCTAACATAATGCCGGAAACCGCAAAAACAATTGGCTTATAATCCGAAAGCGCCGTGATCCATGGTATATTTGTAACCAACCCAGCCATTGCCGCCCCCATACCCAACGTTACAAGTAACGCCGGCAAAGCACAGCACAGGAGTGTACCGACACTGGTAAATAAACTCAGCATCGGCAGCAAGGTTTGTTTATAAAGATTACTCAACATCTTTCTCCCGATGAATATCGACAATCGCATAACCGGAATCATTGACCAGTTTTGTGATGGTCTCATCATCAAGTGTCTGCCCATCTTTCATGGTTGCCGTAATCATCTTGTCCGAAAGATTGACATTAATGGCCTCCACCGCCTCTTGTTTCGTGAAAACCTTTTCAATCGCACGGGCGCAAAAGTCGCACACCATGCCATTAACACCGATTTTGACTACTTCTCCTGCAAAAGCCGAAGAGGCAAACAAAGTTAAAAATGCTGTTGTTAATAATAGTTTTTTCATGGAATTTTCCTTTCCTAATATCTAATTACGTAATTAAAAAGCAGTTCGCCTTGGTTATTCATGCCGGCCTCCAGTAAATGGACACCTTTGAAAAACCGTATAAGCGGGGTTACCGTTACTTTGTCTTTAGCCTCGGGCTGATGATCCACCTGCAGCATTAGCCACGTGTGAAGATCACCATATTCCCCGATATAAGGAGCAACACCTGCGCGCGCTGTTTGCATGTAGAAATCGTCAATGTCTCCGGCTTCTGTGTAACGGTTTTCGTAAAACACAAAAAACCGGCGATTTTCCCAATCTGTGGCTAATCCGGTAAAAACGGCAGGATCGGTTTCCCCATCCTTATGTACCGCACCAATACCGGATTTCAGATAAAGATTGGCCTGTGACTCTGGCTCGTTCCAACGTTTCAAAAGATTATTCATCTGCAACGCATTGATTGTATATCCACCATCCCGCCAACGCTCCAGCTTGTAACCAAGGGAGTATTTAGCCGTAGGTGAATAGTGTAAGTGCAGGCTGTTCATAGACCCGTTATTCATGGTCATACCTGTAATCCCACCGGGATATGATACAGGCCTCGCCTGTACCTCTTGCGCAGACATGACGATCAGCCCTGCACACGCATAAAGTAAAAATTTTCGCATTATAATCTCCTAATAAAAATGCATTTGAAAAACACAGTAAGGTTTAGGAGATAGAGATCGGCGGCCTGAATGGTGGGGCTGGTGTTACCAAATAAATAAACTGGTCGGAGAGAGGCAAAAGACGCTCTTTTTCAAAGATCGCCGAAGGTGTTACAACATCCGATAAAAGAACATGCTGTCCGATCATTACATGCTGGCAAAAACAAACACCCTCACAATGATTCTGGGTTTTATTATCTTTGGTCTTTTCTGCCTCATGGCAATTCATCTCTTGCTCGCCAGCGACAGGTTTCTGATCCATATCACAAGAAAACGCAAAGGCAGAAAGGCTTACCGTATTCACGGCAAACACCAAGGCAATCACAAAAAATGCAAGACGTTTCATATCTTTCATAATATCACATTCGCTTATACTGATCCATTCGTTACGTTAAAGGCTCAGACATTTTTTTTCACAAACTCCATAACGCCCGTATAGTCTGTCTTTCCACTCCCTAACACCAACATTTTATCGATGGTTAGAATGGTTTTGGGCACTGACAGCTCTGATATACCGTTCTCGGATGCATAAGAAGACAAATCCGGTTTTTGTGCCTTATCGTTGGTGGTCACTAATATGAGTTGCTCTCCCTTTCTAGCATCAGGAATAGCAACAACCGCATGGGCATGATCGGGATAAACTTTTGCGACCATCGTCTCGACACTTGTCAAAGACACCATCTCGCCGGCAATCTTGGCAAAACGTTTCGCGCGACCCAGAATTTTAACGTAACCCTGATCGTCAATGTCAACGATATCTCCTGTGTCATACCATCCATCTTCAGGGGGTTGAATTACACCGGGCTTATTATCCTTGTAATATCCCAACATAATATTTGGCCCCTTCACGTAAAGACGCCCGCCCTCATCAACACCGGGAACAGGCTCTAATTTATATTCAACGCCGGCCAACATACGGCCAACGGTTCCGCCCTTGGTGTGCATCGGAGAATTCAATGTCAGGGCCGGCGCTGTTTCTGTTGCGCCATATCCTTCCAGAACACGCACACCGAATCGGTCCATATAAAGTTGACGTGTTTCGTCTTTTACTTTTTCCGCGCCCGCAAAAATATAACGCATGCGATAAAAATCATATGGGTCCGCCATACGCGCATAGCCATTAAGGAAGGTATCCGTTCCAAACATAATGGTCGCGTTGGCGGAATAGACCAGCTCCGGAACAATCCGGTAATGCAATGGACTTGGGTACAGGAACGTGCGCACACCCGACAGCACAGGAAGTAAAGTCCCGCCAGTCAAACCAAACGAGTGAAACATCGGCAAGCAATTAAAAACTATATCCTGATTGTTAAAATCAACGCGCGAAGAAAGCTGCACAATATTTGCCATGATATTCGCATGCGATAAAACAACACCCTTCGGGTTTCCTTCCGAACCGGATGTAAATAAAACCACGGCCGGATCATCAGGTATAACCCCATAACGCCTATGCATATATCCGGCTGTAAAATTTGAATAAAGTGCGCGCATTTTATCAAATGGCGTAATGTCTTTTTTAATGTCTTCCAGATAAATCAGATCAACTTTTTTACTCATTACTTCTGCAAGTTCGGTCAGCCGACCCATCTCTATAAACCGTCGTGACGTTAAAACAGTTTGAACTTCTGCTGATGTACAGGCAGATAAAATTGCTTTTTCTCCGGCTGAAAAATTCAGCATCGCCGGCACGCGCCCATAAGCTTGCAACCCGAAGAACGCCACTAACGTCCCGCAACTATTTGGCAACATCAGGCCAACATTTTCGCCCTTCTTCGTTATTTCTGCAACTTTACGTCCCAAAGTCACCGCTCCGCGCACAAGGGTTCTGAACTTCATGGGCTTGCGTTCGATATCTTCCGCGATAATGCTGTCATCACCATTAATATGGCGCGCTTTCATCAATGCGGTGAATAAGGTCTGGTCACGGTCCTTGGTCAGGAACATCATCTCTTCCATCACATCATAAAGTTTTCTTCCGGCGACGGCGCGACGTTTGCGCCCCTTTATTTCCGGATCGACTTCGAACTTTCTTGGTTCCAGAATCGTCATTGTGATTTTCGGAAAAGTACGAAGCGGCACTTTCCCTTTAAGCCGCGAGAACGGTGTGTGCTGCACACCATCGAGACGCACAGGCAAAACAACAGCATCCGACTTATCGGCAATCATGCCCGGCCCATCATAAATTTTCATCAGTGCCCCGGTTTCTGTTAAACGGCCTTCCGGAAAAATAACGCAATGCCTGTCTTCGCGCACCTTATGGATGAGGCCCTTTAACGAAAATGGATTTGTCGGATCCAGTGGAAACGCGTCCACCATTTTTAGAAACGGCCGCACCCAAAACCAGTTGGCCACGTGACTGTTCACGGCAAACATCGGACGGCCGGGCAAAAAAGCTGCCAACACAGGTGCATCCAGATAGGATACGTGATTACAAATAATCACGGCCCGATCACCGGCCTTCTCAAAATTTTCTTTGCCGCGCACTTCGACTTTGTAAAAAAACTTCAACAAAATCTGCATAACGGTCTTCATCAGGTAATCCGGCAAAAGCTGGCATATATAAAGTGCAACAACCAGATTAGCGAGGGCAAAAGTCAAGAATAATTCTGTGATCCCAAAACCGATTGATAAAAGAACGGCCGATATAACGGAGGATGCCACAACAAAAATGGAATTTAAAATAGCACTCCCCGCCAAAATACGGGAACGCACATCTTCCGGTGTGTTATGTTGGATGATGGCATTGAGCGGCACCACATAAAGCCCTGCAAAAACTGCAATCATCAGAACGTCAACAATGATTCTTGTGCTGCCCGCCTTTCCAAAAAATGCCATAAAACCGGTAAGATCATCAAACTGTCCGCCCTCATATCCGTTACCGGCAAAATAAAGATCAATCGAGAAGAACGTAATCCCCAGCGCAGCCAAAGGCACATAGACTGCCGCCACACGGCCACCCAATAAGCGATCATTCAACAATCCACCAAAGGCCACGCCAACAGAAAATAAAACCATAAATAATGTGAACACATCATTTGTTGCGCCCAGCACATCCTTCGTAAAATTCGGAAGCTGCGATAAAAACATTCCTCCTAGAAACCAGAACCACGCCACACCAAGTGATGCATCTATGACACTGCGTCTATGTGAAAAAAGAGAGTCCAGAATTTGATAGGTTTCAGTGATGATATTGTAATTCATTTTTAGATCGGGATCGCCTGCTTCTGCCCACGGGATTTTCCGCGCAGACAAATACCCGCCAATCGCAACCAATACCATAAGCGCTGAAATCAAAAGCACACCGCCATGGATGGTAACGAATGCAGCTCCGACAATAGTACCCGCAAGGATAGCCAGAAATGTTCCTGTGCTCAAAAGCGCATTTCCGCCAATCAGCTCGTTTTCTTCCAGATGCTGGGGCAGGATAGAATACTTGCTTGGCCCGAAAAATGCGGACTGCGCCCCCAGCGCAAACAGCGTAACAAAAGACAAAATTACAGAACCGGAAAACAATGAGATCGCCCCCAAAAGAGCAATTCCAATCTCTGCCAACTTTACAACGCGGATAACTTTGTCTTTTGGGTATTTATCGGCGTACTGCCCGCCCAATGCAGAAAATAATATGAAGGGGAGAATAAAAATTCCCGTCGCTAATGTGACCAAAATCTTTGTATCAAGGCCCAGAGCTTCTGTTCCTGCAACAGCCCCATAAAGCATGAGAACCACAAGCGCATTTTTAAAAAGATTGTCGTGGAACGCACCAAGAAACTGGGTGATAAAAAGGGGAAGAAAACGCTGCTCTCTCAGAAGATCAAACTGACTGTGCTTCATACAAAAATCCTCGTATCAAAACTTTCTTACGCGAGCATAGCAAAAAAGATTTATATTTTCTTGGTTTTATATTTCCCCTGTAGCAACACAATCATGTAAATCGAGAATAACAGGATAAAACCACCAAGAAACTGGGTCGGTGTCATCATCTCGTTCAAAAACAAAATCCCTAATAAAACAGCAACAACAGGGGTGGCGAGCTCTATCAAGGCGGAGACAGAGGCATCGATAAACTTCAAACCCTCGTAGTAAAAACTATAGCTTAAGGCCGTTGCAAAAACAGCCGCTCCGATAACAATACTCATAAGATAAACAGAAGGATTAAAAACAAGACCCATTGATTCTTTCAGAAAAAAGAAGGGAGACATAAGCAAGGCTGCAAGGCCAAATCTTATAAAAACAATTTCTTCGGGCTTGGCTTTTACTACTAGTGTTTTGCCAACAATTGTAACCGAGGCCCAACAAATTGCTGCACCGAACGCACAGATAATACCTATAAAATCAACATTCTCTGGCGAAAAAGAAAACGGCACGGGCTGCGACACCATATAAGATCCGAACAAGGCAAGAAAAACATATGGAATAGCCTTTCTTTTTATACGCTCATGTAAAAAGAAAAACGCAAATAAAATCACGAAAAGCGGCTGGGTTTTTTCAATCAGGGTCGTCACACCCAAATCAATCCTGAGTAACGCTGTAAACATAAGAGTTGTGCCTATAATCACCCCGATAATTGAAAGCGATAAATAGGATTTTGGCGACTGCATAAACACGGTTTTTACATGTGAATACTTAAGCCTAAATACAATGAAAACCGCTATACTAGCGGCAAGTGAAGTAAAGAACGTCATTAAAACCGGAGAGATGTCCTCGATGACAAGCTTTCTCATAAAATAGCCAAGCGCCCAAAGAATGGACGCAAGGAGTGTCAGAAAAACGCCTTTATAATAATCGGTATCCATTTATTCGGCTGGAACAGCCATGGCGTCCAGATCCTTCCTTGGAAGTGGCTTTGCGCACCCTATCAATCTATAGGTAGAACCAACAGCGATTAAAACACTTATATAAAAAAGGAACTCCATACCGGTCGGGCGCGGTGTATACCCGAATAGAACACCTAATGTTTCACCTGCAAAACTATGACCGGATAAAAACGCAGATGTATCCCAGAGCTGCGGATGCAATTCAGGCAAAACCCCTGCAGCAATTAAAAAGCTCGCGCCTTTAGCTGCAATGCCTGCGGTCAACACAATCAACATCCAGCTTGTCACAGTAAACAAGTGTCGCTTCACGGTTTTCAACAAACCAAAATAAAGCATAAAGCCGACAATTGTACCGCCAAGAAGCCCCAGCAATCCGCCCATAACCATGGCCGAAACTGTTACTGATCCAGAGGCCAGCATGCCGTAACTAAACAAAACGATCTCCGCGCCTTCACGAAAAGTTGCCAACGCAACAACACCAATCAAAACATAAAGTGATTTACGTCCGTCTGCCACATCATGCCCAACTTCGTCCAGATGCCGCGCCAGATCACGGCCATGGCGCTTCATCCACACTACCGTCCAGCTTAAAAAGCCAACAGCAACAAACATAACCGAGGCGTTGAATATCTCTTGCCCCATGCCATCAATTGCCTCGGAAATTGTATCGGTAAAAAACGCGATCAAAACAGATCCGAAAATCCCAAGAGCAAGACCGGAAATTGCCAGAAGACCACGCCCTGGAAGACCGCGTGTTGCGGCCATTACAATCCCCAGAACAAGGGCAATTTCAAGTATTTCACGAAAGACAATTGTTGCTGTTCCAAACATGGCTTCTTCCCTTTACTTCGCTACGATATAACCGTTCGCGCTATCCATATTGAATTCACCGAAATAGTGATATCTACCAGGCTTAAGCGGACCTACGAAAATAGTCGCCTTTTTATTTCCTCCAATGATTTTTTCACGATTCATATCATGGCTTTCGAATTCCTCGGGCGTAGCATCCTGATTATCAACGATCAGCTTGATCTTCTCGCCTGCCGGAACAACCAGTTCTTCGGGTGTAAATTTATGATCTTTAATCACGATTTCATAGAACTCTTTCTTCTCCGGCATTACTTCCGTTTCTGCAGCCACTGGCTTTACATCGCCTTCTTTAGATGGGTTTGGCGGGGTCTTTGCAAAACTCTTGGCAGGAAACCCCGCACCAAAAATAATACAGGTCGCTAAAATCATAATTTTCTTCATGGTGTTCCTCTTAAGTCAGCTTTGAATATCTAAATGATAATGATTATCAAAAGCATTTGTAACATAAAAATTGACTTTGGCAAGGGGCATTTTTTTAAAACTCAAAAGCCTTGAAAATCTAAACAATAGAATATATATCTATGGCCGGAAAGTTGGCGCGGGCGAAGTCTCGCTTGTAATCGGTCAGGTCCGAAAGGAAGCAGCCACCAACGAATTTTTCGGGTCGTGTTCGACTTTCCACTTTTGCCTCCAACATGGCCCATAATTTTCATATAACCTCTTGCAGTGCAGCAAAAAATCCGGCATCATGAACATGGTTTAGAACTCTTGAAGAGTACCTCATAAATGAACGGTTTCTTTCATGGAAGATATATTTCACCCGGCTGGGCAAGAGCCGGTGAGCTTATTTGTGTCTGATACACATTTATTCCATAAATTCAATGGCGCTCTGGATATTCAAGGGCACATCATAGACCAGAGTCACGCAGACAAATTATACCTTCTCGGCGATATAATAGATTATCAATTCCTTCAGGATATGCTCGTCGAATTCATGGAAACAGAAGGCTTGGGAGAGCACGAAGTACCCGAGCGATTCTCTGATCTGCTCGATATGTTGCCCTTTGCTGATCCGGAACGTCATTTACGGTTTTGGGATATGATTATGGCCAATATTGCTGATGGCATGGAAGTGCACTACATCACCGGAAATCATGATAATAACCTTGATGTTCTTCATGACCTTACAATTAACGGCATAACTTTTCATGATCACATGGTTGAAACGTTTGATGGTGTGAAAACCCACCTTGAACACGGCGATGAAAACGATCCGGCAGCACTAATAAATTATGCCGGCCTTTATGCCCGCGCCAGCAAAATTATGGATCTAGGGCTATCCATTGATCATCGCGCAAAACAATTATTTAACCGCGTCGTTAGCGATACAAGGCGATATACTTTTCCTTTGACAAATATGCTGAAAAGAATCGGGAAGTTTTTTATTCGGACTTTTCGCGAAAATGCGGTCCAGCGCGCCATGGAAAGGGGCGCCGCCGCCGCTGTACTCGGCCATATTCACCGTGCAGATATAAGAGATATGAGTACACCGGAAGCAACGGTGGTTGTAGAAGAAAACGGCTTTATTTACCGCAATACCGGAGACGGCCTTACTCACGGCACTGCCATTATCTATAACGGCCAGAAAACTTCAAGAACGCCGGATGGCTGGGACATTGTAACCCGAAACCATATCGAATCAGACAACACCTTTAATCCGGAATACGAAAATCCCTATGCCGCCTATAGACCGGAAACACTCGCCTTCTTGCAAACGTGCTGGGAAACATTTTTATTCACCAGTGATCTCAAAAAAGAATGGGATCATAACAGCAGTCGAAAACTGGCGGCATTCGCAGAACCAAGCCGTCATTTTCCTCCTCCCGGAGATATAGGGGTCCAACCACAGGCTGAGCCTGCCTAACAAGACTGCGTATTTCTTAACGGCAGGCCTTGCACCCCTTGTGGAATCGCTCTAAACATAAAGTATGAGTGAAAAGAATAAACCCTACCGCGTTTTGGCGCGCAAGTATCGTCCGCAAAACTTTGATGAACTTATCGGTCAGGATGCTCTTGTCCGCACACTTAAAAATGCCATCACATCCGGCCGCATTGCCCATGCCTTTATGCTGACCGGTGTGCGCGGAGTCGGAAAAACAACAACAGCCCGCATTATTGCAAAGGCTCTGAATTATAAAGGCCCAGACGGAACTTCCGGTCCAACGACGGAAAGCACAGATGATTGCCAACTCTGTCAGGCCATCTCGGAAGACCGTCATCCGGACGTCATCGAAATGGATGCCGCCAGCCGTACAGGTGTGGATGACATTCGCGAGATTCTTGACGGGGTGCGTTATGCCCCGACCGAGGCACGCTATAAAATATATGTGATCGACGAAGTGCACATGCTTTCTAAAAATGCTTTCAATGCGCTTTTGAAAACACTCGAAGAACCGCCGGAACATGTCAAATTTATCTTTGCGACAACTGAAATTCGAAAAGTTCCGATCACCGTCCTGTCTCGCTGTCAGAGATTTGACCTACAACGCATTAGTGTCGATCTTTTAATCGATCATTTCACCGATATTTCCAAACGGGAAAAAGTAAAAGCCGATGCCGACGCAATCGCCATGATTGCCCGCGCGGCTGACGGCTCGGTCAGAGACGGGCTGAGTCTGCTCGATCAGGCTATTGCCCTTTCCGATAAAAAAA
Source organism: uncultured Micavibrio sp. (assembly GCA_964352665.1). Taxonomy (GTDB): domain Bacteria; phylum Pseudomonadota; class Alphaproteobacteria; order Micavibrionales; family Micavibrionaceae; genus UBA1672. The sequence goes on from CAYGSJ010000003.1 coordinate 46,332, forward strand.
TCACAACCAAACAGGTTCAGGATATGCTCGGCCTTGCCGATCGCTCTCAAAATCTTGACCTGCTCGAAAAAAGCCTGACCGGAGATACAAAATCCGCCCTCGAAATTATGGACTCTATATATAAGAGTGGCGGCGGCCCTTCTGTAGTAATTCAGGATTTGCTCGACCTCACACATCTTCTAACCCGTCTACGCGCTGTACCGGAACTGGAAGATGTGCATCAGAATTTCTCGGGTGACCAACTCACGCGGGCTAAACAGATTTCTGAAAAAACATCCATGCCATCACTCAGCAAGACATGGCAGATTTTACTCAAAGGTCTGGAAGAAGTGAACACCGCACCTAATCCACAAAATGCGGCGGAGATGATTATTATACGATTAGCCTATGCGGCTAATCTTCCTGACCCATCCGACCTGATTAAAAAATTGAAAGACGATGAAGCAAAGGGTAGCGCGCACACACCAACACCGGCACCAGCCGCATCCAATAGGCAAACTGTCGAGGCCTCCATCCATACGCAAGACTTCACGCCCGCCCCTCAAACAGTGGGTGGATCGGTAAACAGGCAGGGGCAAGAAACAGCAAGGGCGCCAGAGCTGTCTATTGTTCCAACACCTCAGGATGTAAACAATCTTCAAACACTCCAGGACATCATTGCTCTTCTGGAACAAAACGAAGAAATACTTCTTGCCAGCCAATTATTTCACTTCGCACATCTGGTAAAACTAGAGCAAGGCCATCTGCAATTCAGACCCGATCCTGCCGCCGTTCCCGAACTGGCGCAAAATCTTTCACGCACATTAAAGGCACTGACAGACCAACACTGGATGGTTGTCATCTCGAAAGAAGCCGGTGCACCAACTCTGGCAGAACAAGAAACAGCAAAAAACCAGCAAGAGCTGGACATGGTCGCACAAACCCCGCTGGTTAAAAATATTCTGGATATATTTCCAGAGGCAAAACTGACCAGAGTGCTCAATAAAAATGAAATAGAGAGGAATGACTAAATATGATGAATTTTCAAAAAATGATGAAACAGGCGCAGGAAATGCAATTCAAATTGCAGGAAATGCAAGAAAAGCTGAAGGATATAGAAGTCGACGCCGAAGCTGGCGGCGGCCTCGTGAAAATTAAAATGACCTGCGCCGGAAAAGTTACCGGCGTTGATATTGACCCAAGCCTGCTGGACTCAGATAAAGAAACTCTTGAAGACCTCATCATTGCCGCCATCAATAATGTAAATGACGCAAAGGACGGCCGCATTCAGGAAGAAACAAAATCCATGATGGGTGGCCTTGATCTTCCCGAAGATATGAAAGATTTCCCTGTCTAACCATGCCTTTAAAAATCGCCACATGGAATATAAACTCTGTCCGTTTACGTGCCCCCCTTCTTCATGAACTGATTAGGGATGCTGATCCTGACGTTATTTGCTTGCAGGAAACCAAAACACCGGATGAACATTTCCCGATCACGGCCGTAAATGATGCCGGATTCAAACATGTGCATTTCCATGGTATGAAGGGTTATAACGGCGTTGCCATTCTATCACGCAAGCCCTTTGAAAACCCTCAAATACATCACCGTGTCGGCAAAGAAGATTGCAGACATATCTCCGTCACCATCAATGGGTTTGAACTTCACAACATATATATACCCGCAGGTGGTGATGAACCTGACAGAGAGATCAACGAAAAATTCGGACATAAACTGGATTTTGTTGACGAGATATCCAATTTCTTCAAGAGCAACTATAAGCCCGATCACCCGATCATGCTTGTCGGTGATTTCAATATCGCACCACAGGAACATGATGTGTGGTCACATAAACAGCTTTTAAAGGTTGTTTCCCATACACCCATAGAAGTTGAAAAACTGGATGCCCTACAAAAATCCCTCAACTGGACAGACGCTAGTCGTCATTTTGTTGCACCGGAAGAAAAATGCTATACGTGGTGGTCTTACAGAAACCGTGACTGGAAAAAGTCAAACCGAGGACGCAGACTGGACCACATCTGGGTTACACAGCCATTAAAATCAAAACTGTCCGATCATAAGATTCTGACACATGCCAGAGATTGGGAAAAACCGAGCGATCACGTCCCCCTTATTGTAGAGGTAGCTCCTCTTTATTGAAAGACCGCAGCTCTATATTCAATGGCTCTGTATGCGGCAGGGTGTTATATCTCTCCTTAAGAGATAAAACCTCACCAACACCCAATACCTCACCGTAAGTATCCCCATCATGCAAAACCAGAACATAGCTCAAATCAGCATAATAGGATCCGGCCATCGGTGTCATATCTTTTACCGGAAATGTAATCTCGGTTTTTTTCCCCTGCCATGGTCCCAAATGTTCGATCGCCATAACCGGCCTGACATAAAGTTGCGATGTGCGGGCCTTGGTAACAAAAGGAACGCTTCTGTTCTGCCTCAAATCTTCTTCCATTTTATCCGTCAATGTTACATCGGGATCAACAAAAATGGACTGGTTCCCTGTCGATGGTGCAAACGCATAAAGCAACATTTCTCCATGACCAGATTTTGATTTAATTTCAGGAATTGAAATGTGTAATACATCGTCCCGCAAGGTCATTGGTATTTTCCCCACCCCATCTGTGCGACCAAGCTTAACGGCAGGATTAATTTCCCTGAAATTGGCATCCCATTTTCCGTTTACAAGCATCCAGGTCAGGGAATAGTGAACCGCTGTTTGAAATTTTCGGGCATAGCTTTTTGCACGATCCTCACAAAACTGATACGAAAATGCCCTCGTATACTCTTCTTTTTCTGGCAACGTTCTGCAATTAATCAGATAGACTTCGTCTTGCGTCTTCAAAATTTCCTGCAATGCTTCTTGCGCAGCCACATCATCTGTACAGTTATTCTTACCAAAAAATTCTATTACAACCGGCGGGCCAGCCTGAACGGCTGATGGTAATAATAAAAGAAACACCAACACTAAAAATCGCTGCATCGCCCATTTACCTCCCAGTCACCATAACGTGTTGGTTCCCTGCGATTTTCGAAACCACCGATTTCCTTCTCACGCAGGCCCTTTTCCTTGGGCTGCTTTTTTTCATCCTGTTTAATATCAGTGCTTGGTTTTTTATCGCTCATACTTAATAGTAAAGTAAAAAGAAAGATGGTAGCAAATGAATTTACCTGAAAATGCAGAAGAACACAGTGAAACAGATGCGCTTGCCACCCGAAAAGCCGCTCTGGATATGCTTGGTCAAATACTTGACCGGAAAAATGCACTAGATATAACCCTTGATAACTCTTCTGATTTTGCGGCGCTCCCTCCCAGAGACCGAGCCTTTACACGCATGCTGCTCACCACCACAATACGGCGTCTGGGACAAATCGACGATCTGATCGCCTTCGCACAAGATCGACCGGATTCTCTCAAAAGTCCGGCAGTGCGCAATATTCTTCGTCTCGGGGTTACACAGATTTTTTTCATGGACGTGCCTGACCACGCTGCTGTAGATACTTGCGTACAAATTATCGATACCATGCAGATGGAAAAACAAAAGGGCTTCGTAAATGCTATTTTGCGTAAACTCATAAGAGAAGGACAGGACCGTCTTAAAAATCAAGATGCCGCGCGCCTCAATACGCCGGAATGGCTGATGAAATTCTGGGTCGAGGATCACGGTATCAAAACCGCAGCAGAAATAATGAAGGCCAATTTAAATGAACCCCCTCTCGATTTCACGGTTAAAAAAACAGATGATCGTCCCTATTGGGGAAACACATTGCAGGCATCCGAACTATCGACAGGAACTCTACGCCGCGTTATCGGTGGTAACATCCGCGATATGGAAGGATTCGATAAAGGAGAATGGTGGATACAGGATGCCGCTGCCGCCATTCCGGCCACTCTTTTTGGTGATGTGTCCGGCAAAACTGTTATTGATATGTGCGCCGCCCCCGGCGGAAAAACCCTTCAACTCGCCTCTATGGACGCCAATGTCGTTGCTATTGATCGTTCGGCAAAGCGAATGAAGCGCGTGGAAGAAAATCTTGAGCGCATGACTCTCAAAGAGAATGTAAAAATTGAAATCGCCGACGGAACGGCGTGGAAACCAATCGATCCTGTTCAATATATTTTACTCGATGCCCCCTGCTCGGCCACCGGCACAATTCGCCGCCATCCCGATACCGGATATCTAAAATCACCGCAAGATATAACCTCTCTAACCCTGATACAGGAAAGATTACTCGCCCATGCGGCAACAATTCTTGCAGTAAATGGAATGATCATCTACTGCACGTGTTCTTTGCAAAAGGCAGAAGGCGAACACCAAATTGAAAAATTTCTGCAAACTCATAAAAATTTTATACGCTCTGAAATTAAACCCGAAGAAATCGGGGACTACAAAGAACTGATTAATGAAAATGGCGATCTTAGAATTCTACCCTTCCATCTTTCCGGTCAAGGGGGTATGGATGGATTTTTTATCTCGCGCCTGCTGCGCATTTCGTGAACCTTTCCCCCTAGTTTTCCACAATTAAATCTGCTAGACTTTAAGTCGTAATACATCATATCAATATGACTAGAGTACCCATGTCTAATATCAAAATCGCGCCTTCTATTTTATCTGCCGACTTCTCCAAACTTGGCGAAGAGGTTGCAGCCATCGATGCTGCCGGCGCTGATTACATCCATATTGACGTGATGGACGGACATTTTGTACCAAATCTTACCTTTGGCGCTCCTGTCGTCAAATCCATCCGTAAATCATCGAAAAAGATTTTTGATGTGCATTTGATGATTGCCCCTGTCGACCCGTTAATCGATGATTTCGTCGATGCAGGCTCCGACATTATTACTGCCCATGTAGAGGCCGGACCGCATTTGCACCGGACTTTGCAACATATCAAGTCAAAAGGCGTAAAGGCAGGCGTTTCCCTCAACCCACACACACCGATCGACTCCATCAAACATGTGATGGATATGGTCGACCTCATCCTCATCATGACCGTCAACCCCGGCTTCGGCGGACAGAGTTTTATTCCTGTCCTCGATAAAATCAGCGAAGCCCGACGCATGATCGACGCCACTGGCCGCGATATCGACCTCGAAGTTGATGGCGGCGTTAATCCCGATACTGCAAAACAAGTTATTTCTGCCGGCGCAAATGTTCTGGTTGCTGGCACGGCTGTCTTTAAAGATGGCCCTTCAAAATATGCTGAATATATCGCCGCATTAAGATCATAAGGAGAGAAAAGCAACAATGCCTTTACAGCTATTCAACACGCTTAAGGATAAAGCCGGACAAATGGCCTATAGAAGTTTCTTCTATAACTGGAGCCTGAATGATGCCGTACCCGATCGTCTTGTTGTAAAGCCTGTTGATCCATGGCCGGGAGACACGGAAAATGCAGTGGCACTTTTAAATGCTGCCGGTGTTGGCGAACGCACAGGAGCCCAATGGTTCGAAGAGTGGTGGAGTCCAGAAGGCGCCGATGATATTTGGCGCAACCATATGCACGGCTTTGGGTGGCTGCGTGACTTACGCGCCCTGGACGGTGCATTAGCACGGGAACAGGGCCGCCTCATGATTGAAACATGGATTGACCGCTATGGTAACTGGCACGCCAATAGCTGGCGTTCCGACCTTGTTGGACGTCGCCTTGTGATGTGGATTTGTCATTATGAATTTTTCTGCGCCAATGCCAGTGATGATTTCGAAGATAAATTCCTGCAATCCATAGTAAAACAGGCAAAACACCTGAGTAATATGCTCTCCAAAGCACCCTTGAGATCAACTACTTTGGCTGACTTCGAAGCCATAAAAGGGCTGCTCTACGCTGCAATCGCCGTAGAAGGGCACGAAAAATGGATCGATCAGGCCCTGGATACTTTGGAAACACATATTAATGACCAGATTCTTGAAGATGGCGGCCATGTCTCCCGTTCACCTGCTCGCTTAATGGAAACGCTTGAAATTCTGGTCGATATCCGCATCGCCCTCAACGCGGCCGGATATCCGGTACCGGAGCTTCTAACCGAAAGCGTTGATAACATCAGCACAACTTTGCGCCTGTTCCGTCATCGTGATCGAAAATTCTCTCTTTTTCATGGAACACAAGAAGGCGACGCCCAACTCATCGACTCCATTCTGGCACAGGCCGGAACCCATAAAAAACCAAAGAAAAGCTTGGAACAGACCGGCTTTGAGCGTATTGAGGTCGGCAAAAGCCTGCTCATCATGGATACCGGAAAATCAACATATACACCGCATGATATAAACGCACATGCTTCCCCACTTGCCTTTGAGTTCAGCTACGGCAAGGACCGGTTATTCGTTTCCTGTGGCACACACCCGAATTGCCCGAAATGGAAGGATTCTTTGCGCTTCACTTCGGCCCATAACACCGTTTGTCTTGATTACCGTAATGCCTGCGAAATTAGAAAAGACGGACATTTCGGCCGAAAAGTCACTCACAGCACCCTTCACCGCGAAGAAACCAAGGATGCGGCTCTTATCATTGCCTCCCATAACGGTTATGTCCCGCTAAACGGCATCATACATACGCGAAAAATCTATATGACCGACGAAGGGAATGATTTGCGCGGCCAAGACGATCTAAACTGTGCTTTTGACCTGCTGGAACCTGTGGAAACTGCTATACGCTTTCATTTACACCCCAATGTGACCGCCTCTTTCATCAATGATGACGAAGAAATATTGCTGCGGATGCCCGGTGGAATTGGTTGGCGCTTTAAACGTTCTGCAGGGGCGCTCTGCCTCGAAGACAGTGTTTACCTCGGAGAAGGCGTAACCCCCAGAAAAACCAAGCAAATCGTGATTTATGGTAAAATGAATGACAAAGAAGCCACCGTTAAGTGGTCTCTCCGCCGCGAAGGATGATTTTCCGTAATGATTATTTTTTGTAAAGACCCCTCCTTTTGTGCTAGATTATAGAAAAATAATTACGGGAGGGTGATAATGGTTGTTCCCGAAAATATAAGCAAAAACGCGGAATGGTGGAATCAGAACAGTATTTCTGTTGCCACACTAAACGGAGGAGGCACGATGGGTCTTCTCACAGTCCATATGATCGCAGCTTTTGTAGATCGATCCGGCAAACCTTTTCATGAATCCTTTGATCAAGTTCACGGTGTTTCGGTCGGCTCGTTAAACGCTGCGGCAATATGGCCCCTTGAACGAGATTCCCGACCACTGGCTACTCCCGAAGAACTGAAAACAATGTACTATGCTTCTATGGATGATGTTTTTTCCGAAGGAAACTGGACCTCTCTCTGGGGTACGGTCGGTAACAAATTCGATGCAGAGGGCATTGAAACTTTACTCAAAAAAACATTTGGTGACACAAAACTCTCCGACTACAAAGACGGTCTGAATATCCATGTCTTTGATTTGGATACGCAACAAGAAGTCGCCTTTAGTTCGGATGAGGCCAAGCTTGACCCGAGCAGGGATTTCTACATGCGTGACCTTCTACGCGTTGCCACGGCGGCACCAACTTATTTCAGACAAAAAACAATTCAAAACCTGGCGGGAAAAGACGTAGAATTAACAGATGCTGGTATATACTCTTCCAACCCTTCTTTCGTAACTTATATGCGTCTGGAAGATTCGGGTATCGATCCTGAAAATATTGTGATGACAAATTTTGGAACTGGTGTCCGGAAAAATGAAAAAGTAAAGGCCTCTGATCTGAATGACGGCATTATCGGATCCGGTGGTACCACAATAGGCTCGGTGTTCCGTGGCGCTACAAATACACATGAGCAACTTCTTGTTAGGCGTATGGGTCATCGTTTTACGGTTCTTGATCTGGACATCACCGGCGAAGATGTAACAATTACATCTTCCATGAAGGATCTGGCACCTTACGCCGAACGTGCAGTAACAGAAAATGAAGGATTGATGGATAAGGCGCTCTATCAAATCGAAAACACCAGAGATCCGTACATGCGACTTACCGAGCTAAGTCCAAATGATCACTATACTCCGGTTTTTACGCATTTAGATCTTGCAGGGTAGAAAATTCTCTAAAATATGCGCTTTTTCTTTGATTATAACGCATGACTAAAGCCAAAATAAGCGCAGCCCCCCACTTATAAAGCAACCCCTACGACACAGAGGTTTATTTTCATAAAAAACCTCCATTTTCTTGTAAATATTAACTTTTATATGCTAGATTATAAAAAAATAATTGGGGGGTGATATGGTTGGCCCAACCGAACTAGCGAAAAATACAAACGGGACAAATCCCGACACTGTTTCTGTTGCAACATTTAGCGGCGGCGGCACACTCGGCCTTATTACCGCGCATATTATCGATGCTTTTACTACAAGATCCGGAAAACCTTTCCATGAATCATTCGATCAAGTGCACGGCGTTTCTGTTGGTGCCTTGAACGCGGCGGCGATATGGCCAATTGATAAAGACTGCACAGCCCTCTTTACCCCTGATGGTTTAAAAGATATTTACTACGAATCCATGGATGATGTTTTCGCCAAAGGAAACTGGAAATCTCTTTGGGGTATGCTCGGCAGTAAATTCGACGAAGATGAAATCGAGAGATTACTCAAAGAAAAATTCGGCAATACAAAACTTTCTGATTACAAAGATGGCCTGAATATCCATGTTTTCGACCTCGAGACACAAGAAGAAGTTGCCTTCAGCTCGGAAGAGGCAAAACAGGATCCAAAAAAAGATTTTTATATGCGCGATTTGTTACGCGCGGCAACGGCGGCGCCAACCTATTTCAAACAAGAACCGATCAAGAATATTGCTGGCCAGGAAAAGCAATTCACTGATGCCGGCGTTTATGCGTCAAACCCTTCCTTCGTAACCTATATGCGACTGGAAGATGAAGATGTGGACCCCCGCAATATAGCCATGACAAATTTTGGTACCGGAAGAGAATTATGCGAAGAAATAACCACAGATGATTTGAATGACGGCGTGCTCGGCTCTGGCACTGAAACTGTGGGCACAATTTTTCAGGGCGCGGCTAATACACATGACAGAATTTTGGAAGGGCGGCTGGGCTCACGCTATACGGTTCTTGATGTTGATATCACAGGTAGAGATATTGATATGACCTCAAAAATGGAGGACATCGCCCCCTATGCGCAGCAGGCAGAAAAAGTGAATAAAGACGAGATTGCCAAGGCTCTGGACGAAGTTGAAAAACTACGTGATCCGAACAGAAAAATAGAGCCCGCAAACGAAAGAGAAACGCCTGTCTATACAATGCCCACCCACCTTAAATGTGCTGGGTAATATAAAAGCTGACCTCTTGCCAAAGATACAAAGCCATGTGAAAATGCGCCCATGGCCAAACCACAGAAAAATTTCATATGCCAATCTTGCGGCGCGGTAACCAGTCGCTGGCAGGGAAAGTGTGAATCCTGCAACGAATGGAACACCATTCAGGAAGAAACCACCCAAGCCGTGCCAAAGGGGTTAAGCGGAAAACAAAAAGGCCGCATGATTGATTTTGTCGATCTGAAAAACGACCAGTCCAAAACCTATCCGCGCCATCAAACCAAAATTGCTGAATTCGACCGCGTGACTGGCGGCGGGCTTGTCCCCGGCGCGGCGATATTAATCGGCGGTGATCCGGGTATCGGAAAATCGACCCTCATCCTGCAAGCTGTGTGCGCCCTGACCAGTAACAAAGTAAACTGCGTCTATATCTCGGGCGAGGAATCCACCGACCAGATCCGCATGCGCGCCAACCGTCTCGGTCTTGGGGAAAATTCCGTGAAACTCGCCGCCGCAACCAATGTCCGCGATATCATCGAATCGGTAAAATCCGCGCCCGATCCGGTGCAGCTTCTTGTCATCGATTCTATCCAGACCATGTATGTCGATAATATAGACAGCGCCCCGGGCACCGTCACCCAAGTGCGCACCTCCGCACAAGAAATCATCCGCATGGCCAAAAGCCGCGGCATCGTCGTGGTCTTTGTCGGCCACGTCACCAAGGACGGACAAATCGCAGGTCCGCGCGTGCTCGAACATTTGGTCGATACCGTGCTCTATTTCGAGGGCGACCGCTCCCACCATTTCCGCATTTTGCGCGCTGTGAAAAACCGTTTTGGCCCCACCGATGAAATCGGGGTGTTCGAGATGGCCGAGGCCGGATTGATCGAAGTCGCCAACCCGTCCGAATTATTTCTGTCCCAGCGCCACGAAGACGCAGCAGGCAGCGCGGTTTTGGCTGCCCTCGAAGGCACACGCCCCTTATTGGTGGAGGTACAGGCCCTCATCGCGCCCTCATCTTTGGGATCACCAAGACGCGCCGTATTGGGGTGGGATCATAACCGCCTCGCCATGATCGTCGCGGTACTGGAAACACGCTGTGGTATCCGGCTGGGGCAACATGATATTTTCCTGAACATCGCGGGCGGCATCCGCATCAACGAACCCGCCGCGGATTTGGCGGTTGCCGCGGCACTGGTCAGCGCGATCAGCACCGTCCCCCTGCCCGCCGATACGGTGTTCTTCGGGGAAATCGGTCTGGCGGGGGAAATCCGTCAGGTCTCCCAACCCGATATCCGGTTAAAGGAAGCGTCAAAGCTCGGCTTCGACCGCGCCACCATTCCAAAGCTCAACAAAAAAGCCGCGAATAAAAATAACGCGATCGCCGTGAACGAACTCACCCACGTGAAACAACTTGCGGGGTTGTTGGGAGTGGATGGGGAAGCATGAAAGAAAAATAGAATGTCTAAAAATGAGGAATTTCTATTAACAGCTGAAAAGGAATTCAAAAAACTTTTTGCTGCAGCAAAAGAAAAGGATGAACTGCATTTCGTACTTTCTTTAAGCCCAGAATCTAGACCATATAAAATAAATACGGCCTTGGATGCTCGAAAAGCGTTTGACGATTATGTGACCTTTCTTCAGGAAAATGATAAGAGCCCGATACACGCGAGAATTGCACTAGCATTATATAGTCATATATCTGAGGCCAGTGGTTTTTGGGAAGTGCCTAAAAATCTACTAAGCATTATTGATGGCAACAAATACGATTTAATGCCGTTTTCCCATTTGGTTAAAAAGTTTGGAAGCCCCGAGGGTTCTATAGCACCAAACGCAAATAAGGTAATGCGTAGTCTTATGGCTTATTCAAAAGAACTCGGATTTCACGAATTAGCCGATGTTTTTAAAAATGCATTCGACCCCGACATAAGAAACGGATTCGCTCATGCCGATTATGCGTTAATTGATCGAGGTATTTGCGTTGGATCAAGATATGATTCAGAACGCATAATTAGCTGGGAAGAATTTAATGAATTACTTCACCGCGCAGTAAATTTTTATAAGACCTTCATGTTAGTTTTATCGGAGAATCTCAAACATTATTCTGAACCTAAAATTATAAAAGGCTACCTCACTGATAAAGAACCTGAAAGTACATGGGAAATTCACTATGAAGAAGGAGGTAGTTTTACTATTACAGGCGGCGTTGGCTATGAACCAAAATCGGCTTAACTTTAATAACAACAATAAATAAACCATGACCCACAAAAAAGGTGACTGGATCACCGTCGCCGACACAATGCAATCGGACTACCGTTATCAGCTTGTCGCGCCGATGGGCGAGAATTTCGATCCCGCTTTCAAGCCCCATTTCACGCCGAAGGAAATGCTGGAACTCGGCGTATTCGAGGGCAAATACATGAATGACTGCCGCGATGAATTCCCCGCCGACTGGTTTGAAAATGCCAAAACGAGCAACACTGCTGACCCCAATCTCAACTATTTCAAAATAAAATCCCGCCAACCCCTACAGGTGTGGGAGCAAAAGGGCTGGATCATCCCGCCCGACCCGCGCGGCTGGTTCCAATGGTATTGTCGCTATTATATGGGTCGCCGCCTCCCCGATGTCGATACCCACCAGATCAAACGCTGGCGCAACTTCGCCCGCCACGCCGGACAAATCAAGGCCAACTGCCCGCCGCATGATCTCGATTGCCGCCCGCGCCAACGTCAGGCTCTCCTCCAATGGTCGTATGATCCATTTATCTAGTGCCCGCCAAATTTGACACAGAAGGCCAGAATGCCCTATAAACCGAGAAACATTAGGGTAGATAAAGATGAGTAAATTACGCGGGTTTGCCTCGGCGGCCGGATTAACAGCACTACTTTCACTAACATCCTGCCACATTGATCTTATTGATGACGACGAGGCCGGTAAAAACCAGACATGGTCGGATATCACCGGCGATAAGATTCAGGCAAAAACCATGGTTTCCGGACATTTCGCCGCAGAACTCGATAACGGGATTTATGTTTTCGAACTACCGCCCTCTGCTACAGGAGAAACAGCCAGTACCTATTTGCTGGTCTTGCGTGATAAAATTGTAGGACAATATGAAGGATATTTCGGAACAACAGAGATAGATACACGCTTTGTCCCGCAAAGAAAGGCCGATTCCTCTGAAAACGGTGTCAATATCTGGACCATCCTGAACGGACAATTCGCACTTTCTCTGGCAAATGGCTTTTCTTCACTCAATATTCCGGGGGAATTTCTGAACGGAACCGATCTGAACCTGACCGTCATCAAAGATGATTCCGGTTTCGATTATGAGGGTTATTTCGGCATTCAGGCCAATATGCCGGAACACCGGTAAAGCCTTAAAATTTGACTCAAGCCCCCCTAATATCCTATAAATCGGAAAACATTTTGATGGGGGATAAACCATGGGAACATTAAGACACGCCGCGCATGCCGCCATTCTATCGCTTGGTCTTTTATTTGCGGGATGTGCTTCAACCGCACCACGCAGACCAACCGATATTGACGTAGAACATGGCGCACATATCGTTCAAATGGCTGATAAAAACACGGTCTGTGTTGTCCGGGATTCCAGATGGCTGGGCATTAAGCATTACAGCTACCACGCAGCACAACCTATACATCCGGAACTTATACCAGACAGAAAGCCGGACTTTGAAACCGACGAGGGCGAAAAGGTATGGACGCTTGAAGAAGGCAGTGTTGTCTATTCCCAATTCGATCCGGAAAAAAGTGACTATATAACCATTATGGTCGGGAACAAACCTGTTAACTTTCTGGTGCTGGCAGATCGCTCTGAACCCCATAGTCACAGTATGGATAACGCTAATAATGTTTTAAGAAAACTTGGTTTGTAGCCCTGATTTTTTCATAGTATTTTGTCTGGTATAAAGAAACAAAGCTTTGCTTAATACCAGTGTTATTACAGGCCGCGAAGTTGTCCGTATTCCCGAACCTGCCTAATCTATGCGGCCCTTGTTTTGCTCACCGCCAGAATCGCCTGTGCACATAAAGTTTCAACCGGCATTCCGGTTTGCTTACACTGCGCTTCTAAATCTGTCAGCCTTCTCATAATCTGATTAAGCATAGGTATAGACCAGCTATTCAACTGCCCCTTAAACATCGGTGCTTGTTTGAAAAAAACCTGCGGCGTCAATAATTTCATAGCCTCGTCAACACTCATACCGCCTTGCATATTCGCTTTCGTCATATGAAGTCTTCGGAAATGATTTTGCAAACTCCGGATAATTGCAATAAAGGGCGTGCCCTCCTCCATCAAGGTCATATAGGCCTTCAAAGCCGCGGCACTATTACGTCCCGCCACTGCATAAATAAGATCATCAAATCCCTGCGCGCCCGCCGCACCGCAAGCAGCCTGTGCTTCTTCAATAGAAACCGGAGTCTTCTCGTTCCATTTATAAGTAATCAGCTTTTCAACTTCTGAACGTACCTTCTGTCGATCGCCGGAAATATTCGCCGCCAACCACGCCACAGCATCGGCCTCCGCTGCAATGCTCTGCGCATGTAACGTCTCACGTATAAATCTTGACACATCACGCTCGTCTTCAACATAACAGGGCACCGCCGCCGCATTCTTCGCCGTCTCGCACAACTTGCGCAATGTTGAGCGCGGCCCCAGTTCAGCCGCCTGAATTACAACCAATGCCGAGTCGCTTGGCTCTTGCAAATATTCTTTCAATAAAACCGTCAGCTTATCTGCACCGCCATCGATTTTAATCAAACGATCCCCACCCATCATGGAAATTGCACCGGCCTCATCGGAAAGACGCGCCGGATCATCCGCCAGAGAATCTGCAGAAAGGGCCGCTACATTAAACGGATCATTCAAATCCTCGACCACTGTTTTACCGATAATTTCACAACGCTCACGAACAAGACCGCTATCGGGGCCATAAACAAGAATGACGCGCGCGGCTTTATCCGGCGATTTTACGAAAGAATCGATTTGTCGGTACTGGAGTTTCATACAAAGATCGTAAAAGAACCGCGCAAGGCCGTCAATAAAAACGGCTCAGTAAACACTGTCTAGGCGTTACAAGCCGAGCGACAGGCCCCCGATGCTTTAAGATTTTTTTCAAATACCATGCGCGCGCATTGGTTCGGATTGTCAAAAATATGCGGGTCGTAACTGCGCTGGAATGCCAGAACGTCCTCTAGTGACGGCGCCAGAACACGGTTTACTTTACCATCTGTACATCCGGTGCGCGCAATAATCAGCATCGGCTCTGCCTCTTCCAATAATCCCATATCATCCGCAGCCTCTTCCACAAGATCGGCAAATTCTTTCGCGAAATCCGCCATTATACCGCTACCGTAAGCAACATCGAAAAACTTACCATCATGATTCCGCGCGGCAGCATATGATTTTTGGACAAGATCATACGTTGCAGCCAAATTATGGTTATCAAAACCATAACGCATGAGTAGCTCGTCTACTTTATGGGCAAACTCCGGATGAAACGCCAAAGCTGTTGTAATGATAAAGCCTGTCTGATGCTGATGCATGCCAACACCAAACATGCGGGCTTCGAAACGATGGGCAAACACATCGCCTTTTTCATCACGCAAGGCGGCAATCTTTACATCCGGCCACAAAACACTTTGCGCCAGATAATAATTCGCGCGCGTATTCAAGCCACGCTCTCTCAAAGAATTAAACGTCACGCTCCAGTCTCCCGAAGGCACGCCCGTTAGTTTTCCCTTCTCATCATAATACATAAATAACGGATTGTTCATCACGTGGTTAATATGGGTTGCAATATATTCATCACCACTTTGCGCATCAAAGACATAAGGAATGATATTCCCTCGCCCTTTAAGTAATCCGGTATGACGTAAAGACATGCCCGCATGCCCGGAAAACGGCTTTCCTTCACTAAAGCCCGCACTGTTATCCGTGAGTAAAAACAAAAACGGCGCCAAAGCATAAAGCCTACGCACATTAGCCAATGCTTGATCCGTGTTGTAATAACTTACCGACACCTGGTTGGATTTACACACGGCAAAATACTGCACGCATGTTTTCATGTCCTCGCGATATGGTGCATACATAACATTGTACCGTTCCACATCAACAATGCGTGACAATAAATCATCGGCCGTGCGCTCGGGCAATTCCTGAAAGTAAGAACGCTTCAGACCAAGAGCGTGCGCCTTATCACTAAGAACTTTGATTTTGTGATTGGTATCATCTAAAACCCGCTTTGCTTCATCATATCCATAGGCATGACTCGCCACTTCAAGCAACTCGCTCGTCGGCTCGTTATGCACCCAATCCCCGTCAGGAACGGCTGCCATCGCGCTGTTCTTAAGAACCTTGTTCTGTGACAGACTCATAACATCCAGATCCGGTGATTCTGGATTAAAAAACGAAAATTCAACCTCTATCCCCGATTTGGCCTCAATGCCTGAGCCTGCATAAACAGGGAAAACATCTTCTACGGTTTCGATTTTGGTGAAATCGTCTGATTTAACATCTGACATGGATTGTACCCCTCTTCTGAATACTAAGAAAACACTATATCTGGATATTATTCTCTTTACAAACGAAGAGGGTTACAAAAATATATGTCACCCTGTGCCTTCCGGACCGGTCAACACGTGCTCCTGCGGTTCCTCATCGGGTGTTGGGACGTTCTGATTCGCTACTTTCGGCTCAATAAGGACCTGAACGCCCTCCTTCAAATCCTGATCCGTAAGCCCCAAATCCTCTCTTAGACTACGCCCGATAATGGCAATTTGTAGAAAACGGTGATCTTTTTTCGCAGAATCTGCAAATGCACCTGAAGATCCTGTCGAAATGCTCCGCACCTCGGACCCGCGATCAAACATATTCTGACCAATCACACCTTCAAATTGTTGCCCTTTAATACGGATGTTTAAAGTCTGCCCTAGCCATCCTTCCGGAACATCACTCACTGAAAGATTAAGCTTTAAATTCCCATGCACATCAACACGCGCAATCACGACCTGCCCAGATAAATCGGGAATAGACTCCAGATCAAGTACGGCCTGTGTGTCAATAAATCCGAGATTGGAAAGAAATTCACGGCGCTCTTCCACGCTCAAATTTCCTTTCCAGCCATCTGCCTGCTGCGCAAGGTTATAGGCCAGTAATTCCGAATACCACGGAAAGAAATCACGCGAGCGAAACTGGCTTCCTTCCGTTTGTACATTCACATGATAAATCTCCAGATTTCCGTCTTCAACCAAATCACGGAAAAAAGTAAAACTATGCGGACTAACACCGGAAACCACGGCGCCATTGGGCAACATTGCAACGTAGACTTCCTCGCCTTTATTGTTGCCCTCAACCCCCCTTTGCTCAAGACGCGGCGCACAGTTCACAAAAAACGTATTGCCCGCTCCTGTAATGCGATAACGCGATAACTGCGCCAGATCAAAGCCTGCCGCGCGCCAATCTTGTGCAGGAACATCATGGTATATCCGTGTTGGTGGTGTGTTCGCGCTTAGGGTCGTTATAATACGTTGAATGTCCGCGCGATTAACTTCAATCTCTGCAATCGCAAGGTCCGCTACCCCGCCATTGTCACTGATATAGGTTGATGTCACTGGTGACCACCCGTGAACAGTTGCGGCCGCCTTAAAGGCTGCGCCCAGACCAGCCTCATCATAACGTCTCTTTAACTCTTCGATTAAATCAACACCGATAAAATCGGGATTTGGTAGTTTTCCTGTTTCTGTAATACTCATAACTTCAACCCCTCTTATTTCTTAATGTGCACAATCCAGACCGACATAATCAATCAGGGTTTGCGGCTCAGCCAATGGCTGCGTACTTCTATCGCGCTTTAAAATCCTCTCGGCCGCCGTCTTGAACCGTGTAAACAATGGATCGTCCTCACCAACGTAAACCGAATTTTCGCTACGCGCGGGCCGTCCTCTTCCCATTTTTGGCATTTCAATATTAACAATAACAGCGCCCCATTCACGTCGGAGTATTTCTTCTCCCGTATTTTGTCTGGAACGGTGCAAAATTTCTGCACCAATACGCATGACGCTGCCGTCCGGTGCGCTCAACTCCGTCGTTCTTATATCACTTCCGCTATGTGTAAATAATTTCACATCGGTTCCCAAGCGATTCCCGAACAAATAGACCGCATCAATATTTTCACCATTACACCTATGGTCGTGCCAATCTGTGAAATGAGGGCGGTGAAACTCTCCGGGCTCAATATCCGTACGCTGGATAACAAAAGACAGGTTTGCATTTCTAAAGCCCTCCGCACCTAACAACTGAAGGGCATCTTTTGCGGCAATACTGATGCGGGGAAGTGCAAAATCAAAAACATCGGGCAAGCAAATATGCATATCGCCTGGTTTTTTAATATCAAAACCATTACTGGTAATATCAGGCAACCCGCTTTGCTTCTCCGGCCTATATCGCGCGATAATACGGGGCTCCGCTATGTCCGCGCGTCTTTCCGCTGCTGACTTGGACTCATCTTCATACCTAAATCCCAAACGCCAGTCATACGCCCCGACATAATCTTCGCCTGTATCAGGAGAAAGGGCAGCGGCCGATTTTGTAAAATCCAGAACAAGCCCGCGATTACTCGGATGCTCTCTGAAATACGCTGTGCTGAGTGGTGTTACTTTTGCTTTACTCATTAATCCAACCCACGCACGCTCAAGGCATGCTTAACAAAATTTCATTTTCGGGGGATGAGTCAGTTTTCAAGACACACAATCCCGCCGGTTCCTAAGTCGGATACCACAGGCGGAATGTCGCTGTGGCGCTTTAGCTTTTGTAACGCGGTGCAAGCTGATCCTTCAAATGCCGCGACTGAATAAACAGTACTCTTGTTATAATATTGCTGAATTCGTACTGTCAACAAAAAATAATTTCGTTTTTACTTCAATATCTTATCGACGCAGATGTAAACCGATTTGCAGCTCTATTTGTCTTGCCAGCTCATTGAGCGCGTTTTCCCGGGTGTTTTGCTCGGATACGCGTGTTGCAAACTCACTGGTTAAAACGTTGTAACTTGAAACCGCGTGTAACTTCCTAGTCAAAACCACTTCGCCGGAATTCAAGTCCTTTAAAGTCATTGCGGTTTTAAGTTGCAGCTGTGCCCGCGTAGCGTCAGAGCTTTTCGTAATATCCAAATCAACAGTACCCTCTTGTATCGGAGCGACAGTTAAAAGATAGCTATGTGTCGCAGGACGTCCATTACGATAAAAGCGATCAATCAGCAAATTACGGAGATATTGCCCCTCCCTGTCCGGGATATTTGCAATATCGATCTGCGCCAGCGCGCTTTGTATATTTTCATTACGCCCACCAACCCCGTTTCCGTACATAGGCTCAAACCCGCACGCAGAAACAACTACGGTAAGAAATATAGCCAATAATATCCGTTTCATAATTCCTCCTAAAAGTGGTTATCCAACCACAACATTCACAATACGGCCGGGCACAAAAATAAATTTCCGCACAGCCTTTCCTTCTATTGCACGCTTCACACCCTCTTCTGCCAAGGCAATTTCTTCCGCTTGTTTTTGGTCAGCATTGGCCGGCAAAGTGATCGTAGCCCGCACTTTTCCATTAACTTGAACGCCTATGGTCACAGTATCGGATACCAAAAGACTTTCATCACAAACCGGCCAGGATTCTTTAACCAGCATTGTATCATGCCCCATCAAAGACCATAATTCTTCTGCCAAATGTGGCATAATCGGGTTCATCATAATCACAAACGCGTTCACAGCCTCGCTCAAGGCAAATTCATCGCCTGCATTTTCCGGCTTGAATGCGGTAAGACCATTATAAAACTCGCGAAGCAAGGCAACGGCCTTATTCATGGCAAAAGCTTCTATACTATCTCCAACCCCTTTTATTGATTTATGGGTCAGGCGACGCAATTCTTTGGCGTTTTCGCCGCAAGCCTGCTCGTCACCATCTTTACAGGCTATATCGCTTAAAGTCGTATAAACACGGTTTACAAAGCGCCAAGCTCCTTCAATCCCGCCTTCCGTCCATTCCAGATCACGTTCTGGCGGAGAATCCGACAATATGAATAAACGGGCCGCATCCGCACCATATGTATCCAGAATTTCTTCCGGATCAATGACATTTTTCTTGGATTTCGACATTTTTATAACCGGGCCTACAATCACCGGTTTCCCAGTCTTTTCGTGTTTCCATTGGCCGTTTTTGTCCTTTAATGCTTCTGTCGGGAAAATCCATTTCCCGTCTTCATCCTTATAAGTCTCGTGCGTTACCATTCCTTGTGTAAACAACCCGTTAAACGGCTCGTCACAATCAATGAATCCGCAATCACGCATGGCTTTGGTAAAGAAACGGGCATAAAGCAGGTGTAAAACCGCATGTTCCACGCCGCCAATATACTGATCGACGCCATTTGGCATCCAATAAGAGGCTTTGGCCTTATCCACGGGCAGTTTTTCGTTTCCGGGGTCACAATAACGGATTTGATACCAGCTACTCTCGAAAAACGTATCAAATGTATCTGTTTCACGTGTCGCCGCCTTGCCACAGGACGGACAATCTACATTTTTCCATGTTGGATGATGCGCGAGAGGGTTTCCGGGTTTGTCAAAACTCACATCATCGGGCAGGGAAACCGGTAAATCCTGATCCGGCACCGGCACAGCGCCGCAATCCTCGCAATAGATAACGGGAATAGGGCACCCCCAATAACGTTGACGGCTCACACCCCAGTCACGTAAACGGTACTGGGTCACAGCAACGCCTTGTTTTTCTTTCTCGAAATGACGAATAACGGCGGTTTTTGCCTCTTCAACACTCATTCCGTTCATAAAACCGGATTGATAATGCTTACCCGGCCCGATATAAGCCTCTTGCCCTATTTTAAACGTCTTGGGATCTTCACCTTCAGGTAAAACCACAGGAATAACATCCAATCCGTATTTATAGGCAAACTCCAAATCACGCTGATCATGCGCCGGACAGCCAAATACCGCGCCCGTCCCATAGTCCATTAATACAAAATTCCCGATATACACAGGAAGGGTCTTGTCCGGAATAAGGGGGTGCTGCACAGAAACACCTGTATCAAACCCTTTTTTCTCGGCCTGTTCGATGGCCGCTTCCGATGTACCAACAGACTGGCATTCCCTGATAAAATCATCATATCCCGGTTTATCAGCTGCCAAAACCTCGCTCATAGGGTGGTCGGGCGCAATGGCCAGAAACGTGGCGCCGAACATCGTATCCGGACGGGTTGAAAAACACTCAATCGCGCCATCTAAACCGGCAAGATCAAAACGCACACGCACACCGGTTGATTTCCCGATCCAGTTTTCCTGCATAATCCGTACTTTTTCAGGCCAACGCGGTAAATCATCCAGACATCCAAGCAGTTCTTCTGCATAGTCTGTGATTTTTAAAAACCACTGGTTCAGCTTCTTACGCTCGACGGGGGCGCCTGTGCGCCACCCTTTACCGTCAATGACCTGCTCATTGGCAAGCACTGTATTATCTACAGGGTCCCAATTCACCACTGATTCTTTGCGGTATGCGATGCCTTTTTCAAGAAACTTCAGAAACATGCGCTGTTCATGCACATAATACTCGGCATCACAGGTCGCAAACTCTCTGGACCAATCCAGCGACAACCCCATGGATTGCAGTTGCGTGCGCATGGACGCGATATTCTCATATGTCCATTTTTTTGGGTGTTCGCCACGTTCTATTGCTGCATTTTCTGCCGGCAGACCGAAAGCATCCCATCCCATAGGGTGCAACACATTAAAGCCTTTGGCCGCGCGATAACGTGAAACAACGTCTCCAAGTGTATAATTACGCACATGTCCGACATGAATCCGCCCCGAAGGGTAGGGGAACATCTCCATAACATAGTATTTTGGCCTGGAATCATCCTCGGATACGGCAAAACTTTCCGTTTGTGCCCATTTATCCCGCCATTTCTGCTCGGTTTTCTTGATATTATAACGTTCTGACATTACGCTTTTTCGCCTTACTCTTCATCGGCTAAATGCGCAATACGCAACTGACGGGCTCTGGTCAGAATGGTATCTTCCAGCTTACGTCCTGTCTCCTCGGCCACTTCCGCATCGCGCCACTGGCCGCCCTTCATAACCTGACGGAAAGTACGCACACGGATACCATCGGACTTTAATTCACGGCCCATGATAAAGGCGTTAATTTTTACACGCTCATTCGGTGTTTCCGCATCTGTATACCAATCGGTCAAAACGACACCACCAAAAGGGTCTGCGCTGGCCAAAGGCATAAAAGAAACAGTGTCAAGCGTCGCACGCCAAAGAAAACTGTTAACGCCAATACCGTTATCCTCTGTTTTCTTGTCTTTTTTACCAAAGCCACCTAAACCGCCTTCACCGAAAACGCTTTGTTTTTCGCCATAAATACTGTCGTCACCACCTGTGATATTGCGATCCAGCCCCGAAGGATACTTTGCTTCGCCCTTTATCCCCCCGCAACCAGTCAAGGACAGCATTACGCTGCCTAGAATAATCGTCGCAAATTTCATGTTATTGTTCTTTTTCATGCGCATTTTCCTGAATTTTTGATTATGCTGCTTTTTAACACGCTGGATTTGTCGCGACAAGAGCGTTTTCAAACATAACCAAGGCTTTCAACAAAGTTAGCAAAACTTAGCGTTAGCAACCACCTCTCTTCCCGTGTTGCAAAAATACAACGCTTCCAAAAAATGTTGCAAAAAGTACACAAAAACGCGTTGACGCTGACTCGTTAAAATGGCGTAATGCAATTGCTCGCTCGTACTGAGTGTGCATTCTACTTTAACTGTAATCTCACTAGAGATTAAACTTTTAACTATAATCGCGCTCTCTACAAATTGTGTGATTGGAGGAAACTAAAATGAAAAAACTTTTACTAGCAAGCGTTGCAGTTAGTGGTTTGGCTTTGGCCGCTGCTCCTGTACATGCGGATGTAGAACTTGAAGTAGGTGGCTACTTTAAGGGTTACGGCGTATTCGTAGATCAAGACGAAACAACAGGTACAGAAGCTGTTGGTTTCGACTTTGTTCGTGACACAGAAATCCACATTGGTGGCGAAACTACTCTAGACAACGGCCTGACAATCGGTGCCCATTTCGAAATGGATGCTGACCAAGCTGATGCTTTTGGTGTTGACGAGTCATACCTATATTTCTCAGGTGACTGGGGACGTGTAAACTTCGGTGGTGAAGACGGTGCTGATTACCTTCTACAGGTTGCTGCTCCTTCTGCCGACTCTAACCTAGACGGTATTCGTCAGTATGTTCAGCCTTTCGCTGCAACAGGTCTTGGTGCAGTAACACTAGACTATGACCATAACCTAGCAGGTAAGAACGACAAGTTGACATACCTATCACCAATCTTCAGTGGCTTCCAGTTCGGTGCTTCTATGACGCCTGATAACTCAGGTGCTTCAAGCGCACTTGGTGGTGTAGACACAGACACAGATGCTGCTGGTACAATCCAGGAAGTATACGAACTTGCTCTTCGCTACGAAGGTCAGTTTGACAATGTCGGTGTTATCGCTGGTGCTGGTTACTCACTTGGTTCAGAAGAAGGTTCATCAGCAACAACTGATGACCGTACTGTATGGAACGCAGGTCTAGACCTGGATGTCGGACCATTCGGTATCGGTGCTGTTTATATGACAGATGACCAAGGTCTTGACGGTACAGCTGAAGCTGATGTTGACACATGGGTTCTTGGTGTTGACTACACAACAGGCGCCTTCAAGCTAGGTGCTTCATACTTCAACCAAGACACAGACAATGGTGTTGAGTACGACCGTTACACAGTTGGTGTTAACTATTCATACGGCCCAGGCATGTCCTTCCGTGGTTCAGTTCAGCATCTAGAGCGTGACAATGTTGCACCAACAGCTGACACAGATGGTACAGCTGTACTTCTAGGTACACAAGTTAACTTCTAATCGAAGCTAACCATACAGATTTTGAAGGGGCGCTACGGCGCCCTTTCTTTTTGCCTTGAACAATTACAAACGCTCTCATAGTGTGTGCTTATGTCTGTCACGGAAAACATCGCCCATATACAAAAAAAGATTTCGGCCAGTTGTGGCGAATGGCATCGCGCGCGCGAAGATGTCAGGCTTCTGGCCGTCAGCAAAAAACAGCCCATAGAAAAACTTCACGACGCTTTGAACGCCGGGCATCGGCTCTTCGCTGAAAATAAGGTACAAGAAGCGCAGGAACACTGGTCAGATATAAAGCCAGACTATCCGGATATTCAGCTCCACCTGATTGGCCCCTTACAGACTAATAAAATCAAAGATGCGATTGAACTTTTTGACATGATTCATACCGTGGATCGTGAAAAACTGGCCCGCAAGCTCTCACAGGCTCTGCAGGAGCAGAATAAAACAATCCCGTGCCTGATACAGGTCAATATCGGTGAAGAGTCCCAAAAATCAGGGGTAACTCCGCTAGAATTACCTGATTTTCTGGCTTTTTGTACAAAGGAATGTGGCCTCGATATTCGTGGCCTGATGTGTATCCCACCCGTTGATGAACCCGCCGCACTTTATTTTGCGCTGCTTCGTAAAATAGCAGAGGGTCACAAGTTAAAAGAGCTGAGTATGGGTATGAGCGCAGATTACGAAAAGGCCGTCGCTTTAGGGGCAACCTATATAAGAATCGGAACAGGCATTTTCGGAGAACGTCCCTAAGAATAAACAGCAATCGTTCCCGCTGTCCGTCCTTGTGCAAGCTCGACACGATCGTAATCATTTTTCTGTGCATGCCCGACCTCATTACTCGCTTCGGGCAGGGGTGTTTGCGCAAACAACAATAGACTCGCTGATAAATCCTCGTATGCGTTTATTTCCTGCGATAAATCATAATCTGTTCTTTGGGAACCATGTTCTCCGAAACCGGCGAAAGACACCGCGTTTCCAACCATATCTTTACCTGTTTCTTCCTGCAAAACCGCATCAACCAACCCACTGGCAACGCCTGCTGGTCCGCCGAAAATGCCGCCGCCAATAATTTTGCTGATCGGGCGAATATCATCTTGCGTCAAGGCACGATAGGCAATGTTAATAACCGGAACATGCTGAAGCGGATTAACCATGTCTATAATATCCAGAAAACCAAATTTCTTTTCTTCCGGTACAGGAATAATATCGGGAGATTCTGGCTGCGGCGCATAAGAGGATAAAACATCGCTAAAACGCTGTGATTCATTGGCCTGAAGCGGTGCATCCCAAGACGGGACAAAGCCGGCCATACGCTCATTGCGCACATGATATATCTGCGTGGCACTTGTTTTATCGGAATAATTATATGCAGCCGTTTCCATTTATGGTCCTTTCCGCCTGTTTTAACTAAGCAATTTCTATGCCATACTGATAAAAAAGAGGGACAATATGAGCTTAAAACAGCCTACAGCAAAAATCACAGCAGATGAAAAGTCCTGCAAGGTCATTAAAAACTATGTTGAATTAAATGACTTAGAGGATATTTGTGCCTTTGAAATCAGTAAAAACCTACAAGTTATTACAATCACACATGAAACAGAACAAGATCACTTCGAAAGGCCCTTCAGACTTGGAAAAATCCTTGATCGCCTGATCTATTATCAAAATAAATCTTCTCAAGGCCCTGAAATTATTGCGTTTAACAACGGTGTTTTGAATACACATAGCGGGATATTCACGAAAAACAAAGGGCCCTCCTTGGATATATGTCTTACCGAGAAAGAAGTGGAAATTCTAACCTATCTCAATGAGCATAAGGGAAAAATCGTCTCACGTGAAAAACTGCTGAGCGCTGTGTGGAATTATGCCGAAACCGTGGAAACCCATACCGTGGAAACCCATATCTACAGGTTGCGGCAAAAAATCGAAACCGATCCTGCAAACCCGCAGATTGTAATAAAAAAAGATGATGGCTATATCATAAAAAATAAATCGGGTCGCAATCAGCCTTGCTGAATTTCGCTTTGTTTTTCCTGAACGGCAGAATTGACTGCCTCGAGAAATTCTAGACTTGTATCAATGCTTAAATATTTAACCCCTTCAAGCTCAAGAGCGCGCAAGCTTTGGATTAATGTATATAAATGTTTCAAATCAATATTTATTTTGTTTTGGGGTCTGAACATATTCTTTCTTGGCGCTGTTTTCGCTGCCTGTGCATAGGCGCGCGCAGCATCGCCCGATGGTGCTTTTCTTTCAGTATCATTGCTCTGCGCGGATTTTAGCCATGGCATCACATCCGATTCTGATCTGTTTTCCTGAGAGCGGAGCTTTGCCTCCAACCTGGCCTCGACAAAATCTTCCAGAAATAAAATCAAAGCTTTCACCGAAAGGCTTGAAAACTCCTTTTCCTTTGTATTATCGGAATTTTTTTGGTGTTTTCGGCCCTGATCGTCGGTACCCTCAAGTTCTTCACCCTTCTTTTTTCCAAGACGTGCGTCCGCCGCCTCGACCTGAAGAGGCTTAAACGCAGAAGTAATGTTTTGAACCAAGGAAAACATACTCGACTTTACCGCAAAATGTGATTGTTATACGGAAATTACCAGAAATTTCGATTCTTGGCAAATGGCGATGACACTATTTTACGTAACTTAGTCTTTAAAAAGATCGTAAGGATGCGGATACTTCTCCTCATCCGGCATATTCTTCTCGTGTAAGATTTCCGCATACCACGGCGCTGAATAATCCCACAAGGCCTGCCCCTGTGCCTCACATTTAATATAGGCAACCTCGCCAATCATAAGCCATTTCCGCGTCTCCTCATCATCGATAGGGCGCTTGCTGCTTTGATCCGATGGGCGCACATGAATTGTAAGTGTTGCCTCAAAATAATCATTTTGCATGGGTACTTTTTCCGATATTGCTTTCTCTTGCGCTTCTTCAAGCTCCATATCAGCAAAAAAAGCCAATTGATTGACAACAAGCGAAATAGCATCGCGCCCATAAGGATAGTCAAATGACGGAATGTAAGATTCATCGCCTTCGAAGAATTCAAAACTTATATGCGCTTTTTCTGTTTCTGTGGCCGGCTTATAAATCACCACCACTTCCATACTAAGCTCCAGAAGATTCTCATTAGGGTTATAATGACTATATCCCTGACCCAAGCGCAAAGTCTCCTGATAGAGATAGTTGGCTTTCTGGTCATCTGCAATATACGGATAATTGTCACCGGTCTTAATCCAGAATTCGTAATCCGGCACACTCCCGACCGCTCTAAAATAACCGAAAACCGCTCTTTCTACCGGCGTTGTTTTTATTGCTCCACCGTAAGAATCGGCAAAACTTACTGGAATAGCTATAAAAACAAACAGTAAAAATATAACAGGAACATATTTATAATTAATTCTAAACATAGTATGTGCGCGTAAATTTGAAACAGAGTACAATTATATAATGACCGATAAAGATGAAAAAAGCCATACCACGACTAAAAAAAACGATGATGATTCAAAACTTTGGGCTTTGGTCACTAAAGATGTAGAGCCACTGGATAAAAAACCTGTGAGTACGGTTAATACAAAAAAACCGGAACATACAGCAAAAAAAAGGGCCCGAACAGCCGCCCCGCCACCAGAAACAAAAAAGGGCCCGGAACAGGACCCGCAACTAGACAGACGCACAGAGCAACGCCTCAAAAGGGGGCAACTTCCTATCGACGGACGCATAGATTTACATGGAAAAACGCAAACACAGGCCTTTGATGCGCTTAGCAAATTTATAACCAACGCATACACACAAAAGAAAAGATGCCTTCTTGTCATCACAGGAAAAGGTAACTGGCAAGAGGGTGGGCGCAGTATAGGTGATGAAAAAACAGGCGTACTCCGGCAAAAAACACCGGAATGGCTAAGTAGCGCACCTCTTTCACAATATATTTTGAGAGTAGAACCCGCACGGCCCAATCACGGCGGAGAAGGCGCATTGTACGTGTTACTTAGACGTCAAAGGTAAATTATTTGACCTCCACGCTGAATGATTTTTCGCGTACGATCTCCGCTTCACCGTTTTTCCCGGCCCTCGTGATCTTGGCATGCCCTGTGTAAGTGCCGGATTTAAGCTGTACGCGCCCGATTTTTCTTCCTGTGAAATAATATTGTCGGGCCCGATTTTTATCTAACGTCTCTTTAGTATCAACAAAGAGCGCGCCATCCGGATCCCTGATCTCTAAAAGAACATTATCGCCTTCTTCTACATTATAAAATCCGGTCCAGAATACGAAAGCGGCACTATTTAGCGGTAATTGATCGGGGCTTTCTTCCCCGCGCTTAATCGCTTCGAAATCAGGTGATGTATTACGAAAGCCCCCGTCAAAAATCACAAAAGGCTCATAGATCATAGGCAGGCCTTCATGCCACAGGCTTTCTTTCATCTTGTTGCAGCCTTCGGTATTCAATACGCCGGTGTACGGGTCAACAACACCGCCCTCCCATAACACACCAAAGTGAAGATGCGGAAATTCCGCCATACCGGACTGGCCGACTTGTCCGATTTTCTGTCCGGCTTTTACTTTTTGCTTTGCCTCGACCACCACAGAGCCTTTTTTCAAATGACAATAAATCGTCTGCAACCCGTTTCCATGATCAATAAGGATACCGTTTCCGCATTCTTTCTGGCCGTCCTGTATATCCTGCATCTCTTCTTCGGATTTTAAACGATCGCTCTCGCCGTCACGAAAACGTAAAACGCGTCCGTCTGCCGCCGCAAAGACATCTACACCGCTTTTCATCTGAGAAATAGAGCTCAAGGCAAAATCAGTCCCCTTATGCATGTCATAGGATTTAGGACCACACTTGAAATCTTGCCATGTTCCGCCCTTCCCATCGACATCGACATAATTTACGGCCCAACAATTCTGTCCGTATGTGCATCCTGCCGGAAAAATAAATCTGGGCTCTTGCGCAAAGGCAATCTTGCCAAAGCTTCCGCACCCAATTAAAAATATGGAAAATAATAATAGATTTCGTTTCTTCATGCTGATATAAAAACAAAAAACACAGCATGAAGCCAGCAATATAATGCGGCAGGAATAAATGAACGGATTGATGGAGTCATCATGAAAACAGCCCTCGTTTTCAACACAGTATCTGGTTTTGCAAGGCAAATGCGCGCCTCTGAGTTTGAAAAACTATACGCAGGAAACCCCGATCTAAAGATTACGCCTGCACATCCTGACGAGCTGAAAAACCTGTCTGCCGCCTCTCCTGACGATGGCCTACCTCTTGTTTTTCACAGAACATATTTCAGAATGGGGCGCACGCAACGCGTTGAAGCACACTGGGCGAAGCCTGCCGGATTCGGTAACAGGGATCACCTGCTTGAACCCGCACAACAACAAACTCTTGAAGATGGAGTCAGGGCCGGAAAATCTATCCTGCTCAGCCTCAATTTACCTCTTACATCCCATCCGGTTTCCTTCGCCCATATGAAAGAGAAGGGCGCAAAACTTTTTGAAAACTGGGTAACAGGAAATCGGGGAAATTTTATAACGGTTTCTGTAAGGTCTGCGAGACAGGCGGTTGAAACTATAAAACAGGTTAGCGCAATGGGTGCCAGACTTTCTCAAACCGTCTTTGCCATGCATCGCGGCGCTGTCGTTCCGTACGATAATTTTTATCTCGGTGATCGCAGATCAAAAATGGTACAGCTCTTTAATGCAATGCAAGAAGGGAGAGCAGGCGTGCCCCTTGGTGAAAATCGTGTCATCGGTTTTCCAAGATTATTTGCCTATGTGCCCACAGGAGCGAGCAGCGCTGCACCGGCAAAGAACGGATTTAAGGGCAGTCTTTTGAATCAACGAACGGGCAAACCTTTTGCGACCAATCTCGTCTTCGCCAGCAGAGAAGAAACCCTTGCCAGCGATCCATACAGAATTCTTGAATCTGAAGTTGCTGGCGGACAGGCGCAATATGTTCTAGCCAGCCCTGGCGTTGCAAAACCACAGGAGCCCGATGCATGGAAAATGCTGCTGCTGGTGATTCATGATATCAAGGCACAAACCATGCCACTGGATGAAGAGGCAAGACAAAAACTGCTTGCCCATGCGCAGCGCAACGGATACGACACCAGAGTTATCGAAAAATCTTTGGGCACGACATCATTCGAAGACCAGCCCAGCGAGCCGTCGCTATAAGATAAACTTGCTTAAATCCGTACTTCTTGCCAATTCACCGACTTTTTCCTGAACATAGGAAGCTGTAATCGTGAATTCTTCCCCGCCACGATCGCTCGCCGTGAAGCTAATTTCTTCCAAAAGCTTCTCCATAACGGTATGCAAACGACGTGCACCAATATTTTCAACGCTTTCATTAACCTCAAAGGCCAGTTTGGCAATTTCGTCAATAGCATCCTCTTCGAAAGTCAGCGTCATCTTCTCTGTTCCGATCAACGCCTCGTATTGCTTTATCAGACTGGCCTCGGTTTCCTTCAAAATACGTTTGAAATCCTCTACAGTCAAAGCACGAAGCTCCACGCGAATAGGAAGACGGCCTTGCAGCTCCGCCAGTAAATCCGATGGCTTTGCATAGTGAAATGCGCCACTGGCAATAAACAACATATGATCTGTTTTTACAGCGCCGTGTTTTGTGTTGACGGTTGTCCCTTCTATAAGGGGAAGTAAATCACGCTGCACCCCTTCACGTGACACATCACCGCCGCGCACATCCTGACGCGCCGCAATTTTGTCAATCTCGTCAATAAAGACAATCCCGCTTTGCTGAACAAGTTGCAGAGCCGCCGAAACCATTTTATCCTCGTCCAGCAACTTGTCTGATTCTTCCGCAATTAAAACCTCGTAACTATCTTCAACCGACATGCGTTTCTTCTTCGTACGCTCTGCGAAACCTTTACCAAGAATATCGCCAATATTCACCATCCCCATAGAAGCACCCGGCATGCCCGGAATATCCATCATACCGCCCAACGGGTTTCCACCATCAATGACATTGATTTCAATTTCACGATCGTTTAACTCTCCTGCGCGAAGCTTCTTACGAAAACTGTCACGCGTACCTTCTCCGGCTGTATCCCCGACTAAAGCATCCAGCACACGTTCCTCGGCATAAATTTCTGCTTGCGCCAATACACTTTTGCGCATCTCTTCCTGAGTCATGCGTATGGCAATCTCGGTCAGATCACGCACGATTGATTCAACATCTTTTCCGACATAACCGACTTCCGTAAACTTCGTTGCCTCAACCTTTATAAAGGGCGCATTCGCAAGTTTGGAAAGGCGGCGCGCGATTTCGGTCTTGCCAACACCGGTCGGCCCGATCATCAAAATATTCTTCGGGTAAACTTCTTCCTGCAATTCAGGATCCAGCTTCGAGCGTCTCCAGCGATTACGCAACGCAATCGCAACCGCACGTTTCGCATCGTTCTGGCCGATGATAAAACGATCCAGTTCGCTTACTGTTTCACGTGGTGAAAGGGACGATACGCTCATGTTTCTCCTTTTGAATCTCTAAGTTCTCAACGTGCCTATGGTGATAGAATTTCTACCCTTAAATGGCAAGGGATATTTAAAAACCTCCTTTTTACTTTGCTGTAAAGAACTGCACGATTTGGTTGGAGTTCTTGAAATTTGCATGCTACACAAATACATAAGAAGTCATGCATATATCGTGACATAATAAGGAATCTTTATGGAATTTTTTGATCTGGTCATTTTCTTTATCCTCGTGCCTGTTTTGCTCGCTCTTGATCTTAATCTCTTCAGCAAAAGCTCTGATAACATTATCGGCTTTCGTCAAAGCCTAATCCTAAGCGCATGGTATATCGCGGCAGGACTTGCCTACGGCCTGATCGTCTGGCACGACTTCGGCGCTGATCGTGCCCTGAACTACTACACCACATATGTCATTGAAAAAAGCCTTTCACTAGACAACCTTTTTGTGATGTCGGTCATTTTTTCTGCCTTCTCCATCCCCAGACAATATCAACACCGTGTTCTGGTCTGGGGTATTATTGGCGTTGTCATTTTACGCGGTATTATGATCGGAGCGGGCGCAACCATCGTGCACCACTTTGACTGGGTGCTGTATATCTTTGCACTCGTCCTTATTTATACCGGTGTAAAAATGGTTTTATACGACGAAGATGAGGATGTCGGTAACTTCGAAGAAAAACCGCTGGTCCTTTTCTTGAAAAAACACCTTCCCTTTACTTCGAAAATTCATGGGAACAAATTTTTTATTCGGCGCGAAGAACTGGATGAAGGCGAGGAAACAAACACCAAAAAAGCCTTCCTCGCTACACCATTATTTCTGGCACTGGTCGTCATAGAAATAAGCGACGTTATTTTTGCTGTAGACAGCATCCCCGCCGCATTGGCTGTTACCACCGATACATTCGTCGTCTTCACCAGTAATATTTTTGCTGTTCTTGGCTTGCGGGCACTCTATTTTGCCGTTGAAAACATCATTTACCGGTTCGAAGCTATGAAATACGCCATATCAATCGTCTTGATCTTTATCGGCTTCAAGGTCTTCTATAACGGTATGTTCGGCCATATAACGCCTGCCACATCCTTGGCCGTTACATTGGGTGTGCTAACGCTGGGTTTTCTTTATGCTCTGGCGACAACAAAAAACAAAGACAGCCCGGACGAATCCACCGATTCATAAAGTTTGACAATTTTCATAAAATTTGATTATGATCGCCCCAAAATAACATCGGGTGATAAAATGTTTAGTTTAAATGGTATCCTCAAAGCAGCGTTTCCAAAAGCCGCCGAAAGAAGAGAGGCGCGTGCACAAGAGGCTGCGCTTCAAGGCCGGATTATGGTTGGAAATGCACTGCTTGACCTTGCACTTGTCAAACTGGGGCAGGGACCAAACCCTCCCGCCGATGATTTAAGAGATATGCTTGGCGCCCTTCTGGTACAGGATATTATGGCCGGTCGGCATGCCCAAACAGGTCTTGGCGTAGAAGCACAGCTTATGGGTGTTGAGGCAAGAGTGGCAGAAATCATGTCCCAGCAAAAAGAACGATTGGCCGTACGCTGGGGTATTACGGATGAACCGGAAGGCGATCCACCGATTGTTGCTTAATCAAAGCTTTTCAATCACGATATTTTCATTGGTGTAAACGCAGATATCTGCAGCAATTTTCATGGCTTTTTTGGCAATTTCTTCTGCGCTCAATTTTTGATCATACAAGGCCCGCGCTGCCGCTAAAGCGTAATTCCCGCCCGAACCAATGCCGATCACGCCGTCTTGCGGCTCGACCACATCACCATTTCCGGTCAGAATCAAAGACGTTTCCTTGTCCGCAACTGCCATTAATGCTTCAAGACGACGCAAATATTTATCCGTGCGCCAATCCTTTGCCAATTCTACACAAGCGCGCGTTAACTGTCCCGGATGTGCGTCCAATTTACTTTCCAGACGCTCGAACAACGTAAACGCATCGGCCGTTGATCCGGCAAAGCCCGCAATAATGTCATTATCACGGCCAAGCCTGCGTACTTTACGGGCATTATCCTTTAAGACCGTCTGTCCCATAGAGACTTGACCGTCCCCCGCAATCACAACATCCTTGCCCTTGCGAACGGAAATAATGGTAGTGCCGCGCCATAATTGCGCATTGGCATAGTCTTGTGCTTCATAAGTCATAGGTCAGATATGATCGTCTCGACAATAAAAAGTCAAGTCACTCTTGCCGGATTTAATAATAAGTCGTAGAAGTTGGAAAAGGAGAACCACAATGCAAATCATCGGATCACAAGTCAGCCCCTTTGTTCGGATTGTCCGTATCGCATGCGAGGAACTAGGGTTCCCTTACGAACTTGTCGAAACAGGCTCCTTTGCAACGATGAGCGAAGAAGATGCGACACTCATCAATACCAATAACCCGCTTATGAAAGTGCCCATTCTCAGTGATGGCGATAACCGCATTATCGACTCCCGCATTATCGTCAATTACCTGATTAAAAAGGCCGCAAACGACGTGCCCCCAGACTTTAACACCGCTCTTGACGATGAAGCCGAAAACCTGATTTCTATTATCATGGGCACTGCCGATGCCGCGCTTTTATGCTTCTTATTCGGAAAAACCACAGATCTGGACCCGAATGAAGGCTATTTGAAGCGTTCTATGACCCGCATCCAGAAAAGTCTTGCCTATCTGAATGACCATAAAACGCTGGGCAATACCTTTGGCCCTGCTGAAATCATGCTTATTTCAGTGCTTGGATGGTTCAAAAAGCGCGAAATTTGTGATCTCTCGACCTACCAGAACCTATTGAAAATCTGCGAAAAATACGAAAATCGTGACTCCATTGTCAAAACCCGTATCCCTGAAACGGCATAAATCTTGAATAGTAAGATTTTGGTAAGTTTTACAGCGTAAAGTTTTCAGTGTATAAGGACGTCCGTCTTTTGAATTAAGGGAAAAGCAAGATGAGCAGGCGCACGGGTAAGGTATCGCGCAAGACCAATGAAACCGCGATCCAGATTGATATCAATCTGGACGGAACAGGCAAGGCCGACATGAACACCGGTATTGGCTTTTTTGACCATATGCTCGATCAGCTCGCTAAACACTCCCTAATTGACATGAAAATCAAATGCGACGGTGATCTACACATCGACTCGCACCACTCCGTTGAAGATACGGGCATCGCGCTGGGGCAGGCATTAAAAGAAGCCATCGGCGATAAAAAAGGCATCCGTCGCTACGGTCATTTTGATCTGGTGATGGACGAGGCCCGCGCTTCTGTATCGCTTGATTTTTCAAACCGTTCCTATCTGGTATGGGATGTGAATTTCACGCAGGATCGCCTCGGCGATATGGATACAGAACTTTTCCGTGAATTCTTTCAGGCACTGGCCGGAGCAGGGGGCATAACCCTTCACGTGAGCCAGCTTGCCGGATTTAATAATCATCACATTATCGAAAGCATTTTCAAGGCCTGTGCAAAAGCCATGCGCATGGCGGTGGAAATAGACCCGCGCGCGGCTGACCAACTGCCAAGCACAAAAGGTGCACTTTAAGAACTGGGCTCTGGAAATTCAGGCGATAATTCTGGAATAAATTTCCAGCTTCCGTCAGGATCATCCCCGTCAAAATCAAGATCAAGAATAACCCCGAAATTTGCGGCCAAATGCCCTGCTTCTTCATGATAACCCGCCAGTTTTTCTAAAAAATCAGGGGACATTGCACTACTCCTAAAGACAGACTCTGTGCCTGCATTTTCTGAATCATAATACAGACTCAAAATCGCGATATGTGATCCTTGTCGCGCGGCTTTAACCAAATATTCAAGATGCTTATCAAAATCACGCTCCAAACCATAGGATTGATCATGATAGGCCTGCGATAACGCATATTGTGCCTTGCGATCTCCAGCATCGGCTTCTCTGATTAACTGTTCTCTGATCTGGGCATTTTCGTCGTCCAAATCAACACCGCGCGCTGCTGCCAGCTCTTTGATTTCCGGTAAATATCCGGCAAACACTTCGTCAACCTCGCGTACAACACTTGTCCCTTGATCCAAATGACGTTGCGCCTTGGTTGCGTGTCTGAACATTTGATGCAAAAATCCGCCCTTTCCGGCCTTAACATCGGCTCTTATGCGCTGCATAAGACCATCCGCCAAAAGTTTTGCATCTTTCAGGCTATCACTCATGCTAAACCGCACCCCTTTTTGTTGGATTACTCGTTTTATAAAATATCAGGATTAGGTATATAAAGAATTAACCTGGAACATTCTCTGCAGAAGCAGGCGCAATGCGCGGCTCACCTAGTTCTTCCAGCTTGTCGATCGCAAGCTGGTGCCCTCTTGACGCTGCTTTTCTGAGATAGGTCAGGGCGGATTTATAATCCGGATCAGTCCCTACACCGTCCAATAGACGGGAAGCATACTCAAACTGAACATCAGGGTTTTGACCAAAGATTGCCTGCTCGGCAATTCTGGCCGTGTCACTCATATCCCCAAGCGTAGCTAAAACTCTGCCTACAGCCGAAAAAGCGCGCTTTAATACCATAGTGAACTCCTAATTATTACGTTTTTTATAAATCCAGCGCGGCCAACGACGCCCGCATCTCAACAGTAATTTCTTCTTCCGGTATTTCGGCATGATGCATGCGCACATAATCCAGCGCTTCATCGATATACCCAGCGCGGGTTTCTGTATCCGGGCTTGTATCTCCCATGGCACGCGCATGAACGGCTTTTAATGCTTCTAGATAAAGGAGCTCTATCGCCTCTTCATGTCCATCATGTGCTGCCAGCGCGATCCAGGTCATGCCTGTATCTACCTCTATTTCTACCCCTTGGTCTGCATCACCATAAAGATAGGTTTGTCCAATCAAAAATTGTGCGTTGTTATCGCCGTCATCCGCCATCTCACGCAGTGTTGGCTCTTCTAATTCGTCTGCCGCATTTGCAAATTCTGTTTCATAACTCATTTTATCAACCCTTTTTCACTCTAGTCTTCCATATTATTTACGGTACATTTTCATCTGTTATTACCGCACCCGCCTCTAAAACAGGTGCTTCTGCTAGATCCTTAAGAACTGTAACAGCACGTGCCTCCCCATTATCTGCTGCTAATCTAAGCCAATACAGCGCCTCGTCTTCGCTTTTGTTATGCCCGTGGGTTCCCTGTAAAGAACGCATGCCCGCATGGTATTGAGCCGCCGGATTACCCTCATCTGCTGCAACCAGCATCTCGGAATGCTCAATGCCCTCTAAAAAATCGTCCCATATACGCCCCAACGGCTTGAATATTTTTGATAACATTATTTTTCCTTACTGATAAAATTTAAACTTACGTAACCCTTTGATTCCTAATGCAAATCAAGTCCTTCATGTGCGGGTTGATCCGGATCTTCGTCGGGCTCATCTTGCGTTAAATCTAATCCACGCTCGTTAGCCTGCTCCACCGCTCCACCGCCACATCGCCATACTCAATGATTTTTTTTAGAGCAGACGGATGAAAACTGTAGAGCTTACTGCCATTTTGCAACACCTCTTGGGCTCTAAGGCTAAGCTTATATAAGTCTCGGATTGCGGCTTCATGACCCTGTGCTACAGCTTTTCTGTACCATTCGGCCGCAGAAACCCAATCGGATGGCTCATCTTCGGGATCATGCCCTCTCATTTCAAAAAGCAAACCATATTCGTACTGTGCGTCCGCATCTCCGCGCTCTGCAAGTGCAGCGAGTTTATCTAACGGCATTTCCTCATATTTAAATGTATACATTATCGGTCCTTATTCATTTGTCTTTTGTTACTTTATTCTTCTCTATCCGTTAAAGAGTTCCGTAAATTACAAAAAACAAAAAAATAATGCAAGTTTTTAAACCTTTCGACGGCTTAGAGCCTCGCCATGGGCCGGAAAACCTTCATAATCCGTCATGGTTAGCACAGAATCCTTTAATCCTGTAAATCCCTGACTATCACAGCGGGATATCGAGGTGCGCTTCAAGAAATCCCAAACAGAGGTACAGGAATATGTGTGCGCCCATCCCCCAGTCGGCAAAACATGGTTCACACCAATCCCGTAATTACCAAGCGAGGAGGGCGTGTATTCTCCAATCAGAATCTCTCCGGCATGTTTCAGATTATCCAGATATTGCTCCCCGTTTTTCACCTTCAGGTGTAGATGTTCCGGCGCATATTCATTGGCAACGGCAATCGACTCTTCCAGACTGCCCGTCAATATAATCCCGCCATAGCTTTTTTCTCCGCCAGCCATAACATGTTCGCAAATCTCTCTGTGCGGTTCGGGCAAACTGTTAATCACAGCAGGCATATGCTCTCTCACATACTCCGCCAGTTTCATGTCATGCGTCACCAAAAGCGCGGCTGAATCTTTACCGTGTTCGGCTTCATTCAGAATATCCAGAATCGTGTTATCGGGATCGGCTGTTTCATCCGCCAGAACAATAGACTCGGATGGGCCGGCCGGCATGCCCGGGTCCATGATATCCGATAACATTCGCTTGGCTGCGGCAACATACGAACTCCCCGGCCCCAGAACCTTTTTAACCTTCGGCACGGTTTCCGTCCCGTAAGCAAGCGCGGCAATGCCCTGCGCGCCTCCGCATTTATAAACATTTTCGACCCCGCAAAGCTTGGCTGTAAATAATGTCGCATCATCCACCGATCCATCCTGCGTAGGCGGCGTCACAACCGCAATATTTTTAACCCCCGCAATCACCGCCGGCACCGCCAGCATATAAAGAGCAGACGGAAACGCCCCCTTGCCACGCGGGACATAAAGCCCGACAGACTCAATTGCGCTGACCTGCTCTCCGGCCCAGACGCCTTTTTCCACTTCTACCATCCAGCGATCTTCAACACGCTTCATTTGCTCTTCGTGAAACAGGCGAACATTTTTTACGCAATGCCTGATCGCGTTTTTTAAATCATCGTCCAAAGCCACGTCTGCCGCCTCGAATTCCTTCGGGCTTGCCGTCAGGTTTTCAATCTCCGCATCTTCAAATTTTTTTGCATAGCGACGAAGGGCCTCATCTCCATGATACCGCACATCTTCAATGATCGGGCGCACAACCTCTTGCACAGAATCAATGTCGGCCTGCGCACGGCGGAATATCCGCTGCTTTATCTCTTCACTTGTTTCATCCCAGTGATAGAATGCAATTGTCATTCTTTTATCCTCTTAATGCCGCTTTCCCATTGACAAATCCCACAGATACACGGAAAAACACCCTATGGCAAAAGAAACTCTCATCATCATTGATTACGGCTCCGGCAATATACGCTCCGCAGCAAAGGCCTTCGAACATATTAATAA
Source organism: uncultured Micavibrio sp. (assembly GCA_964352665.1). GTDB lineage: Bacteria > Pseudomonadota > Alphaproteobacteria > Micavibrionales > Micavibrionaceae > UBA1672. The sequence goes on from CAYGSJ010000003.1 coordinate 84,418, forward strand.
AGACATCAAAGTCAAAATAAGCAACAAGGCCAAAGATATTCTGAAGGCCGATCGAATTGTTCTTCCGGGGCAGGGCGCGTTCAGGGATTGTATGAAGAGCCTGAAAAATCTGGACGGCATGGTTGAGGCTCTTAATGAAGCTGTGCTTAAAAAAGGAACGCCTTTTTTGGGTATATGTGTCGGCATGCAACTCATGGCCACACGTGGTCTTGAGCACGGTATTACGGCCGGACTGAACTGGATTGACGGCGAAGTTATTCCGCTAAACCCCTCAGATGCCAAACTAAAAATCCCCCATATGGGATGGAATGAACTGCGTTATCTCTCGGCAAATGACCAACAAGACAACCGTCACTTTGTGCTGCGCAATATAAAAACTTCAGAAAATTTTTATTTTGTTCACTCTTTTATGTTTCAATGTACATATAACCATCATTGCCTCGCACTCACAGAATATGGCGGCCTTATTCCTGCCATTGTTGGGCGTGATAATATGATAGGAGTTCAGTTTCATCCTGAGAAAAGTCATGAAGCCGGACTCAAATTGCTTTCTAATTTTCTGGACTGGAAACCTTGAGTGATCGTCCTGCGAATGTTACAAAGCACATGAAGTGGAGCGAAAAATGAGCGATAAAACAAATCTAAAACCTCTTGACCCTGTGCCGACTGTCGGGCTGCTACAGGAGTTCAGCCCGGGTGAGCTTAACGATCTGTGCGACGCCACAGACGAGGCCATTGAGGCTGGCGGCGGCTTTGGATGGGTTAAAATACCGCAACGCGAAATCCTTGAGCGATACTGGCAAGGTGTTCTTGCTATGCCTGCACGCACATTGTTCGTTGCACGGCTTGATGGCGTCATCTGCGGCAGTTGCCAACTTATGAAACCTCCTTTCAATAACGAAGCACAAAGTTTTTCAGTCCAACTCATGTCAAACTTTATCGCGCCATGGGCGCGTGGACACGGACTTGCAAAAATGCTGCTCGAAGCTGTAGAGGCTAATGCAAGAAAAGAAGGGTACGAAGTTATCAATCTCGACATTCGTGAAACATTGAAGAGCGCGATAAAACTATACGAGGCCATGGGCTATGAGCGCATAGGCACGCATCCCCAATATGCAAAAGTTGATGGCGAGATCCTGAAGGGTCACTACTATTACAAAATTATAAAGAAATAGGTTATCCGGGCACCGGCGTATCTTCATTTGGCTCTGCAGGCTGCGGCTTGGGCGTTAGGCTGTCCCCGTCATAGTCCGTGGCTAAGACTTCGCCCACAAGTCTTTTGGTTTCTTCCGCCCCCAGCTCGGCAAAAAATTGCGCCATCGGCTCCGTGTCTTCTAATCTTCTTGGTTTATCACCCATTTTAAACTCCTGTAAAAACTTTATTTACCCTAAATCCTTAGTCTCAATATATCCAAGGTTTCCGGTATTATGTTGCGCTGAGCCGTGAGGTGCGCCTGCATGAAAATCGGTTGCCGTTCTTAGAGCATTTCTAGGCTGCGTTGGAAATGGAAACTCCGCATCTACGGAAGCAGTTCCTGACTTCTCTCCAAATTGACCACATAATGCTTCTGCCACACTATCTTTATCTGCACCCATTTTCTTGCTCCTTTTATTAACAATTCATGTCATTTATTTTCAAGGACACTACATATTTTATAAATTTGTGTCAAATTTGATTACTACTCCGCGGATGGTTCGTCTGGTGATACACCATGCTTGGCTTGTCCGGTTTTTTCCAAAATAGCGCGAATATTATCGGGCAATCCTTCTCTTGCTGCCAGCACCCTCCTCACTTCGGGATTAGGATGCGTAGCGAGTATTTCCAGCTTTGCAAGCCTCTGCCGACCTGCAACGTCTTTTCCTAACGGCCCAAGCTCTGCCCCGCGCGCAATACCGACCACCAAATCTTCTGGCTCGGTATTAAGGATAGCCATCTGCGCGGTAAATGCCGCAACAAGCTCATCCTCTGTATATTTTTTACGTGCCATGATTTGAATTACCTAAGCCTTTAGCCCGGCCCATCTCCCAAACCTTCAGGTGCCTGTAAAGACGCCTCCGTCTCGGCCAGAATTTTGCGCACCTCACCGGTAGCATCCGGTCTGGCCGCGACAACAGCCCTAACGCGCTCATCATAGTGCCCCGCCAGTGTCTCCAATACAGCATTACGCTGCATGGCCCGTTCGGGCGTTTCAGCTTCCGCATACTGCCAGTTCTGAGTCAACATACGAATAACCGCATCAGGATCATATTGCTTCAGCGATTGTATACCGTACCTGAACGCACGCTCATCACGCACTAGAGCGTTACGCGCGGCCCTTCTTTGTTTTTGTTCAAAATCACTACTAACCACCACCCTGTTTCCTTCTTTTTACTGTTATCCGCGGATAATACAGAAAATCATATTCTTTTGTCAAAAAGGCTCGATCGGGTGTGGGCCGCGTGGATTGCTCTCAATTTTTTTATAGAGTTTCACCATCCTTGGATCTCCATCCAATTGCAGAATAGAGCGGGCCGTAGCACAAAGATTTCGGTTTTCTGCAAGTTTCCGCCTTGTGCTCCAGTTTCCGTTTTCTGCAATCTCTATCTGAAGCTCATGACCTGAAAACGGATAAACCGCGGCAAGAAATCGCAGCTGTGCTTCCGGACGTCTTGCAGCAATGCGGCATACACTGTCCCGCAATTTCAAATCCCACCCATTTAACGGCGCATGGGTTGGAAGATGCTTCATAACCTCGAGAACATCGTGCATACTGGCCTTGTCGCCCATGTTTTGTAATTTTTTATATCCGGCACTTAACTCTTGCACGCCCATTTTCAACCCTCGTTTTTTTCAGCTGTGATCCTATACAAAACTTACATCCCCTGTCAAAATTATAGCTTCTTGCTATTAACGCACTGGTTTGTTAGACAACCTTATGATTATTTATCCCGCTATCGATCTTAAAAATGGAAAATGTGTGCGCCTCTACAAGGGCGACATGAGCAAAGACACCGTTTACAATGATGACCCTGCCGCACAGGCAGTTGAATGGGCCCGCAGCGGCTTTTCATGGATACACGTCGTTGACCTTGATGGTGCCGTCAGGGGCGCTCCTGCAAATCACAGCGCCGTCAGACAAATTATTAAATGCGTCGACATTCCGGTCCAGCTAGGCGGCGGTATCCGCAGTATGGCCCAGATTGAAAAATGGCTCAATGAAGGGATAAGCCGTGTGATTTTAGGAACAGCCGCCGTGCGTGACCCTGAACTCGTTCAGGAAGCCTGCAACAAATTTCCCGGTCAAATCGTTGTCGGCATCGACGCCCGCGCAGGCCGTGTGGCGGTCGAGGGGTGGGTCTCCGACTCCGATATTCAGGCCAATGACCTTGCAAAAAAATTCGAAGATGTCGGCGTATCCGCTATCATCTATACCGATATTAACCGTGATGGCACTGGCGAAGGCGTTAACGTGGTTTCCACAATTTCTCTTTCGCAAAGCGTTTCCATTCCTGTCATCGCCTCTGGCGGCACAGGCTCGCTTGATGATGTCCGTCTGGTTCGCGACGCCGCACAATATGGCGTTGATGGTGTCGTGATCGGTAAAGCGCTCTATGATGGAACGCTTGAGCCCACAGATGTTCTAAAAATCGCCGCGGGACAGTAATGCTAAAAACCAGAATCATTCCATGCCTTGATGTTGATAATGGACGCGTCGTTAAAGGCGTAAACTTTGTTGACCTCATCGATGCGGGTGACCCCGTTGAACAGGCAAGGCTCTATAACGATCAGGGCGCGGACGAGCTTTGCTTCCTTGATATCACCGCCACCAACGATAATCGTGATACGATTCTTGATGTGGTCGAAAAAGTTGCCGAGGAAATCTTTATACCGCTCACCGTTGGCGGCGGGATCAGCACGATAAAACATATTCGCAACCTCTTGAATGCCGGTGCAGACAAGGTCTCCATCAATTCTGCCGCCGTTAAAAATCCTGAATTCGTGCGTGAGGCATCCGATAAATGCGGAAGCCAGTGCATTGTCGTTGCCATCGATGCCAAGGCAAAAGAAGACGGCAGCGCAGGATGGGAAATCTTTACCCATGGCGGGCGCAAGGGTACAGGGCTCGACGCTGTGGAGTGGGCCATCAAGATGGCGGAATATGGTGCGGGGGAACTCCTCCTGACCTCTATGGATCGTGACGGCACAAAAAAAGGATTTAACCTCGAACTCACGCGCGCGGTGGCCGATGCGGTTTCCGTTCCGGTGATTGCTTCAGGCGGTGTTGGCACCTTACAACACTTGGTAGACGGCGTTATCGAAGGACACGCCTCTGCGGTGCTTGCCGCTTCGATTTTTCATTTCGGGGAATATACAATTGCCGAGGCAAAAGACGCGATGAAAACGGCTGGTATTCCGGTGCGCCTCTAACCAAACTCCATGGCACTGGGCACTATTTCAACGTCTTCCTTGTCGTTCACCTCAAGCACCGCTCTAACAATATCGGCATCTTCAGGGTCATCTAAAAATATTATATCCCCTCCTTGAACATAATCCAGAATACGGGCCATAGCCTCGTTAAATCCTTCCGGTTCACCCTCGGTCGATTTCAAAGTATAACCCGCCATACGCTGTGTCTTTACTGCTTTATTAACTCACAAAGCAATATTATGAGCAAATTTATGATATTATCGCAACAAAAAAATGAAAATGGTCTAAATATCGTTATTCTGGAATATACTCATTCGGTATAAATGTGATTGGTGGTTCCTGGGCTGCCGCTAGTAATTCCGGATCAATCAAATCATTATCGGGCTTATAGGCCGCACTTCCCCTTGGTATACGCTCGCACGCCAAACGAAAACGCGCCAGAATGTGCCGCGCCTCGTCACGAAGCGTATTATCTCCTGCTAATAATTCTGCTGCGGCGTTGCTGAAAAATACAGGATCCTCAATTCTGAATCTGTATCCATCCATTGCACTTAATCTTTCACCAAGCCTGACAACAGTTTCGGCATGCGCGACAAAACGCTGGAACCTCATATCGACAATATCTTCTTCCGTCATCCCCGAAATGGTTTCGTCTGGCAAAGAAGCAATATAGTCATTGGCTTCTACAACGCCCCATCCATAATCCTCCCTTTCCTCAAAACTAAAATAATGAAAAATCGATCGAAATGCTCTGTGATCTGCAATTGCGCTTAACACGCGCTGATCTGGACATGCTTTTCTAAGCACCACAGCCGCCATAGCATCTGCTTGTGGCTCTCCTGCGCCGGTGCCATGGGCAAATTCATGCCATAAGGTTCTAAGCTGCCATTGCTCCACAAATCCAGAGAGATCATGGTGATTAATTCTATAATCCATCTCTGTCATCGGCAGTGACATCGTGGCTTTAATACTCGGTAACACAACAGCATTTGCAGCAGGGGGCCTGTATTTTTCGGGGTCATAATAATGCGCATCGCGCTCATCGCTATGATGTGTTTTACACGGAACAGAGACGGCATTAAAAATCCCCCGCGCCTGAACGAACTCTCTAAGAAAACCAAGGACACGCTCTCCTATCACCATCCTGTATATTCCTAATGACGGGTCCGCTTTACTTAAGGCTCCAAATCTTTCTTCTATTTGACGCTCCGTTCTATGTTGATCTATTTCCGCCAAAGAAAAATCTTCCGACCGATAGACAACGGTCGGCACGCCAAAGGGATCATGTAAAACACAAGACTCATCCAACAGCCTTCGCGCATCTTCTCGCGTCACCGCCCTTTTATCGATTTGTATTAGACTCATTGCTCAACCCGTTTATAATTGGCGCAGCCTACACGAAACATTTATGAAAAGTCAAAAAATGAAAGAACACATACTCGATAAACTTTATGCGGTTTTACAAGAGCGCAAAAACGAAGATGAGGAACATTCCTACGTGGCCAGTCTTTATCAGGGCGGCTCGCCAAGAATTGCGAATAAAATTCTGGAAGAGGCACAGGAATTTATCGAAGAAGCCTTTCACATCCACAATATGCAGGGCAGCGAAGAAGTGCAGAAGAATTTAAGAGAGGAAGCTGCAGATTTGCTCTTCCATATCATGGTTATGCTGGCCCATCACAACGTGCCGCCATCTGATGTTTTTAAGATACTGGAGGAACGCTCCGGCACTTCCGGCCATGATGAAAAGGCAAGCAGAAAACAATAATCAGCCTACAGACGGGACATCCAAATCTGCCGCCGATGATGGTGGGTCAACCCGCTCGATAACTGTCAGTGAATATCCTCTCAACGGACCGGCGCGCTCTAGATTAGGCATCCGCACACAAACGTCACCCTCCGGCCCAACATAAAGCTCTGCCTCGTAATCAGCGTCTGCTGCAAACGCGAAATCACCCTCTTCAAGCAATCTGTTTATTTCATTAACAAAAGCCTGCGCATCTTCCGGTGGTGTATTCTGTGCTTTAAAAAGCATTTCCTCGACATCACCTGCATCCATATCCATAGCTACTCTTCCTCGTAAAATCCTTGGGATTTGGGGACTATGGCATGTTTATAGAAAATACGTCAATATTTTTTGATTATCCGTTTAGGCGGGACCCCGGAAAATGTGCCAAACGGTGCAAGACTTCGTCCAGTTGATCCAGTGATTTGAACTCCACCGTAATTTTACCGCTTTTGCCGTCATTGCTATCAATGCTGACCCGCATACCAAGCGCATTACTGACATCGCTCTCAAGTGCAATCGTATCCGCATCCTTCTTTGGCTTCTTGGGTGCAGAGGCACCACCGCGCGCGCGCGTCTGGCGCTCGACACCTTTTGCTTCCGCAACCAGCTGTTCTGTCTGGCGAACACTTAAATCTTTTTTGATGATCTCCTTCACCAGCGCGGCTGCATCATCCGAGGTAATCAACGCGCGGGCATGCCCCATCGTAATATCATCTGCACCAAGATGCGCCTGCACAATATCCGGTAACGTCAAAAGACGAAGCATATTGGCAACATGTGACCTGCTTTTACCAACCGCCTTCGCCAAATCTTCATGGGTTTGATGATAATGATCGAAAAGGCGCTGATATCCCATTGCTTCGTCAATCGGATTTAAATCCTCACGCTGTAGATTCTCGATAAGCGAAACTTTAAACGCATCCAGCTCGTCCAGATCCAGAACAATAACCGGCACTTCGTGTTGCTGTGCCTTCTGTGCGGCGCGCCAACGACGCTCGCCTGCAATAATCTCGTATTCTTCGTCCCGACCAGGATAAGCACGCACTAAAATAGGCTGCAATACACCATATTGCTTAATAGAACTTGCCAGTTCATCAATACTGTCTTCGCTGAAAATCTTACGCGGCTGATACGGATTCGGATATAATTGCTCGACCCCCACCATATGGCGCGATCGTGCTTCCGGTATTTCTGTCTGGATTTTTTTCTCGATCTCGGCAATAGCGGCCTCTGTCTCTTCGTCGTCAAACAAAGCGCTCAAGCCACGACCCAACCCCTGATTCTCTTCTCCGGCTGAATCATCAAGTACTTCATCAATTTCAATACGTCCATCTGCCATATTTATAACTTACCTTTTTGCGCTATTTTTGGTAGACATATCATACAAATTCTCCGATAAAAAAACAGTAGATTTTCAAAATTTCCTTACAAATATACAAAGTCGAGTAAATGAAAAACCTAGAAAAACTTGTTTCAAGCTATAAAACCGCGTTCACAGAACAAGATAGAGAGCATTACCGCAGACTTGCTACAGAAGGACAATTTCCAAAAATCATGGTCATCGGATGTAGCGACTCCCGTGTAAATCCCGATTTAATCTTCAATGCCGCGCCCGGTGATATATTCGTTGTCCGCAACGTCGCCAATCTGGTTCCGCCTTTCGAGGTAGACGAAGCTTCTCATGGCACAAGTGCCGCAATAGAATTTGCTGTTGTGGAATTAAAAGTAGAACATATCGTTGTTATGGGCCACAGCCATTGCGGCGGCGTACGGGCATGCTGTGATAATGCAAAGGGTCGAATAACAACCGGATTATTCCTGCCAAAATGGACGTCTATCCTTACAAGCTGCGCGGAAAGCGTTATGAAAGACAACCCTGATATCAATATCGAGGAATTAAGCCAGCGAGTTGAACAGGATGCTATCAAATTTTCGATGAAAAACCTCGGGCAATTCCCTTTTATCCGTGATGGTATTGAATCCGGAAAATTACAGATACACGGGGCCTATTTTGATATAAAAGAAGCACAGCTCTTTGCGCTGGATAAGGAAAGCCAGAATTTCGTTCCTATTGAATAAATCAGTGCCGTTTCTTCAAATTGGAAATCTGGAGAATCTGGGCGCTCGGCTCGGTTATGCTCGCGCTTGTTTCCAGATCAAAATCAAAATTACGCTTTGCGCTTTCAATTTCCTCTTCTGCCCGCGCGCCTTTTAGAAAGCAAAAGACAATATCCTTATTCTGCTCTGCCCACGGCAGACAAAGCCCGAACAAATCATCCAGCGCTGCTAACGCCCGCGCCGTAACAAAATCAGGATGTAGTTCAGCGGTGATATCCTCGATCCGGCGTGTATGTACAAATGCATTCTGCGCTACCGCCTCACGGATCACTGTGCGCATAAACTGGCCCTTGCGCTCGTCTGATTCAACCAGATGCACATCGATATCCGGCCGTAAAATTGCCAGAACAAGGCCCGGGAATCCTCCGCCACACCCTAAATCAACGTAAATTTTGGTTGTTGGGGGTATAAAGGGTAAAATCTGCAAGGAATCCGCAAAATGCCGCTCCCATGCCTCGTTTATACTCTTTGAACTTACCAGATTGATGGCTTTTTGCCATTTTAAAAGCAGATCATGGTAACACTCCAACCGCTCCACAATCTCGTTTGAGAGGTTAAAATAGCGCTGAATTTCATCTTTGGTATTGAGATCCGGCATATCAAGCCGCCTGAGAAGCGGTTTTACCGCCCTTTTTGACATAGCGCAGCAACGCTACAATGGCCGCCGGCGTTACGCCCGGGATACGGCCTGCCTCGCCAAGGGTCTTTGGCGACACCTGCTCCAGCTTTTGTATGACTTCGTTGGAAAGACTGCCAATCTCCGAATAATCCAGATTTTCTGGTAAAATCAGGTTCTCATCCTTACGGAATGCCGCGATATCGGCCTCGTGACGGTCCATATATCCGGCATAAAGCGCATCAATTTCCAGCTGCTCGCGAATATCGGGCCCGATTTCCTGCAATTCGGGCCATATTTTTTCTAAATGAGCCCAATTTATGCCTTTATACGCCAAAAGATCAAAAACCGATCTTCTCACGCCATCCATATTGACCTGCACGCCCTGCGCCGCCAATTCATTGGGGGTTGCGCTTAGATTCTTTGCAAATTCCCGTGCTTTTATAAGGTTTTTTGCCTTTTCCTGCCATTTTCGGGCTCTTTCAGCCGTAACACACCCCGCCTCTATTCCTTTATCGGTCAGGCGCTGGTCTGCATTATCGGCCCGCAACTTAAGGCGATACTCGGCGCGACTGGTAAACATCCGGTATGGTTCCGGCGCACCACAGGTTGTTAAATCATCAATCAAAACACCGATATAGGCGTCCGCACGATCCAGAATAAATGTTTCGGCTGTTTCACGTGAAACACCACGTTTCATTACTCCGGCCTGTTTTGCGGCGTTAATGCCTGCCATAAGCCCTTGCGCGGCAGCCTCTTCATATCCGGTTGTGCCGTTAATCTGCCCTGCTTGGAACAGGCCGGGCAATCTTTTGCTCTCTAGTGTCTTTTTAAGGTCGCGCGGATCAACATAATCATATTCTATGGCATATCCCCACTCCAGAACTTCTACATTTTCCAGTCCCTTGATCGAGCGCAACATGGCGCTCTGTACATCCACCGGCAAGGCCGTAGACAAACCATTAGGATATACCGTGTCGTCGTCCAGCCCTTCTGGCTCCAAAAAGATCTGATGACGCGGCTTATCGGCAAATCTATAGATTTTGTCTTCTATCGATGGGCAATAACGCGGCCCGCTAGACCCGATTTGCCCCGAATAAACAGAGGACTTCCTAAGGTTATCAGAAACAATCTTATGGGTTTCCGCCGTTGTATAGGTAATATGACAGGAAATCTGGGGTACTGTAATTTCATCGTTCATGTAGGAAAACGGCAAAGGAAGCGCATCGCCCGGCTGTTCTTCAATAATATCCCAGTTTATGGTCTTGCCGTCTAGGCGTGCCGGCGTGCCTGTTTTCAGACGCCCTAAGGGAAATTCCAGTCGCTCCAGTGTTTCGGCAAGCCCTATAGTTGGCTCTTCCCCAACACGACCAGCAGGAATCATCTCTTCACCACGATGAATCAAGCCTCGCAAAAATGTACCGGTGGTCAAAACAACCGTATGACAGCTATATTCTGCTCCATCAAGAGTCCTCAGACCGCATACTGCGCCCTGCTCATCCAAAATCAAATCATCCGCCGCGCCCTCAACAAGGGTTAGATTGGGGTAATCCCCCAACAGGCGCTGCATAGCCTCACGATAAAGCTTGCGGTCTGCTTGTGCCCTTGGGCCACGCACCGCAGGCCCCTTAGATGCATTAAGCATGCGGAATTGTATGCCTGCCTGATCAATCACACGCGCCATAACACCGTCAAGCGCATCAATCTCGCGGACCAAATGCCCCTTTCCCAAGCCCCCAATGGCCGGATTACAAGACATGACGCCGATCGTCGATAGCTTATGCGTGAGCAAAGCGGTCTTTGCCCCCATGCGCGCAGAAGAAGCGGCAGCCTCACAGCCCGCATGCCCTCCGCCAACAATAATCGTATCGAAATCGACGCTCATTTATAAAATACTTTCTAATTGCCCTGTGCTTATACATTTTCCTTGCACTCTTTTCCAGAAAAGATTTAAATGCGGCAAAACTGCGTAAAAATGGGGATTCGGGGATCACATAATGTCAGAACCTGACGAGACAACCGCAAGAGAGAGTTTTGGGTCAGCGCACGGTGATCCGGAAGCCTCTAGGCTAGCAAAAATTAATGATCTCCGTGCATTTTCCAGTTCTTTGGGTCTGGAAGGAGAGCTCTTTATCACCCCTTATATTTCCTCGGTCTTGTTCAACGGTGGCCCTACGCCAACAGAAGCGCATTTTCCCGGCTGGCACTACTCCATTGCTTTGACAACATATATCTTAGCACGGTTTTTACACAGGGATGATCATGATCGCGATCCCATTTATGCTGAATTTCTTCAAAACATCGACGCCGCGGCAGCTACCTCCCAAAGAAGAATCAAGGTTGATAGGTACCCGTCTCAAGACTTTGTTGAAGAATTAATTGAAGATTGCCTTGAAGATCTGGACAAGCTTGCCGCCTTTATAGAGAGATTTGGCCCCGACGGGCATGGCGCTCTAAGAGATTGCCTTGATAACATCAGGCAGGGGAAAAACGAGGCTGCGATACTGAACGGCCATTTCAAGGACTATCACAGCTTATTGCCTCTTGTCCTTTATTTCGCTCGACGCGCTGAAAATCCGCATCGATCATACGACGCGGATTATGCTGTTTTTGTAGAAGATTTTACGCGCCTGACCAAGCATGCGGGGAATGATACCCCGACTGTTCCGTCCTTAGAGATTTTGCGCGATATAACAGAGCCCAAATTAGCTCTTCTAGAAGACCGCTTGAAACGACAGGGATTGGATCCGGAAGACTTGGAGGCCTGCTAGGCTTTTTTTATTTCCCGATACAAAAATCCCGAAACACCACATCCAGCAAATCTTCAACATCTACTTTCCCGGTAATCCGGCCCAAATGACGCACAGCAAGACGTAAATCTTCTGCTATAAGTTCTGGCAGAGGCGCCTGTAAAGCGCGGGTGAGGGCCTCTTGACAATCTTTCAGTGCCTCGCGGTGACGTTGGCGGGTGAGGGCAGGTGAGGCCGTATTGCCTATAAGGCCTTCGATCATGCGCCTTAAAGCCTCCAAAAACTCTGTAATGCCCTCGTTTTTCTCTACAGAAAGGCGCATAGGGCTTGCCGGATGCACCATAACGACATTTTGGTCGGCTTTATTTATAACACTGATGGTATTTTCCTGCTTTTCAAGCTCTAAAGAGTGCTTATCGGGCGCCTTTGACGTGCCATCATACAGAATAACCCTGATATCTGCGCTTTCTGCAACTTTCAAAGCGCGGCGCATACCCTCGGATTCTATTTTATCCTGCGCGGTATTACCAATTTGCTCGGGCCGTAGTCCAGCAGTATCGGAGAGAATAACAGGATAGCCGCCTATATCGAGATGGGCTTCGATGACATCCCGTGTGGTTCCTGCGGCCTCTGATACAATGGCAACATCACGTTGTACCAGCGCGTTGACGAGGCTTGATTTTCCGGCATTTGGTGCGCCGATAACCGCGACATGGATACCGTGTCGCAGGCGCTCTCCGCGTCTATTATCGTCTAGATGGAGCGCTATGTTCTTTGAAACCGCCTCTACTTGAGGCGTGATTTGCGGCAGAATACCTTCTGGCAAGTCCTCATCGGGGAACTCTATTTCTGCCTCGACATAGGCCAGAATTTTGGTAAGGGATTCCCGCCATTCATCGTATAAGCGGGCGAGCGCCCCTTCCATCTGGGTCAGAGCCTGTTCCTTCTGAATTTGTGTTTCCGCATGAATAAGGTCGGCAATGGCTTCGGCCTCGGTTAAGTCCATTTTTCCGTTTTGAAAGGCGCGGCGCGTAAACTCGCCCGGCTCGGCCATGCGGTGCTGTTTTTGCTCTGATAAAGCATCCAGCACGCCTTGAATGACGGCCGAACCACCATGAATATGATATTCTACGACATTTTCGCCGGTATAGCTCGCCGGAGATTTAAAGGCGATGACGACGGCACGATCAAGTGTTTCACGTGAAACAGGACGTATCAGTTCTCGTAACATTATTTTTCGAAACGCAATGTCGGCATTATTTGTCAGGGATTTCAAACTTTCGAGCGCCTGCTCGCCGGATACGCGGATAATAGCGACACCCGATTGTCCCTTTGCACTGGCCAGCGCATAGATAGTGTCAGGCATTCTTCTTTTTTACTTCCTTGCTGTCTTCAGGCATTTTTACGCCCATCTGGGTCCAGAACATGCGCTGCATCTCTCCAATACCCTGCATTGTGGCCGGCATCCATGTTTTAACCATCTCCTCGGGGGACAGGTTGCGGATGTTATCCTGAAGGCGCTCTTCCATTTCCTTCATCAGGCGCTCTTGCATAGGAGCAACATTAGGAAGCCCTATAAAGGTGCGCGCTTCTTCCGGAGTACAGTCAATATCAAACTTGAATTTCATTGTTTAGCCTCTTTGAATTCTTTATGCTCTTGGTAACGTATTCACTCTTTATACAGATTTTTGGAAAAGAAGCCAGTGATCGATACACCCCCGCCGAAAGAAGAAGCGCAAATTCATAAGCTGAGCATCAGCAATGAATACAAGGATAATGCCCTACGGATTATCAAGAATATTATCAAGGGCAATCAGTATAACCCGGACGAAATGGTTTTAGAAAAGTTCGAGGGGAGCATTCTGCAGTTTCTGGCAGAAAACCGGATCACGATTTTGAAAAAGGTAAGCCACACCAGAAAGCATGGGCGCCTTGAAGGGCCGAAAGCGGTTGAGAACGAGGACATGGCGCATGATGCGATGAACAAGGCCTATCTCGCCCTGCACGAAGATAACGGCTTTAAAAGAAAAATCAAAGAAATGCTTATGGACAGGGATGATCAGGGCTTTGCTCTGGATCAGTTTGTTATCCCTTTGAATTTCTGGAGGAAGGAATTCGTAACATTCGAGCCTTGCCAGACCTGTAAGCGCACCGGATCCGTCAAGTGTCTGCCATGCGGCGGCGATGGGGAAGAGCCTTGCAATCGTTGCTATGGCTCGGGTGAGGAGCATTGCGGACATTGTAAGGGCGCACAGACTATATTGGGGCCGGACGGTCACAAGGTGCAATGTACGGTCTGTGCCGGCAGAGGGCGGACACCGTGCCGACAATGTAACCAGATTGGCCGGACACCGTGTCGTGTCTGCGCGAAGAGAGGTGTAACACAGTGCCCGAATTGCAGGGGTCATGCCTGGGTTAGTCATATATTTATTCTCGAGTTGGAAGCCCGCACAGATTTTGATTATCCGGTAGACAAGCTCCCTGAAAAAGTCGTGGGCATGATTGAGAAGCATGGCGCCAAAATTGCCGAACATGCGGATATTAAAATTTCCAACATTGTTGAAAGCGTCGTCAACCGCGATGATGTTGAAAAAACAAAGGAAGCCTATGAGGCGGAGCAACGCGGAGATCTGATTATTCCCCTTGTTTACGAGGTTTTGTTGCCCCAAGCGCATATTGAATACAATATAAAAGGTAAAATATATTATACGTTTTTGTTTGGAAAAAACGCTGTTTTAGAGCATGTCTCGCCCTTTTTGGATGATTTGCTAAAGGAAGGGATGCGGAAATTACACGACGCGTCAGAAGGGCGCGGAGATGTGACGGAAAATTTAAAGAAGGCCGCCGCCTTCCGAACAATTAAAGAAGTAATCTTTTACACGATGAGCCATTCAACAAGAAAGGCAAAGGCTTTGATTAAGCGGCGCTATAAATTTGGTTTGTCTGAACCTTTGATGGATGACATGCTTGCCCAGACTCATATTGCATTCAAAAAAATTACCAGTAAACCCAGAAAAGTCGGGCTTGCCTTATCAGGACTTATAACCCTTACCTGTCTTGCTTCTTATTTCCTAAGCCCCCTAAGAGAGGTCATGGTTTCTAATATAGGGAATAAGGCGTTGCATGTTGTGCCTGACATCGCAATTTTTGCGGGCGTGTCCTATATTGCCATCATGGTTATTCAGGCCGTATTACAAAAGGCCGTGCGCAATATCACGCAGATGATCGGAATTAAGAAAACGCCTGCCCCAAAAATGGAGGACACGCTGTATTGGTCGGCAGGATTGTCCTGCGGTGTGTTTTTGCTGGTACTCGAGATCGGGCGGCAAGTAACACAGACGGCACCGGGCTGGTATTCAGGATTATTCTAGGCCCAAACTAAATGGTCGTCCTGAGCTTAAAGCTACAGAACGACCAGCGATGCGAGGGACATACATCTTTTAGAGCGAAAGTTTAGAACTTTCCTGCACTTTAATTAGCAAGAGCGAGTTGTTCCAGAGCCTGTTCCTTTTGACATTGACGATAAGCAGCAATCGCGAGAGCAGAGCGATCTTTGCGTGTCACAGTCTTCTGATGATTTATAGGAGCAGGTTCATCTAGAGACGCTTTTACAATGGTGGTATCTTTTGGCTCGAGAGCAAAACGAGCGCCTAAGATCATACCAAGTGCAGCTACTTTACCAGCCGAGCGCTGGTTTCTAACCGTAAGAGCTTGTGTGGGGAAAGTTTGGTTGGTTTTGAGCAGAGATTTACAGCTGTTATTTACGGCAGAAGGAGAAACTTTTTGTAGCCTTTCAACTTTAGGGGTAAGGGACTGATTATATGAAGAGAAATCATATTGATCATGAGACCATGCATTAACGGAAAAAGCGATAACGCCAGCAAATGCAAGCAGAGTTGCTTTATAGTAACGAGACAAGGATTTTGTCTTGAAAGCATCATGTGAAGGCTTGAGCGTTTGGAAAGTCATTTTCCCACCTATTTAGGTTTATGGGTTCATCCCATTTTTGATTCTATGTCTTCTAGCGGACATACCCCTTATACTTTTATCTCAACACAAAATATGCGTTATGACAAACACTTTCGTTTCGACTTTAATTGGATTTTATCTTTATTTATCAGATAAATAAGGATCAATATCGTACAGTATTTTATCGAGTTTTTAGGGATCGTAAAAAAGCGCTTATAAATCCTAAGCTTAGTGATTTGCATCACTGCATCGGGCAGCGCTTTTCAAAATGTATGGATCTATTAGAAAAATAACCGGATTGTTTATTACTGGTTCATTGCGTTGAAGAATTCGTCATTGTTCTTCGTTTGCTTCATCTTGCCAAGCAAGAATTCAACGGCATCGACTGTACCCATCGGGTTAAGAATACGACGTAGCACCCACATTTTTTGTAAGGTGTCTTTATCAACCAACAATTCTTCTTTCCGCGTTCCTGACTTTTGAATATCAATTGCAGGAAAGACGCGTTTATCCGAGATTTTACGATCAAGAACGATTTCGGAGTTACCTGTACCCTTGAATTCCTCGAAGATCACCTCGTCCATACGGGAGCCTGTTTCAATCAGCGCTGTCGAGATAATTGTAAGCGAGCCGCCCTGTTCAATGTTACGGGCAGCACCGAAGAAACGCTTTGGGCGTTGTAGAGCGTTTGCGTCCACACCACCTGTCAGAACCTTACCAGAGGAGGGCACAACGGTGTTATAGGCACGTGCCAGACGTGTAATAGAGTCCAGCAGGATAATAACGTCGCGCTTATGCTCGACCAGACGTTTTGCCTTTTCCATGACCATTTCGGCAACTTGCACGTGACGGGAGGCCGGTTCGTCAAAAGTTGAAGATACCACTTCACCTTTTACTGTTCTGGCCATATCGGTCACCTCTTCCGGACGTTCGTCGATCAGAAGAACAATCAAATACGCATCCGGATGATTTTCGGCAATAGAAGTTGCAATATTTTGCATCATTACCGTTTTACCGGTTCTTGGCGGCGCAACGATCAATGCGCGTTGCCCGAAGCCAATTGGTGAAACAAGCTCGATCACACGCTGTACATTTGATGGTTTTGTAGGATCATCGATTTCCAGCTTGATCTTGCGATCCGGATAAAGCGGTGTAAGGTTATCAAAATTAATACGGTGGCGAATTTTTTCAGGGGCTTCGTTGCTGATTAATCCGACCTTGAGAAGCGCGAAGTAGCGCTCTGAATCTTTTGGTGCACGGATTTCACCCTCTACGATATCTCCGGTACGAAGACCAAAGCGACGCACCTGTGAAGGAGAGACGTATATATCATCGGGGCCGGGGAGGTAGTTTTCCTCGGGGCTTCGTAGAAAGCCAAAGCCATCCTGCAGCACCTCTAGAACACCCGCGCCGGAAATGGGCACATCCTGTTCGGCCAGTTTTTTCAAAATCGCAAACATCATGTCTTGCTTGCGCATAGTGTTGCAGTTTTCGATTTCCAGCTCTTCTGCGAAAGCTAGCAATTCGGCTGGCGAACGTGTTTTCAACTCGTGTAAATTCATGAAAAACTCATTGTTCCAATTGATTTCTAATGGAGGAAACTCATAACCTTTAAACGTTACAGGGATAACAAATCTATGTATGTTCGTTTTTATCCCGCGCCGAAAAAATTCGGCAAACCTATACCCAAAATTTCATGGATTTCTCTAAAGACATTTTCCTTATAGCCAGAGTATATATAAGAGTCAATACCCTATGTGACTTTGATTCGGATTCAAAAAAGAAGTTTTGTTTATTTTAAGGAATTTATCTGTGTGAAACCTATTTTACTCAGCCACTATAGTCATTTAGAAAGGTTCTGCAACCGCCATAATCACTATAATGATCATCAGAATAGCCGGAATTTCGTTAAGAATTCGGAAAAATTTTGCAGATTTTTCATTTTTATCGGCCGCAAATCGTTTCATATACTTCAAATAGACATGATGCACCCCTGTCATAAGGACGACAAACAGCAGTTTCACGTGCATCCAGCCCGCCATCATAAACAAGTCCCATCGTGCATAGAGCATAAGGCCGCCAAACACCCATGTTGCGATCATGGCGGGATTCATGATGATTTTAAGCAGACGGCGTTCCATTATTTTGAAGGTTTCTGACTGAGTCGAGCCTATTTCTGCATCAACATGATATACGAAAAGTCTTGGTAAATAGAGCATTCCTGCCATCCATGATATGACAGCAATGATGTGAAAAGCCCGTATCCAGTCGTAGTAAATGTTTATGAAATCTTGCATGGGCTTGGTTATAGCCGATCTGCCTCTGACGTAAAAGCCTAAATTAACTTTGACAAAAGTGGCAGAATTATGGTTATACTGCTGAAAATTATTAGCGGGATTATAAAAAATGACTGATGAACCTAGACCAGAGGACTTACCTGAAGAACAAGCGCCTGAAGCGGCCGAGCACGTACACGAAGAAGCAGTGGACGCCGATGGTGCAGAAGCAGTCGTTCCGGCAAGTGTGCCGGAAGCGGTAGTAGATGATGTTGAAGCAGCGCCGGAAGTAGGCGAGCCAAGCTCCCCACCTGAGGGATTGGAGGCTGCTGACCTTGATGAGGCCGGTCTTGATAGCGAAGTAACAGTTGAACCAGAAGCACCGGCTGCGTCCACAAGGTGGTCAACGCGCAAAAGATTGGGTGTTTTGGCTACGATTGCCGGCGTTATGACACTGGCAGGTATATTTGGAAACAAATCACAGCCGGAAGCGCCTGAAACGCCTGCGGGTAATGATCCTGCTGCTGCTGCTGCGCCGGATGACAATGCAGAAGATCCTGCAGAAACCGCGAAAAAAAGACTGATCACTGGTGGTTTGTTGTTTACTTTACCTTTCCAGATGGAAGTAATGCAGCCACGAACAATAAGCATGGATGATCTGGATAGAGCCGAGCTTGAGCAGCTTAATAAATATCTAGTACAGATTGATTACGCGATAGAAAGGGCATTAGAGGCGGATGAGAATGCCGACGTTCTTGGAGTCACGACTGATTTCATGATTGAAAATCCGGAATTTTTTGAACTTTTCAAGCGAATTCAAGTTGATGCGCCGGACGGTCCGGGCTTTTAGGCTGCTATTTTACTTATTTGAAGGGGGCTTGAATCCAGGCTCCCTTTTTTCATGCAACAACGGCCAAATTGCGCAGGGCAGATGCTAGTACCGCCTTCTGCCTCTATGGTCGTCTTATTGATATGATCAAGCGTTAATATCTTAAGTCCCTCGATATATTCAGGAGATGTGCCAACAGTCGAGGCGCGGTAATATCCGTCTATACCTTTTTCGTCCGCCATATGCTTGTATTCTATGTCTAGCTCAACCAGTGTTTCGACGTGCTCTTGCGTAAAGGCGTGCGGGTAGATAATAACGGCCTTCTTATCTTCGGCAGCTTTTTCAATCGCTTCGTCCAGTGACGGGCCGATCCATTTCAAGCGACCAACGCGACTTTGATAACAGCTTTGGTAATCGGGGTTTTCAATGCCGTATTCCGACTTTAAGGCATCAACAATGCGTTCGACCGTTTGTTCGCATTGATATTGATAGGGATCACCACCGTTAACAATTTTTTCCGGTAAGCCATGGGCAGAAAATAAAAAGCGAATATTGTCACACCCGTCCTTTTTGGCCTGTTCATATTGTTCGTGAATAAGTCTGGCGGATGCTTTTACAAATCCATCATTATTCGGATAACAGCACACCATTGAGGTTTCGGCATTCATGCCGGTCTGAACCATAGACTTGTTCCATACACCCAGAGATGACCACGTGGTAGTAGTCGAGAATTGCGGATAGAGTGGCAGCAAAATTATTTTTTCGACAGCCCATTCACGTAGCTCGTTTACAATTTGTGGTGCCATAGGGTGCCAATAACGCATGCAGATAAAAACTTTATAGTCGTTACCATCATTTTGATCATTTAGAGATTGCTCCAGAGCCTTGGCCTGTTTTTGGGAATTTTCTAGTAAGGGCGATTTATTACCAAGCTCGCTGTAAGATTCGCCTGCTTCACGTTGTGAACGGGTTTTGCTGATATATTTTGCGAGTAGAAAACGAATTGGCAGTGGTGCGGTAATAATGTTTTTGTCCATGAAAAAATTCATAAGAAAGGGCTCGATAGCCAGTTTTGAATCCGGGCCCCCCAGATTAAATAAAACGACAGCTATTTTTTTATTCATATTCTATATTCCTTTATGGTTTTTACCAAAAGTTCTACATTTTCAATCGGCGTGTCTTTGTTGATACCGTGTCCAAGATTGAAAATAAAGGGACTGCCGGATAAATCATTCATAATTTTTTCGGCGGCTTTTACCATTTGATCGCCACCAGCAAGAAAACAAGCGGGATCAAGATTACCTTGTACCGGCATTTGGCTTTGAAGATAATCGCGTGCCCATTTTGTGTTTACGGCATGATCCAAACCCACAGCAGTAATTCCGGTTTTTTGAATATAGTCGAGGTAATGGGTTCCCGCGCATCTTGGAAAGCCAATAATCGGTACATCCGGATGTGCTTTACGCACTAGTTCAACGATTTTTTTTGTTGGCTGAATGCACCAGCGATCAAAACTTTGTGAATCCAGAGCGCCTGCCCAGCTGTCAAAAATCTGGAGTGCTTCTGCTCCCGCGTTAACTTTATTGATTAGATATTTTGCGCTGGCCTCTACTAGAAGATCGATTAATTTTTGAAAACCCTCGGGATCTTCGAAAGATAGCTTTTTGACGCTCATAAAATCTTTACTACCGCCGCCTTCAACCATATAACAAGCCACAGTCCATGGTGCACCACAAAATCCGATTAATGCCGTTTGATCAAATCCTTCTTTTTTCATTCCGGCACGAACATTTTTTAAAGCCTCGTATACCGGATTTAGAATTTCATCAAAACGATCATAATTTAATTTTGAAAATTCGGACGATGATTTCAGAGCATCAAGTTTTGGTCCTTCGCCTTGAACAAATTCCAGATGTTGTCCAAGAGCATGGGGAATAACCAGAATATCAGAAAATATAATAGCCGCATCCATATTGAAACGCCTAAGTGGCTGTAGCGTTACCTCACACGCAAAATCAGGATTGTAAGCCATATCCAGAAAGCTTCCTGCTGTTGCGCGAAGTTCACGATATTCCGGTAAATACCGGCCTGCTTGTCGCATAAACCAGAACGGAACATGATCTGTTGTCTTTCCATTCAAGACCCGCAAGAATGGTTTGGTCTGCTTCTCCATTGAAAGCCCTTTTTGAATCGCTTTTAGAATTTAGAAGGCTAAACATAGAGAGAAAAGTAAAAAGAAAAAGAATTATTTTTTTAAGTATTAGTAGTATATAGGGGCTGTGAGTTTTGGGGATGAAAGTTATTACATCTTTTACGCACAGATTCGTTTTGAGTAAATGTGAGAGAGTCTTTTGGATTCGCATCCTGACAAGAATAATTTATCATTTTTGAAATTTAGACTTTTCCCATGGGGACGACTCACCTTTGAGCAGGAGGGATTATTTCGGGGTAACTTCATCCCATATTTTATACAGGAACGAGCTTTGGATTCGCGCACACAGTTTTCCCCATGACATATTGTCCCTCTCTTGATTTTTAGACATAAAATGCGCATCATGAGCGCAGTTAACCACTATAAAGCGAATCACCCCTATGTTCGATGAAGCCTTCACAAAATTGGAACTAGATGAAATATCCATTATTCTTGATGAGCTGAACAAGCATGTCGAGGGCAGTATATTTGATCCGCTTGAAACAACCATATTAGCAATTGAACCTCCGTTTTACCCTGGTTACAGGTTTTTGAGTGTGTCGGATCATGCAACCAACCCTCCGTTACAACGCTATGTGTTTCAAAAACACGGCGCGCAGGAGTTCACAGTTCTGGATTGGACTTACAAGACGGTTTACGATCTTAATCAAGATGCGCCGATTGCGCTGGATAATAAAAATATTCTTGAATATGTGCGGTTCTTTTTCTCTTTTGTTAAAGGGCGCCATGGGCGTTTTGTGATTTGCGAAAGCTCTGACAACGTGCAGTGGAAGGACGAGCCGCCTTTAGAGGTGCGTAAGAAACTGAACGAAACCATGAAGCCGATGGAAGTGGTCGAGAAACGCAAAGACGGTGTTTTTCAGGTCAATGCCTATATGATGTTGAAAGACGCCTTGTTTAATGTCGATGTTTATGTCGAGCCGAATGGCCGTGTGACCATGTCTGATCATGAAATCGTGATTGAAGATATTCCGGTTATGGACAGCGCTTTTGTCTGATTGATCGGGCATAACATCAAAATTTTCCATATTTGATCGCCTTTTAACCCTTTGTTTACTGCCTATTAAGGGCTTGTTAGGAAACACCCCCATTTTTTTTGAAAAAAGATGTTTTTTCTTCTTTTTGGTAGGAAAGCGTTAATACATTTCGCTCAAAATAAAGTCATGCCACGTTTCATGCGTGGGAAGGGCAAATAATTCACAAAAGTGGTTTGGGCTATGAGTGACAATTTCGAAGAATTCTATAATTCAGCAATGGTGAGTGATCGCGTTTGTCGCGTGGCTTATACATTGGATGATTCACAGCCTGTACTTTGTACATATATAGGTGATCAGCCTCTCTATTATTTTGATGAAGAGATTATCGAAGACGAAGAGTTTTTTGATTGCGATGAGTTTGCCATGCTGACTCATGAGTTGAACCTTCTTAAAAAAGAATTGGCTGCGTATGAGCAGCAAGAGCAACAATATTTCATTCCTGAAAACACGCTGAAGTCTTTTACAGAGTTTGCAGAGAATGCCGAAAGTTTCGATGTTGATTTTTCTTTAAATGAAGACGAGAAAAAGCAGCGCCTCGAAGAAATTATAAAAATCATGGGTGAAAGTCGTGTTGCGGCCGCATATTTAAATGTTGCCGAAAAACACGATATAAAAATTGAGTTGAGTGATCAGGTTGAGAAAGCCTTTTATGATCGTCGCAGCGGGACCATTTTAATTCATCCGGATATGGATAAGAGTGATCAGGTTCTTTTGCTTGCAAAAGAATTACGTCGCCACTGGCAGCATCGTCAGGGCGTTTTGATTAATCCTCTGATGTTCCAGCCGGAAAATGCAATTCTGGTGAATCGTGCATTAGAAGCAGATTTAGCTGTTTCTGTTATTCGCACAGCATGGGAATTGCAATTAGCGGGTATGAAGGATGTTTGGGAGCGGGTTGAAAACTCTCCCTTGGCAGATCTTGCGCGTGCATATGCAAGAGAAGCCTTTTTGGATTTCCGTACGATCAATAACGGCATAGCAAGCGCAGCCGTGTTCGAGGCATGGTTCCTTTCAGAGCGTTGTCGCCAACAGGACAAGAAAATAATTCAGGCGATGCTTGCCGATTATAACGGATATGTTTTCAATAATGACGGTCCTTCCGAGAATGTAACGGCGGAATTGATTGCAAATCTGGGCACGATGCCGTTCGGCAAAAATTACCTTGCAGTTCATGCCCCGATCATAATGGAAGACCCTATTTTTGTAGAGGTAAGGGATCGCTCTAACGCTAATTTCCTATGGTTTATCAAGTTTGAGCGCACCTTTAAAGAAACGGAACAGTACTTGCAAAATGACTCTGATCTATCCACACATGACATCCGTCATGATCTGCTGGAACAAAAAAATCAGGATCATAAGAATGGCAGACAACAGACCGCAGATATTATTCAACTTTTTGCACACGCCGAAGAAGAACAAGCAGGTGAGCGTGGAGACAGAGTTCTTCCCAAAAAGGGAGCGGGCAAATCGAAAAGCAAAAAAGGCGCACAGATCATCGATCTCAAAAGGTGGTCAAGCAAAAGATAGGCAAACGAGAATTGAGTATCTGGGTAACGGGGGCATAATGGAGTTAAAATCGAATCAGCCTAAGAAAAAAACGATAGATTGCTTATCAATCGACTCAATAAGCATTCATGAAGACCTGTGGTATATCGAACAATTACGTCTAGACGGCAATGAAGAATTTTCCTTTGATCAGGAATCCTGTGCCAATATCAAAGAATACAAAGAAATTTTAAACTGGTGCGTAAGCATCATGGATCATAGCCCGTCTGCACGACTTATGTTAAAAGAGGCCTGTGATAAAGACTGGCGCGTAACGATGGAAGATTTATGCGGCAGTGATTACTGGGTCGACGTTGATGATAAGCTTATTATCATTGATAGCCATGGCCTTGAGCCAGAGGCGCTCGCCCATTCAAATTACTTTAGAAACGTTGCTCTTGTCACTTTTGTGAAAGCCCTTCGTGATGTTTGGCAAGAGAAGCGTTACGGCGGCTTCGATGAGCACTATTCACCGGAACATGTTCTGTTGATGGAGCGCATCCGAGCTGCCGATCTTGATGTTGTCGCTGTTCTGGCTGCGTGGGAGTTACGATCCGAGGAGTTTTCGGATATGTGGCGCCACATGATTGGCTCGGAAATCGGTGATATGGCTATGATCTATAGCGGCCATCTGGAGCGTGATCCAAGTGCCCAGTTCAATGGACATGGCCTGGTCGCGTGTTTTAAGCAATGGTTCCGTGACGCAAAGCGCCTGGATGCTTGTGACCATGATACGTTGGAATATCTTGACGATGTTCTGGCAATCAGCGAAGAAGCCAACCCGTTTGGTGACAAAAAACCATCAAGAATGAATATCGAAATTTTATCCTGTTTGCCCGATAAAACGGCCTATTTGCAGGGGATGGGTGGAGAAATTCTTGGCAACCCTGTCTATGCATCGGTTGATAACATCATTAATCAGGCACATTTATTCCATATCAAGCATGATTTGGAAGCGGTCATTGTCGAAAATGTCGCGTTTCGTGATGCGGATCTTGCGCGCCTTATTTTCCCAGTAGAAGAAGAGTAGAGGGATTAGCTTCCCAAGCCGGCGGCCGGATATCCGGATGTGCCTTCTAATTGCCTGGCGTAAGCCTGCTGTTCAGAGGTTATCGGCTCGCTTGTGTGACAGATAAAATGAGGCGCACCATTTTCTGTTTCCAGTTCAACATGTTTTACAGTTGGTCCATCTGGTCCTTGAAGGATAAATTCCTGACGTAGCCGTCCTTCGACTACATTTCTGCCTTCGACAGAGATAGATAATCGGGCTAAATCCGGATGTGCTTTTACTGTAAACTGGTTTTTTGGCATTTTTTCTTGTCCTTAACTTCTTATATTCCATAAGTCTATACCGGAAAACGCATATAAATGGCAAGTTTTTAGTTTAGGCGAGCCTTTTACCCTCTTCCGCGGTACGGGGCAACGCCTTGATCCGGAATCCAGATAGCGGCGGGTGGCTTGCCGGTTTGATAGAAAATATCAATCGGAATACCGCCGCGTGGATACCAATAGCCACCTATACGCAGCCATTGGGGCTTTATCTCTTTTTCAATACGTTTGGCGATGGTCATTGTGCAATCTTCATGGAATGAGCCGTGATTGCGGAACGAGCCTAGAAACAGCTTGAGCGATTTACTCTCCAGCAGCCAGTCTTTTGGCACATAATCGATAACCAGATGTGCAAAATCCGGTGCGCCTGTTAACGGACACATGGAGGTAAATTCCGGCGCGGTAAAGCGCACAAGGTAGGGCGCATCTTTATGCGGGTTTTTTACCTTTTCAACGACCGCCTTTTCGGGAGACTCTGGGGCCGTAGTTTTGTTGCCCAACTGGCGTAACCCCTTGTACATTGACTGCTTGCTCATAACGTTTTTCCTTGTTCAGTTCTTTGACAAAATCTATCAAAGGTTTTTCATAGAAATGGATAAAGATAAATAATGCCGCGAAAAATATGGATCCTCTTAAAAGTGAAACCAGAGGATTAGGGCGCGAATAAAACATGACCAGTATGAATAACCCTAAAATCGACGAAACAATAATTGCAGGAATTACAGTTGCGTCCGGATTAGTCTTGTAGGTCGGATTGAATATTTCTTTGAAGAGTTCGAAGCTTAAAAGCTCAAGAAATATTCCGAAAGAGAGCGCGCATGTTAAAGAGAACAGAATGCAAAAACGGACAGCCTTATTGGTAAAGATGCTGAATAAATCTTTTTTAAGTGTGTGTTCGAGTTCAATTTCGTTTTTGTTTTCCATCTTGCTTTCTCTTATACGCCGCGCGCATTTCCCCAAAGCAGCACATGAAGTTGTGGAAGAACGCAGACTCTATACCACTGATCTTCGTTCACTTTGTCAACCAGCCAGCGCATACGTTCCATGATTCCCTGTGTATCGGCCGTTTCATTTTCGGGATCATGGTTGACGGGTTGCAGATAGACCGGGAGCTTTGGATATTTATCGGCAGCATTTCGGGCGTAATCATAATCCGCATCATCCTTAATCACAATTTTTAAGGCAATGTCCGGTTTGTCTTTTGCAGAAGCCAGGCATTTATCAAATGCAGGCCAATCGGTTTCCATGTTACTGCTTGGTGGTTTCGGGCTGAGGGTTAAAACATCGAGGTCGGCAAACCAGTCTTGCGAGATGGATCCTTGTGTTTCAAGGGCGAAGCGATAGCCTTTTTTCTGGCCCAGCGTGATTAATTTCCCCAGAGGCTGGATTGCCGGATTTCCACCGGAAAGAGAAACCATAAGGGGTTTGTTGCCCGAGAGCTTTTCAATTTCAGCGAGAATGTCTTCTGCGCTCATTGGCTTCCATTGATCGCGGTATTCGCTGTCGACGGCGTGGAGCGTGTCACACCAAGAACAACGATAATCACAGCCGCCAGTGCGTACAAATACAGTCGGCTGTCCGGTGAGCGCCCCTTCGCCTTGTATGGTGGGGCCGAAGATTTCGGATATTCTTATTGTATCACTCATCTTGATCGTCCAAACGGATCGCCCAGATCTTTTTTAGAGGCTAGCTTGGTGTTTTGTGTTCCAGCCGCTCTATTTCCTTCTGAGGGTCTGTAAATGGCTTTGCTTCTCGGGGTTTCCGATACACAAACCGCAGTCACTTCCGGCCAGCGTTTTTTGCTCCAGTCGTAGAAATGCTTCGCGAGCTGTTCTGCGGTAACGCTATCATCGCCTAGTACTTCGTTTAGATGTCTGTGGTCGAATTTCTGGTCGATATAATCTTTAAGTTCGTCCAGTTCTCCGTAATCCCTGACGAAGCCGACGTCACTGAGCTCTTCTGATTGTAGCTCTACCTCTACCATATAATTATGCCCGTGCAGGCGATAACAGGGATGCTCTTCCGGTAGTTGAAGCAATTGGTGGGATGCAGAGAAATGATATTGTTTGGAGATGATATACATTAGGCGGCTCCTTTTTTTACAGCTTCGACCCAGTAATGAGGATCGGCGTATTGTGTAGGATCAGTTACATTGGCCAGATGGAAGCCTTCCTGACGTTCCACGCAGGTGCCGCATCGGCCACAATGAATGTTGCCACCCTTATAACATGACCATGTATCAACGAAGGCGACGCCTAGTGTTTTGCCTTTGGCGGTAATTTCGGCCTTTGTCATTTCAATAAAGGGAGTAAAAAGATCGATTTGCGCTAGATCTTCCATGGCATAATTTTGCATGGTTTGAAATGCATCTATAAAATTCGGGCGGCAATCTGGATAGATATAATGATCGCCCGCATGCACGGCTGTGGCGACGGCATCTGCGCCGCGTGATTGCGCAATCCCATACGCGATGGTCAGCATAATGGCGTTACGGTTGGGCACGACAGTCGAGCGCATGGTTTCCTCGGCGTAATGACCGTCCGGCACTGTGATATTGTCTGTCAGGGCGGAACCGGTCAATAAAGCGCCAATATGGGAGATATCGATTAAATCAAAGGGCACATTGAGTGTTTGAGCGCATTTTTCGGCGTAACCCAGCTCTTTCTTATGCCTTTGGCCGTAATTAAAGGAAATAAGGCCCATAAGGTCGTGTTCTTTGGCAATTTTATACGCCAAAGTTACGGAATCCAAGCCGCCAGAACAGATAACGAGTGTTTTCATGTCTTAATCCTTGTTTTTTCATATGGGGTAGGCTGCGACCCATCCTTGGATTATCCAAGTTTTGGCGTTATAGCAGTGTTTTTTAAGAAAGGGAAGATTTAAGCGCCTGTGATGTTCATGCGTTTCGATTAATAAAAAGCCGGCTTTGCAGCCGGCTTGATCATTTAGTTATATATTAAGGTATTTTTTAAAGTACGATATCTAGTGGTACATCAACATGTACGACATCTACGCTGCCAAATACGGCTGCGACACTTTCGGTCCCTTCGTTATGGTGTGGTGCATCTGTAACGACAGGCCGTTCCTCGTGTGTTTCGGCAATGAATCTTGTAAGAGCGACTTCTACATCGCTTTCATCCATGCTTAAGACATCTTCAATAGCAACCACTGAGTTCACAGGGGCAGGTCCAGTTGGGCCGCCAACGTCAGTTGTTGGAAAGATGCTGCTTGTGTCAGGGCCTATATATACGCCGCCCGGGGGAGATATTTGTCCGATGTCAACGACATCGTCACATCGTGCACAATCGCCAGTTGGCATGTCGTCCATATCATATAGTTTTACATGACCTTCGCCGGGATGTGATGAGCCTGAAGTATCGGCAGTTAAATCAAAAAATGCAGGGATTTCTGGACGAGTTTCAGGAAAATTAAACGGGTCCCATGTGTCGAAGTCTATGTGCTCCTCTAATATTACAATATCCGGGTCATTAAATATGTCATCTTCCGAAAACCAGTCAACGACGGCGTCATACACCTCTATTGCAGTTTCTATACCTTCTTTAATCGCTATTGCAGTTTCAATGATAGTTTTTAAATCTTTGGCCATTTTAATTTCCCTCACCCACCAATTAACACCATTATTTACATAATAAATAGTAACCTGAATGTTAAATAACGGTCAAATTTGAAAAAATTTAAAATAAAGCAAGAAAATAATTAAAAAAGTAAACAGCTCTGTAAAGAGCTAAATGACTATGATTTTTGTAAAAAAGAAAAGGAAAACTAAAAGTAACGATATTAATATCTAAGCGCTTTTCCTGATTTTTTTCCAAAGTGGATCATCAAGTTTTTCAATAAGCCCTGCATGTGCCTTAAGCTCTTCTTCGCTGGGGGCGTGAGGACGTGGTTTGCGGTGTTCGCGTTCCGTATCTTTTTTAGTATTTTTACCCTTACCCGATGTATGCGCGCTTAGTTCAAGGCCGCGTTGTCGCCCACCCAGTAATTCAAGATAGACTTCGGCCAGTAATTCTGAGTCCAATAAGGCGCCGTGGAATGTGCGATTGGAGTTATCAATCTCGAAACGACGGCATAAAGCATCGAGATTAGCAGGAGAGCCAGGGAATTTTTCCCGTGCCATAGCGAGTGTATCAATCACGCGTTTCCATGATAGCGGCTTGTGGCCGACGTTCTGTAATTCCGAATTCAGGAATTTCATGTCAAATTCGGCGTTATGGATGATGAGTTTTGAGTCTTCTCCTATAAAGTCTGTGAACTCTGTGTAGCATTCAAGAAAAGTAGGCTTATCAGCAAGAAATTCAGTGGTGATACCATGAACGGCGGTGGCCTCCGGCGGGACATCTCTTTCAGGATTAATATATAATTGGCAGGTACGTCCGGTAGGCATGAGGTTTACCAGTTCGACAGCGCCGATCTCGATAATACGGTCACCGGTTTTTGGGTCCATGCCGGTTGTTTCAGTGTCCAGTACGATTTCACGCGCCATATAATAAAGACTTCCCTTTTTTCTATAGAGATAATCTAACGTGAATATTTGTGGTTAGGCAAGGATAGGCTTTAAGGCTTCAACAACTACAGGATCGTTTGTTCGGCGACCTTCGTGTAAAAGAGTATGATTTTCGGGGTCAACTTCGAAAACGTAATCATCTGGTATCACGACTTCTGCCTGCGCAAGGAAAGCGCGAACATAGCTTTCTATTTCAGGAGGAAGTGTTTTCTGACCCAGCTCCTCCGGTTCGTTTACAAGAACGTAAGCAACGCGCAACATGTGAATATCGGGCTTACCGGTCTGGATTTCTCCGGTTCCAAATTCCTCGCCGTTGCTGGATAATCTCAGCCCGCCATATTCAAGGTCTGCAGGCATGATAATGCTTTCATTTGCAATCGCGGCAAGAAATCTTGGAACAAGTGTATCGAGCTTGCTCGTCGGGACCCCCACGCGAATTTCAAATTGGTGCTGTAACATGCGCCAAGTATATAATAAATGTATAAAAAGATCAATATTATGTATTTTTAGGTGTTTTTTTATTTTCAGGCGACATTTTCTGTCTTATATCCTGAATGATTTCTTTTAGCTCTTGCATGCTATGGGCGCGACCTATGCCTGTTTTGATCACGTAATCAGAGAGCGCACATTTTTCGGCGTCCGGCATCTGTCGCTCCAGTATGGCATTGAATTTTTCTTCGGTCATGCCGGGGCGAGAGAGTACCCGCTCACGTTGAACAAAATCTGGGGCGCTTACGGTGATGGTTATGTCGACGTCATCCTGTCTGTTTTTTTCAAATAGGAGAGGGATATCAAGGCAGACCATATCCATACCTTTGTGAATGTGTTCGCGGATAAAATCATTTTGTGATTTTTGTACAAGCGGGTGAAGAATATCTTCCAGTGTTTTTCGGTGTGCGTCGCTTTTAAAAATAAGATCACCGAATTCTTTTCGCTTTAGCTCTTTTGTTTTGCGGTCATAAATTTGAGGATGTTCATAGGCCGGGAATGCGGCGGCAATTGCAGGGCGGGCGACGCTGTCAGGTTTCAGGAGTTCTTTTACCGCTTCATCGGATTCGTGGACGGGAATGCGCATGGTTTCCATCATGGCGCCAATTGTCGATTTACCCATACCGATGGAGCCTGTAAGCCCGATGACAATCATAGAACGCTTTCCTCCAGTGCCGGTGTAACATCCGGTAATATGCCGTGCCAGAGTTCAAAACCCGGACGTGCTTGGTGCAGCAACATGCCTATTCCGGTTACGACAGGCATTTCACGTTTTTGTGCCCGTGCCAAGAAGTCTGTTATCAGTGGTGTATAGACAATATCTGTCACCAATGCGGAGGCAGGGGCATAAGACGGATCAATATCAAGGGGGTCTTGCCCGCTCATCCCTAGAGACGTTGTATTAATAATCAGATTAGCATCACGAATGGCATCTTCCCGTTCATTCCACCGCAGAATTTTAATATTATAGGGAGAATGTACGGCCAGTGCCTGCGCCTTTGCGGGGGTGCGATTTGTAACAGTTACGCCTGGAACGTCCTCATGGAGTAAAGCGTATAAAATAGCGCGTGCCGCGCCTCCTGCACCGATGATAACAGCTTTGCCGCCTTTAAATTCGAACTCGGGGGCATTTTGTTTTATGTTTTGAATAAAGCCGAATGCATCTGTGTTGGTGCCATAAAGCTTTCCATCTTTAATGGTGACTGTATTAACAGCGCCAATGACTGTTGCGGTTTCATCTATTTCATCACAAAAATCCATTATGGCGATTTTATGAGGCAGCGTGACATTGAATCCGCTATATCCTTCTTCCACCAGTTTGCGCACGCCCTGTTCCAGATTTTCACAGGAGATATCAAGCGCTTCGTATGTTGCATCAAGACCATGTTGGCGGATCCAGTGATTATGGATGATGGGTGATTTACTGTGATTGATCGGATGGCCAATGACGGCAGTTTTTATTGTCATGGTTTTACTCCATGCTCGGTTTCCAGATAAGAGAGTAAGGGAGCAAGCGGCATGCCCATAATTGTGTAATAGTCACCCGTCACTTCGCTGAAAAGTTTTTTCCCTTCGCCTTCGATTTTATATGCGCCCACGCAGGATATTAACGCGTCAGGGTCTTGTTCCATGTAGGTTTCAAGAAAAGCATCATCGAAATTATGCATGGTTAGTGTCGCGCGATCGCTGTTAGAAAAGAGAACGGCATCACCGTGCACTACGCAAACCGAAGAATGCAGTGTGTGTTTTTGACCGCGCAGTGATTTTAGCTTTTCTGCGGCGTCCTCTTTTGTCTTTGCTTTATTCAGAAGTTGCCCCTTAAAATCCAGTGTTTGATCCGACCCTATAACCAGTGCCTCGGGATGTTGTTTTGAAACGTTGAGTGCCTTGGCTTTTGCAAGGGCCTCTGTTATTGCGGGGATATTCATCGGCATTTCTTTTACAAGCGCCTCTTCATCAATGTTAGCGGGCACAACCCGAAAAGATAAGTTTGTGTCCGCAAGCATTTTTTGTCTGGCCGCACTTCCCGAAGCCAGAATAATATCGGGGACATTAGGCATCCTTTTTTTGCTTTCCCTTGTCTTTTTTATCTTTTTTGCTTTGGATCAAGGCCATAATTTCAGCGGCAGTTTCTTCGATGGAGCGTTTTGTCACATCAATGACCGGCCAGTGATGATCGGAAAAAAGACGGCGTGCCTGTCGCACTTCTTCTTCGATTTTTGTTTCATCAAGATAAGTATTTTCGGTGAAGGCGGCAGCTTCGTTTTTATCCGCGCGCAAGCGGGTCTGTCTTAGTTGTTTCAGGCGCATGGGATCTGCGGTGAGCCCGACATATAAGGGATTTTCAAGCCGGAAATACTCATCCGGAACCGGCACGCCGGGGACAAGGGGAATGTTGGCGGCCTTAATACCACGACGCGCAAGAAAGATGCTGGTCGGGGTTTTGGATGTTCTAGAAACACCAACCAAAACGACGTCTGCTTTTTTAAGGCCCTTCAAACATTTTCCATCATCGAAACGCATGGCAAAATCTACGGCGGCGACGCGCTTGAAATAGGCATCATCCATTGCGTGTTGTAGACCGGGAACACCCTTTGCATGCGTTCCCAAATATGTAGAGAGACTATGGATGATAGGATCAAGGACGGCCACACATGGCACGCCTAGCTCGTCGCAGCGTTCTTGCAGGCGCATGCGCATTTTTTCATTCACGAAGGTAAAAATAACCGGCCCGGGATTATCCGAGATTTTGCCGATAACGCGCTCCAATTGTCTTTCTGTGCGCACCAAAGGCCAAAATTTTTGATTTGGGTCAATGTCTTCGAATTGTGCAAGCACAGCACGTGACAGGCCAAGAAGGGTTGTGCCAGTTGCATCGGACACCAAATGAAGGAAGAATTTTTTCTTTTTTTTTGCTGCCATTCTAGCCCCCGTATAAACGGATTTAAATAATCGTGTTGATTAACTATCCTGTGCCGCGTCCTGTTTTGCAGCTGCGATTTCGTTTTTGAATCGCTCCATATACAGAGCCTGAAAATCAACAGGCGTTAATAACAGAGGCGGGTATCCGCCTTGCGCTGTCATGGTAGCCAAAATCTGTCGCGCGAACGGAAACATAAACCTTGGTATTTCAATAAGCAACATAGGATGATGCGCATCTTCCGGAACTGATTCTCCGATCGAGACGCATGCGCCGTAAGTGATCTCTGCTATGAAAACAGTTCCCCCATTGCGTACAGCCTGTGCAGAAAGTGTCAGAACAACTTCATACATTCCTTCTGTATCATCGGGAAGCGTGCGCGCATCCATTGTGATATTAACATCCATTTCCGGAAGATCTTGCCCGGCCTGTAGCGATCTGGGGGCGGAAGGATTTTCAAAAGACATGTCACGAATATACTGGGTGTGAATAGTTACAGGCAAATCGGCAGCCTGTAAGATGGGGTTCTCTTCGGTTCCCTGTTGCTCTTTTTGTTTTTTCTTACTCATTTTATCGAAAATCCCTGAAATTTTGCTGTGACTGTTTCAATAGCATGAAATTACCCCCATGCTCAAGAGTTCTCGTCGTTATCGATTGTTTCGTACTCTACATCTATGACATTCGGGTCAGCGGGTTTGTGAAAGCTTTTGTTATCATGGAATTCCGTGTATTCGGTGTTAAACCCTGTCGTTTGGAAACGCGCGCTTTCAGAGAGTTTTTTACGAAGCGCATTGCGCACGGAAGGTATAAGAAGGGAAAAGCCGATAGCATCGGTCATAAATCCAGGTGTAATCAGCGTCGCACCGGCTGCGACAAGGCATAGTCCGTCAAAAAGCTCTTTTGATGGTAATTCGCCGTGCTGTAGAGATTTTTGTGCCTGGATCATAGTTTGTATACCTTGGTATTTTACAACAAAACCCCCGAGAATAGCGGTGAAAAGCGCCATGAAAAGCGCCATACCAAGACCAATTTTATCGCTGACGGCAATGAACACCATGATTTCTGCGAATGGTATCAATACGAATATAAAGAAAAAGGGCATAAGTTTTCCTTAGTGTTGGCTCTGCACTTCATCATATATCAGAGCAAAAACAGTGGTAAAATGGATTTATAGCCTGTATGAATAGAAAAACCAATATTAAGAAAGGTTTTCAAGTGTCTGCAGAATTAATGGTTTATGGTTTGATTGCCGCCGGTCTGGTTTTCTGGCTGCGTAGTATCCTTGGTACACGCCATGGAGACGAGCGTGATCGTTCAGTTACAAATCTGGATTTGAAAGAAAGCAACGTTACGAATATTCATAATGGCGAGGCTTTCGAGAAGTCTGTAGAGGGCGCAGCGTTAATTGAAGAGCTTGCAAAAAATGCAAAAGGCAATATGTCGATTGGAAGCCGGACAGCCGAAGTGAGTCTGGTAGAAATTGCGCGCGTGGATAGAGGGTTTGACATATATGCTTTCCTAAGAGCTGCGCAGGATGCTTTTGTTTATATTGTTGAGTCGTTTGCGGAAGGTGACAGAGAAACTCTTAAAGACCTCCTTGGAAAAAATGTTTTTGCTGCGTTTGATAAAGCGATTACAGATCGTGAAAATGCAGGCGAAGTAGCCATGACTGAAATTCACGCGATTAAAAAGTCGGAAGTTGTAGAGGCGCATCTTGAAGGCAAAAAGGCCAGAATTACAGTTCGTTTTTGGGCGGATGAAACATCGGTTGTTAAGGATAAGGACGATGAGATCATTCATGGCCATCCGGAAAAGACAACGTTGATGCGTGACCTTTGGGTCTTCGAGCGTGATTTGAAATCACGTGATCCGCGCTGGTTGGTTGTCGAGACCAAGGAAGATGAAGACGATAACGAGTTGATTCCGAACTCCCATTAAATTGAAGCTTTGCCCATTTTGCATAGCGTGGTAGATTTTTGCCATGCGCATTTTATTATTTTTATTACTGTTTGTTTTGGCCGGATGTGACGAAGCGGAAGAGCCCCCTCCACCGCCGCCGGCTCAAGCCGAGCAAAAAGTGGAGATTAAGCCAACTCTTGTATTGGAGCAGGTTTCTTTCGATGTTTTACCGGATTGGGGCAATGATAATTTCCAGACTTTCGGACCGGCCTTTCAACGCTCATGCGCACGTATGGCGCAAAAACCATCGGACCAGACGGTTGGTATTTTAACGGCGGCGGGCACATATGGAGACTGGCAGGAGATATGCAAAAAATTCAAGGCACTTAATCCGAAAGAACCAGAAGCCGCGCGGCGATTTTTTGAAGCAAATTTTACACCGCATAGCGTGATGGCGGACTATAACCCGAACGGGTTGTTTACCGGATATTACGAGGCTTCTCTTAAGGGATCGCCCAATAAAAATGCCCCCTATACTTTTCCTTTGCATCATCGTCCGGGTGATTTGGTGATGGTGCAGCTGGGTGATTTTAGAGAAGATCTTAAGGGTATTCGCATTGCCGGACGTGTTGAAGACGGGCAGTTAAAGCCATATGAAACGCGCGATCAAATCGTTGCAGGAGACTGGCCGAATGATGACGAAGTGTTGGTTTGGGTGGATGATGCAGTCGATGCATTTTTTGTGCAAATTCAAGGATCGGGTCTTGTACAAATGGAAGATGGATCGGTGATGCGCATCGGGTATGCCGGACAAAATGGCCATCCCTATTTCGCAATCGGGCGTGAATTGATCGAGCGCGGCGAACTGACAAAAGAAAATGTATCGATGCAAAGTATTCGGGAATGGCTGGCGACGCATCCGGAGCAGGCCGACGAGATTATGAATACCAATAAATCCTATGTTTTTTTCCGCGAAATTACCGGGGACGGGCCGCTGGGTGCGGAGGGAATTCCTCTGACAGCGGGACGGTCTTTGGCTGTTGATCGTACCATGATTCCTTATGGTGTGCCGCTATGGGTGGATATTGACAAGCCTGTCGAGAATGCCAAATCAATTCGCCGCATGATGATTGCGCAAGATACTGGCGGCGCTATTAACGGGCCTGTGCGCGGCGATGTGTTCTGGGGCTATGGCGATCTGGCCGAGGAAATGGCCGGACGCATGAAATCGGAAGGCCGGTATTGGGTGATGTTGCCGAAGGTCAGGCAGCAGCTTCCCGAGTCGGATCAGTCTGACTAATCGCCTTTTCCCCATCAAATTCCGGATAGCGATAGTTCATTTGAACCGTGTTTCCATCGCGTGTTTTATAATCGGTTGTCTGTGACCGATCGACACGCATCTCGTCAAAGCCGGAGAGATGGAGTATGCCGAGTTCTTCATGCGGCAGGTATGGTTCCACCCATTTTTTGTTTTGTGCATCCCAGAGGGGTTTAAATTCGCACAGCCAGTGCATATAGGCAGGAAGAATCTCTGCCGGATAGTTATGCAGATGGACCATGACCCCAAGAGTAAGTTGTTCGGCGGTGAAGACCTTCCCTTTTTTAAGTGCCTTTAAAATGAGTTCTTGCCATTTATCCCAATGCGGCGCGTCCTTGTTCATGCAAAACGCACCGGCAAGGATAACGTGATAGGGGAAAATTTCCTTCGCGGTTTTTAAACCGAAGGCGCGGCGGGCGTTGGAGAAATAAAAACTGCGCGCTTTATAGGGTAGACTGCCGAACCATTTGATACGCATGCCTTTGGGATAGGCACGATCCATTTGGCCGGAGAGGACGATTGTATCTTTTTCTGCGCCCTTGATAAAGGTTTCAACAGCCGACCATTTTTGAATCCATGTATCGGCATCCATCCAGAAATATAAGTCATAGCCGGGAAAAAGTTTATTGATGAAGGGGCGGCAGACGCATGATTTTAAAAATTCACGTCCGCGCACACGATGCGGCGGAAGGTCGCACGGCCAATCCGGTTTGATGATCTGGTCGACCCTGTCTTTGACATAGGCATGTTGTTCCTCGGTTAGGCCGGTATCCATCACACAGATTTCGTAGTGATCGAGTGTATTGTCAGGGTGATTTCTAATACAGTGAATCCACTCCGCCAACATCGGAAAATAGTTACTATCTGATCCTGTTACGAAGGCGATTTTTTTCATTTTCTCAAAACCCGTTAAAATACTGATTCAAATGCGTTTTTTAGATCAGCAATCAGATCGTCGGGGTGTTCCAGCCCGATAGAAAGGCGCAGCAAACCATCGGTCACATGCACTTTATCGCGTAAGGCTTTATCAACGCCGGAATGGGTTGTCGAGGCCGGATGACAGATGAGCGATTCTGTTCCACCCAAAGACACGGCCGATTTAAATAATGACAGGGCATTTATCAAATCAAAGGCCTGTTGCTTGGTAATATCCATAGAGAAAGAAAATGTTGATCCTGGTCCTGTGCATTGGCGTTTATAGACGGCCTGGTAGTTTTCGTCTTCTATGAAATCGGGATGGAAAATTTTTGCTTTGGCATAGGAATTATCCGCGATCCATTGTGCCACTTTCTTTCCGGTTTCCGCAGCGCGATCCATGCGTATGGCGAGTGTTTCCAGTGAACGGGAAATCATCCAGCATGTATGCGGATCAAGAGTTAGCCCCATAGCACCGCGCATAGATTTTACTTTTCCGATTAGTTTGCGTGAACCGCAGACAGCGCCGCCAACGAGATCGCTATGACCGCCTATATATTTTGTAAGAGAATAGATGGCAAGATCCACACCCTGAGGCACGGCCTTCTGGAAGATAGGTCCAAGCATAGTGTTGTCGCAAACAAAGAGCGGCCTGTGGCCGGAGTCTTTTTCTACTTCGTCAAGGAGTGTATTGACCATCTTGAAATCGACAAGCGAGTTGGTCGGGTTGGCCGGAGTCTCGATAAAGATCATGGCCAGCCTGCCGTGCGACTTGGTTTCTTCTATGGTTTTTCTTAGTTTTTCTTCTGACAGACCGTCATCGAAGCTAACGGGTTTTATCTCAAATTCGGATAGGGTGTTGCGGATCAGTGTTTCCGTACCACCATAAAGAGGCGTGCTGTGTAGAATAACGTCGCCCGGCCTTAAGAAGGCGAAGAGAGCCGCGCTGATCGCGCCCATGCCGCTGGAAAGGACGACAGCTTTTTCAGCGTCCTCAAGCAGTGCCAGCCGGTCTTCGATAATCTCAGCATTGGGATGATTAAAGCGGGTATAGATAAGGCCATCTTCTCCATCCGGTGCTTTTTTACGGCCCGACATAATGTTAAAGAATTCTTCGCCGTCTTCCGCGCGCTCAAACGCAAAAGTTGAGGTTAGGAAAACCGGTGGTTTTACAGCGCCCTCAGAGAATACAGGATCATAGCCATAGGACATCATCAACGATTCCGGTTTTAATTCGTGCCCGCCGATTTTTGTTTTTCTATAGCTTTTTGTATT
This sequence comes from uncultured Micavibrio sp., assembly GCA_964352665.1. GTDB lineage: Bacteria > Pseudomonadota > Alphaproteobacteria > Micavibrionales > Micavibrionaceae > UBA1672. The sequence continues at coordinate 122,637 of CAYGSJ010000003.1, forward strand.
AGGCATTACGCCACGCCTTTTGTTTTGTATTCTTTGGTATATTAGAGTTTCTATAGCAAAACGGTTTGTTTCGCAATACGGTGCCGGATTTTAACGCCGAGAGCCGAGGACTTTAGTACGTCATAGGAAATTGACTGTAAACTTTGGCAATATCTTTCATCACCTCTGGTGAAAGTATGAGATCAATAGAGGCAATATTTGTTTTAAGTTGCTCCATCGAGGTGGCGCCGATAATGTTTGCGGTAACGAAAGGTTGTTGGTTCACGAAGGCCAAAGCCATCTGACAGACATCCAGCCCATGCTTTTTAGCGACATCAATATAAGCTTTCACGACCTCGTTTGATTTTTGCGTATCACGGTGCAAGAAACGTTCATCAATATCCCAACGCGAGCCTTTCGGGCGTGCCCCATCGAGATATTTTCCGCTAACCATTCCTCCGCCAAGAGGTGACCATGCGAGAAGGCCGCAATCTTCGGCGACTGCAACTTCGTGCAAGTCGGTATCAAACATACGCATAAGGATGCTGTATTCATTTTGTATGGAAGCCATGCGCGGCAGATTTCTTTCTTCGGACAGGCGCAGCCATTTCATGGTGCCCCATGCGGATTCGTTGGAAAGGCCGATATTGCGGATTTTTCCGGCCTTAACCAATTCGTCCATTGTTTCCAACACTTCGACGAAATTATCTTCGACCTGTGCGGGGGTAAAGCGTGGCGCAAAGTCCCATTGTTGTCCGAAATGATATGATCCTCTGTTTGGCCAGTGAAGTTGATAGAGATCAATATAATCGGTTTGCAGTCTTATCAGACTGTCTTCCAGCGCGATCAAAATATTTTTTCGATCTATCTGGTAATCACCACCGCGTATCCATGGCAAGGCAGGGCCGGCAATTTTTGATGCCAGAATAATTTTGTCTCTATTTCCCGTTTTTTTGAACCATGTGCCGATAATCGCTTCTGTCTTGCCGTAAGTATCGGGTGTTGGAGGTACGGCGTACATTTCAGCCGTGTCAAAGAAATTGATGCCCTGCTCGAGTGCATAATCCATTTGCTCGTGGCCTTCGGCCTCTGTATTTTGGCGTCCCCATGTCATGGTGCCGAGGCATATCAGGCTGACGTCAATATTTGTACGTCCGAGTTTTTTATATTTCATGTGTTCTACTTAATTCTTTTTGGGATCGATAATGATCTTTCTGACAGAATCGAAGTCGAAATGCAAATCATTCAGACTGTCAGGCAGGGCCGCGGGCCAAGTCAGGATAAGAGGGTTTTCCTTGAAATAAGGTAGCGCATTATTAAGGGCCTTAACTGTTTGATTATCCAGATAGACTTTGTGCATTTTAAGAGAAGATAGTTTCACCTCTCCTGTTTCCGCATCATTGACGAGTTTGCACTCGAAAGATTCCATTCTGTATTCACCAAAAGCATCGGTGTGCGTATACCACAATTTTAATGCGCCATCGCGCATTGGCTTTATTTCACTGACATAGATTGTGTGCGGATAAGGGATTTGCAGTTCTAGAAAAGAGCGGCAAATTCCGTATTCTGCGGTGGCTTTAAAGGGGGCAAATAAATACCATACGAGAAGCCCAAAAAGCCCAAGACCGCTGAGAATACTTATTTGTTTGGTGCGTTTTTTGGAGGCTTGTTTTTTTTGTTCTTTGAGTTTTTCAGAGAGGGACGCCTGAGATTTGTCTTCTTCTTCGACAACCTCATCAACAACAGTCTGCTTCAGAATTTCGTCTTTTTCGCTCTCACTCATTTTGATCCCAATTTAAGTTTGATGCGTTTGCTATCTTCCGCTGCTTGTGTAGCCTTACTTTCCTCGACCATTTCTTCAATGATTTCGTCAATAACCGTACTGATCATCGCGCTCTTTGAATCCCCGCTATCACTATTGGCAAGAACACGTCGTCTTATTTCATTTCTAGCACTCCCGCCGGGGAACTCGCTTGCAAGCATTTGACGGGCACGTGCCGCCCCCAAAACTGCATATAGACGGTTTCTGATCGAAACATCCTCGGAAGATGTGGAAAATGCCCAGAGTTCAATTGGGCCCAATGTATTATAAATGTGCTGTTCATAACGACCGGATGTGGATCCGATAACAATAAGCGCGGGCGCGCCGATTGCTTTTGGTCCGGTTAGTTTATAGCGCATAATGTGTTTTGCTGTGTTTGAAAGGCCAAAGCGATCGACAACATTTTGAACAGCCTTGTCTGAAATAGCGGTACCAAGAACCCAAATTCCGGTGGCCAAATCAACCATATCCTTGTCAAAGTCGTCGATAAGCTGTGATGTCAAAACGATTTGTACACCACGTTTACGTCCCTCACGAACGTCACGGATAATCTGCGCCCGGACCGAAGCCGACTTGCTTGTGCGGTGGAATTCATCAAAATTCAAACGTTTGGGTGTTTCACTGACATCTTGCAAACGAGCAGCGTGGAACTCGCGATATTTTTCAGGAATGTTTTGCAGACTGTCTGCACTTACCCACCATGCGCGAACAAGAGCGTGACGCGCAAGCATATACATTATTGATGTTTGTCTGTCTGCCGCGTCATCACCCTGTGGTGCAACGTCCATAAGGTCAAGCGAGCAAAGGCGCGTATCAGCGATCTCGAATTGTGTAACAGACGAGATAATTGGATATTCACGAATGGCCGATGTAATCATACGTTCAAAGGCGCCGACAACGTTTTCAGAACTTACACCCACGGAAGTTTCTTCAAGGAGCGATCTGATTTGCGGGCGTCTTGAGGCCGTAATCGCATCATTTAATGTTGGCACGGCGTGTCTTTGTGCGATATTCGCAAGATGCGGCATATCAAGTTCGTGCATTTTATCTACGATGTCCCACCAGAAAGGATCACTGGGCAGGTGGATGTTGTGTTTTTGTATGGCGGCATCAATTTCCATTTCCAGACGAGGCAGGTAGGGCCGTGCTTCTGCATTTGAGGCACCATCATCGCGCCAGCGGAACATTTCATCGACCACAAGACCACAAAGTTGTTGCATACCGTCATAAGGTTTGTCGTAGCCCGGAGGTGTTGTCAAAAGCGTAAGTATTTCGACGAGAAAGCTTCGTTCATCGGGTAAAGGATATCGGCATCCGAGCTGTGTATCAAATGGGTTAATCGCATATTGGTGTGCCATTTGGAGGCGGAAATATGCGGCTTCGTGTTGCCTGTTTAAAGGCAAAGCCTCTCTGACAAGCGAGATCAAACCTGATGACGATGGACCAATATCAATAACGGACACATATGGAAGACGGCTCAAACCCGGCGTTAGACAAGTTCCGAAGTTTAATGTGTTCAACAGAACCGATTTACCACCTCCGGGTTGTGCGAAGATAAGATCGAACCATGTTGTGGTCAAAGATGTCCCTGTCTGATAAGGCCATATTTTCCCATCAGGCGTTCTGAATAGCATGGCACCTTCTTCGAATGGGCTGGAGGGCCTTTGCCATGGTAAAAGCTTCATGATTTCGATCATTGGCGCAATGCCTGATGGCGCCGTTCCGGCACAATGGGCACCCATAGCGGAAGACATTACGCAATCAAGCGGATCGCCGGAATGTTCGCTGACCTGACAATAGCCCCAACTTTCTACAGATTGCAGCAAGATAGAAAGACGATCGAGAATTTGGTCTTTTTCACTGATCTCACACCAAGTTGCAAAGGAGATACGCACCTTCACGACAGGCTCTTTTCTGGCCAAGGCGACAAGGCTTTCCAGAGAATATTTAATAGGGGTATTTCCTGCATTTGTCGGCCCCAGAATGGTTGCGGCAAAGCTGCGCATGGCAATGGCGTTTGCCCCGCCACCTTCAATAAGGAAAGAGATTCTAAACGGGATATCAGCTTCGACAAGACGGTTAAGAAGCAACGGGAAAGGCATTGAATCCATCGGGCCAAGAGTCATGTCGGCCCCCGCCCAGAGTAAATTTCCTATACGAACAACTGATTTCCCCAGAACCTTTGCTTCGGCTGCGACAAGCTGGTTGCATAATTTGGGCCACAGGATATCGGATAGATCAACCGCACTTTGTGGCGCACGCGGTGGTATAGGATCGCCCGGAAGACAGGCGCGCCAGTTTTCATTGGCCCGATCAGGGAACATGTTTGACCTGACCGCGTTTAAGGCATCGTGCGCTTCTAGAAGGTTACATTCAATACCCAGTTCATTAAAGGCAACCATCATAGCATTTACAAAGCTTTTATGGCGCGTTCTAAGAGGCTCCATAACGCCTAGTGGATATTGTGCATTCGGTGCATTTAGCCAGCCTTTTGCTTCTTCTTTTGCAATTTCGACTGTTCTTTTTATTTCGTTTTTTGTAAGGGATGATGGTCTTGTCCAGAGTACAAAATACTGCTCCTCATGGGTCAGAAATCTTTCAAGATGATTTATTTTTTCTTCAAAAAGATCTTCGAGATCCATGCCGATGTTATGAGCTGTTGTGCGACTTGGATAGATTTTATCGATAAGTGTTTGTCTTATTCTTGATGGGTCACGAACGAAATAGACCTGCAGAGCGTGGCCAAGACGGTCAAAGCGCGCCCCGATTTTGGCATTAGAGGTATCAATAATTTTATTATATTCATCGTCACCGATGATTTGCTTGCTTCCCTCTACTTTTACGTAAGAAATAAGAGAGCCGTCCGAGGAAACGAGAGTGGTGTCATTTTCTTTAGTTTCAAGACGGATAAACGACGAAACAGATTGTTTCATCGCCTTCTGAAACGGTCCGATTAGCTTATCAAAAAAATTCATAGAAACCTATTATTGTTCTTATCCAAGTTCTTAAGCTAATGTCCTACATCATTCTGTGTAAAGCAAGCATGTTTGTTTGTAAAAAGCTTTTATATAAGTCAGGTATTTTTTCAAACACAACCAATACGCTTTCATAAGTATCGACAAATTTAAAGTTACAAAAACGACAACACAGTATAGCAGACTCATTAATTTGATCATAGAGCAGAAAACGTATTGATAATTTTAAGCAGCTTTTTGAATTTGGTGGTAAATATCAAACCATTTTTGGGGTGTTTTCCCCCCGAACGGCCCATCTTTGGAGCGCCAATAAGCTAAAATTTGTGGAAATTGGTTAAATTCGAGGTCTGCCTCTTTGATAATACGTCGATCAAGAGGAAAAAGGCGCACACCCTCAATCTTTTTATCGCGGCTTCTGTAATGCCCATCGGTTAGATAGTCCTTGAGAACCGTTGCAAGGATGTAAGGATCATCTGTTCCGATACGCGCTTTTACGGCCTCTCTTCTTTCCATTATGGCATCTAGAGCGGCTCTTGCGGCTTCAGCGATCGGCCCTTGTGAAATACGCGCGACATAGATGGCTCTTGCAATATGATGAAGATCAGACTGATTAATTTCAGGAAGCCATAAAAGCACACCGGAACGCATGGTGTTGACCATATCCAGATTGAAACATTGGTGACAGAAAATACACACTGTTTTCAGGGCATCATCTCCTTTGGCCTCTCCTTCGCCGAAGTAATGAACATCCTGATATTTTTTTGCCTTAAAACCACAGCATTGACAGGTATCTTCGTCTCTGGCGAAGATTTTTTGCTTTTTATCCTTTGTTATGCCATCGGGTGTTATAGGTGCGGAATCTTGAGCATTTGCTTTGCTTGCGATCTGAGAAGATTTTTTTGTATTGCGCGACAGGCCAAGTTTTATTGGTTCATAACTCATTTTATCTCTATAACCCCATTATAAGCGGACTTTGCACTTTTAGCCCCCTATCGTTATATCCAAAGGTGATGTTAGCATATTTGAAAAAACGTTGTCATATTTTTTGTGTTTCATAAAAAAAGAGCCGGGAAACCGGCTCTTTGTATCTTTAGGTAATCTCAGATAACGATTAGTTAACTGTGAATGTTACCCCTTTAAGCTTAACAGCTTTAACGGTTGCTGAGCTGTCAC
>CAYGSJ010000003.1:128685-264404 GCA_964352665.1 uncultured Micavibrio sp.
TGGTTCTTTTGAACATTATAGTTCCTCCTCAAATACCAATTGATACTCACTTTATAGTATTATGGTATCAGATTTGCCACAAAGTCGCCACAATTTTTTACTTTTTTTATGAGAATGTCACGCCAAACGCAGTTACACCAAGAGTTGTCTGGATTGCGTTCAAGAGTGGCCCGAGGTTAACGGCCAATGCCCCTCCGACCATATGGGTCATGCCGGACATGACAGAGGCCTGTTGACTTCCTTCCGAAACGTCTCTCAGGATGAATATTCCACGTACAAAGCTAATCATACCTATAATAATCATAAACTTAAGGACAGCATTGATGGTGTGGTATGCAGCAGCTTTCTCGGCAACGCTCATACCGGCAACATAAGTCAACTTTGCTTTGGTTGTAGTTATGGACGTACCAAAGAAACTTGCAGAGAAGGCGTGTAGAATAGTTGTTGCAGAAATCAAAACCCCACCTGTTGCAAAGGTTGTAACAGTTCCTATTCCTCCTGGCCCGCGCGCACCTTCTTGAGCAGATCTCATTAATCTGGATATACCGATCATAATAAAGATCATACCGGCGCAGAAACAGAAGAAGTTCAATACAACATGTCCGGGGCCTAAAATATCTTCCATGAAACAGGCCATAGCCTGATGAAGCGAGTTTGTCGCGCCACAAGTTAATGCCACACCACCATCTTCATAGGATGTGAAAGTCCCCAAAACAACGGATAAAGCAGATCCCGTAGGCGTAACACTATACGCGATTGTCATTGCCACAATAGGCAGTGCAAAGAAGCACCCTGAAACGACCAGTCTGGAGATACCTTCTGAGAGGGCCGTTTGTGAGGGATTAATAACATGGTCACGAATTTTCAAAATTGCCCATAGGCCTATAATAAGTCCTAACATATAGGACACCATGATCAAGAAGCTGGGTACAGCAGCGAATGCGTTCAGCAATGTACATAAGCCCTCACCGACACTTCCCGCGCCATAGAAAATAGAAGGAATGATAATACCCAAACCACAGTCAAATATTTCAGACGTTTCAGATGAGTGTACAAATGTACTTATGACGTATAGTTCGATGGCTGTTGTTCCGAAACCCGCGCCACCATTCGCAATCATGTTGTATATGGCATCGTAAACGTTTGGAAGAGCGAATAACGCGCCCGCGGTCAAATAGCGTATCACAGCATCTTTTAAAGGAACGCGATCCGGATCATCCACGTGATCTCGTGTTTTATATAAAGCTGATGTAGCAATAATTATAGCCAGCAAATAGGCGACAACAGCAACCAGACCCGGAATCTTTCCCGAGGTAAAGATGATCGAGTTTATAATCGAGCTGAAGTTACCAAGACCAAGATAGCCGGTCAGACCGACCGCACCGCTAAGGGTTGCGATAATACCGTAAGACGGCTCAAAATTTGTTATCGACCCACCACTGATGGCTGTTTGAGCGGCTTCGAAAATAGTAGGTAGAGCGAAAAGTGCACCACCCACAAGATAACGAATCACAGGAACGCGCATTGGTGTCTGTGATGGATTTGTAACGTGGTCGACTGTTTTAAAAACAGCAAGTGTTGCAAATAAAATACCTGCTAAATACGAGAAGGCGGCAAGTAAGCCCGGCAGGGTGATAACAGAGTTCGAAATATTTTGTGCAATATCTTCAAGATTTTGGGCGAACGCTGTACTCGGCAGTGAAGCGAAAAGAACCAACCCCAAAAATGATAACAATCGGCGCTTATACAACAATGTAACCCTCCTGAACTTGCAGATACTCTATTAGACCACATTTAATGAATATTCTGCAAATTTTATTCTTATATATGCTCTAAGTAGTATTTTACTACAAAAGGGTAAAAAAGCGTAAGATTTTATGTTACTGGGTAAGCTTGTTTTTTGTGCCCTGAATAACCCATTGCCCGTCTAGCATTTTTATGGATTTTATAAGCCCAAGACCAGTTACGGTATCTCCAACTTCGATGGATTTCATTTCGGTTGAAATTTTATCATAAATAACTGCTTTTCCAGCTTGCGCGGCGCGTATAACCCATTCTTTTTTAACAATTTTTTCTGTTTTTGGCGTGGGATTTTCCTGCATTTCGGTCTTTTGGGGTACAACAGGAGGATTTTCTTCCATAATGGCGGAAGCCGGAGGCATTTCTGCCTCAACCGCTTGTTTAAACTCGACTTTTTCTGTTTGTTGAGCCGGAATTCCCTCTTTTATTGTTTGCTCAGGCTCGGTTGTCTCTATTACCTCTTCGATTTCAGGTTCTACTGCAGATTCCGGTTCTGGAGCTTCCTCGATGATGCTTTCTTCGCCCTCAACAGCCATTTCCGGTTGTTCCAACATTTGTAAATCTTCTTGTTCTTGCTCTGTTTCTACAACCTTGGTTGGTGCCATCACAAGTTCTTCTGGAAGGCTTTCAAGACTTTCTATAATCGTTTCGGGCACTACCGGTAGCTCTTCTTCTACCATGGCGCTTTGATTTTGGCTCATAATGTCTTCCAGAGCTGTGTTTTCTTCAACAGATGGAAGGACGTCTGTATCGCCCGGTAACTCTTCGGTGCGAGAAAGCAGCTCGTCTTCCTGAAGACTAAATACTTCTGCGCTGTCATCCTCAGCCTGAAGCGTTTCGGTTTCAGCCATGATGGAATCATCGATCAGGGCGTTTTCCATGCTTTGCGCGTCTTCCGCTTCTGTTGCGTCGGAAAGTTCCGGCAGGGCCATAGGCATATCTTCAAGATTTTCGGGCAGTGGCGTCAGGACTGTTTCCTCAGTCTCCATTAGCATTTCCGGTGCCTGATCCATAGGCTCGTCAGGTATAGCTACGTCTTGGTCCTGTTGTTTCAAAATTTCGGCCAGAGGACTTGTTTCTTGTGGCGCACTTACTTCCTCTGCTGGTATTTCGGAGGCTTGCTCATCAATTTTTATGACAGGTATGTTATCTTGCGGTGCTTCAAATATATTCCCTAAAAATGGCAGGGCCATGAGGGGCAGAAAACATATAATCAGGATGAACAGAAAGAGCTTTGAAATCCCCTTCTTTTTTGGCTTTATGTTTATGGCATCTCCTGCATCATCTTCTTGCATGACGCTGGCAGGGTGGCCTTCAATTGGCTCAAGATCTTCTTGTGCCAAATCGTCATCATCATCCCAAAGATCATCAAGATCTTCTTCGGTTTCTAGTTCTTCTTCATTCATATCTTTGTCAGAATCGACCATGTTTAGTGCCAGGCTAAGCCGGTTTTTGCTAAAGGTTTAAATATCACCCTCGTCATCTACCACATTTTCTGTGAAAAAGATACCGATAGGTGTTCCTGCAGCGATGATAATCTGAACTGGCACATCAGCCATGTCATCCAAAATTTCGCTAATCTCTTGCGCCGCTTCCTCCACACCAAGAGCGATTTCTTGATCTGAGTCTGCTTCTTCTGTTTCTTCTGCAACTGTTTCACCGTTAATTGTAACGGTGGTCTGGCCACTTTCAGCAATAGCGCCAGCAAAGCCTTCGATGAATGCAGCGGCGGCAGGGAAAACAATACGCTTGAAATATCTATGATTTACATCTGTGCTTTTGGCGGCCAGTCCTAATTCAGGATCCAGCATGATTGCCTCGACATTGTATTGCTCTCCGTCTTCGTTAACGGCCACATTAAAGGTAATCGCGAGTTTTTCAAGGTCTTCAAGGACCTCGAATTCACCTAGAAGCTTCCATCCTTTAAGAGGGCCACTAACCATTTGCGCTAAAACCACAGTTGGTACGTCTGAATTCGCTTCCAGGAGGAGTTGACCATAAACAATTTTACCAGCGGGTATGACCACAACAGGGTCGTCTGTCTCTTCTTCGAAACCCGGCTCTTCAAAATTTCCGTCTGAACCGTTGCCGCCGCCGCCAAGGCCGCCATCACCCTCTGCCTGCTCGTTGTAATTTATCAAGGTTATAGTGGTGAAGCTCTTCTTTTCGTCATTGGCCTGCAAAAGAGAAGACATTTGCTCTTGCATAGAAGACGACAAATCACTGATTGCCTGACTTTGTTGCTCTGCGTTTAGAACGGTAATAGGCTCTGCCTCTGTTTCGCGGATTTTCATCTCACGCTCAACACGTTCTTCTTGTAGAAGTCTCCAGCGCAAGAGGGGGTCTTCAGTTTTTTCTTCTGTTTCAGGCACTTCCAAACGGGTGTCATATGTTTTAATTGGCACCGGTATGGAGCTTGTGCCTTCTGTAATCGCGCGCTCAAGATCCGCTTCGTTTTGCTGTTCTACTGCCTCTGCATATGCAGGTGAGATTTGTTCATCTGTTCCGGGAACGGATGTAACGTCAGAACCGCCAGGGATTTGAGATTCTTTTGTCTCGATTGTTTCTTGTCCGAAGAGCATAACAACACCGACGATGACGACGATCGCTACAATAATGACAGCGATTTTCGCGGTAGGACTTCTTCTTATTGTGTCGCCCAGATTCGACTTCTGAGCAAACTCATCGAAACCATCATCCGCCCCGATAATCTCTTCATCTAAATCATCATTCATCTAAAAGATCCTCACGCGCACTCAAGTGGGCTCGTACCATACGGCCCCTATCAGAAAGTAAGATAACCGGGGTTTCCTCAAGAGCATAAACCTTTGTGCCATCGGCCGAAGTTACAGAGCTGTCCCATCCCGGTGATAAAAGAGTTAGGGGGGTTCTTACATAGGTAAGACCATTGTATATATATGCAGTTGTTCTACCGTCTACGCCGGCCACATCAAGCACTTCAGCGCCTTCCGGAACCACACCGCTGAGAGCAACGGACATATCAGGATCACCTGCGACGAGACTAATACCCGGATCGAGAAGAGGCGTGCTTGCCCCTGGTCCCATCATCGGTATCACAGCGTCAAATCTGTAATGAACAAGATCCCTGTTGGTTTCCATCGTCATGATAACAGGGGCATTCAGGCCAACCAGTCGCATTGATATGTTGCCGTGTGCAAATGCGCTGTCCGGAGATATTCTTATAATATGTGTGGTATCATGAACTTCGGATTCCTGAATTGTAAATTCGCCAACCCAGCTCATATCTTCAATGGGCCAAGGCTGTCCCGATGAATCAAGCACACTTAATGTTGTCACATAGCCATAAGCTAATTTTACAGTTAGCGGCTTTGCTCCCGGATCAAGAGACACGTTTTGGACGGTTAGTTCAGGACGAGGATAGGGATGCACAGGAAGCTGTGTCGACTCAACAGTTCGGTCAAAATGCTCAAGCAGTGTTCTAATTTCTTCGGGCTTAAGAGGGAGTAAGGTTTTCAAAGCCTGATCGAAGGCTTCGTTTCTGAAGCTATCTTCAAGTTCTTGGGTAGATTGTTCAAAATCAATACCGTCATCATCAAAATTAAAAACAGCACTAGGTTTTTCTGATTCAGTATCTGCTGCGAGATCGGGCGTTTCCTGTGAAAAAGCTGGATGCGCAAAAGCCAGGGAAGTCGCCATCAATAGGCCAAAACCAAGCACCCTTAAATCGAGGAGAACGTGTAAATTTTGAGAAGATTTTTTGTACTGCATGAACATACCGAACCGAGATACTCTAAAATAACTCATAAACGATACATTGGATTTTTAGCGTTGTCACGCATTATCCACACATTTAGTGAAAAAAACTCTCAAAAATGATTATCGTGCTGCGGCAATCCATTGTTCAATCCCAACACCATTGGGACTTTCAAGTCTTGGTACTCGCACTACTACTACCGTTACTAGCAGTCCTGTATTGTATGTTTTCGCGCCAGAGGTATAGGTTAGAATGAGTGGAATCTGAACGACCCATTGATATCGCCCTGCGACAAGACCTTCCGATTCAAGAACGGGAGCACCGCGTGGTGCTGCTGTTATGATTTGTTGGTTCACCTCTACCATTTCAATAATACGCGATCTCTGGAGGGCCTGTGTAAAGCTCTCCCATCCTCGTTTTGTAAAGTTCCGTGAAGATTCCTGAAGACGTCTGCGGTAATCACTGAAGCCAAATGTCATAACTTCTGTAGTTGCTTGCGCGACCCATGACATAAGTGCCGGCGCACTCAAGTTTGGTTGACTGAGAGGCACCATTGGAATAAGGCGACCATCTTCTGTTGTGGCGAAGTAAAAGTGCTGGGGTTGGTGTATCTTTATGACGTAATACATCGCCCCAATAAGCCCAAGTATGACTATGCTTTGAATCAGGGTCATTTTCAGAAGGCTTCTATAACCGTCTCTGTAAAATTCATTCCGGACGACAACCGTGCCCAAACCGGAAACAACATCTTTGGTTATTTCGGGAGGCGCCGATTGACCGGCATCTGTCTTGGCCGGCTCGGGATTGGCGTTTGCCTCCGGCGCCTGTGCCGGGACAGGAGCATTCTGATCTGGAGCGGAAGAAGCGTCTTCTACTTTATTTTCTTGTTTAGCGAATTTTTTAAGCATAATTTTTTGTTGTCTACGTTCTTGATAAAATATTTCCAAAAAAACGAAATACATTGTGTAACAAAAAAGAGTAATGCACAATGGCTGAATTAAAAATTTACATGTTTGTAAAAAATTCAGTGCGTTGATCTGTACGCCTATGTTATCTTTAATTGTTGGCCTGCGTTTTGAGCGGTATGTGTTTTTAAAAGATTTGTAATCGTGATAAAAATGATGCAGCATAAAAAATAATTAACTTGGGTAGGTTTATCAGGTGTTTTTTTTAATGAAGGTGTGTTCAAAAACGGTATACAAAACAATGGGTTATAGCCCAAATCGTATGTACGCATTTTTTCTTCTGTTTTTTGTATTTTCCTTGTCTTTTATGTCGACGATTTCGTTATCTCCGCATAGCGCATATGCTTGTTGTGTTGCTTGTGCCGAAAGTGATTGTGAGAATGCGACAGATTTCATTGAAGAGGCCCATGAAGACATCAGGGAGCGTGTTAAGACCGAGTTTGATGACGACTTAACTGAATTCCATCAGTGGCTTATCTATATGTTGGAGACGCAGTTTGGCCCTGGCACAGGGGCGATGTTAAATCAATTGGCGGCCGCGGCGCTTTATTATACCCAGATGGTTGGAAGTTTTATGGACGCGCAATTCCAGATGGATACACAGCGCGTCATGAGAAAAATGCAGTTTGATGCCCATAAGGCCTATCATCCGAGCGAGAGTATGTGTGTTTTCGGATCGAATGTCAGGAGTTTGGCTTCTAGCGATACGATAGCGCGGTTTAACAGCCTTGCTCTTGGTGAAATGGGCCTTGCCAGACAAACAGGATATTACGGCGTTGCTGGTGCTTACGATCAGGGCGAAGATTACAGGGCACGCTGGAACCAGTTTGTAGATACATATTGTGATGTGGGTGATAACAATAGAATTTCTAGCACGACAGGTCTTGAGCTGGCTTGTGATCGAGATGGACCGGGTGGGGCCACTGATGCCGGCGCGGAAGATTGGAACCGTTTCAATCGTGATATTGATTACACACGATTAATCGAAGAGCCGAGGACCATTACCCTTGATATGAGGGATAATACGCTCGACGATGTTGCGGAACCTTTTGCTTCTCTTACAGGTGTTGGACCTGTTTACGAGCCTGGTGAGGAAGAAGATGTCATTGCCATGTCAAAGAATTTATATGGGCATAAAGTTCCTTCAAGGGACTTAGCGCAGATTAAATTAACCGGAGATGCGGCTCTTACCCTTTTCCTTTCTCTGAGAAGTGTCGCCGCGAAGAGAAGTGTTGCCCAAGCAAGTTTCAATGCGATTGTCGGCATAAAATCTTCTGGTTCTAGCCATGAAAAAGAGCTTGATCCTTTCACTCATCCTGGCGGCCTTTTCGGTGTGCCTCTTTTAATATCGAATGGTCTCTTGGCACAAAAGCAATCAAGACGTTTTATGGCAGCGATTATGGATCAGCTTTTACCTGCGAGCGTTTTAACGGGTGCGAACATTTTTGATTTAATCGGATATAGCCCGAGTTACTATTCACAGTTGGAAGTTCTATCAAAGCGCATTTATCAGAACCCTGATTTTTATGCGGGTCTTTATGATTCTCCTGCAAATGTTGAACGTAAAAAAGTTGCTATGAAAGCGATAGAACTTATGTTGGATAGAGCTATATACGAGAGTCAGTTGCGCAGAGAGATGGTTGTTTCGGTTCTGCTTTCGAGCAAGTTAAGAGCGTCGCATAGAAATGCGAATGATGCGATTTCTACCGCGGTATCAAGGTAGGATGAAATATAAAGGAAGATTAGAATTTAGATGGTAGATAAGGAAAAGAAAGGATGGTCCAGATTTTGGGGCTCGCGGCTGTATCGCAAGTCGAGAAGCCTTATGGCTGTGCTTGTTATGGTTTCGATTGTATCAGGATCGGCCTTAACCCTTCGTCCTAAAGAATCCGAAGCGGTGATTTGTACACCGTGTGTTTTCTGTTTTATTCTTGACCCTCTTGCGGCGGTCCTTTTGCTCGACCTTATTCAGGAGAATATCGGATCACCCCTCATCGAAGATTCAATCGAAAAACATTTGAACAGCGAAGAGAACTGGATTGTCGAGGAATTCTTTGAAGAATTTTGGTTAAGGGGCTTGCAGGAGCTAACACATTTCTTGAGTGCATTTGCTATGTACCAGCTTGAGATGGTCGGCGCGTTCTTTGATGCGAGACATTATTTAGAAACGCAACGACTTCATTTTGAATTACAAGCGGAAGCGCACCGTGACTACCACCCGAGTGATGATTTTTGTTGGTTCGGTACAGGAGCCCGCAGTTTGTCTTCTACAGATGGTCGAGTTAATTTTAATTTTCTGGCGATGTCAGAACGTTCGATAGCAAGACAGCTTGAGCATAAAAATTCTCTTTCGGCTGGCGGGGTTGATAATGACAAAACCTACAGATGGAATCAGTTCGTAGATACATATTGTGACCCAAAGGATAATAACTGGAGCATTGCCGGTACCGGCTTGGATTTAGCGTGTGACCGTGATGGTTATGATCCTTCGACACTTTCAGGTGCCTTAGATAGAGGGCGTGTAAACCGTGATATTGATTATACGCGGCTTATTGACGAGCCCAGAACGCTTGATGTTGATTTCACTGATTCTTTAGTTGTGCCGTTCCTTGTGCCGACTGCAACAGCGGACGAAGAGGATGTTTTGGCTATGGGGCTAAATTTATACGGAAACGATGCGTTGAGCCATCGTATTTCCAATAGCAGCCTGAGTTTAAGTACAGCGCGTAAGTTATATATGGATCTTAGAAGCGTTGTGGCCAAAAGAAATGTTGCAGAAAACAGTTATAATGCCATCGTATCATTGAAGTCAGCAGGGACTAACGGAGATCCGGCAGCCCCAGTTCACCCGGATGTTGGGCTTTATATGGCGGCTATTATGAAGGATTTAATGCCCGCAGGAACACCGGATGCCGAGATTTTTGCGATGTTGGGCAATAACCCGAGTTATTATGCGCAGTTAGAGGTTTTGGGTAAAAAGATTTATCAAAACCCTGACTTTTTTGCCAATTTGTATGACAAGCCAGCGAACGTAAAGCGGAAAGCGGTAGCGATGAAAGCTATAGATTTGATGCTGGATCGAGCATTATTTGAAAGCGAACTGAGACAGGAAATGATTCTTTCTGTGTTGCTTTCAAGTGAGCTAAGCAGTGACTTTGGTTTGGTTAACAATGCAATGACACAGAGCCAAAAGGAAGAATAGTAGACGTGATAAAATATATTTTAAAATCACATGGCTATTTTAAATCCGCCCTCTTAGTGGGTGCGGTGTTCTTTGCCGCCTTTGTTGTGCAAAGCGTTGTGTTGGTCGATGAGGCACATGCCTGTGGTAGTTGTGAGGCATTTGTTCGGGCATGGGATGATCAAATATGGCAAGAAGCCGAAGACGAGTTTGATGAAAAACTTGATGCTGAATTTAAAGCGCTGCAACGTTTCATTGTGCATCAGATGTGGGAACAGAGCATTCTTCCCGTGATGATGTTATCTGCCGAGCAATTAACGGCCTTTGCAATACAACAGGCGATGGCAATTGGTATGTTCATAGATGCTGAAAGTCAGATGGATGCACAGAGAATGCTTCAGGAAATCCGTGCGCAAGCTCATAAGGACTATCATCCGACAGAGGGTATGTGTGTTTTTGGTTCGCTTATGAAGGGTATTGCAACGACCGAGCGTAAGGGCGAGATTCTTGCTGTTGTTATGGCGCAAAAATCTCAAGATAGACAACTTGGTCAGGAGAATACTTCCGGTATGTATGGTCATGATTTGGACCAAGAGGTTAGGATAATTCAGTTCAGAGAGCGTTTCTGTAAGGAAAAGGATCGCGGTTCTTCTCTTATTAAAGATGCAGGTAGTTCTCTACTTTATGCATGTTGGGAAAGTACCGATTGGGCAGATGCAAGCTTTGATGTTGAAGCGCGCGGCAGAATTGACAAAGATATTGATTATTTCAGTCTGGTTGACTCCCCCTGGAGCATGAAACTTGATTTTACCAATAACACAATGATGGATTCGACGGCCACCCCCCCTATTGATAACAGAGACGAAGAATACCTTATGGCTATGGCCAGCAACCTGTTCGGGCATCAGACGTTTCCACGTATTCCAACGCGATTGATTGAGAATCGTCCTGATAGAGAATTGACAGAGATGCAAAAGGCTTATCTGGATATGCGTTCAATTGTTGCAAAGCGTAGTGTTGCAGAAAACAGTTTATACGCGATTGCATCCATGAAAGCGCAAGGACACAGAGTAGAACCTCCTGGTGGTCCTCCGACTGTGCCACAGAGTTCAAGAGTTTATATGGAACATATACTGAAGGAGCTTGGTGTTCCTGTTGCAGAGATTGTTCCGATGTTGGGCGAAGATCCAAGTTATTACGCACAGATGGAAATTCTGACTAAAAAACTTTATCAGAATCCGGATTTTTACACGAATTTATATGACAAGCCTGCAAATGTCGCCCGCAAGACAGTGTCTATGCAGGCCATTAAGTTAATGCAGAAATTCGATATGCTTAAAAGTTCGCTTCGTGGTGAAGCAACAATGTCAATTCTTCTTGAACTTGCTGTTATTGAATTGCAGCGGGAGATAGAAGACCAGATACAGGCGATTACCGGACAATAGTATGAGAAGATTTTTTGAAAAATATGCCGGCTTAAAAATTGCTATTCTTGCCCTTTTGGTAGGATCGTTTTTTGTGTCTGCCACTTTGACCATGCAGCCCAAAAAAGCGGAGGCTATTTGTTGTAGTGATTGCTGTATTTGTATTCTTGATACCATCACAACCGATTTAACAGAATGGTTGCGTGACTGGATTGAAATTAACATTCACTTCTTTATCGAATTATTTCTTCACAGATTATTGTGGTGGGATTTGACGTATTGGCAGCAATATATGCTTCCGATGTTTGTTCAGGCCGGTAATCAGGTTGCCGCATCCGGCACACAGCAGGTTATGGCCATTGGCCAGTTCTTTGATGCACGTGAACAGATGGAAAGACAGCGCACGTTACAAGTTTTACACGCTAAAGCGAACAGAGATTATCACCCAAGCAAAGGTATGTGTGAGTTTGGAACACGGATGAAAAGTTTGGCTGCGACAGAGAGAAAAGGTGAGTTGAGCTCACTTCTTTTAAGTGAGAGATCTCTGGACAGACTCCTTGGAAATAAAGATACAGGCGTTGCGTGGGGCGAGCGTGGTGATGTAACGATCAGACTTGCAAATTTCAGGACTAAATTTTGTGACCAGTTTGATAACAATAACAGCTTGGCTCTGGTTTGTCCGACGACAGCCTATACGGCAAACCCGAATATTCCAAGTGTGGCTGTAAAAGACCGGTTTAACAAAGACATTGACTACCAGCGGACGCTGGATAATCCACTGACCATCGGCGTTGATTTTACAGATTTCGGTCCTGCGACTGAGGGTGAAGAAGAGATTATGGCGCTTCAGAATAATTTATATGGGTATAATGGTTTTAATAGAGCCGACTATAAGAAATTAAGAAATGGTGCCAATCTTAACGATCTGCAAAAGGCTTATCTGGATATGCGTTCTGTTGTGGCCAAAACAAAGGTCGCTGAAAACAGTTTCAATGCGCTTGTTGCTCTTAAGGGCGAAGGTACTGTGGGGTCGAAAGAATTTTTAGAGGCGTATTTATACGAGCTGGGAATGGATCCGTTTGAGACCAACGAGTTTTTGGGCCAAAACCCCAGTTATCATGCGCAGATGGAAATTCTGACAAAGACAGCATATCAAAGCCCTCTTTTCTATACGAATTTATATGACAAAGAGGCGAATGTTCAACGGAAAGGCGTTGCCATGCAGGCGATTGGCCTAATCCAAAAGTTTGACTTGCTGAAGAGTAATTTAAGAACGGAAGCGTCATTGTCTATCTTGTTGGAGCTTGCTGTGGAGCAGTTGCAGCAACAGGTAGAAGACAATATCAGGGCGTTCGGAAGCATGTCGGAATAGAGGTGTAATGTGATTGATCTTAAAATAAGAAAAAGAAAATACATTTTAGCCGCAGCTATACTGGCCGTTGGGGCTGTTGGGGCCTATTCTTCCGGTATTTTTTCGATGTTCTATACAAAAAAGAATGGCGTAGAAGTTATAGTCAGGGATTTTTCAAACGGAACAAAGGTCAATTATGAGATTCTAGCTGATAATGAAATTGTAGCAGAAGGGCAAGGCATAATTAAGAATAACGGTGCTTTGAATTTACCGCTTCCAGAGATTGCCAAAGAGGCCAAAACCAAAAATCTGGATTATCGTTTGAGTGTTGAGATGTCGGACGGGACAGAAGTTTCTGCGGCTGAAACACTTGAGCTTCTTTTAGGATTGGATCAGGAGACCGGACAGGTTTCCGTTAAGGGATCAGGTCTGGATGCTTTTTCGAATGTTATTGTCAAAACAGGTGAGAAAGAAGACTCTATCACTACGGATTGGGCCGGATTATTTACAGCTGATGCCCTGAATAAAAAATACGACGAAGAAGGAAATGACGCTTATTCCGAACAGGTTCAACTGGCATTTCAAAATGCCGGCTTTAGTAGCGATGTCAATGCGCTTGGGAACGGAAAAGTAGATGTCTTTATTTTTGGAGATAGCAGCGGATCGAACATTAATAGGGTACAAGCGCGATATTCATGGGCATTAATAAAGATGACAGAGGAATTTTCAGCTGTTATCGCTCTGCAGACGCAGGCAATCGGGATGTTCTTTGACACCAGAATTCAACTCAAGACACAAATGAAACAAAGAGAGCTTATGGCGCGCGCGCATAAGGATTATCACCCTAGCGATCAGATGTGCCGTATTGGAACGTTTGTTCGCAGTGTCGGGCATGCAGAAATGAAGGGGCAGGTCAACAAACATGCATTGAATAGAGCGCTTATGAACCAGTATCTGGGGACTTTCCCTGGGACTGCTGCATATGGCCCGCAGACCCATCAATATTCCGAAGTAGAGGCTTATCGCCAGTTCTATTGCGATCCAAGAGATTTTAACGGAGCAGCCGAGAAACTTTGTCCTGTTACGGGTGTGCCGTCCCCTGCTGTGCTGGACAGAATGAATAAGGATGTTGATTTTGCCAGAACGCTGGGCGGGAAGTTAACGCTTGATGTTGATTATGCCGATGGTGCTGCCGGTGCAACACCAAACAATGATTTGACGGATGATGAGGCTGATATTATAGCCTTGGCAAAGAATCTTTATTTTCCAAATGTCTTTGATTTGCCTGATGGGTATGAAATTGAACAAGATATACGACCGCATTTTGATAGCAGAAGTTTTGTTGCTAAAATGGGGGTCGCCCATAACAGTTTTATTAACATTGTTGGTATGAAATCAAGTGCACCGCCGGGGCAACCTACAACGGCAACTGCGGTGGCTCCGCCTATCCCGCAGCAAATGCAGTCACCACGTAATCCGGTCCCTATTAGCTGGGCCGAGGATACAGGTTGGTTGTATATGAAGGCATTATTGGTTGAATTTGGTATAACAGATCAAGATGGTGATACAACTCTGGATAATGAAATTAATAGAATCCTTGGGGAGCGGCCCAGCTATTATGCGCAAATGGAAGTTCTGACCAAAAAGATGTATCAACATCCGAATTTCTATACCAATTTGTATGATAAGCCTGCAAATGTCGATCGCATCGGTGCGTCTCTTGATGCGATCAGCCTGATGCATCAGAGGGATCGGTTTGAATCAATGCTGCGTCGTGAGATGCTGACCTCCATCCTTGTGGAACAAGGCCTTGCCAAACAAGTGGAAGATGTAAGCTCCACAATATTTGAAAATATGCAGAACACCCCCATCAGATAAAATTCTGGCATTATCTTTGCATATATCATGATCATAAGCGTAAACGGCGTAAATCCGTTTAAAAATGATGATGATATAGAAAGCAAGATATATGGGAATTTCGACCTTGGATACTGCGCTTTCGGGCTTACGTATTAGCCAGCAGCAGATCGATGTAATATCAAGTAACGTTTCAAATGTAGGCACAGAAGGCTATACGAGGAAAATTTTGCCTCAAAGTACGCAGATTGTGGGGGGCCGCTCTATTGGTGTTACGGGCGAAACAATCATCCGAAATATTGATTTACGCCTCCAGTTGGACTTATGGACACAGGTCAGTTCCGTCAATTTCTATGATGTTAAGGCGTCTTATTTAAGCCGTATAGAGCAGTTTCATGGCGCTCCTTCGGCCAATGTATCTGTGGCGGCAGAGGTTGCAAAATTACAAGACACTTTCGCAGCGCTTGCCAATGCTCCTGATGATCAGTTTCTTTTAAGCGACGTTGTTAATCAGGCACAGGACACGGCGACCAAGATCAATGATTTATCAAACTATTACACAACTTTACGCAATGATGCCCAAAACGAGGTATCAATAACAATTCAAAATATAAATGATTTGTTGGTTCAGGTTGCGGATTACAACACGCAAGTGCGCTTTGGCCTTAACTCAGATCGCAGTGTTGCTGCTGTAGAAGATGTACGCGATCAGGTCATTAAAGAGCTTTCCGGATTGATAGAAGTCAGTATATTCAAGCGCGGTGATGGTGTTCTGGTCATTCAGACTGTGGAAGGCGTAGAGTTAGCAGGAGAGACTGCAAACCAGCTTTATTTCAAGCCGACACCTCTTTCTCCTACAACGGGCTATCCTTTATCTGCGGCCGGCATTTTTGTTGGTGATCCGACGCAAAGCCCGAATGCAATCGAAATTACCCAATCAAAACTAGGCGGCAAGCTTGGTGGTTTGATGGATATGCGGGATTTTACATTTCCCAAGAAAATGGCCCAGTTGGATGAGTTAGCGCATAAAATAGCGCTACGCTTCCAAGAGCAGGGTTTACGTCTCTTTACAGACAAAACCGGCACAGTGCCGTTGGATACGCCTCCTGACCCGACAACCAATCCTCCGACACCTGTTCCATATGTCGGGTTTTCTGCTCTTATCCAAGTGAACGCGCAAGTTGTGGCAAATAAAAACCTTATCCAGACAGGAACATATGGAGGCACATTACAAACAGGCGCAAACGATATTATTCGTCGTGTCATTGAATATACGTTTGGGAGTATCAATTACCAACTTGCCGCGAATACTGATCCGGCAACATCAGTGGATATACAAGCCGCTGCAACAGGTGCAACAACATTGCAGGACTGGCTTGGTCTTTCCCCGACAAATATTGTCAAAAGTGGTTTGAGCCTGAGTAATTACGCCAGTGTTGCAGATATTGTCACGGCGGGTGGTACGGCTGTTTTTGGAATGGCGCCGACAGAAACAGACACGTTTATATTAAGATTTGATGACCCCGATTTCGGCGGTGGGCCCTATGATATATCGGTTGATTTACGTGCTGTGGCAGCCGGAGGAACGAGCGCAGCGCAGGATCTGGTAGATCATATTATGCTGGACGCAAACTGGGCGACGGCTGTTGCTGATTTTGGTGCGGCCATTTCCGTTGGTGCCAATGGCGAGCTTGTAATCGAGAGCAATGGCGATATCGAAATTTTGAACAGTGGTGTGGAACCAATGTCTACGGAAGGATTCTCCTTTTTAGGCTTGGGACCTTCTTTATCACAGGCGGCAGATCCATATTTTGATGTGCAGGTCGGTAATAATGAGCCTGTCCGCATTACAATTGAGCCATTGGATACAGAGGTCGAGCTTCTAGCAAAATTAAATGCTGTTCCTGGCCTTGCTGTTCAAATGGACGCAGACGGGTTTTTATCCTTGCGCCCGGGTGATAATTTTAACAATCCGGATTTCGGTGGTGACCTGACAATTGTTGGCGGGCCGTTTACAACAAGCGGTGCCTCTCTTGGTGGAACGGCGGCAGGTCGTGCGGCATTGGATGACGGCGTTAACATTGTTCAGGCAATATTTGGAACCTATACGGTTTTGGGCGGAGGTGTAATCGAACAATTAACACCGATTAACAATATCCAGTATCAGTCCGAGACACAGTCAGGAAGTGGAGTATTTGTGCCGTTTCGTGATTCTCTTTTGGGGCCAGGCGCTGATACGAGTACTGCGATTATAGCGTCTTCGACCCTTAATGATTTTTCGCAAAAAATTATTAATGAATTAGCGCAGGAACTTTCTCTCATGAAAGCCCGCGTTGAAGATGAAACGGCATTACAAAATTTATTACAGCAACAATTCCTTGATCAATCTGCCGTTAATATTGATGAAGAACTTGGCAACTTAATTGTGATACAGACGGCTTATGCAGCGTCTGCACGTCTCATTGATGTTGTTCAGAGTATTTTTGAAGAGTTGCTGAGCGTTATTTAGAAGGTCTAGAAAGGAAAGAACATGACAGGCGTATCAACACTTGGACAGGCTTTAAGACAGATTGAAAATCTTGGTCAGCAGCAATTCAAATTTGCAACTTTGACAGAGCAGTTAACGACGGGTAAGAAGACCCAGTTTTATTCGGGTTTGAATTCGGATGCTCTTATATCTGTGCGCTCAAGGGCGCAATTGTCATCAATTGATATTTATCTGAACAATATTACACGTGCAGATACAACGATTGCGCTGACTTTGGGTTCTATCGAGGAATTCCAGACACAAACAGGCGAGTTTGCTTCAACGATTACGAGCTTCGTACAGGAAGGGTCTCACCAGACCGGTGACGAGATACGCTATGACGACCCCATGACAACGGCCATTGAAGATATCATTGTAGGGAATACGTCTGAATTGCTTGATAATGACATAACGGCAGTGATTAATCATGCAGAAAACCTGTTTGGTTTTTTGGGTGAGCTTTTAAATGCCAAACAAGGGGATCGTTACCTTTTGGCTGGTGCTGACAGTCAGGTAAAGCCTTATGACGATAATGGGACTTTAGAAGCATCGATTAACACGCTCATTGCCGATTGGAAAAATGGTGTGATCACTACGGATGAGTTGATAGCAGATTTAACGGATGGCACACCCTTAAACGGTAATCCTGATGCGATAGGCGATACGGCTATTGGATATTCTGCGTCTGTTGCTAATGGTACGGCGGGAAATGTCTTTGTCAGAGCGGACGAGAACTCGGAGTTCAAGTATACAGTTTTGGCGAATGAGAGAAGTCTACGTAATGTGATTGTAGCACTTGCAGTATTCAAAAACGAAAATCTGCCGCCTGTTGTCGATGTGTATCATAATGGAACTTATCCTGGTGTTCCGGATGTTAAAGGTGCGCCGGGGCAAACAGCAGAAGAACAGCAAAATAATTTCTATAGATTGTTTAATGCGATGAGCGAGCAGGTTCTGGATTCTTTGGGAGAAATTGACCAGATTAGATTCCGTTTGGAAACTGTGAGGGCGCAAGTTGATAATACAAAGCAGTCACACATTAACCAGCAACAGCTTCTGTTATCAACAGTTGGTGAAGTGGAAGATGTAGATGTTAATGATGTTGCGGTACGCTTATCGACGTTGAGAACACAACTGGAAGCGTCTTATCAAGTTACTGCATTGGCGCAGCAGCTTAGCCTTGTGCGTTTTATATAGTGAAAATGGACAGTAAAGCGGCCCTAAGGGCCGCTTTTTTTTATCCTTCGACACGCAGTTCATAACCCATATCTTCAATCAGAATGTATTCTGGTGCACGGTCCAGCCCCTTAGAGAAAAGAATACCGATCGCATTTTTGAATGTTCCGTTGATGAGGATGTCCTTATTGAGTTTGTACTCATCCGGTGCATTCCATACGAGCTTTATGTTTTCTTCGGCACACCAGTCTTCAAGGATTTTATGAAGATTTTTCTTACGTTTTGCCTGCCAAACTTGAAGCGTGTTTGAGGGGCCTCTTCTAAATGGCTCTGTGTCTATAGAAGCCATCTCCATTTTTTGCAGCAGATGTTGTTCGGGGTCTTCTTCTATTTCAACGGCATCAATAGGTTCAATTTTTTCCTGTATTTCAACAACTTCCACTTCATATTCTGTAAGTTCTGGCTTTGTTGTGGTTGTTTCTATTTCCTGAATTTTTTCCTGTATTTCAAGAGGCTTCAGAGGTTCTTTGTTTTGCTCCTCAATGATCTTTTCATCCAATGGAATCGGAGATGAAATCTCTTCAGGTTTCTCTAGCGTTTCGGGAAGGTTTTTATGTAGTTCCTCTATGATTGCGGGCTCTTCAATAATGTGTTCTTCAACAAGAATCTCCACTGTTTCCTCGACAGGGGCTTCTGCTATTTCAATGTCTTTAATTGAAGGCTCTATTTCTGCTTTCTGCTCTTTTGTACCGAAATAATCGAGTGTCTGTTCAATTTCATCATGGGCAATAACTTCTAGCGGCTCTTCTTTTATAGGCGGCACTTTTGATATGAATTCTATTTCAGCTATTTCTTTTTCCGGCTCAACTTTTGGCGGATCGTTCCACACGATTTCTTCTGGTTCTGCGGGCATTTCGGTGGATTCGGCCTCAATTAACTCGGCGACTTCTTGTTCCTCTGTGGTGTCGGCAACCTCTTCCAATTGCTTGGGTTCTTCTGTCATGGCCTCAATATCATCGGCGGACTGTATGTCCTGAATTTCACTCTCAGCAAGTTCCTGTGTTTCGGGATCTCCGGAGGCTATCTTTGATTCCGGTACTTCAAGTCCTTGCTCTCTGGCATAACGCTTTGCAATATCTTCAAGATTGGCAGGTTGTGGGTCGTTCCAGACGATACTTTCTGCTCTGTCCGGTTTTACAGACGGAATGGGTGCCAGAGCGACAGGCTGGTCTTCGGCAGAAAAAATATCTTCAAGAAAATCTGGCTCATCTTCAGCAGGATTTTGGGAATCATGCTCTTCGAGTGAGGTGACTTCAACGGATTCTGTGGCTTGCGCAGAATCTAGTTCAGTTTTTTTTTATGAGACTCCGAAGGAGTAGATTCTTCCATCATCATTGGCTTGTTCTCATCGGCCATAGGCTCCTTTATATCCATAGGAGCTTGTGCCGCCTGATGACTAGAAGGGGCGTTGAAAACAATCTTTTTGCCCTTGATTTCGAATGTAACACCGACAGGATCAAGTGCATCCTGAAGCACGATATTCCAAGGTTCCCCGCCCTTCCATGAAATCGATGTCCCGGGGTTTACATGATCCCCGAAGGAATAGGCGTAATCTGCGGGCACAATTTGGGTAAGAGCTAGAGCCATCGGTATTTCTGTTCCAAAACCTTCTATAATATCAAATGTCTGATCCGAATCAGAAGGAATAGCGCCCATGGAATGTACAGGTTCTCTTGTTGGCATACCGACATCTTCCACAGTAAGCTCGGCAAGCTCGGACTCTTCATCGGATGGCAGTGCAATCGGTGTCATTGTATCTGTTGTGGTGGCTTCGTTTTCCAGAGGATATGGATTAATAGACAGGGCTGTCGGGTCGGTTTCTGCTTCTTGTACATGTTCCTCGATCACCTCGTGGCTCATGCCCATTTCCTCGGAGTTATCCAGCACTTTAACGGCCACTGCGTTTTCAATACTTTCTTTTTTAGCCTCTACTTCTTCGTCCATCATATCGTGCGTAGAAATAGGCTCGAGTTCGAGCATAGGATCTGTTGCGAAATTATGTGCCTGTGGAAGAGTGTTTGTGTCCTCTGAGTGCATCAAGCCTGGATCCGGTTTGCTTGGAGGTGTCCATTCAAACCCCGCGAGAGCCGATCCCGATGCCATCACAGCGATAACAGCAAGCGGTAGGCACGTTGATTGTAAGAGGCGATTATATTTCGAAGACATCTGTTTATTCCCAAGTTTCATACACAAATTTTAAATCCGGAACTTCAATAAATTTTAACTGGCGTTCACCCAGCATAAAGAATATCGCCCGAACAGTTATATTTCAAGCATTAAGTCAAGCAACAGGCAGGTTACATGTGTATTTTTGAAGAAAATTATCCGTAATCAATAAACTTGTGCTTATTCACGCCGATCTGGCCTGGACGTTCTTGTCCGATTAGCCAGCAACGCAAGGCTCTCAGGGCAGAAGGGAAAGTAAGCCCCTTCTTTTCAAGCATGTTGAAAATGTAGAACACAATAAAAGAGATTGTAATAGTTGATACTCGTAAATAAACAAGCCATAAAGGCACAAGAAGCGAAACACGTGCGTCAAAACCCAGAAACCGTATCGTGCGCATAGTATCACGCCAATGCCAGTTCATTTTAGCTTCTATATTCTCAAGTTCTTTGGCCATTATCTGGTTTTATGCCTCTTAATTTTAAGTACAAATAATTATGCAGTATAAGCCTTAAACAAAATTTAATGTAGTTAAGCACCCGTACTAGAAGAAAGCAATAGATAAGCGCGCCTATCAATTGCCCCGCTTTCAAACGCTATTGCCGCTGATCTTTCCAGGGTTCGGCCATATTGGGTAATCATGCGCTGAATCTCGTTTGGCCATTTGGTAAAATGCATGTCCATCAGTTTTTCGCGTACTTCGTCGGGGAATTTCATCCACTCTCTCACACCACATCGCCCGCCGCCAATACGAGGGACAAGAGCTTGTGTTACTACAAGGCGTAAGGTTTCAATCATGGCCACAGCTCGTTCTTCACGTTCATTCATGTCATAGGTTGACAGCATACGTTGCACCGTGTTTGCAACACCCAAAGTGTGTGTTGTGGTGTACACGGCATGACCTGTCTGTGCGGCTTCTATAGAGGCGTTAATTGTTTCTCTGTCCCGGGCCTCCCCAACGAGAATAATCTCGGGCTTGCGCCGCAATGCGTTTCTTACACCATGTGCGAAGTCTGGCAAGTGACGGGGGATTTCTGTTTGTGATACGAGAGAGCGCGGGCTGTTGATATTGTCATAGGTAAATTCGATCGGCGCTTCGTAGGTTAGCATTTTTCCGCATCCGCGGGGGCGCTCAAGAAGCATGCGGTTACCAGCAGCGAGCAATGTACTTTTACCGGAGCCTGTTGGACCAGTAATAACCACGAGCCCCTGTCTTGGTGCCCATGCATCCCGGATTTCCTGTTCAATACTCAGATCATCCATTGTCGGGGGTTCGCTGGGTAAGCTTCTCATCGTGATCTGTGCGCCATCACGGCCTTTTGAAAGAATGGCTGTGATGTTTACACGAAAACGAATGCGTGTATAGCGGTCGGGCCTGATTTCGTAAGATACATCCAGATCTCTTGCCGAAGCGAGACGGGCTTGCGCTTCCGGTCCATATAGCCTTTGTAAAAAGACAGCCATATCAGCAGCGTCCAGTGCACGAAATGTGCCGGGATAGAGTTCGCCGCCGATTTCGTTATAAACCTGCCGTTCACTTTGAATTGTAATATCGGATGAGCCTTGTTTCACACACCAAAGAAGGAAGTTATCAATATCCTCTACTGCGAATCTTTGAGGTTCGTCAGGCCAGGTTTTTGCGTGATCGTCTTCGGCCTTGACAAGGCTTACCGGCTTGCGGGCTTCCATGTATTTGCTCCAGTCATAAGCTGAGGTACGCCAGTAATTTGAACTGCGCGGTCACCAATGCGCATTTCGTTTCCACCACCTGTCACACCGCGATCAACCTGAAGTGCGTAAGGAGGAGAGATCATACCCTGTGCCAAGAGCATTCTGTATCGGATCATACCCTGAAAGTCAGACTCAAGACGGATCAGATCATCTTTGAATATTTCATTTGCTTGTTCATAGCCGTATGTCCAGCCTTTTTCGGCGTGTTCTACCCATACCTTGCGTTCTTCGTCATCCTGCGGAACCAAAATATCCGGTGGTGGCACTACTTCCCCCCACTCACGTTCCAAATAAACCTGCCATGTCCGTGGTGCCGATACGATACGTGCATTACGAATAATATTGTAGATTTTGTCAGAAACGGCGGCCGTTTGACCATCAATATCGATCAACATGGCGTTCATAGACTGGGTAACAATCGGTGGTTCTATCAGAAGGCCTGATGGCGCCGAAATCAGAAGCTGACTGAAGTTGAAGACCTTGTTCAGGTAACGTGCACGACGATCCAGTTCCTGTCTTATTTCGAATGTGCGCTTGGCAAGACCGCCACGTGCACCAAAGGAAATAGCAGCCTCTTTTATGGCTTCGGCCCTGATATCAAAGGGCAGACTTTCATCCTTGTCAGGCTTGTTAACGGGCTGGTAATTCAGGATTTTTCCAATTTCTACCGGCTCCTCTTCGGAAGTGGTTAGCGGCTCTTCATTATCTACGGGAAGTGCTGCGTGAATCACTTTTGCAGGCACAAGCATTATAAAAGTGCCAAGCATTGCAAGTAAGCTAGTTACATAAAGTAAACGCATATTCTAAAACCTTTCCTATCCGCCCATTCCTGCGTTTGGCGCGTAGTAGATTTCAACCATACGAGTTTGCGCATCAACCTTAACATCGCCGCGCATACCAAGCTGCAACCCGATATCTCTCAGCACATCGACGACACGGCTATTTTCGGCATCGATTGAAACAACAACCGGAATAGCCGGTTTGTTACCGAGCTCAAGAAATCCGTATCCGGCGCGGTCGGCGAGTGTTTTTGCTATGGGCTCGATTGGTCCAACCCAGTTCACAGTAATTGTGCGACGAAGCTCTGCCGGTACGTTACCCAGTGGAGACATTGATGTTGCAGGTGTTCTTGCCCTCTCTACTGCTGCTAAAGATTCGAGCGCGGAAGAGGCACGATCAGCTGATTCGGCCAGCATGGCGGATACAGTATCCGGTGATGCTACGATCTGTGGGCTTCCACCGCTAAACTTTTTGCTTGGCAATACGCTATGACCATCGCTGGAACAGCCAGTGATAAGCGTCAAACATAGAAAAAGATGAGAAAAGATGAGAAAATTACGAGACATAATAAAAAAACCCTAATACAAAGACAACTTAGTCTATTGAAATACTAGACAAAATGATAGAGCAAATCAAGAATAACTAACACAAATTTATAAGGCATAGGTTGGGGTTACGCAGAGTATCAACATTATATACGACCTGTTTTGTTATTTAAAGGTGCCGAAACACCAATGCTACCTTGAACTCTCATGATTATCGCTCCGATTTCAAGAGTCCATTTTCGTGCATTAAACCGAGCACACGTTTTTTGTATTTTACGCCATATTTGGGCGTGCGAGAATGATAATGTTGTAGTGCTTGTGACAGGCTGTGGGTTTCATCCATATGATTCCTTAAAATCCACGCCGCGACCTTTACGTTTGTACAAGTGTCATCACGTACTAACTGGTGGGCCCGATCAACGCTTATACCCCATTCTTCCGAAAGTTCGGGCAGCCATAATGTGTTGATTTGCATGGGGCCAAGGTCATAGGTGCCGTTTGTATTTGCAACTTCCATACCAGGTTTTCCGCCTTCTGCTTTGTAAATACCAGCAAGAAGCGCAGGCGGGACATCGTATGTCTGGGACGCAAGCATCATACACGCAGCAAGTATTTTTGTAGCAGACAACTCTAATATATCCAATCAGTGTGATATACGAAACAATACAGACTCAATTGGAACACAAAAACTGCCGATCGTCACTGTTTTTTTATATGTGTAAAATGGGAGGTTATCCGCTGACTTATCAGTAGTCAAAGCTATCTGTCATGTCCGGAGGTGTTGGTGCGGCACTGTAATAACTGTACTGCGACAACCAACCATTTTGATCAAATGATAAGACGGGCGGTGCTGCATAAGGGAGGTCAGTAAGGCCTTTGTTTTTTAATTTTATAAACTCTTTGATCAGCGCCACCCCTTGCTTGATTTGTTCCGGGCGACTGAGCGTTGAGTTAATTAGTATTTCATTTGGCTTTTCAAACATCGACATGTTTGAATAACTTTGATCCGTCAATGAGAGCGCGAGATGATCTGGAAAGGTACTCAGCCATTCAAGAACATAAGCATCTCCTGAATTCAGAACTTCCCGTGCGATATCCCGAGCCAAATCTGATTCATATCTGACATCAACACGGCCACCATTTTCAAATAGTTCGCTTTTGCTGTAGTTGACACGCGAGCTCAAGCCAAATTGGTTGATAACTTTCTCTTTGTAGTAATCGATTAAAATCTTTTCAGGGTTTGGTGTGGGTTTGTCCGTTTCTTCCGTGGCGGTTTCATCCGTTTCTTTCATGGCGGTTTCAAAAGCTACGGCTTTCCGTTCTGTTGCAGGAGATGGCACAGCAGAAAGCACAGTCTTCGTTTGTTCTGCCGCTGGTTCATAACCAGATGTCCCTGTAGGGGAGATAGCGCTTCTACCAGTAGAGCCCTGCCCGTATAAAGAAACACCGAGTGCAGTAACGAGGCTCACGCAGACCGAAGCAAAAACACCCGTTAATTTGTGTACCCGAGCAGCCATAGTCTTAAGTGCGTGACCCGATATCACCGATCAAAGTGTCAACATCCTTTGGCTTACCACGGACTATTTTTACGCTTCCATCTTTACCACGATAGACCATAAGCGGTGTTACGCTGAGTTTCCAGGATTGCATGATCGAAAGATTTCTTTGGACACCTTGCTGGTTGATTTCCATTTTAGCTGGCAATGCAGAGGCATCGCCATCCAGATGTTTCCACCATACGGTTTCCGGTGACGGCGCGGCAAGAAGGTACGCGGCCTGTGCACGTGTCTCTTCCTTAAAGCCAACAGGGATCAATCTAATCTGAACTTTTCCTGTTTTTATGAGGGGGCGCATATCACGCATCATGGTATGACAATGCGGGCATTGAGGATCGACAAAACTATAGACCACAGGTGTTCCAGCCAGCCCCATAGGGACCCAGTTGCTGTTTTCAATATCCCAGAATAATTGCTCCGAAGGTGTTTTAAATTCGTATTTTTCGGCCTGTGTTGAATTTGCGACATCATGTTGGGGGGCATCCGCGGCCAACGAATCCAAAAGCTCTCCACCTGTTTGAGCGCGCAAGCGGTTGACCTGATCAATCGTGACAGCTTTACCTTGCTGATCAAATAATATACCTGAAACAAACCCGCCCGTGCTAGGCAGAACGTAGAAATATTGCTCTTGCCCGTTTTTAATAGCAATCCAGCCCTCAAAACCGAAATCTTTACCAAGAAAGCGCACCTGCGCACCTTCATTAACCAGATTTTTAATCGGTGCTGGCAAATCCGGTAAAATTGTATTTTCCTGTCCGACAGAGTTTTTGGGTGCGGCAAGACAAAGCAGAGCGGCCACGGAGAGAAGTGCAGTTTTTTTGCGCATAGAGGTCATCATTTGAAAAGCCAGCCTTTCTTTAGTTCTGAATGTTATCTTCATGAAACGGAAAGATAGCGAGAAATAACAATTAAGTACAATTTTTTTTTCGATAAGCTTTATTTTTTGCCGCGTTGATGGTGTATTTAGTATATTATCCACAGCGTAGAGAAACGAATCTCCTCAAAAACTGCTTTATCTTTGTATTTCACTATGGTAATTCGTTGCGCACGAATGTCGGGACTAGTATTATTCTCTATCGTTCGCTATAAGAATTTTGAACACGTTAATTAAGGTAAGGAATGAACATGAGTGATATAGCTGATCGCGTCAAAAAGATTGTTGTTGAGCATCTAGGCGTAGAAGATGACAAAGTCGTAGAAGGCGCAAGCTTCATTGATGATCTGGGAGCAGACTCTCTGGATACTGTTGAACTGGTCATGGCATTTGAAGAGGAGTTCGGTATCGATATTCCCGATGATGCGGCAAAAGACATTCAAACTGTTGGTGATGCTGTTAATTTCATCAAATCCAACTCGGGTGAATAATTTCTGTTTTTACAGGATTTTTTCTTTACCACATAATTTCAGCCCGCTTGTCGGGCTGCGATGCTTTTTAAGAGTAGTGTTAACGAATCAAGGGATGACGCAATGAGACGTGTTGTTATTACAGGAATGGGTATGGTTTCTCCGCTAGGTGTCGGGGTTGAGCATAATTGGCATGCGATTACGGAGGGACAAAGCGGTATTCGCAAAATTGAAGATTTTGATGTTTCCGATATTTCGTCTCAAATTGCCGGCATTATTCCAAAAACAACAGATGAAGACCCTAAAAACGGCGAATTTAATGCCGATTTGTTTTTACATCCCAAAGAACAGCGTAAAGTAGATGTCTTCATTACCTATGGTATGGCTGCGGCTCAAGAGGCAATTGAAGATGCGGGATGGGCCCCGACGAATGAAGAATCGTTAAACCGTACAGGCGTTTTAATCGGCTCGGGTATAGGTGGTCTGGACGAGATTTATAAAACATCGACCTTGATGAATGAGCGTGGGCCAAGACGAATTTCGCCGTTCTTTGTTCCGGCGGCTTTAATTAATCTGACATCAGGCCATGTCTCCATTAAATATGGGTTCCGTGGACCTAATCACTCGGTTGTGACGGCTTGCGCAACAGGTACACATGCAATCGGAGATGCTGCGCGTCTTATAGCGTGGGATGATGCTGACGTGATGATTGCCGGTGGTGCGGAAGGTGCGGTTTGTCGTCTGGGTGTCGCCGGTTTTGCGGCCGCACGGGCCCTGACAACCGGATATAACGATCGCCCGACTGAAGCGTCTCGTCCATGGGATGAGGGTCGTGATGGCTTTGTGATTGGTGAGGGCGCCGGTATCGTGGTATTGGAAGAATATGAGCATGCGAAAAAGCGCGGCGCGAAGATTTATGGCGAAGTGATTGGTTATGGATTGTCTGGAGACGCGCATCATATTACATCACCAGCAGAAGACGGTAATGGTGGCTACCGTGCAATGGAGGCCGCGTTAAAACGCGCGCAGATTAACCCCGAAGAGGTCGATTATATCAACGCGCATGGCACGTCTACGCCAGTTGGTGACGGTATTGAATTCGGGGCAGTGAAGCGCATGTTTAGTAACACGCTGGATAGTGTTTCGATGTCATCCACGAAATCGGCTATTGGTCACCTATTAGGTGCGGCAGGTGCGGTTGAAGCGATTTACAGTATGAAAGCAATCCAGACAGGCGCTTTACCCCCGACACTTAACCTTGAAAATCCATCAGAAGATTGTCAGGGTATGGATTTAGTGCCGAAAGTAGCCAAGGAGAAAAAAATCAACACCGTTTTATCCAATTCCTTTGGTTTTGGCGGTACGAATGCCTCGCTTGTTATGCGCGGTGTATAGTTTAGGAGGGTTCTACCGGATCCAGCTCAGGGTCTTGAGCGCTTTTTCTAGTGAAATATTTCTGATGTAGGCCACCATTTTTAAAGACCGCATCAAGAGAGACAAAGGCTGCAGTCCATATCATATTTGCTATACCGGCCTCGGTGTTTCCTTCTGAAAAATTAATCGCACCGTTGGCAAAGCAGCCCATTCCAAACATTAGTTGGGGTTGTAGCAATCTTCTGGCGCCAGTATTTTTGATTATTTGCCAAATACTTTGTGCCGCGGCCAACATAAGAATGCCATACATATAGGTATTGGGCTCTGACAGTGCTTCAGGATTACACGTGATCATGTTTTTGACATTTTCAAGATCGCCGCCTGTCATCATAACGCCGGTTGTCGCAGCGGTTGTACCAACAGCTTTCATCGCATTTTGTACTACAGTGCTGTCAAATCTGGAGGAAGAGCCATTAAAGGCATTTCCTACTGAAAACAGGCCTAAAATAGTTTCTTCCTGACCCCAATGGTATAGTGTCTCCAATGTTTCCGGATTACCCGTTATAGCCGCGGCGATCGGAATAGAAAGTGAAGATGCGGCAAGACCTGTTGCGGAAACCTCGATACCAACATTCGGGTTATCAACCATTTTGTTAAATAAAGAGGAAACCTTGCTACCAACCCAGCGCGTCACAGGATTGTTTGTGACGGGATTATTTGTTAAGCGGCTAGACTGGAGTTTGACGCTGATGTCCTGAATAAAAGGAGCGCGTAAGCCGCCACGTCTGAATTCGTATGTGGCGCGTGCAGCGAGCGCAGCAAGCCCGACGATGGAGCTGGGGATGGCTGCATATACACCTTCCCCTAGTGCGATAGGGATATTTCCGGCCTCAAAACCAACACCTGTGTCAGTCGATGAATTGACAGCGGCTCTTTGTACTCTTTTTTCATAGGTAAGATCATGGATGTCTGGATGCAAGATACCCGACGTAAGGTCTTCTTCACCAAGGTCTACAACTTCGATAAACCTAGATTGTACTGTATTGCTTTCCGACATTTTCAACCCATTTATTTTTTATAAGCGGGGAATATAGGATAAGGCTCCATATTATGTCAATAAAATTACAGGTTTATTCATTTTGTTTTTTGTTTTACCATTTTCCTCCTGATGAAGTTCTTTTTTAAACTCTTTCTTGGCGGTTTCGTTTTTTTCTCCACGCTTGCGCTTATTATGATCGTAGCGGGGTCTTGGTGGACGCATAATGAATTTGTCAAACCGGCAAAACGCGAAGAGGCCATGACAATTATTGTTCCCAATGGTTCCCATATAGGCCGTGTGGCTACGATCTTGCAAGACGAAGGTATTATTAACCGCCCCATAATCTTTAATTACGGAAGCCGCATTGTTGGGACAGCCGACCAGATAAAAGCCGGTGAGTATGAAGTCGATCCGCATATGTCCATGCGTCAAATTCTGGATTTACTGGTTAGTGGCAAGACAGTGCAGCGTAATATTACAATCCGCGAGGGGCTTACCAGTTTCGAAATTGTTAACTTGCTAAGGGAGCATAAGGGCCTTGTGCAGGATGAAGTTGAAATACCGCCGGAAGGTTCGCTCCTTGCCGAGACATACAGTTATTCAAAAGGAGAGCCTGTTTCCAAAATCCTAGAGCGTATGCAAGAGGCTATGATTGAAAAGCTCGATGGGTTTTGGGAAACCCGTGCACCCTTGCTTCCTTTAAAAACAAAGGACGAGGCTTTGGTTTTGGCCTCAATTATCGAGAAAGAAACAGCAAAATCGGAGGAGCGCAAAACCATTGCCGGTGTTTTTGTAAACCGGTTGCATAAGGGGATGTTGTTACAAACCGATCCTACGGTTATTTATGCCTTGACCGAGGGAAAGCCAAAAAACGAAGGGCACGGGCCATTAGGGCGCCGATTATTAAGGAAGGACCTCCAATTTGACTCGCCTTATAACACTTATATTTATGCGGGATTACCGCCCGGACCTATCTGTAACCCAGGGCCTGCAGCGATTGAGGCTGCTTTAAACCCCGAAAAGCATAAATATATCTATTTTGTTGCCGATGGAACCGGGGGGCATGCATTTTCCAAGACCTTGGCAGAACATAATAAAAATGCTTCTGCATGGCGGGAACTAAGAAATTCTCAGTAAAAATGGGCCACGCCCCAAAAAATTGCGTTTTTTTAGCGCTTAAAGTATATTCGGCCTCATTAGGGTTGAATAAAAATGAAAAAAAGCAGTTTTCAAAAGCTAGAAGAAAAAGTACGAAGCGGTGAGGTGCGTATTATTGGCGTTATTTCGCCGCCTCGCGTGGTGTCGACTGCGGTTGAAATCCTCCTTGTTGAAAGTCCTGATATCGACGGACAGGTTAATGAACCGTTCCATATAAGTATGGACAGCCCCGAACATGCCAGAGAAGACGCGGAAGAGCGCGCCTATGCCGATGTTTTAAGGCGTGTTGAAGAAATTAAGGAATGTACAGGAAAAAGCCGGATTACCATTGTCATGAAAGAAATGGCAAAAAACATTGCGCCGGGCGCGCAGATGCAAAGATGGATAGGTCTGACAGACAAGCAGCTTATTCTAATGAGAAACCCTTTAAGCAATCTGGAGTCACTTATAAGGAAAGTATCACAATCGGCCGAACATTTGCGCGATGTTTTGGATTTTGATTTGGATGGCTACGCCTATGCGCGCGGGCACAGAGATGAAAAAGGCGAGGGATTGCATTGGCGTGCCATGGTTGATTATGCCGTGCGAACACAAGATTATCAGGAGCTGGATGAGGCATTGGAATCATTTTTTCCGGTCACAAATTTATATCGTTTGAACGAAGATATGGGGCGTGCCTATGTCGAAGTTGCGGATAATGCTGTAGCGCGTCGCGCAGGGTATGAGTCCCTCGATGATTTTGCGGTTTTAAGGGGGTTTGAGAGTTGGCAGCATATGCGGACAGAGCAGACCGAGTTAAGTAATTATGCACCTATATTGGAAGCGATGTTTGCTTTTAGAAATGCGGGCTGGGAAAGTTTAGTTGAGCATATGGAGCATATGGAGAAAATTCCTGTGGTTCTTGATACGACAGTTTTGCGCGCGGATCCTGAAAACGTGTTGGCAGTGTTGTGTGAGGATTTGGAAATCACATTTTCACCAAGCATGGTTAGTGGCTGGACGCTTGGGAATGAAGGTAATTTTGACCGCGGCCACAGAAAGCATGGTGGCTCTCCTTTTATTGATAAGGCTGTACATAGTACAGGATTAAATCTGCCAAAAGAACGTCCTATTTCATTGGATCAGTTTCCTGAAAGATTTCGTGGTTACCTTCTAGATATTGCTTTACCAGCCTATATGGAAATGCTTTCAAACCCTGGATTTATAGGCCCTTTGGATGAAAAGGAAATTCTTGATATGCTGGAAAAAGAAGTGGAAGAAGGCGTACCTCTTGTTCAAAGGGATCCGGTTTTTGCCTATGCGTTGGTGGGTGCTTCGGAGATGGATGTGGGTGATAAGGCTAATTTGCTACGTAAAATTCGTATAGAAGAAGGTGCGTTTTATAGGCCTGTTCTAGATGCTCTAGATGTATATATAGAAGAAAGAAGAAGGAGATTTTTGACTTCTCATGCTATAGATACTTCGACAGATGCAAATGTGCATCTCTTTATCTAGGCTTAGCTACTGCTTTTTAGATTTTTATAAACAATCTCAACAAATGCATCAGTCCCAACAATGCCGCCACCATTTATAGCGTCATATTCCTGTGTTGGCTTTTCTGCGATAATCTCTTCGAGGGTCTTGTTATC
Source organism: uncultured Micavibrio sp. (assembly GCA_964352665.1). Classification (GTDB taxonomy): domain Bacteria; phylum Pseudomonadota; class Alphaproteobacteria; order Micavibrionales; family Micavibrionaceae; genus UBA1672. Next base: position 160,082 of record CAYGSJ010000003.1, read on the forward strand.
ATCCAATGCAATTTGAATTCTATTTGCAATGGTTTCCAACATGTTCCGATAGGTTTTTACTTCGGTTTTATTCATAGGATTACCATGGCCCGGAATAATTATGGTTTTGTTATCTGACATATCAATAATTGTACCAAGCGCGTCTACGACGCCTTTAACTGATCCACCATGCTCTGTATCAATGAAGGGGTACATGCCGTTGAAGATAACATCTCCGGCGACAATCACATTTTCCTCAACGAACTTTGCGATACCATCACCATCGGTGTGTGCGTTTGGCACATGCATGATGTTGATCGTGTTTCCGTTATAGTGAAACGAAATATTATCGGTGAAAGTCACGACAGGAAGACCCACATCTTCTGTGGGCTTCATTTCCTTGTCGAAAAAAGATATGAATTGACGTGTGCTGAGGCGTTCGCGAACTGCGTTATGTGCAACGATGATAGCCTCTTTTTCACCATAAAATTTATTACCGCCTGTATGATCGAAATGATAATGCGTATTGATAATAAATTTTACCGGCTTGTCACTGATCCCTTTTATCGCGGCATCAATCACTGTGGAACGATTGGCAAGTTGGTCATCAATAATAAAAACACCATTTTTTCCTGTAGAGACAGTAACATTTCCCCCCATTGGACTGATCAACACATGGAGATTATCTCTGATCGGCACAACAGCAGTATCTTCCTGAGCCAGTGAGGTTAATGGTAAAATAAAGAGAGCTATTAGTGTCAGAACTATAAATCGCATTGCACATTTCCCTTTTTCATACGGTGAAACTGGTGGACCCTAGCGGGATCGAACCGCTGACCTCTTCGCTGCCAGCGAAGCGCTCTCCCAGCTGAGCTAAGGGCCCTTTAAAAAGTATTGGACAGTCATAAGCATTTCGCAGGTTTTTTTCAAGTCAAAAAAGGCGGTCTCACCGCCTTTTTAGAATTTAGGTAATTTATGCTGCCTTTTTCAAAGCATCACGGATTTCCATGAGTAGAACAATGTCCTGAGATGGTTTTGCTGGCGCTGCAGCCTCTTCCTCTGCTTCTTTTTCTGCGGCTTCTTTGATCTTATTTACGCCTTTAACAAGCATAAAGACCACAAAAGAGATGATCAGAAAATTGATTACGGCATTAATAAAAACACCATAGGTTATGATCGGAGCGCCTGCGTCTTGTGCAGACTTCAATGTAGAATATGTTTCACCGTCAAGAGCAACGAACTGGTCTGCGAAGTCTACACCGCTTGTTGCCATACCGACGATTGGCATAATCAGGTCACCAACCATGGAATTAACGATTGCGGTAAAAGCCGCACCCATAATGATACCGACAGCCATGTCCATTACATTTCCGCGCGCGATAAAGTTTTTGAACTCCTTAAACATTCATAGTCTCCTGCGTTTTTATTGTTTTTTAAAATGGGTTCGAATTTAACAGCCAATATTTATTTGTCAATGATAATAAGGTTTTAGAGGGTGGTCTTCTATTTCGAGTGGTTAATTTAGTCCTAGTGGTGCACACCGTGCACTTTATGACGAGGGTCATATGTATCACCTTTGGGATCTTTATGAATGATGATTTCAGCATTAGGGAATATTTCCAGCAATGCGAGATCTAGCCGTCTTGTGATGTCATGTGCTTCTGCAAGGCTTAATGTTGGCTCTAGCTCTACATCAAAGCTTATGTATATATACATGCCTGATTTGCGGGTTCTTAAGTCATGTATACCCAAGACATCTTTATCTTGTTTAACCATTTCAATGATTTTGTTTCGCTCGGTCTCGTCAATTTCCCGATCCATAAGCATGTCAATGGCTTCACGGGCAATGTTTATGGCTGTTCTTCCTATAAAGACGGCAATGCCGAAGCTGATTAATAAATCTATGGCAGGTAACTGTTTCCACAGATCGAACAGCAATGCACTAATAACAGCAAGGTTTAAAAATATATCGCTGGAGTAATGTTGCCGATCGGCTTTCAGGGCAAGGGAAGGTGCTTTTTTATAGGCCTGTTTTTGGATAGAGACCAAAATGATAGTCAATGCAACGGTAATGCATGATACGGCGATAGCAATACTGTGATGTTCGATTTCAATGGGCGCAAAAATTCTGCGTCCTGTTTCGAATACGAGGAAGAAGGCAGATCCCATTAAAAATGAAGACTGGAATAACGCAGAAAATCCTTCTGCCTTTCCGTGGCCAAATCGATGCTCGGTATCTGCGGGCTTTAAAGATAGCTGTATGCTGAAATAGGTTAGTAGAGAGATAACAGCGTCGCCCAGACTATCTATCAACGAAGCAAGCATTGAGGTCGCACCGCTTAAAAAACAGGCATAGACCTTTATGCCGATTATCAGGGAAACTATGATTAAAGCAGCATATGACGGGAGTAGCGCATTTGCCGGTTGAAACGGCTTCTCTTTGTTTTCTCTAATGTAGCTTTGTTTCATCATTATATGTTTTTAAGTAGACCTTTTCTTCAATTTTTGCAATCAGGGCGAGGCATTAAAAAACCCCGCTTTGTATCGCGGGGTTTTCGTAATTTTTAAATCAGATTTCCTAGTCTCTGTTACCCATGAACTGGAGCAAGAACTGGAACAACATGATGAAGTTCATGTAGAGCGATAAAGCGCCCATCACAGAGAGTTTTGAATTCAGTGCGTGGCCATTATTACGGTTATACATTTCCTTGATATTTTGAGTATCCCATGCGGTTAAGCCGGTGTAGATCAAAATACCGATACCGGAAATCATCATATGCATGAACGGTGATTGAAACACAACGTTCACGAAAATTGCCAGTATAAGACCCAACACTGCCATTCTAAGCATCGCACCCATTTTGGACAGGTCAAGCTTGGTCGTGTATCCCCAGATCGACATACCAGAGAAAGTTGCGGCAGTGATGAAGAATGTTTTCACGATGCTGGCAGTAGAATAGACCAGAAAAATCGAGCCTAATAAAGCGCCAAAAAATGCCGAGAAGCCTATAAATCCAAGTACAAGAGACTGGAATGATGCGGTTGCAAGACGGCGTCCGCTGAATAAGGTCATCATTAGCATCATAGGTGCAGCCATAACAGCAAGAGCTATAAACACATTGCTATGCATCATCATGTAAAACTGCTCAACGCCGGGTATTTGAGAAACCACATAAGAGGTTACACCGGTTACAGCCAAGCCAAGTGCCATGATGTTATAAACGCCCTGAAAATGCTTTTGCAGTCCCTCGTCAAAGGTGGTTGTGTCCTGTTGGACCTGCGAAAAACGATCGGTTTGCATGTTTTTTCTCCAAACTGTTTAAAATACCTAACATGTTATAACGTTTATTATACCAGATATCAAAGGATTCCGGATAATTTTCGCTACTATATTATTCGTTTGCGCGCGTAATAAAGTTTCAAAAAGGGATTATGGACGTCTGCCACGGATAAGCCAGGGATTTGGGCGATTGTTTCCATCGTTATTTTGCGCTGCAAAACGCCGTCCTTTTTCTACGGGCGCAAGATAAGAGGGGTCGGGTATCGGTGTATTTGTGATCTCCGATATTGCCTTTATCCGTTGATCAATTGGTGGATGTGTTGCAAACATTCCCAAAAAAGGCACGTGATTTTCAATACACATCATGGCGATATCATCTGTTGTTTCGGGAATGCGGTCACGCCCTGCAATACGCATCAAAGCACGCATCATGGCATCAGGATTTTTGGTGAGTTCGATTGCACCCGCATCGGCCATATATTCGCGATGCCGAGATAGAGCAAACCGCATGAGTAGTGTGGCCATATATCCAAGCCAAAGAATAATCGCAATAATAAACATGGCGATAACGGCGCCACCACCGTTTTGATTGCGTCGCCCTCGTGTATAAAAAATATTATAGCGAATATTGCTCCATACTATTTGTGCAAGAAATCCAAACAGACCTGTGAAGATGACTGTAACAATCAGCAGCCGTACATCACGATTTAGGATATGGGTTAGCTCATGCCCGAGGACCGCTTCCAGCTCGTCTTTTGCAAGCGCATTCATAAGTCCGCGGGTTACGGTGATAGAATATGTTTTGTTGCTTACGCCGCTGGCGAAGGCATTGCGCGCATGGGTCTCTATGATTTCCAACCGTGGCATGGGAATGCCGCGGGAGATACATAAATTTTCAAGAAGGTTGTACAGCTCAGGTTCTTCATCGCGGGTTACGGGGTGGGAATGGGATAACTTGCGGATCATATTGGTATGAAAGAACCACGCCACTAAAAACCAGATTGAAACGGCGGCAAAAATAAGTGGCCAGAAATCATAGGCCATCTGGTTTGCAAAACCGGCAATGGTATCCCAATCAGGATCTCTGCCGATGGCATTGGGCAAGGACGAGCCTATAGCCGCCGCCGCAAGCCAGAAAAGGCCTAATATCAAAATTGGATAAAGTGCGAGTAATACCATACAACGCACATTATTATTCCAGATATGGGTGTTAAGGCCAATGGCCGCGTTGATCATCCGTTAGTCTCTTTTGACTGTGCTATGAAAATTTCACTTCGGGTGCTTTCTGAACAGCGGCTGCCTCTGCTTCATCAAGTTCGAAGAATTCTTCTTTTTGGAAGCCAAACATATTTGCAATCAACACCGCCGGGAACTGTTCTGTCGCTGTATTATATTCCGCTGTTGCATTGTTGAAGAAGCGACGTGCGGCTGCAATTTTATTTTCAATATCGGAAAGTTCGCTCATCAGTTTCTGGAAGTTTTGGTCTGCTTTCAAATCAGGGTAGTTTTCAGCAACGGCCAAAAGCCCCATCAAGGCGCCACCCAAAACATTTTCAGCCTTAACACGCTCACCGGTTGCACCTTTCGCTGCGCCGACTTGCGCACGGGCGTTTGTGACGTTCTCGAAAACCTGCTTTTCGTGTGATGCGTAGCCTTTAACCGTTTCCACAAGCTGTGGCACGAGATCAAAACGCTGTTTTAATTGTACGTCGATATCAGAAAATGCATTCTCCCGCGTTTGTCTGAGTGCGACAAGGCGGTTGTATAGAATAACAAAAAGACCTGCAATTGCAGCGATTACGCCTAAGACGGCCCATGAATTCATAATTTATCCCTTTCACTCTTTATAATGCTGGGCTATTTTACAAACAGGAAGACGTTTTGTCTTTAGTTAATTTCTTTTGCCTAAAAAGCCGCGCCCATGTCCCTTTTTACCTCTACAAATTTTGCCAGTGCAAATGCGAGTGGAACCGATTGGCGTGACACATCAAAGATAGTGCTGGAAAAGCTTGAGAGTGTTCGTAATACACCCGACTATTTCAATTTCGGGTTTTTATATATTTCCGATCATCTGGCAGACGATACGACAAGCATATTCAATTTGTTTCGCTCTGTAATGAAAATTGATGATTGGGTTGGATCTGTTGGTATGGGTGTTGTTGGTTGCGGTAACTCCTTTGTTGATGTTCCGGCTATATCGGCAATGGTATGCCGCTTTCCAAAAGACAGCTTTTGTGTTTTCCCTGAAAGTCATGAAGACCAAGATATTTCTTCTGATGCTGTTGGCCAGGAACGCGTGAAAAAATGGCTGGGCGATCATATGCCGATGTTAACGGTTGTGCACGGTGATCCGATGGCTGATGCTGATCCTCAGATTGTTATTCGTGATTTGGAAAGTACAACCAATAGTTTTGTTATTGGGGGTGTTACCTCTTCACGTTCAGAACATTATCAAATTGCAAATGCGGTTCTGCATAATTCTGTAAGTGGCGTTTTTTTTGCTGATACGGTGCCGGTTTCCACAACATTGTCTCAAGGATGTGAACCGATTAGTGATTTTCATACAATTACAAAATCGGATGAATATACGATTGTTAAATTAAATGATCGCCCTGCGCTGGAGGTGTTGCAGGAAGATTTGCGGACACAAATGGCAAAGGAAAGCGGCAAAAAATTACAGTCCTTTACCCGTGATTTCAAATCTTTGGAAAATAGTGACCAGATACCCGAAGAGTTTAGCAATTTCTTCAAAGGAAAGGTTCATGCGGCATTGCCTTTATCACAATCGGATCAAAATGATTTTCTCGTGCGTAATATTATGGGCGTTGATATTAACGAGGGGTCGATTGCAATTTCGGAACATGTTCTTACAGGAAACACTCTTTTGTTTGTACAACGTGATCAAAAGACCATGGCGAGTGATTTAACGCGTTCTCTTTTATCTTTGCGACAAAGAGTGGAAACAGAGCGCGGGACGTTCGAACCAAAAGGCGGTTTGTATGTGTCATGCATTGCCCGTGGGTTTCCCGAAGATAAAACAGATGAAAAAAATGAAATGGAAATTATTCGTGACGTGATCGGGGATATACCCTTGACCGGATTTTATGCGGGTGGTGAAATTAACAATGCACGCTTGTATGGATATACAGGTATTATAACGTTGTTTTTTTAAATCTCAATTGTGAGGGATAACCATATATGTGCGGCATTACCGGCCTGTATACATATAGTCCGCGTCCAGATCGCGGTGCTTTGCACAGTATCATCAAAACCATGAATGATGCTTTGCGTTTGCGTGGTCCGGATAGTAGTGATGTCTGGCAAGACCCCGAATTACCTCTTGGCCTTGGTCACCGGCGTTTATCGATTATTGATTTATCGGAGGCGGGCAATCAACCTATGGAGTCGCATTCTGGCCGATATATGACCGTATATAATGGTGAGATTTATAACTTCAAAGAACTACGTGCCGATCTTGAGAACGAACATAACGTCGTCTTTCATGGGGAAAGCGACACAGAAGTAATGCTGGCAGGTGTTGAAGCCTGGGGATTTCAGGAAACGGTTTCCAAAATCAATGGCATGTTCGCCGTAGCTGTCTGGGACAGGCAGAAAAAGATGCTTCATCTTGCCCGCGATCGTTTGGGCAAAAAGCCACTTTATGTCGGCTGGGCGGGAAGTACACTTTTGTTTGCATCCGAGCTTAAAGCTTTTTGTGCACATCCTGATTTTCGTCGTGATGTTAGCCGCGCTTCTTTAACGTCTTATATGCGTTTTGGTTATGTTCCGGCGCCTTTATGTATTTACGAGCAAGTCTGGCAAATGGCGCCGGGTTGTATGATGGCGATTGATTTCCAAATGCTTTATGCCGGACAGGATATTAAGCCGCTGATGGAACACTACTGGAGTCACAAGGCAGCCCTTTTATCTGCAAAAAGAAGACCGATTACAGACGAGGCGGTGGCGTTAGAGCAATTTGAAGAGTTGCTAGCAAAATGCGTTCAGGAGCGCATGATTTCGGATGTGCCGTTGGGGGCGTTTTTATCAGGCGGGATAGATAGCTCGACTGTCGTGGCGTTGATGCAAAAAAACAGCAATAAACCTGTAAAAACATATTCTATTGGTTTTGATGAGGATGGGTATGACGAAGCAAAATTTGCAAAACAGATTGCAAACCATCTTGGTACCCAGCATCATGAACTTTATCTGAAATCAAAAGATGCGCTGGATATTATTCCGAATATGCCGGAGATTTATGACGAGCCTTTTGCCGATATGTCGGCATTGCCGACCTATCTGGTTTCAAAATTTGCACGTGAAAATGTTACGGTGGCGTTGTCCGGTGATGGCGGTGATGAAATGTTGGGTGGGTATAACCGTCATGTGACTGGTCCGAAAGCGTGGAAGATCGTCAATAATATTCCTCCTAATCTTCGCAGGCCTTTTTCAGAGCTTATCAAGGTTATTCCGACCTCGACATGGGATCGTATGCGGCCAGCCAACCCGCAATTCGGATCGCATATGCATAAGTTTTCGGAAATTCTGGGCAAACGTTTCGAAGGTGACGTGTATATGAGTTTTGTTAGTCAGTGGCAAGCGCCGAAACGTTTTGTTCAGGATGGAAAAGAAGAGATTATTCCATTGGTTGATCCGGAAACACAGATTGAAGGTTTGGGTTTTACCGAAAGCATGATGTATTGGGATACACTTTCCTATTTGAGTGGTGATATTTTGACCAAAGTTGATCGCGCAAGTATGGCGGTGAGTTTAGAGGCACGTGCGCCATTGCTGGATTATCGCATTTTTGAATATGTATGGCGTTTGCCGCTAGAGATGAAAATACGGGACGGGCAAGGAAAATGGTTGCTTCGTCAGGTTCTAAAGAAATATGTGCCCGATGAGATGTTCGAACGCCCTAAGCAGGGTTTTTCCGTACCGATTGATGAGTGGTTGCGCACGGATTTAAAATTATGGGCAGAAGACTTACTGGATGAGCATGATCTTCGGGCGCAAGGACTTTTAAATTATATCGAGGTGCGTGAGCTCTGGAATCAACATCAAAAAGGCCGTGGCAATCATGCACAAAAATTATGGACTGTTCTGATGTTTCAGGCTTGGTATAAGCATTGGGTAACCGGATGAAAAAGATTGTTTATGTGTTTGATGCCGGAGATTGGGACAGCCGTATGGCTGTTGCCCAGAAAGCAAAAGCAGAAGGATTTGATATTACACTTGCTCTGATTTGTCGTGATCCGGACATATTAAAGCAGCGTAACACCGAGTTTAAAGTTATCCCAATTATCAAGGGCGGTCATAACATCGGTATTTTTTCGGCAATGAAAATGATGCGCGATGTTCATACTCTGGTTAAGCAGGAAAAGCCGGATATTATTCATGTTGTTACTTTGAAATACAGCTTTATTATCGGACTTGCGACGTTGCTGCATGGGAATCTAAAAAAAATCTATACGCTTGCGGGTCTTGGGTATTTATTTCGCAGTGATGATGCGAAGTCAAAATTGCTTCAGGCGTTATTAAGCCCGTTTTTGAAATTTGTTTTGCGCCGCAATGATACCTATCTCATTTTTCAAAATCCCGATGATACGGCATTAATGGTGAATGCGGGCTACGCCAAAAAAGAGCATTGTTATTTAATTAGAGGATCAGGTGTTTATCTTGACCATTTCAAACCACTGCCGTCTTCGACTGACCAGACGCCTATTGTGTTGATGCCGACGCGGCTTGTACATGAAAAAGGCATCGGCGTCTTCATAGAGGCTGCGCGCATCCTGAAGCAGCAAGGGATGAATGCGGTGTTCCAGATTGCAGGTGGCGAAACCCGTCATAATCCGAAAGCTATTTCCCGCACGAAAATGGAAGAGATGACAAAGTGCGGTACGGTAGAATGGCTTGGCCGTGTTGAAAATATGCCTGCGCTTTTATCTCAAGTCCATTTGGTTGTGTACCCTTCATATTACGGAGAAGGTATTCCACGTGTTTTGCTAGAGGCCTGTGCAGCGGGACGTGCCATTGTTACAACGGATCATCCCGGATGCCGCGAGGCTGTGCGGCATGAGCATAATGGGTTACTTGTCCCGATTAAGAATCCGCAAGCTACAGCAGATGCAATCCGGCGTGTATTGCAAGATTCGGATATGCGGTCGGGTATGGAGAAGGAAAGCAGGAAGCACGCCGAAAATCACTTTGATATTCATTCTATTGCCAGCCAAACAGTAACAATTTATCAAAAATAACGAATTTTATTCCAATATTCTGGCGATCTTAGTATAGTGACGACCATCATCATAAGGAGATATGTTTTGGCAAGCACTAGTGACGGTCATTATTTGGCAGGTAAATTGCTCATTGCGATGCCGCAGATGAGTGACCCAAGATTTAAACGTGCTGTGATACTAATGTGTGCGCATGATGAAGAGGGTGCTATGGGCCTTGTGATTAATCATTCCATGCAGGGCGTAGAGTTCACAGATCTTGTGAAGCAATTAAAAATACAGTCTGATATCAAATTACGTTTTGATGATTTGGATCTGCCGGTTATGTATGGCGGGCCGGTTGAATCTGCACGGGGGTTTTTATTACACTCCAGAGATTTTGTTCGTGACGACACAATGCCTGTCGGCGTTCGGTTCGGTGTAACCGGAACAGTAGATGCGTTGAAGGATGTTGCCTTTGGAAAAGGGCCGAAGGATTTGTTGTTTATTCTTGGTTATGCCGGATGGGATGCCGGACAGCTTGAAGATGAAATTCAGCAAAGTGCGTGGCTTGTCGTTGATCCTGATCCGGAAATTGTTTTTAGTGATGACCCTGAGGAAAAATGGACCAGAGCTATTGGTAAGCTTGGTGTTGACCCTATGAAGCTCTCTGCATTTGCGGGGAATGCTTAAGCGGCCAGTCGCTCTTTCGTTTTTTCAAAACCTTCCAGTTGGCCGAGCGGGCCAAGTGCCGCCAGTGTTGGTGCGGACGAGAATATCTTGGTCGCAAGCGATTCCAGTGATTTCTTATCAACGCTATCGATGCGCTCGATAACAGTTTCGGGTGAACGGATTTCACCGCGTAACAGCATCGCCTTTGCATTTTGATCGGCGCGGCTCATCATGGATTCGCGGGCCATAAGTATAGAGGCACGCAGTTGTGATTTTGCACGATCCAGCTCTTCATCGGTTATTGTGCTGCCAACCTTCATGATTTCATCACACACAACAGGTAAAAGCTCGGGCAGACTGTCCGGCCCGGTCCCTGCGTAAATTGCGAATTGGCCACTATCACTGTAACCGGAATGGAAGCTATAGATAGAATAAACAAGCCCGCGTTTTTCACGAATTTCCTGAAATAGCCTTGAAGACATACCGCCACCAAGCAAGGTAGAAAGAATTTGCGCGGTATAATACTGATCATCCAGACGCGACAAGCCGTCAAAACCAAGCACTATATGGCTTTGTTCCAGATCACGAAGTTCGCGATGCTCTCCGCCTGTGTAGTGTGCCGGGGCTTTTTTGTGGTTTTTATTTTCGGGTAGTGCGCTGAATTTTTCTTCTACTTCCTTTACGAAGAGATCGTGGTCAATATTACCGCTGGCCACCACAATCATACGGTTGGGGGTATAGAAATTATCGACATAAGCCATCAGGTCATCGCGCTTCATGCTGCTGATGATCTGGCTTTTCCCTAGAATGGGTGCCCCTATGGCTTGCCCCGGATAGGCGGTTTCATAGTAATTATCATAGATAATATCATCCGGCGTATCAAAACACATGCCGATTTCCTGAAGGATAACACCGCGTTCGCGCTCTACTTCGTCATCTGGCATCGTAGAATTTTGTACCATATCCGCCAAAACATCGGTGGCAAGAGAGAGGTCTTCTTTTAGCAAATGTATATGGTAACTGGTGATTTCACGGCTTGTATAGGCATTCATATGTCCGCCGACATTCTCGATTACTTCTACGATTTCTGCGGCGTTACGGTTCTTTGTGCCTTTGAACAGCATATGTTCAACCATATGCGCCACACCGTTGACCCTTAAGTCCTCGAAACGCGTCCCTACGCCCACCCATACGCCGACAGCGACACTTTCCACTGAGGGGACGTAATCTGTCACAATACGTAGGCCGCTGGGGAGTTCTGTAATACGTGGTTTCGTCATAAAGCCTTGTATAACGGCTATTTTCAGGAGTTGCAACACTCTTTACTAAAGTTTGCGTGAATTGGTAAAATAATGGTAAGTTACTGGCCAATTAGATAATAAAATAAGTATAGGGTTGATTATGGGTTATGAAATTCACTCCAGACAAGAGATGTCGCCGCGTGGTTCTGCACGCGTTATGTTCCAGTCACTGGCAGCAGCAGGGAAAAATTCTGTTGCTGATCCACGCAATGGTTTTGATGAAAAGGCCACATATGACGAAACGCGGGGCTGGCATGAAAATCCCGATGGTGTTTCGTTTATCGGGTCTATGGGCCGCCGAGAGGGTGATCCAAGATTTTCTGATACGGCTTTGAAATCAGAAGGTATTAAGCCTGCCGGTGCCATGGATGCTTATATGATTGATGTTGATGGGACGGCCTTTACAATTGAGGGCGATACGCCCTTATCTGTTTATGCTGGTGTTGAATTTGATCCTGCGCTTCAGGCTGTTATTTCTTTTGATAATCATGTAGAGGCAGAACGTGCCATTAATGAACTTACAGGCGGTCAACCGGCTTGGGTGAGGATGTATGTACCTCAGAGCTCCAAGGCCACAGTTAAAAATAGAAGCGTTCCGGGCTTTGAGCAAACAATCCCCCTAAAAGAACTTGGTGCTGCGCAAACCGTTTTCGGTGAAGTGGAGGCAGTAGAGGTTACTTTTGAGGGGTATTATTTACCAAGAGGGGCCGCCGATCAGGCAGACGGCATTTATTATGGTCTACAAGAAGACAGCCCTGGCTTTCTTCATGTTCATGATTTGCCCTCGGATATTGATAGAGCTGACAGCCTTACAGACCATAATGATGAGATACGTAGTATCAATGGAACAAGAAGAGGCGAGGAGCCACTTCTTTCCATAGGCGGGCACGCACTTGCGATTACCGAAGCGCAAAATGTTGTTATTGAAATTATGCCGATCGATGGCGCTTTTGTAAAAACTGGCATGAACAGGCACGGAAGAACCATTATGCGCCCATTGGTTGGAGATCGTGATCTGGACGCAGAAAAGGCATTTAGAGCCGCGACACTTGGTGGTGTTATGGCTTCTGGTTTTGATCTTACAACCGAGCAACTTGACATGATTACCGATCAATATATTCTGGATCGTGATAGAGCGTTGCAAATGGCGGCAGGTAAGGTTGTTTCTGGTATTTCGCCGGAGGTAAGAGCGGCATTGGCAGATCGTGTAGAACTTATGGAGCCACGTGCGTTAAGGCCGGAGCACCTGCAATGGTTCGGTCTGGATGCCCCCGAAGTTTAATTCTTTGAACTCTGCCGGATAAAGGTCTGGATTTCGTTCAGGTCGTTTCCGCATTCCGTTATAATTTCCTCACGATCAAACAGATCGGAAAGATGCGGTGGTAAATCGGGGCGAATACCGATGGCTTTTTCTACTGCATCGGGGAATTTTGCAGGGTGGGCAGTGGCTAGTAAAACAACGGTGCCTTCTGTTTTTCCCGATAACGCTTTTGCACCAACCATGCCGACGGCAGTGTGAGGGTCTAGAATATATGTGGTCTGCTCATAACATTCCCTGATGGCCTCTAGTGTTTGCTCATCATCCGCGCGTGAGAAGGCGAATTCCTCGCAAGAACTTTGATGCTGTTTATCGCTGAGGGTGATGTCGCCGTTTTGCACGAATTCTGCCATCAAAACAGCCAGCCGATCAGCATCACGTCCCAAAAGATCATATAGATATCTTTCGAAGTTGCTGGAAATCTGGATATCCATTGACGGGCTGAGTGTGGCGTAGGATTCGCCAATTTTCATCTCGCCGGTTTCAAAAAAACGGGTCAGAATATCGTTTTTATTGGACGAAATCATGAGTGTTTCAATTGGAAGGCCCATATGGCGTGCATAATAGGCAGCCAGAACATTCCCGAAATTACCAGTGGGTACCACGAAGGATATTTTTTCTTCCGGCACGCCAAGTTGTACGGCCGTGACAAAATAGTAGACAATTTGTGCCATGATGCGGGCCCAGTTGATAGAATTTACCGCTGACAGATTCATTTCTTCTCTGAATTTTTTATCGTTAAACATGGCCTTAACCATGTTCTGGCAATCGTCGAACGACCCGTCTACCGCAATATTGTGTACATTCGGGGCAACAACAGTCGTCATTTGTTTGCGCTGAACGTCAGAAACCCGCCCCTTAGGATGTAAAATAAAGATATTCACGTGACTGGAATGACGGCACCCTTCAATCGCGGCAGAGCCAGTATCACCGGATGTAGCGCCGACAATCGTAACATTTTCTCCGCGCTTTGTTAAAACATGGTCAAATAATCGGCCTAAAAGCTGGAGCGCGACATCCTTGAACGCAATAGTCGGGCCGTGAAATTGTTCCATCACATGAATATTGCCGTTCCCGTAGGCGCCGAGATGGACAAGCGGGGTAATCTCTTTGTTTTTAAAGACAGTGTCAGAGTAGGTTTCGGTCAGAATGGCCCTGAAATCGCCTAAAGAAATCGATTCTTCAACGAAAGGAAACATAATGATTTCCGCGATTTCTATGTAATTTTTGCCCTTGAGCGAGCTGATATCAATTTGTGGAAGGGTTTGAGGTACGTATAACCCGCCATCCGGCGCTAAACCGCTCAACAGCACGTCTTCAAAACTTTGGGGCTTTCCGCCCCCGCGTGTTGAAATATAGCGTATCATTAGAAATCCCGTAGATTTACCTATAAAGCTCTTATTTTGTAACAAAAATGGATTGAATGCAAAATGTGTTCTTAAGCTCTTAATTGTTTTTAAAGCATTAATATGTTAAAATCCATGTCAAAAGAGCATTGTATTGATGGGTGAATAAAAATGGTCTCAGATGGGGATCAGGGGTCTGATCAACAAAGCGTTAACCAAGCATATCGCTGTGCAATCATGGCAACGATAGAGCTCGACGGTACTCCTAAAATAGATGGATTTAAAAGACCTGATGGATCTTGTCCTGTGACCGCTGTTCAGGACCCCAATGGCATGCATAAGCTTAGAATTGAGATGCCTGACGGTACAACAGAATATTGGCGTCAGATTGCAGAGACAAGAACGACTACAGAATTTCGTGCCAGTGCTTTTGAACGGTTCAACAATGATGAACAGCAGTCGCTTTATGTTGAAGAGGGTGGCCCAGAGACATGTGTGGTTTTTCCAGGGAGTCAAAAAATAGGTGCCGATCGTGAGACTGCCCTTAAAATTGTTAAAGGTGGCGACATGTCTTGGCGTTTTGAAGAGGCGCAAGAATTTATGGGATCTGTTGCGAGATATGTCGAACGACGCGCAGAGCAAAGTGAGGGAACCGATCTATATGGTGAACATGGCCATGGATACGGAAGTGTTATGCTGGGGTCCCATTCTATGGGTGTATACGGTCTTGTTCCTGCTATTCAGACGACACAGGATTTACTAAGCATTGAACCAGAGGCGGTTGCTGTGGCGCCTTTAGGTGGCACACAAGCTGCGAGAATGTTTGCTGAATATTCCGGTATAGAACCGGATCAAAATGCTGTGGATGCCCTGACAAGTAATGTGGCTAGTTTTCGACCAAATCTATGGACTATTTTTTCAGAGCTTCAAACAGGACCTGAAACCGGCGGTAACGATATGATTGGCGAAGGCTTTAGCTATACCCCCGATGTTCAAAAAATCCCCCTTATTGGTGGCCCGCAGGATAGTTTTCTTGGTTCTGAATTTAAAGTTCTAAACGTCATGTCCCATGAAACGTCTGCTTTCGTGAATGGTATATGTGCAAGAGGAGCAGAGTCGGTAGAACCTCGTGCAATATTTGATGCTGGTCATGAGTCTTTGGACTGGGATTATGAGGGATCTATTGCGAATACAGAACGCTTTAACGCAGAGGTTGGTGGATTAGTTGATCTTAAGAATACTTTCAACTCTGAAGCAAAACCAATTACACAAGATATGTTTGTCATGGTTAACCCTGACGAACCCGGATTTAAGTGGGCTGACGAGCAAATGCCTGAGACTGGCGACGCTCCTGATCCTGCAGTCGTGGCATCGGTAGAGGCACCGAAATCATTTTTTGGTTCTATTATGGGACGCTAAAAATCTATACCATATCAATAAAATATTTATGCATAGGCGAAGGAAAATCCAGTGTTAGTTCCGGGTGAAAGGTGCTTGCGATTTTATTGCCTTTTTGTACCCATACTGGTGTGCTGTCATGCTCGGCAAGGGTTTCAACATCATTCGCAATTTTTGTAATAATAGGGGCGCGAATGAAAGAAACATTATATCCGTTTATTGTGGCATGGTGACTGTCGAGTTGTCTGCCATAACCGTTTCGTTGTACAGAAATTGGCAAGATGCCGAATGATTTTTGCTCGGGATCTGTCACAATATCTGCCAGTAAAATAGTGCCTGCACAGATACCCCAGACCGGTTTTTTCTGAAAATTATCATTCAACACGTCCCAAAGACCAAAACGATCGATCAGTTTCAGCATGGTTGTGCTTTCGCCGCCAGGCAAGATCAGCGCATCAACCTCATCAAAATGTTTTGCAGTTTTGACAGCGCAGAAGTTAGCACCACAGGCCTCAATGTGTAGCTTATGAGGTTCGACAGCACCCTGAAGCGCCAGCACACCAATATTTTTTTTCGAGGCCATAATTTTTAAGTTACCAGAAAATAGATTGATAGAATGCCCAGCAAAATACCGAGAACTTTCTTATAATCAAGATATTCATTGAATGCAAAATATCCCAGAATAACGGTAATCACGAGACCGCCAATTAAAAGCACGGCGTTGGTAACGGATAATCCGCCATATTTTACGGCAACAAAGAACCCGAGATTCATAACCGTCAATCCAAGGCCACCGGCCAATGCATAGAGGTAACCTTTGGCATCTATGTTTAAGTTGGTTTGTGGGTTCAGGTATTTGTAGCCCGCCAGCACAAGAATGTGGCATAGCAAAGCCATCATTGCC
Organism: uncultured Micavibrio sp.; assembly: GCA_964352665.1. Taxonomy (GTDB): domain Bacteria; phylum Pseudomonadota; class Alphaproteobacteria; order Micavibrionales; family Micavibrionaceae; genus UBA1672. The sequence goes on from CAYGSJ010000003.1 coordinate 176,492, forward strand.
AAACATGCGGTAAATACAAAAACATTAATCTGTGCGGAAGCAAGTTTGATAGCGACATCATATCCGACCATCCCAAGGATAGCCGCACCAGTAAAAAACAGCCAAACGATACGTATATCCATGTGAAGTCTCTGGTTTTAAAATTACCAGCCTCTATTGGCCATCAGCATCGGCTCGTCAATTTCACTGATTTCGGTGCCGCGCATTGCCACACCGTCTAGTTCTTTTGACGCTTCCAAAACAATCGCCGGATCATCGTAATGGGCCGTAGCTTTAACGATAGCTTTTGCAAATTTTTCAGGGTTATCGGATTTGAAAATACCGGAACCTACAAAAACACTTTGTGCGCCGAGCTGCATGCATAAAGCAGCATCAGCAGGCGTGGCAATACCACCGGCAGCAAAATTTGGAACCGGAAGCGTGCCTATTTCACGCACGATTTTTAATAATTCGTATGGAGCACCCATATCTCTGGCGGCTGTCATAAGTTCTGACTCATCCATATTGCAGACCCATTTAATTTCTGCATTGATCTGGCGCATATGCCGTACGGCTTCGACAATGTTACCTGTGCCGGGCTCACCTTTTGTGCGCATTAGTGCTGCGCCTTCACCAATACGACGCAGGGCTTCACCAAGATTTTTTGCACCACAAACAAAAGGCACTTTGAAATCATGTTTGTTAATATGAAACTCTTCATCGGCAGGCGTTAATACTTCGGATTCATCAATATAATCGACGCCGAGTTGTTCAAGGATTTGTGCCTCTGCAAAATGTCCGATACGGCATTTTGCCATGACAGGGATAGAGGACGCTTTCATAATTTCTTCGATCAATTCAGGCGGACTCATACGAGCTACACCACCGGCTTTACGAATATCAGAGGGGACGCGCTCAAGTGCCATAACGGCGACTGCGCCTGCATCCTCGGCAATTTTGGCTTGATCTGCTGTAACGACATCCATAATCACGCCGCCTTTGAGCATTTCAGCCAGTCCGGTTTTGATATTGATGACGTTTCCTGAAGGCGATTTTTCGCTCATGGTTTATGTCCTCTTTATAAATTAAGTGCGCTATTTATACACAGAGATGCAGGAAATGCAATGAAAACCGTCAGCCTATCTAGGACTGGCTTTTCTTTTCGATCGTTGCAGCATAATCTGCCACAACCCGATAATGTGGATCTTCTACGGTATCAACTTCAACCATATCTTTGGCTTTTTTAAGTAAAAGCTGACAATCGGGGCTGAGATGCACAAGGTGAAGGCGTTTTCCAGCCTCTTCATACCGTGTGGCAAGTGTATCTATGGCTTCTAGTGCAGAATGATCCCAAACGCGGGCGTTCTTAAAGTCGAGGACGATATCATTTTCTTCGTCGAGTTTCGGGTCAAACATATCCCGAAAACCTGATATAGAGCCAAAAAACAAGGGGCCATGAAGCATATAGACTTTGTGTCCCTCTTTTTCAGAATGTGATTCAACAACCCAAATGTGTTGTGCGGATTTCCACGCAAAGACCAATGCAGAAACGATTACACCTACAATAACCGCAATGGCTAAATCATGGGCAACAGTGACACATGTTACGAGGATAATAACAAAGGCATCTTCTTTTGGAATTTTTTGCATGATGCGCATAGAGGCCCAGGCGAATGTTGCAATGACGACCATCATCATTAGCCCTGTAAGCGCTGCAAGCGGAATTTGCTCGATTAATGGCGATGCAAAAAGGATAAAACATAGCAGTGCCAGTGCTGCAGTGATCCCGGATAGGCGCCCTCGGCCGCCGGATTTAATATTGATCATGGATTGCCCGATCATGGCACATCCACCCATCGCGCCGAAGAATCCGCATGTCAGATTGGCTGCACCCTGTCCCAGACATTCCTGAGATGTGCGTCCGCGTGTTTCGGTGAGTTCGTCAATAAGGGTAAGAGTCAAAAGACTTTCAATCAAACCGATTGCTGCAAGCGTGAAGGCAATTGGCAGAATGATAAAAAATGTTTCAAAAGTAAAGGGGACCATGGGCAGATGAAAACTTGGTAAAGAGCCGGAAACACTGGCCAGATCGCCGACGGTGCGGGTGTCCATATCAAATCCGATAACCAGAAGACTAACCGTGATAATGGCAGCCAGTGGTGCAGGAACCATTTTTCCAAGTTTGGGAATACGGGGAAATAACCAAATAATAGCCATGGTCAAAAGTGTTAGTGCGAGCATTATGTACATCTCGGTGCCATGCATCCATCCGCCATTAAAGATAACATCGATGGCGTTGTGGGATCCCTGATCATCATGCGTGACGGCATTCACGGCTTTTTGGGCTTTGAACTGGCCAAGCTGTGCAAGGAAAATTACGATAGCAAGACCGTTTACAAAGCCAAGCATAACAGAGTGCGGAACAAGGCGAATGAATTTACCAAGATGAAATATGCCGGCTAGAATTTGAATAATACCCGTTAAAGCTATGGCAGCGAAAAGATATTCTACGCCATAGACGGTTACCAAACCCACCATAGCTACAGCCATGGCGCCTGTTGCGCCGGAGATCATACCGCTGCGTCCACCGAATACGGATGTGATTAGGCCTACAAAGAAGGCGGCGTACAGGCCGACCAGTGGTTCAACTCCTGCGACAAAAGCAAAGGCAATCGCTTCGGGAACCAACGCCAGAGCGACTGTAATGCCTGACAAAATATCGGCTTTCGGGTTTTCCGTTAGACGGAATCGATGGACGATGCGAAGCATAGAAATTGATCTTTTTATTAGAAAGAGGCTTTAAGGCGGGTTCTTTATACGGGCGGGCATTCTATAATTCAAGAGCTGTTTTAACAACAGCCGCCAGAAGGGTTTGTATGATCCTCGTCGCAATCTTCATCATGGTCATGGTGATGATGTTTGTTATCATGGTCATGTCCGCAGCACGATCCATCGGCATTATGCTCGTGGTGGTGATGTGGATGCGTTGTTCCGGGAAGCCATGGTACACCGGCAGTTCCAGCGGGCATAGTGGTCGACATGGAAAGACGTTTTTTAATATTTTTGATGGTGCTCATTTTTTTAATCTCTCAAAAGATCATTAATACTTGTTTTGCTGCGCGTTCTTTCATCAACGCGTTTCACAATTACCGCACAGGCGAGGCTTGGTGCGGGCTTTCCGTTTGGCATGGTTTTGTCCGAGGGTAAAGTGCCCGGAATAACAACGGAATAAGCCGGTACACGACCCTGATAAATTTCGCCAGCTTCGCGGTCTATAATTTTTGTCGATGCCCCAAGGAACACGCCCATGGAAATCACAGAGCCTTCTTCTACGATCACACCTTCGGCGACTTCGGAACGTGCACCAACAAAAACATTGTCTTCGATAATCACAGGCCCCGCTTGAAGCGGTTCGAGAACACCACCAATTCCAGTGCCGCCCGATATGTGACAATTTGCACCAATCTGTGCACAGGAGCCTACGGTTGCCCAAGTATCAATCATTGTGCCTTCACCTACATAGGCGCCGATATTCACAAAAGACGGCATCAAAACCGCATTTGGTGCAATATAGGCCGAGTGGCGCACAATAGCGTGAGGTACGGCGCGAAATGCTGCGGCCTGAAAATCTTTTTCGTCCCAGTTTTCAAATTTGCTGGGCACTTTGTCATACCAATGACCGCCCCCCGGACCGCCCTGAATCATTTGCATTGGATTTAAACGGAAGGATAATAAAACTGCTTTTTTCAGCCATTGATGAACCACCCAGCCTTCTGTAGAAGGACTGGCCACACGCAAGGCTCCGCTATCGAGTAGTGACAGGGCTTCATTCACAGCATCGCGTGTTTTGCCTTTTGTATCAGCATTGATGGAATCTCTATTTTCCCACGCTGTTTCAATTGTTTCCTGAAGTGAATTTGCTTCTTCTTTTGTCACTTTGTTATTGGCCATCATGATCTGTCTTTCCGTTCACAGTAAAAAAATGCACAAACTGGTTGCAATTCAGCATGTCAGGCGTACAAAATCAAGCGTATATGACGCATAAAGCTATAAAAAATGTATTGCCCTCGTGCAAAATAGATTGGAATACGCTCTCAGAGGCGGATTGGGAGGCGTATTTTTGCCGTATAAAGCGATCGAATCTGTTGCAGTCCCTACCCTATGCCCGCGCGATGGCAGGTCTTAACCAGCAACGCATTCGCATGGGTTTAATCAAAATCAATGAAGAAGAAGCCGGACTGATTATGATTTTGGAGGCAGGTATTTTAAACAATGCGGTTCATGCGGTTTTGGTTGATCGTGGGCCACTTTGGTTTGATGGATATGGGATGCCGGATCATTTTGAATCATTTCTGCAGACTTTTGCCAGAGAGTTCCCCAAAAGATTTGGCAGGAGAATAAGATTCTTACCGGAGGTAGAAAAAACCCCGTCCTTTGAAAAAATTATAAAGGATAATGGTTTTGTACCCGTATCACAAAAAGGGTATCAGACAATCTGGTTGGATTTACGCCAAGATGTTGAAGATTTGCGATCAGGGCTGAATAAAAAATGGCGCAATACTTTGAGTAAGGCAGAAAGCAATCAGCTTGACATACAATGGAACGAGCAAGAATATTTCGACTGGCTATTGCAACATTACACGATTGATAAGTCACTGCGCGGCTATGATGGGCCGTTGCCAAAAACAGTAAAAGCCCTCGCCCGTGAATTCTCTCGTGGGCAAAATATGATGATTGCGGCTGCGTTGTTGGATGGCAAACCAATAGCCGCTATATTGCTGTTAATTCATGGGTCTTGCGCCACGTACCAGATTGGCTACACCACGGAAACAGGGCGTCAAAAATGTGCACATCACGCGTTATTGTGGAATGCTATGACCGCGTTAAAAGAGAGGAAGATTTATGATTTTGACTTGGGGGGTATCAATATGGAAGACGCTAAAGGTGTGGCGCTTTTCAAACAGGGTCTCGGCGGAGTCTATTTTGAATCGGCTAGCCTTTATCACTAAATTCGTATTATTGTGCATGTTTTTCACTGCGCCTGTTATTGCGGCTGATGCAGATGCTGGGCCGGTCCCCGAAAAGAAACCCGCTTATAAATCCGCAGACCCATATGCGTTTAATTATCAAATAATGCATTACGATGTGTTTGCGGGGGGCATTCATGCCGTGCAAGCGGATATGATTCTGGATTATCGCACAGCGGGCCAGTATGCCATGAAATTTTCTGCTCAAACGCGTGGTTTACTGGGCTCGGTGGCGCCATGGGAAGGCACGTTTGAATCAAGGGGACAGGCGCTTGCCGATGGACAACGTGTTCCCCAGTTTCATGAATCTGTTGCAATGTGGAAGAATGAAAGAGAAGTCAAAACGTATAATTACAATAAGGATGGTAGCTTTAAGAACCTTGTGACTTTGTACAAGCACAAGAAACCAAAAACTACAATCCCCGAAAAAGAACTTACGGATGAAACAATGGACGCCCTGACGGCGACAATCCTTGTGATGGAACATGTTGCAGATGGTGGTGATTGCGAGGGTGAAAAGGATGTATTTGACGGGAAAAGAAAATTTAAAATGACATTCAGGCATCAACGTTTTGTGATGCTTGAAAAAACAAGATACAACGCCTATAGCGGTCCTGCGGCCGAGTGTACGGTTGAGGTTAAACCTGTTGCGGGTGCGTGGCACAAGAAACCGCGCGGATGGTTATCAATTCAGGAGCAGGGCCGTGAACGCGGGACAATGCCAACGGTATGGTTGGCGCAGGTCACAAAAAATGCGGTAACAGTTCCTGTGCGTGTGCGTGTAAAGACAGCCTATGGTACGTTGTTCATGCATATGACCCACTATGAAAGTGGCAATACTGTCCTTACGACGAAATAGAGTAAGGATTGCCTATTTTAAATCTGTTTGCTAGAGATGACATATGACAACCAATTCTTCACTCGCCGTTGTTGTGCTTGCCGCCGGTAAAGGCACGCGCATGAAATCAACCAAGCCAAAAGTTATGAATGAACTTTTGGGCTTGCCGATGATCAATTGGTTATTGGGTACGATTGAGAAACTGAATCCCGATCGTGTTGTCGTTGTTGTTGGTGAAGGGATGCAGGATTTAATACAGGCCGTAACGCCACATGAAACCATTACTCAAAAAACACAAGATGGAACAGGCAGTGCGTTAAAAGCAGCGTTGCCGGCGCTTGAAAAATTCAAGGGTGATATTCTTGTTTTATTAGGGGACACGCCTCTTATTTCGTTGGGGACACTTCAGACACTCATTGAGGTGAAGCGGTCCAATCCAGATGCCGGCTTGTCTGTTTTGGGAATGGAACTTGAAAATCCTGCCGGTTATGGGCGTTTGCTTTTAAACGAGAACAATACTTTGGCGGCTATTCGCGAAGAAAAGGATGCCTCCGATGAGGAAAAACAAGTGAACATCGTTAATACGGGTGCTTTTTGTCTTGATGGTGCACGTGTTAGCGAATGGCTGGATCAGATCAGCAATGATAATGCACAGGGAGAATATTATATTACGGACTTGCCTGAGATCGCTGGCCGTGATGGTCTAGTTACAAGCGTTGCTATCTCAAGACAGGCTTATGAGGTACAGGGCTGCAATACACGGTTAGATCTTGTCAATCTGGAGCAAGCTGCACAAAAAATACTGCGTGAAGAATTTATAGAAAACGGTGTAATTTTTCAGGATCCCGGCACTGTATATTTTCATCACGACACTGTTATCGGAGAGGGAACGATCATAGAGCCGAATGTTTATTTCGGACCAGGTGTGTCGGTTGGAAAAAATGTTCATATCAAAGCGTTTTGCCATTTTGAAGGTGCGAAGATCAAGAATAATTCGATTGTCGGACCGTTTGCGCGCCTGCGTCCTGGAAGTGATATAGGCGAGGATGTCCGGATCGGGAATTTCGTTGAAATTAAAAAGTCGACCATAGGAGACCGAAGCAAAATTTCTCATCTTGGCTATGTTGGTGACTGTATTATGGGCGCGGATGTGAATTTTGGCTGCGGCGCTATTACGGTGAATTATGATGGATTTGATAAGCACCAGACCACAATTGGCGAAGGTGTCATGGTCGGCAGTAATGTAAATTTGATAGCGCCGATTACACTAGGCGATGGTGCGTTTATAGCGGCAGGCTCGACGATTAGCGCCGATGTTTCGGCCGATACTTTGGCTATGGAACGCAGTGAACCTGATATTCGCGAGGGTTGGGCGGCGAAGTTCCGAAAGCAAAAAAAACTTGCTAAAGATAAAAAAGCTAGTTAAAAGCAATTTAATTGACATAAAACAGGGCTTTAAGGGATTGTAATATGACTGAACGAAATAAAATAAAATAAAAGAACCTGTTTTTCAAGCAAGCGCATCACCCAGTCAACCTGGGGTTTTGGTCACATTGCGTGAGTTTGCTAGTTCATGGTACGACAGGAACATCCGGGGTATGTTCGCGCGTGAAGCTACAGTAGATACATATTCTGAACTTGGTGGTGATACACCAATAAAGTCTGAACCTGTTTCAGACGACCCTAAAAAACCCGAACCATAATTTTTATCATTGCTTCTGAAACAATTGGTAAAACTTCGTGATTTGAATTTATTTTCTTTTTCCTTAAATCTTTTAGCGTGTAAATCGCATGAGCGGAGTTTGAGTATATGTGTGGAATTGTCGGAATTATCGGTGAGCAGGAAGTAGCCCCTCTTTTATTGGAGGGGTTAAAGCGTCTTGAATATCGTGGTTATGACTCTGCAGGGATTGCAAGTTTATCAAATGGGCATATTGATCGCCGCCGTGCGGAAGGAAAGCTTGTAAACCTTGCGGATAAGGTCAAGGAAATTCCGCTCGCGGGCACTGTCGGCATTGGTCACACACGCTGGGCTACACATGGATTGCCGAATGAACGCAATGCCCATCCTCATGCTACGGATAAAGTTGCGGTGGTGCATAACGGCATCATCGAGAATTATGCTGTGCTTAAAGAGGAATTGGAGGGGCACGGTGCAAAATTTGATACCGAAACTGATACGGAAGTCATCGTGCATATGGTGTCCCATTATATGGATCAGGGTCAGGATCCTGTGCAGGCAGCCAATACCACAATGGATAGATTAGAAGGCGCGTTTGCTCTGGTTATGATTTTCGCAGGCCATCACGATTTGATGGTGGGATGTCGTCAAGGGACGCCGCTTGCCGTTGGTTATGGAGAAGGAGAGATGTATGTCGCCTCTGACTCTTATGCGCTGGCTCCTCTGACCAAAAGAATTTGTTTCCTTGAAGATGGTGATCGTGTTGTGGTAACGCGCGATACAGTGCGCATTTATGATAAACATGACAAAGATGTAAAGCGTAGTATCCGTATTACCGAACAATCCGGTGCAACGACCGGCAAGGGTGAATACCGCCATTTTATGCTGAAAGAAATTTACGAGCAGCCTGCCGTAATCGGAGATACGCTTAATTCCTATGTGAATGCTTCGACTGGACGCATTACGGTTCCCGAAGATGTTTTAGCAGCCATTGAAAAGGCGCCGCGATTAACTCTTATTGCCTGTGGAACGGCCTATTATGCCTGTATGGTGGCAAAATACTGGTTTGAACAGATTGCACGCATTCCCTGCGAAATTGATGTGGCCAGTGAATTCCGTTATCGCGAAGCGCCATTGCCGAAAAATGGTGTGGCAATGTTCATATCGCAATCGGGTGAAACGCTAGATACGCTTGAGGCGCTTCGGTATTGCAAGCGCGAAAAACAGAAGATCATTTCTATTGTGAATGCCATTGAAAGCACGATTGAGCGGGAGTCAGATATTGTTCTGCATACTCTGGCCGGACCTGAAATCGGTGTGGCATCGACCAAAGCATTCACGACGCAGCTGACGACGCTCGCCTGCATTGCTTTTGCCAGCGCACGGGCCAAGGGTGTTATAAACGACAAGACCATGCATGAAATGGCAGAGGCTTTGCGCCACGTTCCAGCCATTGCTGCTGATATTCTCAAACATGACGAAGCCATTCTGACTATCGCCAAAGATGTGGTTGAGGCCCGTGATGTGCTTTATCTTGGTCGTGGCAGTCTATACCCGATTGCTCTGGAAGGGGCGCTTAAACTCAAGGAAATTTCCTATATTCATGCCGAAGGCTATGCTTCCGGTGAAATGAAACACGGGCCGATTGCTCTGATCGATGATAGCGTTCCCGTGGTTGTGGTGGCGCCGGGTCATGATCCAATGTTTGAAAAGAATGTGTCCAATATTCAGGAAACAGTTGCGCGCGGGGGTAAGGTATTCCTTATTTCCGATGAAAAGGGGGCCAAGGCTCTTAAAGATCAATCAACATGGAGTGTGGCTATGGGCGCGGTCCATCCTTTTGTTGCGCCGATTCTCTATTCCATTCCGGTGCAGTTACTCGCCTATCACGTGGCGGTGCTTAAGGGCACAGATGTTGACCAACCGCGTAATCTGGCGAAGTCCGTGACCGTGGAATGATCCTGACTTTACACTTGCATTTCGCCTTTTAAGGCTCTATAACGCTAGCAATTCTAGAATTATTTATAAATTGAGGCACAAAATATGGCACGCGTAACCGTTGAAGATTGTATTGAGAGAGTTGAAAACCGTTTTGAACTTGTGATGATGGCTGCGCAGCGCGCCCGCAAGATCGGATCAGGTGCAGCACTGACAGTGGATCGTGACAATGACAAGAACACAGTTGTTTCATTGCGTGAGATCGCAGCACAAACTGTTAGTCTTGATAACCTTAAAGAAGAGATGGTTTTAAGCCATCAGCGTTATTTGCCTCAGGATACAGAGGATGAAGAACTGGATCTTATGGAGGGCGAACAGGAATGGGCCGACATTTCCAAAACAACCGGTATGTACTCGGACGAGGAGATCGGTGCGACACCTTCGGAATCCAGTGAAGATGAAGACGAAGATTTCAACGAAGATGAAGAAGACGATGGCGAAGGATCCTTAGGGGATATCGCGGGCGTTTAATATTCGCATAAAAATAATTTTTAAGGGCCGGATCATGTATCCGGCTTTTTTTATGTCTTAAAAATACATTGGTGAGTGGCCAAAATCATGGTAACCTCATGCTTTACATATGAAATTGGTTAGTTTCCGTCGGATGCAGCAACTCAAAAAACTCCTGACTACCATAAAAGCGTATCAACCTGAATTTGATGAGAAAATCATCAAGCAAGCACATGATTACGCTAAAAAAATGCACGAAGGACAGTTCCGTTCTTCGGGCGAACCTTATTACACGCATCCGGTAGAAGTGGCCCAGATTCTTGCTGATATGAAAATGGATGTTACAACCATCGTGACGGCCATCTTGCATGATACGGTTGAAGATACCGAGGCAACTTTTGTTGATCTGGAGAAGAAATTCGGCAAGACCGTTTCCGATCTTGTAAATGGCGTGAGCAAGTTGACCAGAATAGAAAGCCAGACCCTGGAAGGCAAACAAGCCGAAAACTTCCGGAAACTTCTGCTGGCAATGTCTGAAGATATTCGCGTGCTACTTGTTAAATTGGCGGATCGTCTACATAACATGCGCACGATCAACGGTATTAAAAAAATTGAAAAGCGCAGACAGATTGCTCTTGAAACCCTAGAAATCTACGCGCCTCTAGCCGAGCGTGTAGGTGTTCATTTTATTAAGGAAGAGTTGGAGGATCTGTGTTTTGAGCAAGTTAATCCCGAAGCCAGAGAAAGTATTACCAATCGTTTATCCTTTTTACGGGAAGAGGGAGGTGATCTTGTTAAAGGGATTATCAAGGAGTTGGAAAAGATTTTGGGTGATGCCGGTGTAGAGGTGGATGTTAAGGGGCGAGAAAAGACCCGCTATTCCATCTGGAAAAAAATGCAACGCAAAAACGTTGCTTTTGAACAGCTTTCCGACATTATGGCGTTTCGTATTTTGGTCAATAAGTTAGAGGATTGCTATCTTGTTCTCGGGATTATCCATGCAAAATACAGCTCTGTTCCTGGTCGATTTAAAGATTATATCTCTACACCTAAGCCAAACGGATATCGTTCTATTCATACGACAATTATGGGGCCAAAGCGTCAGCGTATCGAGGTGCAGATCAAAACCAAGCAGATGCATCATGAAGCCGAGTTGGGTGTGGCGGCACACTGGGTCTATAAGGATGGCTCTGACACCAAAGATCGCGACGTTACAAAGTATAGATGGATGCGCGAGCTTCTGGAAATTCTGGAGCAAGAGCAAAAGCCAGAGGATTTCTGGGAGCACACCAAACTGGAACTTTTTCAGGACCGCGTGTTTGTCTTTACCCCGCAAGGTGATCTCATAGAGCTTCCCAATGGTGCTACGCCCGTTGATTTTGCTTATGCCGTACATTCGGATATTGGTGATAAATGTGTAGGGGCCAAGATTAATGGGCGGATTACGCCCCTGAATACGCGGCTTGTGAATGGTGATCAGGTTGAAATAATTACGGCTAAAACCCAAAACCCCTCTCCTACATGGGAAAGATTCGTCGTTACCGGTAAGGCAAGATCGCATATTCGTAAATATGTCCGTAACCAACAGCGCGATGAATTTATTATTCTTGGAAAGGCCATGATACAAAAGGTTTTTCGTCAGGAGGGCTATGATTACTCGGAAAAAGCAATTTCCGGTGTATTGAAACATTACCGCCTTGATCATGTGGACGACATATATGCGAATATTGGCTCGGGCGTTTTTGTGGCACGTGATGTATTCAAGCAAATATTTCCAGCTCATGAGATGGAGATTGTCGAGCGCCCTGCCGAGCATATGGATAAAGCCATTAATTTTAAAGGTCATCAATCCGACGGCCCTATGCCGATTAAGGGCCTTATTCCTGGTATGGCCATGCATTTTGCGCGGTGCTGTCACCCACTGCCTGGCGACAGAATTGTTGGTATTGTGACCACAGGAAAAGGCGTTACTATCCATACGATTGACTGTGAGACGCTCGAAACCTTCGCCGATTCACCGGAACGCTGGCTGGATGTATCCTGGGGTGAAGGCGAGGATTCACCCGAATCCAGTGTAGGACGCCTATTCGTGACCATGGCGAATGAGACAGGGGCGCTTGGAAATGTGGCGACGGTGATTGGCCGTAATGGCGGTAATATCATGAACTTTAAGCTGACCAATCGTTCGGTTGATTTTTGGGAGATGACCATTGATGTTCTTGTCAAAGATACCCAACATCTCAGCAATGTGATTGCCGCACTGCGCGCGACACCAATTGTGATTTCGGTTTCGCGTGCCAGAGGTTAGATATGTTTGAATTACTTCCTGATCATGATTGCAGTTTATGCCCGCGCCTCAAGGCTTTTATTAATGATAATCGTCAGAGATTTCCAGAAAAATACAATGCACCTGTCCCCTCTTTCGGACCGAAAGAGGCGCAGCTGCTGATTGTTGGTCTTGCCCCTGGGTTAAAGGGTGCAAATTTCTCCGGTCGACCTTTTACGGGTGATTATGCGGGAGAGTTGCTCTATGCCACTTTGCTAAAATTTGGCTTTGCAAGCGGAGAGTACAAGGCCCATAAAAATGATGGGCTCATTCTTAATAATGCACGGATCACCAATGCGGTGAAATGCGTGCCGCCGGAAAACAAGCCACTGCCGGCAGAAATCAATACATGTCGTCAGTTTTTGGAACAGGAGCTGGCCACTATGCCGAATTTAAAGATTATCCTTAGTCTGGGCCTAGTATCCCATAATACGGTGGTCAAGGCCTTTAGCCATAAGCAATCGTTGTTTAAATTTGTGCACGGAGCAGGGCATGATATGGGGCGCGGGATCACACTGATCGATAGCTATCATTGCTCGCGCTATAATACGAATACCAGACGGTTAACCACCGAAATGTTCGAAGATGTATTTTCAAAAATAAGGGAGGTATTGTAACCATGTCTATGGACGCTGTAATCGAATCTATTTATGAGTCGTTGCGTAACGATAATGACGATATCGATGAAAGAATAAAAGAGCTGCGCGCCGTTTTGAAGGAATCTGGCGTAAAGGAAGTTAAATTCGATCCGGAACGTCTCGTTCAAAATAACCGCGAAGGACGAAAACGTATGCAGAGCTACTTCAAGAAGCGCGGTGTCGTGGTAAAATTTGGTTAAATAATAATGATCAAAAATCTGCCGATTATGCTCTGAATAACGTGTTTTTACCTCGTTTGTTAATAATTTGTTAAGTATTTCTTAATGCCTCTCCTGTATGCTGATGTGAGCAAAAAGGGCAAAAATCAGTGTAAATCAAATTTTGGAATTACCTGATTTTAGAGGGATTGACGGATTATGGACATTAAAGAAGACGTTGAAAGCGCTCTTCGAGCGCTTGATCAGCAGACAGACGCTTTAGCGCAGAGTAGAGCAGAAGATAATTCGCCCTTAGGCCAAGCGCTTGAGCTCCGGAATTCACTTATCGAAGATCTCCGTGCGCAAGGCATTCAAAACCCCGAATTAATAGCCGATAACTTCATACCTACAGATCAAGGTGTTAATAGTTATATCGCGGCTGTGCAAGAAGGTGCAGGCGGTCTTGTCGCACTTGCAGGAGAGCGTAAGGACGATCTCAACATACTATCCGAACATTTACGTGAACAAGCAGAGGCCGCAGCGCCCGAAGCAGTGCCTGTCGGTGCAGAGCCCCCTGTTGAAGCGGCGCCTCCTGCGGTAGATGATGTGCCAGTGACACCGACGGCAAAGCCAGTTCAGGACAAAACACAAGAACAGATCGTGCAAGAGATGCGCGTTCTTGTAAGGGATGAGTTAACACAACATGTCGGCAGCGAAAGACAGGCCACTTATCTGGTCAATGCGCTTCTCAGAACGCCCGAGGATTTCAGCAAAAGCGAAGATGCTTTCTTAAGAAGGGCAAAGGAGCTTGTAAGCGCCGCCGAGCATAACCCGCAAGAACTGGTTAATCTTGCCGAAAAATTCGTAGGGCAAGACAATGTCTGGCGTGACAATGTGAGAGCAAACGGCTCTCAAAGTGCCCGTACAGAGGCATTGGGGAGTATGAAGGCATTGCTTCAGGATCTAGAAAATTTTGAAAAATACTATCCCAAGGGCGACCCGATCGCACCGGAAGCGCCAGCCGCAGAGATACCAGCTGCAGAACCGCCAACTGCCGCCGTAGAAAAACCGGCCGTGCCACTACAATATAACAATGTTCCGGGGACACAAATACCGTTGAACGCGAGTGCTCTTAGTGTTGATTCCGATGTTAATGGCGCCACGCTATCCAATGTGCCGGGTGTATTTGCCCAGGCTAGCACAGGGCAGGATACGGTCCTCGTTCCTGATCCGAGGCAAGATCCGGTGGCGCAGATTACTCCGCCGGAAGAGACGCTGGAATCAGACGAACCTGTCCTTGCAGGTAGCAGCGCGCCAGGCTTAGGCTAGAGTTTACAGGGTAATACCGAATTTCCTGAGCACCCAGATCATAATCAGATACAAGATCACCGTTAAAAGGCAAGACAGTGCAAGCGCGATATAAAATGCCATGCCGTGGCGTAATAATGCCGGAAACACCAGAAACATCGGAAGCGAGGGCAAAACAAACCAGAAGGTGCTCTCGGAATGGGCGGCGATGCGCTCCATATCCTTGGTTTCATGCCACAACCAGATCATACTCAAAACAGAAATAACGGGCAAGGATGCGACCAACGCCCCAAGGGCGGGGCTACGTTTGGCAATCTCCGAAACGATGGAAACAATGATCCCCGAGAGCGCCGCCTTAATCACAGCAAAAAACATAATAACCTCCTAACGTGTTGTGCGCGCGATAAGCACAACTCCTATAATCACGAGAGCAGCGCCCAAAATCCGCTCCCAGCCGATCTCGTATTGATTGGGCAAAAGGAACCCCGTCTTGTCGATCATCATGCCGCTCATGATTTGCCCTGTCACCAGCAGGGAAATAAGCAGGGCCGATCCCAGAATAGGCACGGTGGAAATTGTGGTAAAGACGAGGGTTGCCCCGAATACGCCGCCAATAAACATCCAGAGTTGTGTTTTCGGCAGTTGTGTAAAATCAGGATATTGTTTGGTGATCAGGATAAGCAGGCCCAAAAATACCGTGCCGATGCAAAAACTGAAAAACGCGGCGACCAAAGGACCGCCCATAATAGAGCCGAGCTTGGCATTGATCGGGGATTGAAAGGCAATCATCGCGCCGGCGGCAATAGCGGCAATCATGGCGAGGAGTTTTATGAGCATTTACTGGCCTCCTTGTCGTCTAAATAAAAATATATTTGTTCTAATGTTAGTATAAGCTGTATGCATCGTATTTGATTGAAGTTTTCAAGTTCTCTTGTGCGACCATGGCTTACTGTATGTCTAGCAGTTTGGCTTTGGTCCTTATCTGATGGATTAAAGAAAAAATCTTTTAGATAAAGACTAAATTCTTTAGGCATGCCCATACTATTTATATCTCCAAACTTTCTTTCTCCAATTTCTTGAGCGTACGCTCTTATTATTTCTCCTTGATGAGACAGAGTTTGATCTTTTGTATTTTGGTGGTGTTGATCTAATATACCTTCAATCATCGGAGTCAAAGTTGAGATGCAGGAAATATAATTACCCTCATAATAACACTTCATGCCAGCTTCAATAACGTCTTTCTTTTTTGTAAAAGATTTAGATTCCCACCATTTTTCAGTTATTTTTTTAAGAGTTTCTGTGCTAAAAAAGCTGTTCATCCATTTTTCTAAAGTGCCTTCTTTATTATGAAAGTATATAGAAAAAATATCGGAAAATATTTTGGGAATGATGGTTATAAAGGGGAACCATCCCTCAGAAAACATAAGCTCATATGTATCATGAGCAATTTGTGTCATTAAATTACGGTACAACAGTTGATTAAAAGCTATTGCAATATTCTTAGAGTGCTCTTTTTCGGTTATGTTCTCTAAAAAATTAAAATAGAAAAGAAACGCAAATCCATTCCTTAGAATGCAAATAACTTTTTCACCATCATTTATTTTGCACTCATTATCCTCTAGCGAAAAAGCTACGCTTTCTACGCCAAGAAGGTCATTTAAAGAAACCTTTTCATTTTTTTGTATGTCACGCTTTCCCATGGAGCGTATACATATAGGAAAGTTATCAATATAAATCCTTGCCTGATCGTTCTTATCTATAACAACAAGTAAGTTGCTAAATTGTAGAGGAGCTTCTTTCCCGAGCGTAGAAGAGATTAGGGAATTTATATTGTTTGCGTAGTTGTGAAAGTCTTCTTCGAAAGAAGTGAAAATTCCTGTTTGTATTAATTCTGTTTGTTCACCTTCCAGTGCTGGCTTGGTTACAAAGCCAGATATTTTTATTTCCTTAACTTCAGGCACACAAAATTTCAAAAATCACTCCCACTCAATCGTTCCCGGTGGTTTGGAGGTGATATCATAGGTCACGCGGTTAATGCCTTTGACCTCGTTGATGATCCGCGTGGCGACGCGCCCTAGAAACTCATGCTCGAAGGGGTAGTAATCCGCGGTCATGCCATCGGTAGAATTCACCGCGCGCAGGGCGCAGACATGATCATAGGTGCGGGCATCGCCCATCACGCCGACGGTTTTAACGGGGAGTAGCACGGCGAAGGCCTGCCAAATCTCGTCATATAGTCCGGCCTTTTTAATTTCGTCCAGATAGATCGTGTCGGCCTTACGCAATATGTCCAGTTTTTCGGCCGTAACCTCCCCCGGTATACGAATGGCCAGACCCGGCCCCGGAAACGGATGGCGGCGAATGAAATCTTCGGGCATGCCGAGTTCGCGGCCAAGGGCGCGCACCTCGTCCTTGAATAATTCACGCATTGGTTCCACCAGTTCCAGCGCCATATCATCGGGCAGGCCTCCAACATTATGGTGGCTTTTGATGGTGACGCTTGGCCCGCCGGTGAAGCTGACCGATTCAATGACATCCGGATAAAGCGTGCCCTGTGCGAGGAATTTTGCCCCGCCGACACGCGCCGCGCAGTCATCAAACACGTCGATAAACAATCCGCCAATGACTTTGCGTTTAATTTCGGGATCGCTAAGGCCTTCTAGTCCGTTCAGGAATTTTTCGCTCGCATCTTCATGGATAAGCGGAATGTTGTAATGATTGCGGAATAAATCCACCACTTGTTCGCTTTCACCCGTGCGCATCAATCCGGTATCAACATAAATACAAGTGAGCTGGTCGCCGATCGCCTCATGGATAAGCACGGCCGTGACCGAGCTGTCTACGCCGCCAGACAGGCCGCAAATAACTTTGCCGTCACCGACTTGTTCGCGGATTTGCTTGATTTTTTCCTCACGAAAAGCCGCCATCGTCCAGTCACCGGAGCACCCGCAAATATCGTGGGTAAAGGTGCGGTATAATTCTGCGCCATGGGGGGTGTGTACTACTTCGGGGTGGAATTGTACGCCATAGAATTGGCGGTCCTCATCGGCGATGATCGCATATGGCGCGCCATCCGATTTTCCGATCGCCTTAAATCCATCGGGCAGGGAAGCCACATGATCGCCATGACTCATCCAGACCTGTTCTTGTGCGCCTTTTTTCCATGTGCCGCTGTAAATGCTGGATTCATCAATGATATCCACCATTGCGCGGCCAAATTCGCGCGAACCGCTGGTTTTATCTTTTTCACCTTCGACAATACCGCCGAGCTGATGAACCATGGTTTGTTGTCCGTAGCAAATACCAAGAATGGGCACGCCCATCGTAAATACAATATCCGGTGCGGCCGGTGCGTCATCATCCAGCACACTACAGGGCCCGCCGGAGAGAATAATACCGCGCGGGTTGAACGTCTTAATCCGCTTTTCAGAGGCATCGTTAAATGGCCAGATCTCACAATATACACCACTTTCACGAAGGCGGCGGGCAATCAGTTGTGTTACTTGTGATCCAAAATCCAGAATAAGGATATGATCATGTTCGGGGGACGTTTCTGTCATCGGTATGTCTTGTTGTGCTTGTGTCATGGCACTCTTTTTAGCGTGTAAATCCCGATCTGCAAAGTATTTTATGTCTTATATAACGGGCCGCGTGAATTTAATCAGCAAGAGGCCGGAGAATGTAATCACACTGGCGCCGATAATGGTCCATTCATCCGGATACTCCGAAAAGAAGATAGCAGAGAATAAAGCGCCCCATAAAATCTGGACATAATGGATAGGGGCAACGACTTGTGTCGGAGCGCCGCTATAGGCGCGGGAAACCAGAATTGTGCCGGTAAAGCCAGAAAAATTAATCGCCAGAATTGAAAGAATGTGTTTGAACTCGAAGCTTTGATCCATGTTGATATAAAGATAAACAGCAGGAATGAAAAGATAAATGGCCACGAAGGCATATTGGAACAAAGCCATGGACAGGAATGTCTGATTATCCTGATTAATATAGCGGGTCAGCACATACCCCCACGCAAAGAAAAAGGCGAGTGCAAGCGCAGAAATAAAACCGATATTCATTTCAACAAATCCCGGGCGTAAAACAATCATAACACCAATAAAACCAAGGAAGGTAATGGCCCATGATCGCAGCCTTATTTTTTCTCCTGTAATAAAGATTGATAAAATTTTGGCAATAAACGGTGCGGCAAAAATCAGGGCATAGCCAGTTGCCAGATCAAGATTGTGAAAGGTGATATAGGCACAAACATGGGCAAAAGAAATAACAAACCCACGAAACAGTCGGAGCTTTAATTGCGGCCGTCTGAATGTTTCACTTAGCCCGCCAAGTTGTTTTGAAAGAAGGCACATAAATGTGACCGAAGTAACCGATGCTATGCAGGAAATCAAAAGTGAAGGGAATTCGTTTAAAGACCGGATGAATGTGTCCGCTACCGTCCACAGGCTGAATCCGAGGAAGGCCATGAACATTTCTTTTGCATATGGAATTTTTTGTGCATTCATGAACGACTATTAAACGCAAAATGATTGCCCGTCTATAAAAACAATGCTGTAATCAGCAAGAATAATTTTTAAAATCACGGGGTTTATTTTGGGTACAACATTTTCATTTGAGTTCTTTCCACCCAAGACGGAAAAATCCGCCGAAAATCTTTGGGCATGTGTGCCCGAACTAGTTGGTTTGGGGCCAAAGTTTATGACTGTGACCTACGGTGCCGGCGGATCTACAAAAGACGGCACAATTGATACTATTCAAAAGAAAAAAGGCATGTGCAGCGTGCCCATAGGGTCACACCTTACCTTTCTAAATACCACCAAAGCGGAATTATACGAGTATGTAGATCGTCTTTGGGAACGTGGAATACAGCATATCGTTGCGTTGCGCGGTGATATGCCAAAAGATCTTGAGTGGCCTTTGGATAAAGATGAAAACTATTTCCAGTATACTTCGGATTTTGTAGAGGGTTTGGTAGCGCGACACCCGTTTGAAATTTCCGTTGGCGCATATCCGGAAAAACATCCGGACTCAAAAACCCTGAAAGATGATATCTATGCTTTAAAGCGGAAATACGAGGCTGGAGCTTCGCGGGCGCTGACACAATTTTTCTTTGATAACTCTGTTTATTACGAATTTTTAGAGCAGTGTCGGAGTGAGGGTATAACCGTGCCGATTTGTCCGGGTTTACTGCCTATCCATGATTTTGCATCTATGTGTAATTTTGCAACGCGCTGTAAGGCCAGTCTCCCCGCCTGGTTATATGATAAATTCGAGGGGTTGGAAGATAAACCCGAGGAGGCAAGAAAAGTGGCTATAGAGCTTTTAGTTGCGCAGACAGAAGACCTTGTAAGCAACGGTGTGGAGCATATTCATTTTTACACGCTTAACAAATCGGATATTACGCGTCAGGCTGTAGAAGCCATTTCATGAAATAAAGTAATAAAAATTACTTTAAAGTACTTTATTCAATTCATTTTATGGTGTTTTCGCTTGATATTTGTGGTCAGCCGTTCTATGCCATGTGGTAGTAAAATTTTACTTGAATTAAATGGAGAAGTTCATGGTCCTGGCAACGAATTTAGGATTTCCACGTATCGGTGATATGCGTCAGCTAAAAAAAGCGGTTGAAAGTTATTGGAAAGCAAAAAGTACAAAAGATGATCTGTTAAATACAGGTAAGGAATTGCGTGCAAACAACTGGAAACTCCAGCAAAAGGCAGGCCTTGACCACATTCCCTCGAACGATTTCTCTCTTTATGATCAGGTTTTAGACATGACCGTTACCCTTGGCCTTGTTCCAGATCGCTACGACTGGGATGGTAAGGAAGTGGATATTGATACTTATTTTGCCATGGCGCGTGGCCGTCAGCAAGGTGAAGTCGATGTAACAGCAATGGAAATGACAAAGTGGTATGATACAAATTATCACTACATCGTTCCGGAATTTGAAGAAGGCATGGAGCCAACACTATCCAGCACAAAAGTTTTCGATCAGTATAAAGAAGCAAAAGATTTAGGAATTGAAACACGTCCGGTTATTATTGGCCCTGCAACTTATGTTTTTCTAGGAAAAAGTCAGTACGAAGGGTTTAACCATGAAGAAATGGTGAAACAAATACTTCCTGTTTATAACGAAATTCTTGAAAGACTTGCGCAGATGGGGGCCCAGTGGGTTCAAATCGATGAGCCTGTTTTTTGTCTTGATCTATGTTCGGTCGGGCAAGGTGTTGTGAAGGCCGCTTATGAAGGCCTGAAAATACCCGAAGGTCTGAAAACTATTGTAACATCCTATTTTGATACATTACGCAAAAATGCTGATCAGTTTTATGGTCTTCCGGTGGATGCCTTACATATTGATCTATGCCGCGGCCCTAATCAGGCCAACACAAATGCAAATGACTCGGCCAAAGCGCTGGACGAAGCATTGAAAAAAATCGGCGATAAGACGTTGTCTCTAGGCGTTGTTGATGGACGTAATATCTGGAAAAACGACATGTCCGCGTCTTTGGCAATGGTAGAAAAAGCAGTTGAAAAGCTTGGCTCGGATAAAGTATTCGTGTCCGGATCCTGTTCTTTGCTTCATACACCGGTTGATCTTGGCAATGAAGCCGACATGGATGAGCAGATCAAAAGCTGGATGGCGTATGCTGCGCAGAAAGTTTCTGAAATTGCCACAATTACAAAAGGTGCAAATGAAGGCCGTGCTTCAATTACGACAGAACTTGAGGCAAGCGATGCAGTACAAGAAGACCGACGCACGTCAAAGCGTATTCACAATGACAAGGTAAAAAGTCGTGTAAAGGATATCACACCGGAAATGAAAAAGCGTAAGTCTCCGTTTGCGCAACGCCAAAAGGTACAACATGCTTCGCTGAAGCTTCCGCTTTATCCGACGACATCTATTGGGTCTTTCCCCCAAACACAAGAAATTCGCAAGGCACGTTCAGCCTTCAAAAAAGGTGAAATAAGTGAAAGTGCCTATAAAAAGGCGATGCAGGATGAAATCCGTAACGTGGTGGATTACCAGCACAAGGTCGATATTGATGTTCTTGTTCATGGTGAGCCGGAGCGTAATGATATGGTCGAATATTTCGGCGAGCAACTGGCCGGATTTACGTTTTCGAAATTCGGATGGGTACAATCCTACGGTTCACGTTGTGTAAAGCCGCCGATCATTTACGGTGATGTTTCTCGCCCAAAGGCGATGACAGTCGAATGGTCCAAGTTTGCACAAGAGCAAACCAAAAAAATCATGAAGGGTATGTTGACTGGTCCGATCACGATCTTGCAGTGGTCTTTCGTGCGAGACGATCAGCCACGCAGCCTGACCTCAACACAAATCGCACTGGCGATCCGTGATGAAGTGGCTGACCTTGAAAAGGCCGGCATCAAAATGATCCAGATTGATGAAGCCGCCTTCCGTGAAGGGTTGCCTTTGCGTCAGGATGACTGGAAAGCCTATCTTGATAATGCGGTAGAGAATTTTCGTCTTACATCATGTTGTGTTGAAGATTCAACGCAGATCCATACTCACATGTGTTATTCAGAATTTAATGACGTGATTAAGGAAGTTGCGGCAATGGATGCAGATGTGATTTCGATCGAGACATCGCGCTCACAGATGGAATTGCTGGATGCATTTGTGGCCTTTAAATATCCAAATGAAATAGGCCCTGGTGTTTATGATATTCACTCTCCCCGTGTGCCGACAACACAGGAAATGGTGGATTTATTGGAAAAAGCCAAAGACGTGCTGGATGAGCGCCAAATCTGGGTTAATCCTGATTGTGGCCTGAAAACACGGGGCTGGGCAGAGGTTGAGCCAGCGCTAAAGAACATGGTCGCTGCGGCCAAGGAAATGCGGCAAAAATCAACGGCTACTGCCGTAGCATAGAAGATATGAAACACCCCGCGAACGCGGGGTTTTCTTTATTTCATTATTCAAATCTTGACATTACGACGACTAGGAGGCATAAAACGGCTTCGATATATCGACGTAACCCTTTTATCGTGTGGCGGTGTAGCTCAGGGGTTAGAGCAGTGGAATCATAATCCATGTGTCGGGTGTTCAAATCACCCCACCGCTACCATTATTTTCATTTAAAATCAGCTTCTTATAGGGCTTTTTCTTTTAGAGAAAAACTTTGGAAATGTGCCGAGGTAAAGACCCATCTATCGCACTCAACCTTGTTTATAGAGCGCAAACTAACGGGAATGGACGGGTTATAAGAGGTTAGAAGAAGTCCGGTAGCAAAACTTCTTGAAGATGTTTTTATTTTGAGCCTATGATCCGACTGGCTTTTGAACTGCTTTTATAGCATAAGTAATAATCAATCTTACTTGGGAAGAATAATGCGCTTACTCGTAATTGAGGATGATCAGGAGGTTTCTGCCTACATATCCAAAGGAATGAGGGAGGCCGGCCATACGGTTGATACAGCTGATAACGGCAAAGATGGTCTGTTTTTGGCGACCACAGAAGACTACGATGTCATGATCGTAGATCGTATGTTGCCCGAACTCGATGGCCTCACCATTATTAAAACTATTCGCGGTGCAGGAAATACGACACCTGCCCTTATTCTCAGTGCGTTGGGCGAAGTTGATGATCGCGTGAAAGGTTTACGATCTGGCGGTGATGATTATCTGGTTAAACCCTTTGCATTCACTGAATTGCTGGCACGAATTGAAGTCTTGAGCCGGAGACAAGACAATACTGGAAACAATCAAGAAACAACGTTTAGCGCTGGTGATCTAGAACTTAATCTTCTCTCTCGTAAAGTAACGCGATCCGGAAAAATCATTGATTTGCAGTCACGCGAATTCCAACTGCTCGAGTATATGCTTAGGCACAAGGGCCAAGTCGTAACACGGACAATGCTTTTGGAACATGTCTGGGATTACCATTTTGATCCACAAACCAATGTCATTGATGTTCATATCAGCCGCCTGCGCAGCAAGATTGATAAGGACTTTGATGCGAAAATTATAAGGACCGTGCGTGGTGCAGGATACATCATTGAAGGCTAGCTCAGATACTCGGGGTCGGCGCTACACAAAAAGCTCCAGCTTTGTCATGGCCCTGCTCTTTACGATCCTTTGTGGAGCGGCAGCTCTTAGCTTGGGCTATTTCATAAATTACTTTGCCAAAGGTCATTTTATTGACTCTACAGAAGCCGTTCTTGATGCAGAAATAAGATACGTAGAAGCAATAGGTCCAGAACAAACACAAGATAATGGGCAGCTCTACCTGTTTCTGAATGATGACGGAAGTTTGCCACATAACATTCCTTCGACCGTCTCACGTTTAGCTGAGGGGATTATTGTCTTTGACCATCCCGAAAATAAGCGTCGTTATGCCGCTAAAATTCATACACTGCATGAGAACAAAAAGATGCTGATCGGCACGGACATTACGAACATTTCAAAAGACTTTAAATTCATGCAATGGCTCGGAATTTCTAGTATTATTTTTGTTATACTGGTCGTTTTTGTCGCTTTCGCTATCAGTGTTTTTGTCGTCAGCGGCACCAATAAAATTGCCGATACTGCCTGTGAAATTATGGATACGGGTGATTTATCTCGACGTGTGGCTGTCGGTTCACGCTGGGATGACCTTAGTAATATGGCCGTAGTTCTTAATATGCTGTTAGACCGTGTTCAAGAGCTCATGCAAGGGGTGCGGCAAGTCTCCGATAATATTGCACATGATCTACGCACACCGCTCACACGCATGCGTGGCAAACTGGAGGTGCTGGAAGATGGTCAAAAGAAGGATGAGCTTCTCGATGAAGCAGATCAGCTGCTGAATACTTTTAATGCACTCCTGCGAATTTCGCGCATTGAAGCGGAAAAGCAGCGCGGGCAATTTGTAGAGGTTAATCTTAAAACCCTACTGAAAGATGTTGTTGCCTTTTATGAGCCCTTGGCAGAAGAAAGAAATATTATGTTGAGCTCTGATCTCAGTGAGGCAAATTTTCATGGTGATCGTGATCTTCTATTTCAAGCCTTTGCCAATCTGCTCGACAATGCTGTTAAATTTACGCCTAAGGACGGAAAGGTGAGCATCCGTCTTAACCGAGATGACGGTCATATTCGTGTAGAAGTTTCTGACACAGGCACAGGCGTAGGGGAAGAGGAAAAAGACAAAATCTTCGACCGGTTTTATCGTGGCGAAAAAAGCCGTAGCTCTTCGGGAACAGGACTGGGCTTAAGCCTTGTAAACGCGGTGATTAACCTTCATGGCGGAAATATTCAGATTGAAAATACAAATCCCGGCCTCAAAATTATTACGACTTTGTAATCTTTACGACATAGACGTGTAAGACCTGCCAAGCCATACTGCAAGGATGAAGATTGCAGTTATTGGCACAGGCATTTCCGGTTTAGGGGCAGCATATTTGTTGAACGCCGATCACGATATTACGGTGTATGAAAAAAACGCTTATCTCGGCGGTCATAGCCGTACGATTGAGGTACCGACGGGGTCTAAAAAAACCCCTGTCGATACTGGGTTTATTGTTTTTAACAACTGGAATTATCCAAACCTGATGGGCTTGTTTAAAGAATTAGATGTGCCTTACCAAAAAAGCGATATGTCGTTTGGGGTGAGCATTGATAATGGCTGGCTGGAATATGGTTCCGGAGGCATGTTTGCGCAGAAAAGAAATTGGGTGCGCCCAGTCTATTACGGAATGCTAGCCGATATTCTACGCTTTAATAAACAAGCACTGAATTATATTGAACGTGATGTAGATATATCCCTGCAAGAATGTCTTGATCAGTTAAACATGGGAGAATGGTTCCGAAGATATTACTTGCTGGCGATGGGTGCGGCAATCTGGAGCTGCCCAATTGATACAATTATGAAATTTCCAGCCCGCACGTTTTTACAGTTCTTTAAAAACCACGGCCTGCTCAGCATCAATAACCGCCCACAATGGTATACGGTGACAGGCGGCAGCCAAAAGTATGTGGCCCGTCTAACAGAAAATTTCAAAGATCGCATAAAGTTAGAATCCGGCGTTAAAGCTGTAACTCCTAAAGATGATCAATATTGTGTCGAAGATGAGCTAGGGAACGGTGAGTTATTCGATCAGGTTATCTTCAGTTGTCATGCAGATGAAGCCTTAAAAATGATTGATGACCCAACCAGTGATGAAATTGATGTTCTTGGATCTTTTGATTATCAAGACAATCAGATTATCGTTCATAGCGATACGAGCTTTATGCCGAAAGAAAAGAAATGCTGGGCAAGTTGGGTTTATTTATCTGAAGGACGTGAAGACAAGAGCAATGTCGTATCTTTGAGTTATTGGATGAATAACCTTCAAGGACTTGACCAAGCTTATCCCGTCATTGTTACGCTCAATCCTGGGCGCAGACCACAAGAGGATTCAATACTGGATGAACACACCTTTTCTCATCCGGTTTTTGATCTCAAAGCCATTAAGGCGCAAGATAAAATTGCAAGCATTCAGGGCAAGAACGGGCTCTGGTTCTGCGGTGCATATCAACGCTACGGCTTCCATGAAGATGGATTGCTCAGCGCAGTGAATGTTGCCAAAGCGATAGGAGTTGATATTCCATGGAAGCATTAAACCCACAACTGTTCATTGGCAAAGTCATGCATGGGCGGCTATTTCCCAAGCGCAACAACTTTACCTACGGCATCTATTATCTCGCTTTACCCCTTTCAAAACTCAAAAACCTTCCCATTGCCTATAACCGCTTCGCAGCCTTAAGCTTTTATGACCGCGATCATGGAAATTGTGACGGCAGCGACTTGGAGGAATGGGCACGAAACATTCTTGATGATTACAATATCAAAGAAGCTAATGGGGACATTAAACTCATCTGTATGCCGCGTATTCTGGGCTACGTCTTTAACCCGGTTAGTTTCTGGCTCTGTTATGACAGGGAAGGAAACTTACGCGCCGTTCTGTGCGAAGTCCATAACACATTTGGCGAACGCCATTCCTATCTCTGCGCGCATGAAGATCACCGCCTTATAACCCATGATGACATATTGAAGGGCGATAAGGTTTTTCATGTATCCCCCCTCCTGAAACGTGAGGGGCATTACACATACCGTTTTGATGTGCGTGATCATAAATTCGCCGTCTGGATTGATTTTTATAACGGAGACGGAAAAAAACAGCTTGTAACATCGCTCATTGGAAAGTTTGAAGCTATGGATAAGGCAAGCTTACGCAAAGCTTTCTGGAGATATCCTCTTGTCACATTCAAAGCCGTAACCCTTATTCACTTGCAAGCCCTGAAGCTTATAGCCAAGGGCATAAAATACATTACAAGACCAACCCAAAACCCAGAACGCATAAGCACGACAGACAATCTTACAAAAATGTAATCTTCGGGTAACGGGCATGTTAGGCACTATAAACTAAAGTTGAAAAATGTTAGCACAAATAGCCTCAGACCAATTATTTCGCCGCCTCGATCGTTTAGAGTCAGGTTCTCTTAAACTCACCACACCTGATGGTAAGACCCGCATGTTCGAAGGCAAGCAGCCTGGCGAGAATGCGAGCCTTGAACTGCGTGATTGGGGCGTTGTGAGCAATATGATGCGTAAAGGTGATATTGGTTTTGCAGAAGATTACCGTGCTGGTAATTGGGACACGGATAACCTTACGGCGCTCGCAACATTGGGGTTAAACAACAAAAAAGCTCTTGATCGTATTATTGCGGGAAATAATTTTTCTCGCACATTATCCATGATGTCTTATTTGTTAAAACTCAACAGTATCAAAGGCAGCAAGAAGAACATTCATGCCCATTATGATCTGGGGAATGCGTTTTACAAATTATGGCTCGACCCCACGATGACCTATTCATCGGCCATCTATAAAAATCAGCATGAATCACTGGAGCAAGCACAGCACAATAAATATGATCGCATCCTTGATTGTATTCATCAAGAGTCCGGCAGCTTGCTGGAAGTTGGTTGCGGTTGGGGTGGCTTTGCCGAACGGGCGCAAGGACGCGGCGACTATGACCTGAAAGGGGTAACACTCTCCGAAGAACAGCATGCTTACGCAGCTGACAGAATGGGCGCAAAAGCCAACATTGCATTAGAAGATTACCGCCATCAAAACAGCAAATTCGACAATATTGTCTCCATTGAAATGTTTGAAGCCGTAGGCGAACGCTATTGGCAAACCTATTTCGGTAAAATAGGATCACTGCTAAATCAAAACGGAAAAGCCGTAATTCAAACTATCACCATGAACGACCAAGGGTTTGAACGTTATCGTAAAGGCGGTGACTTCATCAGAAGTTATATTTTCCCCGGGGGAATGCTACCAAGTCCATCACGCTTTAGAGAAGAAGTTGCAAAATCCGGCATGACATCAGAAAACGAATTCTATTTCGGTCAAGATTATGCGCGTACTTTGGAAGAATGGCTGAAAAAATTCGATGCAAGCCATGATGATGTTAAATCTTTGGGCTTTGACGATGGTTTTATTCGTCTCTGGCGTTTTTATCTGTCAGCCTGTATCGCAGGATTTAAAACCGGACGCACCGACGTCATGCAGGTGGAGCTTCGTCATGCGTAATCTTGTCCGCACATTAATCACTATCGCAATTCTAGTTGCTTCTCCCGCATACGCACTAGATTATGTCCGTGATCACATACCTGAAGCACAAAAGGTTGGCGAAGGTCGTTTCACAAAATATATATGGGATGTGTATGATGCAACGCTCTTCGCGCCGCAGGGTAAATGGGAGAAAGGCAAACCATTTGCGCTGAAGCTTTCCTATCTTAGAAAATTATACGGTAAGAAAATCGCCGACAAATCTGTTGAGGAAATCCGCGGGCAAGGCTTCACAGATGAAATAAAGCTTGCCACATGGCATACGCAAATGCGCAAGATATTCCCGGATGTCGATGACGGTGTAAGCATCACAGGCATTCAAACCAAAGATGGCGCAGCCCTATTTTATAAAGGCAGCACAAAAATTGGGCGAATAGAAGACCCAGAATTTAGTAATGCCTTTTTCGGCATATGGCTCAATGAGAACACAAGCGCTCCAAGCTTACGACAAAAGCTACTGGGGGGACTATGAATGAATCCATGTCTCGTACGGCACTTTTTCAGTATGGCGTTTTAGCTCTACCCTTGGCGTTTGCAGGGTTGCCGCTTTATATTCATGCCCCTGATTTTTATGCGGCGCAAGCAGGGTTGTCGCTCACAACGATTGGGACTGTTCTTTTGCTTGTGCGCCTGTTTGATGCTGTTCAGGATCCTCTGATAGGCTACCTCAGTAACAAATTTTCTGATTTAAGACCGGCTATCATGATGGGCGCTCTGATTGCTATGGCGCTTGGCTTTTTCATGCTCTTCCATCCTCCGCAAAGTTTCACACTTCTGTGGTTTATACAGAGCCTTATTTTGGCGACGACAGCATTTAGTGTTCTTGCGATCAACTTCAATAGTTTGGGAAGTCTGTGGAGTATAGACACAACCGAGAAAATCCGTATCACTAGTTGGCGTGAAGCCTTTGGTCTGGTGGGTTTGCTGATTGCTGCGGTCTTGCCCAGCATTTTAGGATTGCCTTTATCCTCTGCCGTGTTTGTAGGGTTAATCGCGTCTTGCGGTTTTATCTTTATGCTGTGGCACAAAACACATCGAAACATTATCACACATCACGAGGGCGCAGCTATATCTCTGAATATACGCGACGTTTTTGACGCTCCGAATTTGCGATTTTTTGCTATTTACAGCGTCAGCATGCTAGCGTCGGCCATTCCGGCTGTGCTCGTGCTTTTCTTTATTCGTGACCGACTGGATGCTGAAAGCCTGACGGGATTATTTCTCCTGCTCTATTTTCTCTCCGGCGCGGCAGGAATGCCTTTATGGCAGAATATTGCTAAACGCACAGATAAGCGAGCCGCTTGGTTAATTTCTATGATCCTCGCGATCGCCACATTTATATGGGCTTATTTTTTGGAGGCCGGAGACATTTGGCAATATGCGCTTATTTGTATTTTTTCTGGGAGCGCACTCGGCGCTGAGCTTGCTTTACCGCCCGCCATTCTCTCCGATCTCATTGATGAGAAAGACGACCGTGAGCAAACCGCTTTGTATTTTTCTGTTCTAGCTTTTTTATCAAAGGCAGCACTGGCTTTAGGCAGCTTCTTGGCGTTCTTTGTCCTCGGAAAGGCATACTTTGTGCCAGCAACAGAAAACAGCGTTCACGCACTGCAATCCCTAAGTATGACCTACGCTCTTTTACCTTGCCTGATTAAACTGATAGCGGCGTATCTCTTATTACAACTCTATAAAAACAAAGGAAAAATTCATGAAGACATTGAAAGGAATAATGCTTATGGCGTTCATGACACTACTTAGTGCCTGTGCCGGCCCATCGCTTGACCACTATAAAAGCGCCGAACCACCTCTGGACCTCAAAGAATATTTCACAGGCCCTATCAAGGCATGGGGCGTTATTCAGGACAGAAAAGGCCACGTTACACGTCGTTTCGATGTTACAATGGTCGGTACATGGGACGGTGATGTTGGAACGCTGGAAGAGCATTTTGATTATTATGATGGTGAAACACAAAAGCGCACATGGACGATTACGAAAATTGCCGCCAACACATATGAGGGCACCGCCGGAGACATTCTTGATAAAGCGCATGGTAATGTAGAGGGCAGTGCTATGCGGTGGGCGTATAGGATGGATCTGGATGTTGGTGATAAGACATATCGGATAACATTTGATGATTGGATGTTTTTGATGAATGATGGTGTTCTAATTAATCGATCATATTTGAAGAAGTTCGGTATTACGGTTGCTGAATTAACACTCTTTATGCAAAAACAGGATCAATAATGGGCGCATACACAGGTAAAAACATATGGATCATAGGCGCGAGTAGCGGTATAGGACACGCTTTAGCCGTTGAGCTTTCTACACAAGGCGCAGAACTTATACTTTCTGCACGCAGTAAAGATAAACTCAATGCATTGAATAAAGAACTTGGCGGACAACACAAGATTATACCGTTCGATGTTGGTGATCCTTCAGCATGCACAGAGGCCGTAAACAAAATCGAAAAACTGGATAGTGTGATCTTTCTCGCCGCACTCTATGCGCCGCATTCAAAAGAACGTAAACCTAGGGATTTTGTTCATAAGATGATAAATGTCAATCTTGGTGGCACGTTCAATATCGTTGAAGCAACGTTGCCGATTTTCGAAAAGCAAGGCTACGGGCAAATCGTTTTGTGCGGTTCTGTCGCAGGATACAGGGGGTTACCTTACGGGCAACCTTATTGCGCGACAAAAGCGGCAGTGATCAATTATGCGGAAAGCTTAAAGGTTGAATTGGAAGATCAAAATATCGATGTGAAAATTATAAACCCTGGCTTCGTGCGGACACCTTTAACGGACAAAAACGACTTCCCCATGCCTATGATGATTGAACCGGAAGACGCCGCAAAAGCAATTGCCAAAGATCTTCAAACCAAAAAGTTTGAAATTCATTTCCCCAAAAAATTCACATGGATTATGAAACTACTCGGCATTTTGCCCTCACCACTTTATTTCTTAATCTCTAGAAAAATGAAGAAGAAACAATGAAAAAACTCATCATCTTATTCAGCATAATATTTATCGGAGGATGTTCCATGTTCGGCCATAATAGTGGCGTTGAAATCGCGCCTTACAAGGTTCTTGAAAAAGAAGACAATCTGGAACTGCGTCATTATGAACGTCTTGTCCTTGTCACCACGGGCATGCCGGATGGGATGGACGGAAAAAACAGTCCATTCTACAAATTATTCGATTACATATCCGGCAAGAATGAGGACACAAAGGAAATACCTATGACGGCTCCCGTATTTATGGATCAGGCTGATTCAGCCACGGAATCTATGTCGTTTGTTTTACCCATCGATTTTACGCTTGAGAGTACACCGCCCCCTCAAGACCCGGCAGTCACATTAGAAGAAATAAAGGATTATACAGTCGCAACGATCACATTTAATGGTGTTCTGGAACAAGAGAATATCAACACGCACAAAGCGCTTTTAGAAGAATGGATCAAGCGCAAAGAGTTTAAGAAAATAGGCACAGTTAAGGCCGCTGGCTATAACCCACCTTTCACGATTCCAGCGCTTAGAAGAAATGAAATCCTGATACCTGTTAAGTCACCATGATGCACCTCATTCAGAAATTCTTTGCACTGAACTCTGCACCAGCAATACTTCTGTGTTTGGCCGCTGTACTTGCCATGATCATGGAAAATTCGTCGCTATATGGACTCTATGATGCAATAAAGGATACACCCGTTATTCTACAGGTTGGCGCGTTTGCCATAGACAAACCGCTTTTGCTTTGGATCAATGACGGGCTAATGGCAATTTTCTTCTTGCTGATCGGCCTTGAAATAAAACGTGAGATCCTTGAAGGACATCTATCAAGCCGCGAGCAACTTACCCTTCCTATTATAGCCGCAATTGGTGGCGTTGCTTTTCCAGCTCTCATCTATGCCTATGTCAACTGGCATGACTCGGAAACGCTTCAAGGTTGGGCCATTCCTGCGGCAACCGATATTGCTTTCACCCTCGGGATTTTAATGATGCTCGGAAACCGTATTTCAGCGTCACTCAAAGTGTGCCTTGTAGCCATCGCAATCATTGACGACCTTGTGGCTATATTGATCATTGCCTTGTTTTATACTGCTGAAACCTCAATGCTGTCTTTGGGTTTGGCGGGGATTGGATTGGGCATCGCTTTCTTGCTAAATCATCGTGGCGTGACCAATCTTGGACCGTATGTTGTACTGGGGCTGTTTATATGGGCCTGTGTCCTTAAATCCGGCGTTCATGCAACATTGGCAGGTGTAGCACTTGGCCTCCTTATACCGCTCAGAGCCAAAAACGAAGATGGAAAGTCACCACTCAAAGTCATGGAACATGCGCTGCATCCGTGGGTGGCTCTTGGTATCTTGCCTGTTTTTGCCTTTGTCAATGCCGGAGTGCCTCTTGCCGGGTTAAGTTTTGAGATGTTTATGCAACCGATAACGCTCGGTATTATGCTTGGCTTGTTTCTCGGAAATCAAACCGGTGTAATGGGCTTAACAGCCCTTGCCGTCTCCTTGAAAATCTGCCGTTTACCCAACGAGGTGACGTGGCTGCAATTCTACGGCATGGCGCTGCTAATGGGTGTAGGTTTTACCATGAGCCTGTTCATCGGAACGCTTGCCTTTACGGATGTCGATCATAGCTCGGCAGTAAGACTTGGGGTCTTAGCTGGTTCTGTCCTGTCTGCTTTGGCCGGTATTTCTGTCCTGTTACTTGGCACAAAGAAGAGCAGCGCTGAAAGTACATAATCGTATGCACGAAATCTGCACATGGATTGAACTTAATGATCGCATGCAAAGCGATTACAAATACAAAATCATTGCACGTGCCGGTGAAGATTTTGATCCGGAATTTACCCCCCATTTGACACCTAAAGAAATGCTTGAACACGGCGTTTTTGAAGGTAAGTATATGAATGATTGCAAAGATGAATTTCCTGAGGATTGGTTCGAAAATGCCAAGACCAGTGACACACCCGATCCTTCCCTCAATTATTTCGGCATAAAAAGCCGCCAGTCTCTTCAAGTCTGGCAAAAGAAGGGGTGGATTATAGAACCAGATCCCAGAGGATGGTTCCAATGGTATTGTCGCTATTACCAAGGACGCAGATTTCCAGAAATTGATAAGGTGCAAATCAAACGTTGGCGTGGCTTCGCACGTCATGCTGGACAAATTAGAGCGAATTGTGAAACGGGTGATCTATCATGCCGTCCGCGTCAGAGACAGGCTTTGTTGCAATGGTCTTATGATCCGTTTATTTAGTGCAACTGGTTTCTTGGGTATCGCAGGGGTATCAGCGGCGGTGAATTAATGTGAAGGGGTTTGAACAGGTTATCACAGGTTCGAAAGTCTAGGCCCAATGTCACCAAGAAATAGAGACAATAGCTTCAAACAGATTCTAAGAGCTTGCATAGCACCTAAGACCAAATCATAATCCATGTGTCGGGTGTTCAAATCACCCCACCGCTACCATTTTTTCTAAAAATGCAACCAGAGATAGGCACTTTCTTCTTGAACGGGTTCTAAAGAGCTATAAGAAGTTTTAAAGTAAAAATTTAGTATTATTCTTTAGTATCAAATACCTTCCATCCACCCCCAAGCGCAGTGTAAAGCGCAATAAGTTTTGTAATAGAGCGCGTTTCAGACGTTACAAGATCATCTTCACTGGCGGTGAGTTCGCGTTCTGCGTCCAATACGGCGAGATAATCGGTTTCTCCGGTATCAAACAGCTCTTTCGCGAACCTAACGGATTGATGGCGGCTTTTAACGCCTTCATATAATCCCTTGCGGGTTTCGAGTTCTTGCCCATAGCGAATAAGTGCCGTTTCTACATTGGCCAACGCTTCGAGAACAGTTTTCTCATAGGTAGCAAGAGCGGCTTCGCTTTGGGCTTCTTCCGCGTCGATACGCGCACGAATGGCACCACCCTCAAAGACCGACCATTGTATGAGAGACCCCAGTGTCCATAAACCGCCGGAGGCGCTAAAAAGCTCGCCGAAGATGCGCGCTTGGGAGCCTATATCGCCGGTCAGGAAAAATTTGGGAAAGAGGTTCGCTGTTTCCGCGCCTATATCCGCCACCGAAGCCGCAAGTTCGCGCTCAGCACGTTGAATATCAGGGCGGCGTGTGAGTATCTCCGAGCGTAAGCCCACGGGCACAATATCCGGTGGTGCGGGCAAAGGTTTAACGTTCATCATTTCTTCTAGCAAATATTCCGGCGGTTGCCCCAAAAGAACGGATAATGTGTAAATAGAGGCATTCAAGTCAGCTTTTAAATTTGGAATACGGGCGCGGGTGAGTTGGTATTCGCCGCGCGCACGGGAAAGATCAAATTCGCTGGCTTCTCCGGCCTCAAGCCGGGCATTGATGACATCAAAGGTTTGTTGTTGCAGATTTGCGTTATTTTGCAAAAGCGCAATACGTTTTTGTAAGCCCCGTGCTTCGTAATAATTACGGGCAACTTCGGAAAGGGCGGAGAGCATAATGCCGTTATAATCGGCTTGTGCACTTTGGGTTCGGGCATCTGCTGCTTCGAGCGCGCGACGATTACCGCCAAAAATATCGGCTTCCCATGAGGCATCAAATCCAACGTCATAAAGATTACGGGTTTGGCCATTTCCTGTTGTTGCAAGATTGTCGCTTGCCTTTGTACGGTTTGCTTGTGCGGCGCTTCCAATTTGGGGTAAGAAAGCCGCCTTTTCCTGACCACGAAGCGCGCGCGCATATCTAAGATTGGCAAGCGCAACTTTCAAATCTTTGTTACTTTGTGCCGCCGTTTCGATATAGTTTTCAAGCAATGGGTCACCAAATACACGCCACCAGTCCAGCATGATTTTCTCTTGGGAAAGATGTTGAAACTCTGCGTTTGCCCATTGATCAGCGACCTGTGTTTGCGGTGTTTTATAGTCCGGGCCTACACTGCAGGCTGCTATACAAAAGGTCGAAAATAAGAGGGCGGATTTTTTAATCATGCGGCTTGCTTTTCTTTTTCTAATGTCCGTTTTACATCGCCGGGTGATCCCGTACCGCGCGCCAGTAAATCATAAGCAATCGGAACAATAAAGAGTGTAAAGAGCGTTGCCGCCGCCACACCGAACAAAATCACCACACCAATCGCCACGCGTGTTTCTGATCCTGCGCCTGTTGCGAGGATGAGTGGTGTTGATCCCGCCACTGTCGTAATTCCCGTCATGATGATAGGACGCAGTCGGATTTGTGCGGCTTCGATAAGAGCTTGTGAGAATTCCATTCCATCATCGCGAAGTTGGTTTACGAATTCAACAATCAAAATTCCATTTTTGGCCGCCAAGCCAATCAACATAATGAGGCCGATTTGTGTGTAAACATTCAAGGAATTACCGGTCAGGTACAGTCCCACCAACGCGCCAGATATCGCTAAAGGCACGGTCAGGATAATAACAAGGGGGTGTATATAGCTCTCGAATTGTGCGGCAAGAACAAGAAACACGATGATAAAACCCAGAACGAAAATAAACAGCAAGGAAGAGCCGCTGCTTTGATAATCAAGAGACTCGCCTTTGTAATCAATGGCGGCGGTGTCGGGTAAATGTTCACGTACGAGATTACGAAGATGATTAAGTGCTTTACCAAGTGCGTAGCCTTCTTCTAGTCCGGCTTCTATTGTAATGGCACGCACGCGGTTATAGCGATTGAGTGATCCTGAATCCGCGTATTCCTCAATCTTCACAAGGTTAGAAAGCGGAATGAGTTTGTTGCTCATTTCTGCGCGGACATAAATATTTTGCATGTTGGTGGGTGTGCGTTGTGCATCGCGTTCACCCTCTAAAATAACATCATATTCTTCGCCATCTTCGATATAAGTCGTCACGCGGCGTGATCCCAGCATGGTTTCCAATGTGCGTCCAATGGTTTGGACGCTGACCCCTAGATCAGCGGCACGGTCTTTGTTGATGATCAGGCGAAGTTGTGGTTTGGTTTCCTTATAGTCACTATCGATGTCGGTGAAGCCGGGATTATCTTCTTTGATCTTTTCAAGGATAATGTCACGCCATTCAGCTAGTTCCGCATATGTACCGCCGCCGAGGACAAATTGTACGGGCTTTCCGATACCACCGCCAAAGGCTTGGCGCATAACGGGGAAAGCGCGAACACCGGGTAGATCGCTCATCTTTCCGGCAATTTCTCCCATAATGGCCGAGGCCGGGCGGCGTTTATCCCAATCGTTTAAAACGATAATGACAATCCCGTCATTAAAGCTGGAAAGCGTTCCAAAGGAGCGCGGCGCACGAACCAAAAGACGGTTGACTTCGCCGCTTTCGACATAAGGGGTAAGGCGGCGTTCGATTTCTTCCATGTATTCTTTGGTGTATTGAAAAGAGGCACCTTCAGGCCCATTTACCAGCAAGAAAAACGCGCCACGATCTTCTTTTGGAGCATATTCGGATGGAACAGAATTAAACAAAAATACGGCCCCGCCGACCAGCCCTGCAAAAATAAGTAGCATGATCAAGCGGAAGGCAAGAGCCTTTTGCAAAACACGCGTGTAGCCTGATTTGAACTTTTCGAAGACGTTATCAATTTTTGTGCTGAGCGTGCCGCGCTCTGTTTTTTTCAGGATTTTAGAGGCCATCATCGGACAAAGCGTAAGTGCCACAAAGGTAGAAAAAGAAACAGCCGCCACCATGGTAATCGAAAATTCGGTAAATAAGCGCCCAAGATCTCCTTCAAGAAATGTGATAGGGGTAAAAACAGCCACCAAAACAATTGTTGTGGCGATTACCGCGAAGCTGACTTGACGCGTGCCGTTATAGGCGGCGGATAGGGGCGGTTCCCCTTCATCGATGCGTCTATGGATATTTTCCAGCACAACAATGGCATCATCCACGACCAGTCCAATGGCCAAAACCAGCGCCAGCAAGGTGAGCAGGTTAATCGAAAATCCAAAGGCATAGAGAATGATAAAGGTTGCCGTCAAAGAAACAGGGACGGTCACCGCCGGAATGAGCATGGCGCGGAAAGAACCCAAAAACAGATAAATGACAGTCACAACCAAAAGCATAGCGATAAACAGGGTTTTATATACTTCTGCAATCGCATTCTGAATGAACACAGAGGTGTCATAGGAATTATCGATTTCCATGCCCGGCGGCAAGTCAGGTGCCAAGCGCTCCGCTAGTTCTATCGCCCCTTTTGCAACGGCTATTGTATTGGCCTTGGATTGTTTGATAATACCGATACCGACCATTGGCGTACCATTTCCGCGGAAAAATGTACGATTTTCAACGGCGGCTTTTTCAATGCGTGCAATTTCTTCGAGGCGCACAAGATAATTATCTTTGCTTGCAACGACCAGTTTCTTAAAGTCTTCGGGCGTTGTGTATGCACGTTGTATGCGCGCGGTGAATTGTGTTTCTTCTGATTCAATGCTGCCTGCGGGTAATTCTATATTTTCACTGCGCAGGGCGTTTTCAATATCGGCGGCTGTTAATCCACGCGCCGCCATCTGTTTTCGATCCAGCCAGACACGCATCGCATATTCCAACCCACCACCAATACGAACGCGGGCAACGCCAGGCAAAACAGAAAATCGATCCTGTATATATCGTTTTGCGTAGTCTGTGAGTTCCAACGTGTCCAAGCGGTCACTGTTCAGATTAAGCCAAAGAATGACATCATCGCTGGAATCGGCCTTTTGAATATCCGGCGGATCGGCCTCTTCGGGTAAATTATCGATCACACCCGAGACACGATCGCGCACGTCATTTGTTGCGGCCTCAATATCGCGTCCAACATCAAATTCAATATTGATGCGTGAGCGCCCGTCAGATGAACTGGAGGAAATGAACTTAATGCCCTCTACGCCGGAGATGCGGTCTTCGATCACTTCGGTGATGCGTGTTTCTACGATATTGGCCGATGCGCCTTGATAGCTTGTGCTGACCGAAACCACGGGCGGGTCAATATCGGGATATTCTCGTAAAGGCAGGCGCGAGAAAGACACGATGCCAAAGGCAACAAGCAATAGCGATAGGACAGAGGCAAAAACAGGACGTGTTACAGAAACATCGGAAAGGATCATAATTTAGTTTTCTTTCTTTTTCTGTTTTAACAAAGTGTCCAAAGGGGCGTTGCCTGTTTCGACCGCGCGGATACTAATCTCTGCACCATCACTGATTTTCACAGTGCCGTGAGATACAAGCTGATCGCCATCTTTTAACCCGGACAGCACTTCGATAGAGCCGGGTTTGCGCCCTCCTATGGTGATTTCTTGCTGCTTGGCGATTATTTTATCGCCGTCTTTGATGGCCAGATAAACAAAATTTTTCTCACCACGTTTCAGCAAAGATTCTTCGGGGATCAAAAGCGCATCACGCGGATTTTTCAAAAGGGTGATGCTCATCAATAAGCCGGGTTTTAAAACAAGATCTTCATTTGGTACAATCGCGCGTACTTTTACCGTGCGGGTGATCGGATCGACTTGCGTATTGATGGTGTGTACTTTGCCCTTAAATTCACGATCTCCGAAGGCTTCAACTTGACCGACAATTGGTAGGCCAGGTTTGAGCGTAGAAAGAAAAACCGATGGGACATCGAAATCAACTTTTATTTGGCTAAGGTCATCTATCGTAGTAATAATGTCGCCGGGCTGTACTAATGCGCCCACGCTGACTTCACGCAGACCAAGGATGCCGTCAAAGGGCGCAGTGATTGTAAGTTCGTCAATGCGGGCTTTCATTGACTCAACGGCGGCTTCGCTTTGCCTGAGAGAAGCCAGACGTTCCTGCAGGGCTCCTTTTGATAAGGCGCTGTTATTTTGTAAGTTTTGTGCACGGCTATAGGACGATCTGCTTTCCGAGAGCATGGCCTCCGAGGCTTTTAAATTTGCGTCTTCTTCTCCCTTATCAAGCGTGACCAGCAAATCGCCTTTTTTGACCTGTTGCCCATCTTCAAAATGAATTTCGTGCACTTTTTCAGATGTATCCGGTGTGATGACAACCGTTTCGTTGGCTTTGGTCGTGCCAAGAGCCTCCACGCGATCAGAAAAGGCCTGACGCGCAGCCGGAGAGACGATTACCGCTGTTGGCCCTTGCGGCCCTTTTTGTGCCATTATTTGTGTGCTGACGGCGCAAATCGTACTGATCATCACCAATAAAAAAAGGATTTTATTCATTTGTTCTCCACGCTTTTCTAAACATTTTTTCAGTATTCAGTTAAAATTCTCAAACGGTTACCATTAAGGGCAACATATCAGAATACGTGTGATCAATAAACATTTCTCAGTGGTCATTTTTTCAAGAGCGCCCAAGCTTGGGTAACGCTTATTGTTTAACCAGAAGTTGTCAGATCCCGGCCTTCAAAGAAATCTTCCTTAATTTTTTCAACATGGCTAAGGGATAAGCCCAGACCCAAACGAATATCATCGAGCATAATTAACTCGCTTTCCGCTTTGTCATTATCGGCGGCCAGAATATAGAGTGAGGCGATGACTAATTTTTCTTTATTCGCCTTACTTAATGTGTTGGAAAGTGTCTTGATTTCGTTTTCTATGCTGATACCGTCATCCATCATTTGTCCGGCTGTGTCGCGGATTATTTGTTCGGCCAGTTCCTGTTGGATCAAATGTTTATATATTTTCTGGATTTGTTTGATTTCACTATCCGCAAGTACGTTGTCAGCGACCGACATGGCAATCATGCACCTGATTAAACCAACGGAGAAAACGTTTAAATTTCCGGCATAAAGGGAGTCACGCTTTGCAAACTCGACGCCAGCAAAGCCAAGAATACCAAAAACGCTTAATGCGGCTCCGGCGAGAATAAATAAAACGCCAAAACCATAGGGTATCGCTTGTGTTTGTGGTTGTATAAGCGCCATTCCAATAATAACAGCACCGATGAGCAGAAACGTTGTGCCGATAATCAGAATTTTGGTTTCTTTCATTATGTTACCTTCCTTGAGCCCTGTTGCGTATCTGGTTTAACCCGATGATGTTAGATTTTTTCCCGCGAAGAATTTAGTTTTTATTTCTTCAACTTTTTCCGGTTCTAAACCTAGCCCTGTGCGGATTTTTTCCAGCATATCAAGCTCGCGCGCTGCGATATCACCATCAGCCGCTAAAATATAGAGCGAGGCAAGGATAAGTGTTTCCTTTTGCTCTTCATCAAGTGTACGAGCAATATTTTTGATTTCCAGTTCAATGCTGACGCCTTGTTTCATCATGCCGTCGGCGGTCTCGCGAATAACTGGCTCTGGCACTTCCCATTCGGTCAGTTGTTTGTAGACGCGTAAAATTTCACTTATTTCATCGTCTTCAAGAATGTTGTCGGCAATCGACATCGCAATAATACAACGAAGCAGCCCCATTGAAAAAGCACCGGCATTTTTACTACGCATCAGCTATGTCCTTGTCATTGTTGTGACGTTTCGCCGTGATTGTAGACAAAACTGCCGTCAAAAGACATAAAAATCTTTTTTTGTAGCCGTTGCGTATAAATTTAGCCTGTGCTAAAATTAGAATATGAGGCTAAACTTATATATCATGATATTAGTGGTACTGTTTTTTGCAGATCCAGCTTACGCGAAGGAGCGAATTAAGGCTGTGACCAGCTTTACTGTGATTGCCGATATTGCGCGTAATGTTGCAGGAGATGCGGCAGACGTCGAATCTATCACGAAACCAGGCGCAGAGATTCACGATTACCGGCCTACACCGAAAGATATTGTCCGGGCGCAGAATGCCGATTTGATTTTGTGGAACGGTTTAAATCTGGAGCGCTGGTTTGAACGGTTCCTTCAGGATGTTAAAGATGTACCTAATGTGGTTGTTTCGGAAGGTGTGGAACCTTTATCTATTTACGATGGGCCCTATACCGGAAAGCCAAACCCGCATGCGTGGATGTCGGTAACCAACGGATTGATTTATATTGAAAATATAAGAGATGCCCTTGTCAGTATTGATCCTGATAATGCAGATATTTATATAGAAAACGCAAAAAACTATAGCGAGCGGATCAGTCATCTGCGTGACGAAATTAAAGATTCTGTAAAGGATGTCCCTAGTGGCATAAGGTATCTTGTGACCAGTGAAGGCGCGTTTAGTTATCTGGCAAAAGAGTTGGATATGCAGGAGGTTTATCTTTGGCCGATCAATGCGGAGCAGCAAGGCTCTCCACATCAGGTGCGCAAGGTTATAGATACTGTACGGGAGAAAAATATTCCTGTGATTTTTAGTGAAAGCACAATTTCAGATAAGCCGGCAAAACAGGTTGCTAATGAAACGGGAGCCCACTATGGCGGGGTTTTATATGTTGATTCTTTAAGCGAATTAGGTGGCCCTGTGCCGACCTATCTTGATTTATTGCGCGTAACGACAAAAACAATAGCAAACGGATTTGAAAATGCAGCAAAGCGCTAGCGCCTCTGACAATATCATAGAAATTGAAAGCCTCAGTGTTACCTATCCCAATGGCGAGCATGCTCTGGATAATGTTAGTGTCAAACTTCATACCGGAACGATATGCGGTCTTGTCGGGGTCAATGGTGCCGGTAAATCAACATTGTTTAAAAGCATTATGGGCTTTGTGAGGCCAACTTCAGGCAATATCAAGATTGCAGGCCGCAGTGTTAAAGAAACCCTGAAACGCAATCTGGTTGCTTATGTTCCGCAAACCGAGAATGTGGATTGGAATTTCCCTGTGCTGGTCGAAGATGTGGTGATGATGGGACGATATGGCCATATGGGTTTTATGCGTGTGCCCTCTACCGAAGACAGAAAAGCCGTTGATAACGCGTTAGAGCGGGTCAATATGACCAAATACCGGAAACGTCAGATTGGCGAGTTGAGCGGTGGTCAGAAAAAAAGGGTTTTTGTTGCGCGTGCGCTGGCACAGGGCGGGCAGGTTTTATTGCTGGATGAGCCATTCACAGGGGTTGATATCAAGACCGAAGAAAGACTTATTACCCTGTTTCGTTCTCTTGCCCTGGAAAACTGCCTCATTCTGGTGGCAACCCATAACCTCGGGAGTGTGCCCAGTTTTTGCGACGAGGTGATGTTGGTAAACGGGACATTGCTTGCCTACGGCCCTGTTGAGACGACCTTTACACAGGAAAATCTGGCGATGGCCTTTGGCGGTATGTTGCGTCATCAGAAATTGGCCGGCTCCGATCTTCATGATGATGAAGATGCACGGAGTGTTACAGTTCTAACCGATGATGAACGACCTCTAGTTCTTTATGGTGATGAATTAATGCAAAAAATTGTGCGCTCACAGGCGGAAGATGATGACTGATCTTCTGCTAGAACCCTTTACTTATCAATATATGGCAAAGGCCATATGGACCTGTGCGTTGGTTGGCGGTGTGTGCGCCTTTTTATCCTCTTATCTTATGCTTAAAGGGTGGTCACTTATGGGCGATGCACTTGCACATTCGATCGTTCCGGGCGTTGCTTTGGCTTACCTTCTGGCGCTGCCTTATGCGGCGGGCGCTTTTTTTGCAGGACTACTGGCTGCTGCCAGCATGGCGCTGGTAAAACAAAAAACCAAACTCCGTGAAGATACAGTCATAGGTTTGGTTTTTACGACATTCTTTGCGATTGGTTTATTATTGGTTTCTATCAATCCAACCGCAGTCAATATACAAGGTATAATCCTTGGAAATATTCTGGCCATTTCCGATAGTGATATTCTGCAGGTGGTTGTTATATCAGCGATTTGTCTGGTCATTCTTTCATTGAAATGGCGTGATCTTGTTGCGGTATTTTTTGACGAAAGTCACGCACGCAGTAT
Organism: uncultured Micavibrio sp.; assembly: GCA_964352665.1. Lineage (GTDB taxonomy): Bacteria > Pseudomonadota > Alphaproteobacteria > Micavibrionales > Micavibrionaceae > UBA1672. The sequence goes on from CAYGSJ010000003.1 coordinate 219,290, forward strand.
TGGCCTGCCGGTTATGGCTCTTAAGATTTTGTTTTTTACATTGTTAAGCGCAGCAACAGTCGCAGCACTGCAAACTGTGGGGGCTTGCCTTGTCATTGCAATGGTTGTGACACCGGGCGCGACAGCTTATCTATTTACTGACAGATTTGGGAAACTTATTTTACTCTCTGTGGCAATTGGCACATTAACAAGTGGTTTTGGCGCGTATCTAAGCTATTTTCTCAATGCGAATCCAGGTGGTTTAATTGTGACATTACAAACGCTCATTTTTATTTGTGCATTTGTCTTCGCACCAAAATACGGAATTTTGGCAAACAGAGCAAAGGTAGAGAAGACATGATATACGATTTTCTGTTCGAACCTTTATCATATGATTTTATGCAGCGGGCATTGCTGGCCTCTGTTTTAATAGGAACAGTGTGCAGCATTTTTTCCTGTTTCCTTGTTTTAAAAGGATGGTCACTTATGGGGGATGCGGTTTCTCACGCTGTTTTGCCAGGCCTGACTTTAGCCTATGTCATCGGGTTACCTTTGGCGCTCGGTGCATTTGCCGCAGGGCTTTTTTGCGCGGTGGTTACCGGATATCTAAAGGATAATAGCCGCGTAAAAGAGGATGCGGTTATGGGCATCGTTTTTTCGGGTATGTTTGCAATAGGGCTGGTGATGCTTACAAAAATAGAAACAGATATTCATTTGCTGCATATTCTGTTTGGAAATGTTTTAGGTGTAAGCATGCTGGATCTTGCCGAGATTTCTATTATTGCGGTTTTGTGCTCGGCATTCATGGTTGCCCGCCGCAGGGATTTAATGCTTTATTGTTTTGATCCGGCGCATGCTTCTTCTATGGGTTTGCCGGTCAGATTTTTGCATTTCTCGCTTTTGATTTTACTGTCTCTTACAATTGTTTCATCGCTTAAGGCTGCCGGGATCATTTTGGTGATTGCCATGTTGATTGCGCCCGGAGCGATCGGGTTTATGGTCATGAAATCCTTTGATCGTATGATGATCGTGGCAGTATGTGCATCGGTTTTTTCTTGTGTAGCGGGGACAATTTTAAGCTTTCATCTGGATGCTGCTACGGCGCCGCTCATTGTGGTTATCCAGTCTTTATTATTTTTGATGGCCCTGCTATTTTCAGACAGAGGACGGGACTATGGGACAAAACAAACACAAACTGGTTGATGCCAAAACACAAGCCAAATGGTTTGCTCGTGTTCGTGAAGCGCATCAAACAGAAACCACAGAAGATTACGTCGAGTTAATTGCCGATCTTATTGTGGTCAATCAGGAAGCACGCTTGAGTGATCTGGCTGAACGGTTCGGTGTCTCCCATCCCACTGCGAGCAAAATCCTAAATCGCCTAAAAGAAGAGGGTTATGTCGAGAGCCAGCCCTATCGCTCTATTTTCCTGACCAAAAAGGGTGTGGATCTTGCAAAAAGGTGTAAGGAGCGCCACGAAATTATCCTCGATTTTCTTATTCGTCTTGGTGTTTCACCAAAGACGGCAGAGTATGATGCAGAAGGGATCGAGCATCATATCAGCGATGAAACACTCAAAATTTTCAAGAAGTTCAAACCTTAGCCGTTATTGACCATCACGGCGGCAAAAAAGCCATCGGTTTTATGGCGATGCGGCGTTAGGCGCATGAAGGGTGTGCCCAGTCCGACAGACTGATCTACTGGCTTGATCGTGAATTCAGGATTAGTGCTGAGGAACTTTTCAATTTGCTCTTCATTTTCTTGTGGCAACAATGAGCACGTTGCGTAAACCATTTTACCGCCCGGCTTCACTTTATTCGCTGTTGCATTGAGTATCTCTGATTGGATAGTTATCAGCTCTTCCAAAGAGGGGCCATAATGCCGCCAGCGCATATCGGGATTGCGCCGCCATGTGCCACTCCCACTACAGGGGACATCCAGTAACACAACATCGAAACTTCCCTTTTGCCGCTTTAACCATTTTCTGTTGCGCTCTTCTGTGAGAGGGCGCACTTCTATAATATCGGCAAGCCCTGATTTTTTATATCGTTTGCGTCCGTTTTCCAGACGCTTGTCATCTGTATCCATAGCAACGATGCGGCCTTTTCGTTGCATAGCTGCGGCGAGCGCCAGCGTTTTCCCGCCACCACCGGCGCAATAATCCAGAACCTGCATGCCGGGTGCAACATCACACATATGGGCGATAAGCTGCGATCCTTCATCCTGTATATCTATCCAGCCCTTGTTCATTGCCTTTGTTTTAGACAGATAGGCTTTATCCGAGCAACGCAATCCCCAAGGAGAATAGGGTGTAGGTATTGTTTCAATACCATCCTTGGCAAGAGAACGTTGTGCATTGTCACGATCCATACCAAAAATATTGACCCGTACGTCCAGAGTGGCGGGTTCCAGCATGGCCTTCATCTCATCGGCAAAACCATCTTTGAAATACGCACGTAAAACCGGCTCGTAATCCGCCGGACATTCGCATAAAACGGCCTCGGGCATATCGTCATTATTAATAGTATGGCCCACGAGTTTTTGAATAATGCTGCGTTCCTCATCTGTCAGAATCGCGGGCGCATAGCTTGAGCCATCGAATAAATCCGAAAGACGGGATTCATCCATTCCCTCTCCCAATACGAGCCAGAAAATAGCATCCATGCGGGAACTATCGGGAGCTTTTAATCTGGTTAACCACCAGTTCAGCCGCGCGGCATGGCGGGCCATGGCATAAACGCGCTCTGCGATTTCTCTGCGGTCCTTTGCGCCAATATACCTGCGATTACGCATGTAATCTCCAAGACAGGAATCAAGGGGCACACGAATGTCTTTGTCGCGTTCCAGAATTTCTATAGTTGCTTGTATGCGGGATGCAGGTTTCATAAAGGGGAGTGTTACAGCAAAACTAGGGTTTGCGCAATTCTATAAACGGAAATCATTAAAATCTTGTCCTTCTGTTTCCTCGTAATCCGCGTCATACTCCTCCATGTCTGGGGGAAGTTCGAAAGGATGTTCTTTTAGATAGGCGAGGGCTTCTTCAAGGTTATCAAACCAAAGCCCTGCGACTCTCGTTTTTCCTGTTACTTCAAGTCCTTCACCAACATCCCATATAGACACGTCAGAGAGGTCAAAATTACCAACGATTTTCGTGTAGCTAGGTGTTCTTTCCCTTGTAACATCGCGTAAACTTATATCCCCGATCAGGGTAAGATGGTCTCCTCCGTCAATAGAATCAAATTCTATTGCAGCAAAGGCGTGTGAATAGGTTGTAAAATGCCTTGGACAATTTGTGATATGGGTTTCTCCCAGATCAAGTTCACCTTCCACGGTCATATGCTCGGGCAGTTCATCATGCTCATAATGATCGAGGACAAGGTTTCCTCTTTGTGTGTATCCCTCAGGCAAGCGCGCACGAACATAGGACATATCAATATCCGCCCTTATTTTAAAGTTGGGTTCAAATGCGTCTATTTCTGCGCGACTCATCTCCAGACCATAAGACACAGACACCCCGGATTTCATCAGGCCAATATGTGCATTTCTAAGGTTAACATTCCCACTAAAGGTTCCGGAAGGAAAGACGGCCATTGTTTTACCTGCCAGATTAACCCCTCCTGTAACCGTCATGTTCTCTGGAAAATTTGTAACGCCCGCAGCAATGAGTTGTTCGAATATATGTCCGTCTATTATTAGGTTGTCAGGCAGAGTGTGGATTTCGAAATATTCTTTCCCAATTTGAATAAGTCCTGTGTTTTTTGGTTCTTCGTCTAGTTTTAAATGTTTCTCTAGTATGAATTCCTGAATGAAAGGCATGTAGCGGGTGACAGGAGGGGTATTTTGTTTACCCTTACACTCAGTCAGTCTGTTGTCATGCGTCAGAATTTCCAGTGTGGCATGGGCCCTGTTGTTTCCATCCCGCAGTGAGTAGTATTCATATTCCCCTGTTTCCAGATGCTCATCATGTGCGCCATGACCTATGCAATGCCCCATCATACCGCTTTCCCTGCGAAGTGCCTCCGGCGTTAAAAGCCGCACCATTCTATAACCAGCATCAGGCCATTCTTTCACAACCTCTGTCGTACCTTCAACTTCCTTAAGGTCCTCTAAACGTCTTGATAATTCACGCATTTCACTATCGGCCACAGCGCTAACATCATCGATTGTTCTGAGTTTTAGTAATTTATGCGGACGGTTTTTGTGGTCGGTATTACGAAGCCAATCTGCCCCGTTAATCTGTGCGTTTTTAATCCAGTCGGTAATATGACGCACTTTCTCCTGTAGTGCAGTTGAAGGGCGCCATTCATGCCATGGGCCTCTTGCCTCCCATTTTTCAATCATCCAGGTTGGTGCATCTACAGGAAGTTGTGTTATTTTTATTACGCACTCTGGATCTTTAAGAAGGGGTTTGGCAAGAGCAGCATGCAATAGCAGAAGAAGATAATCATCGTCTCCTGCAAATTCCTGAAGATAGGAAACAACATGGCCTGGATTCCAGATATTTGTCATTTATAAAGTTTTCCGCTCTTATCACCAGCTTAAAGTACGGAAAATAATGTAATATGTCAAATAATTGAATTTATGATTCTGTGCGATAATTGGGGGCTTCACGTGTTATCGTCACATCATGAACGTGGGATTCTTTGTATCCAGCGCTTGTCATGCGAACAAACTCTGCTTTTTCGCGCATTTCCAGAATAGAGGCACAGCCTGTATAGCCCATTGCCGCGCGTAATCCGCCAACCATCTGGTGAAGAACATTAGCGATTGGACCTTTATAGGGAACACGTCCTTCAATTCCTTCGGGGACAAGCTTGTTAGACTGGTTTACAGTACCTTGGAAATAACGGTCGGCAGAGCCTTTGACCATGGCACCGACCGATCCCATACCACGATATGATTTATAAGAACGGCCTTGATACAGGATAACTTCGCCCGGGGCTTCGTCTGTTCCGGCAAAAACGCCGCCCATCATACAGGCATTGGCGCCGCCCGCGATGGCTTTTGCAAAATCGCCTGAATATTTGATACCACCATCAGCAACAACAGGAATTCCTTTTTTGGTGCACGCTGCTACAACATCCATGATGGCGGTCAATTGGGGCACACCCACACCGGCGACCACACGTGTTGTGCAGATGGAGCCCGGGCCAATACCGACTTTGATGGCATTCGCACCAGCCTTAATAAGCGCAAGCGCAGCATCAGCAGTAGCAACATTTCCGGCCATAATCTGTAATGTTGGGTGATTTCTACGGATTTTTGCAACGGTCTCGATGACGGCTTTGGAATGACCGTGCGCGGTATCAACAACAACCAGATCCAGTCCGGCATCTGCCAGCGCAGCGGTGCGGTCAACGCCGTTTATATCACCTGTACCCACAGCGGCCGCAGCGCGCAGACGGTCTTGGCTATCTTTCGATGCGGCGGGGAATAACTTTGATTTTTCAATGTCTTTCACTGTCATCAATCCAATACAACGATCAGAGCTATCAACAATGATTAATTTTTCAATGCGGTGACGGTGAAGCAGTTTTTTGGCTTCTTCCTTCGTAATATCCGCCGTTACCTTCACCAGATTTTGATGGGTCATCAGGTCTTTGATCGGTTGGTCCGGATTTTCGGCAAAACGTACATCTCTGTTGGTCAAAATACCAACCAGCCTGCCATTGCTTTCGGTGACAGGAATACCACTAATGCTATGATTATGCATTAAATCCCAAGCTTCTTCGAGCTTTGCATTGGGATGAATGGTGATCGGGTCCATTACCATGGCGGATTCAAAACGCTTTACCTTGCGCACCAAACGAGTCTGCTCCTCTGTTATCATATTACGATGGATCACGCCCAAACCGCCGTTTTGCGCCATGGCTATCGCCATTTCTGCGCCGGTTACAGTATCCATCGCGGCGGAAAGCACAGGAATATTGAGTGAAATCTCTTCTGTCAGAATGGTAGATGTATCAACCTCGTTTGGCTGTACTTCCGACGCGCCGGGTAACAGCAAAACATCATCAAAGGTAAGAGCTTCACGAATATTAGAGGGGTCTTTGATACGGGCCATAATGCAAATCTCCAGCGCGTTAAAGTGGCGAAATTTGCAGGTGAGTTATAGCGTATTTTCCAAAAATGTAAAGAACTGCGTGCATGCGCCCGCAAAAAAATTCCGAAATCCCTAAAATTCTCGCCAAAAGTAACGGTTTGTTATCTTTTTACAGGTATCCTTAAGGTCAGGGCATAAAAGGAAAAATTGGTGGGCCTTACATGATACCGAATAACACAATTACGACAATGTATGTCAGGATTATCGGAGAAAACTCTCTGGTATCAATGGCACAGAGTAATTTGCTTGCTCATCTTGATCGTGTTGTAAAGGTCAGAACCCACACATATATCGCCAATAACGCCCAGACAGAATTCGGCATAAGCCGTAATTTCGGTCACGAAAGATATTATAGCTGGGAAGATACGATCATTGATTGCCGGAACTGCCCCGGTCTTGTCGATAGCACTATTCTTGAAGATTTTCCTGAAGCTTTGTCAGAGAATAACCGCTTCATTAGTTTCAAAGAAGATTTAGAAAAACGCATGGAAGGTTTCATCACAGTCGAGCCATTCGTAAGTGTTTTGCGGGGTGAAGATAATATGCGCTACAACATCAGACGTTCTTCAAAGATTGAGGATTTTGATATTGTGCGTGTGGGTGTCTGCCTGAGTGCTGAAAGTGACGAGGCTTTCAAAAATGGCTTGAAAGCGCTTGAAGACTGGGAAAACCCGTTCAAAATAAAGCGCCAGCTTTCACGCGCTTAAACCACAAAACAAGAATTTAAAAATTAGGCCGCGGGATTCATTGGTTTCGCGGCTTTTTCGAGCGCGGATGTCTCCATCCCTTGAGTTTCGGGGGCAAGACCATCCATATCTGATTCTAATTGCTCGCCCATCGTCTCCAAATTAGCCTGAACTGGGAAACTCTCTGGCTCTTCGCCCATAACGCCTTGCATATATTGCAGACTTCTAGGGAGTGTTTCCAAAAGATCAGGTTTTCCGAGTTTTACGGCCACGGCCTGTTTTTGCACTTTTTCAAGCTCTTCTTCTTTTAAAGCAAAAGTTTTGGCGCGTTCCAATGATTTGTATATTTCACTTTCCTGCTTATCGACAGTCTGAATAAAGTTACGGACTTCGTCGGTTTCCAGCAAATCTTGCATCATACGATAGCTATCTTCATCCAGCCCCTGCGTTTGCATGGTGTCAAAGAGCTCCGTAAATAGTTGTACAGATGGCTTATCGTCAAGATCACCTGTCATTGATTGTAGGTCTTCCATCTGTGTTTGCGCATTGTGAAGGTTGCCATTCAGTGCATATTCACTGTATCGAACCAAAACATCTTGCATATATTTGTCAACATGGGCCTGTCTTTCGGCGCGATCAAAGAATTCAGGTTCATGCCCGTCTGACTCTGCCCATACGCCCGTATCTGAATCATAATGAAAGTTAGGGCGCGCGCCTGAATATATGGTGCGTCCTTGTATAAAATCACCAATTGGGTCTGGATTAAGCGGTAAAACAAAGCGCAGGGCTGTTGCCTCGACAATCGATCCGGTTTCCGAAGACATGATATGGGCATGTAATCCTGCCAATTGTTCTTGTATTCCCTGTGCCAAAGCAGCCAAGGCAGCGCCTTCTCCCTCGGGAGCAGCAGCCTGTGGCGGTTCCTGACCTTCTGCATATTCCCTCAAGGCACGTCCATAGGCGACGTAGTATGTGGTTTGTACCTTGAAATTGGTGGCTGCTAAGTCTTCTGTGCGCTCCGGTAAAAACTTATTATCGATTGTCTGTAAGATGACGGATTGAGTAATGGCCATGGTATCGCAATCATTTTCCATGGTTTGTGTTCCAGCTTCCAAATCTTGGCTCAAAGCATTAATTTTGCTGTCACGGGATACGCCTGCATCTGTCCAGTCACCGCGATATTGGGACAAATTTCCGCCGCGGATATCATTTGTCAAGGCATCCGACATTTTTGCGGTGACCGCAGCCTCCCAGAGGGTGCGATCTTGCTCGTCCCATACCGGTTTTCTTAACATTTCCTGAAGAGCAGGATCAGCCTCTATTTCTTTTGATACTATTTCTACGGCCTGATCAACAGCGTCTGTATAGGCATCGCCAGCATTCCAATCAACGGTATAACTTGGATAGACCATAGAGGCTGGAAATTTTGTAAAAGGGGCTTTCCCTTCGCGCATGATATAACGCGCAGAGATCATATTTGAAAGATTACCCGGTGTATCAATAATATCTTCGGTCGTTCTGGTTTTTCCGTCTTGGCTCACATTCACCCGCCTTTTTTATCCTAAGATTGTACCCTATTTGGGCACAATTATCAAACTTTTTGCCCACTTATTTCTATCTTAACATATTGTTATAATTTAATATTTCTTTAATAAGATGAAATCAGGACCTAAATCCTGTAGCAACCAGATATTGTTCGGAACTTTCCTTGCGGCTTGCAGGGGGTTTTATGTGTTTTACGGTTTTGAATGTTTTTTTCATTTCCTTCAAAAGATTGTCTTGGGTACCCCCTTGGAAAACCTTGGCAATGAAGACACCGTCCGGCTTCAAGACATCTAGAGCAAAGTAGTAGGCGGCCTCGACCACGGCCATAATCCGTATGTGATCTGTTTGTTTGTGGCCTGTTGTGTTTGGGGCCATATCGCTGAGAACCACATCGGCCAAGCCGTCGCTGGACTCCTTGCCCAAGGCTTTCTTGATAATATCGGGGGCATCGTCCTCCATAAAATCCAGTTGAAAGAAGGTTACATCCGGTAATTCGTCCATTTCCAACAGATCAATTGCTATCACTTTACATTCTTTTTCGGTTGCAATCTGGCACCACCCACCCGGAGCGGCCCCAAGATCCACCACCGTCATGCCTGGTTTAAGGCATTGAACTTTTTCGTCTATTTCCTTGAGTTTGAAGGCGGCTCGCCCGCGATAGCCGTATTTTTCGGCTTCAACAATGTAAGGATCATTCAACTGACGTTTCAGCCAGCGCGTAGAAGAATTCTTGCGCCCTTTTGCAGTCTTGACTTTGGTTTTCGGTTTGTTGCGTGACATAACTCTATTCTATAGCAGCATAATAATGGCCACGGTACAAAAAAGCATAAAAAAGATCGTCAAGCATGCGGCCATAAAAACAACACCCTGTGTTCTGGGTGAAAAATGGGCAATGGCCAGAAACAGGACATAAAAGAAACCTGAAACCGCCAGACCTCTTGTATGGACATTTGATTTCATTAGCCCCATAATGCCGTTGCCATAGCCAATATAGACCATCATTTCGGCCTGAAGCCGGATTAAAATCATACAGGCAACAACAAGGCCCAAGGCATACCATTTGTGTTTTTTATGCACAGTGAAGTAAACTATAGGGAGCCATATAGCGTCGGCCCAGTGATAGAGAAAGTCAAACATCGAAGTAGTTTAGGCCATGATCCAGATTTTTGAAAATACTTTGAAAATATTTTTTATAGCAGCGATGATTGTTTTATTTTCTGCTGTGCCGTCACATGCACAAACATCATCCCTTCAAATTATCAGGGATACTGAAATAGAAAACACATTGCGTAGCTGGGGTAGTCCGGTGTTTAAATCCGCTGGGCTCGATCCGAACGCGGTAAAAATTATTTTGGTTGAAAGTGATACAATTAACGCATTTGTTGCTGGTGGCTCGAATATATTTTTCTATACAGGACTGATTAGCAAAACCGAAACACCGGGAGAACTTATCGGTGTTATCGCGCATGAAACAGGTCATATTGCCGGAGGGCACCTTATTCGTGCGCGAGAAGCGCTGGAGAGAGCTTCGTATGAAAGTATTGTTGGCACCATAATCGGTGTTGGAGCGGCGCTGGCAACCGGAGATGGATCCGCTCTTCCTGCAATTGCTCTGGGAGGAAGTGCGGTCGCACAACGTCGCTACTTCGCGCATAGCCGTGTTCATGAATCAAGTGCAGATCAGGCCGCGATAAGTTTTCTGGATGAGGCCGGTATTAATCCTTCCGGTATGGCTAGTTTTATGGACAAGCTAAAGGCCGAGAATTATGTGCCGGAAAATCAACAAAGCGAATATGTCCGCACTCACCCGCTGGTCGAAAGCCGTATCCAGGCTTTGCAAAGACGCATTGAGTCTTCTCCTAATAAAGACAAACCCTATCCGAAACTATGGTTGGAAGATCACGCAAGAATGAAAGCCAAATTGATGGGCTTTATTAATCCGGGGCAAATTCCATGGGTATATGATGACAAGGATGTTTCTGTGGCCGCACAATATGCACGCGCGATTGCCGCCTATAGGAATAACGGTGTCGACGAGGCGCTGGGCCGTATTGATAAACTAATCTCTATCGAACCTAATAATCCTTATTTTCTAGAACTTAAGGGTCAAATGCTGGTTGATTTTGGTCGCGTAGAAGAGGCCATTAGCTATTACCGTAAAGCCGTTGGAATTTTACCGGACGCGTCGTTATTGCGTATTGCGTTGGCACATGCCTTGATAGAATCGGCAAAGAACAATCAGGCCAAATTGCTTAATGAAGCCGTGGAAGAACTAGAACGTGCCCTGCACGATGAGTCACGCTCAACCCGAGTTCATCGTCTTTTGGCAACGGCTTACGGTCGTTTAGAGCAAGAAAACAAGGCGAAACTCCATCTGGCGGAAGAAGCTGTCTTACAAAGACAGTATTCCTACGCACAACAGCACGCACAATCCGTGTTGGAAAGTGAAAAAGAGGGCAGTAATCTCTGGATTCAGGCGCGCGATATTATTTCTTTCATAGAAACAGCGAAAAAAGGGTGACTTTTTCGTTTTGTACACGAATAATAAAAGAGCAACACATTTCATCAAGGAGCGAAATTTTGATAAAACAAACAAGAAATTTAAAGTATATGGCTTTGACTTTAGGGACATGTGCTGCTGCACTGCTAGCACCAGTGCAAACTGTCCATGCGGAGGCTTTTTCAACGGAGCAGGTTCAGGAAATTGAGGGACTGTTTAAGAAATTTTTGGCCGAAAATCCGGAGCTAATTTTGAAATCAGTCGATGATTACCGTGCGGAGCAGGAGGCAAAATCGCAACTATCTGCCCAGGAAAATCTGTCAGCACATATGGCTTATTTTTCTGACAAGAACTTGCCAGCGGCAGGGAATGTAGATGGTGATGTTACGATTGTAGAGTTTTTCGATTATAACTGTGGTTATTGTAGAAAAGCTTTTGAGGATATCATGAAACTGATCGAAGTAGATACAAAGGTCAGAGTGGTTTTCATGGAACTTCCGATTTTGAGCCCTTCTTCAAGAACAATGGCTCAATTGGCTTTAGGCGCGCATATGCAGGGCAAGTATTTTGAAATGCATGCAGCTTTGATGGATTATCGCGGAAGTCAAAGTGAAGATGAATATTATAAGATAGCATCCGGAATAGGACTCGATATTGAAAAACTTCGGGCTGATGCGACGTCAAAACAAGTGACAGACATGTTAGATAAAGCTTCGGAAGTTGCCCGTGATCTTAGTATTCGCGGAACACCTGGATTCGTAATCGGTGAAAAAATATATCCCGGCTATATCGGCATGGAAGGATTTAAATCCGCTATAGAAGAGGCCCGCGCAGAACCTGCGGGTCAGTAATTCAGGATATACAAAAAAAATTTAAGATGGCCATAACCTAATGAAGCACACGAATACCATCCTTGCTGCGCTTCTGGTTGTGGCCGTTTTGTATCTGGTCTATGGCGTGTATAATTTGCGCAGGGATTTGTTCGAGGTCTACAACGTGCCGGATAAATATTCTTATGCGACATCTGAAACCCCTGATCTTATTGTTGTTGATTTCAATAAATATGGTTGTGGGCATTGTAGGGCACTCCATCCGATTTTGATGGAAGCTATAAGGCAGGACGGCAATGTGCTCTATATTCCACGCACGATTATCTACGGGCAGGAATGGGAAGAGTTTTTGGCAACAGCTGTTTATGCTGCGGCCGAACAAGGGAAATTTGCTGAAATGCATTCTCTAATTCATCAAAGATGGCCGATCAACAGCGAGAAAGTGCTTTTTGATTCCGCTCGCCAGATCGGGGTTGATACGCAAAAGCTTAGTCGTGACATGAAAAATCCGGATATTAAAAGGAGAATCCAGGAAAACCAGAAGTTTTTCGAGGGGTGGGGCTTGCGCCGCATACCATCGCTTTTAATAGGAAAAAAGGGTATATTTACTCCCGGGGATACAACCCCAACGGTTGAAGAGGTTCTCGCCAAATTTTCTGAGGCAAGATCCTGATAAGGTATTAATATGAAGACAGTACTCATTCTTAATGGCCCAAATTTGAATATGTTGGGCGCTAGAGAGCCGGAAATATACGGCCATAAGACGCTTGATGACATCAAGGGACTTTGCCTTGAAAAAGCAAATGAGCTTGGTCTCACTATAGATTTCCGTCAATCAAACCATGAGGGGGAGCTTGTAGATTGGATTCAAGAGGCTTGCGGAAAGTTTGATGCCCTTATCATTAATGCGGCGGCTTACACGCACACATCTGTTGCAATCCATGATGCTCTGAAACTTCTGGATTGCCCAATCATTGAGGTGCATTTGTCCAACCCCAAGGAGCGCGAATCATTTCGCCACAATTCTTTCATAGAGCCTCTGGCAGAGGCTGCTATTGCAGGAAAAGGCGTAGATGGCTATGTTTTGGCCCTAGAGCAGGTCGTCGGTCATTTTAATTAAAAATTGTAAAATTTCTCAATGCTTTGACTTTCCGCTTCAACTTTTGTATTGAGATGTCTACACTGAACATTTGGTTATGAACAACGATAAGATTTAATCGATGAAAATTGACTCAAAAGCAATAAAAGAATTAGCTGATCTCCTTAATGAGACTGGCCTGACGGAGGTTGAAGTTGCAGATGGTGACAAGGTTATCCGTGTTAGCAAGGCCAGCACAGTGATTGCTGGCGGCGGCATGCCCTCGGTTACAATGCCGTCCGATCCTGCTGTTCCACAGCAAGCCAGTATGGAAGCCCCTGATACTGTTGCACATGCCCATCCCGGCGCGGTAAAATCTCCTATGGTTGGTACAGTCTATCTGCAGTCAGAGCCGGGGACGCCAGCTTTTGTACAAAAAGGGGACACGGTTAATGCGGGCGATACACTTTTGATCATCGAGGCCATGAAGGTGATGAACCCGATCAAGGCCGAAAAGTCAGGCACTGTAACACAGATATTGGTTGATGACGGACACCCTGTTGAATTTGCTGATGTTCTCATGGTGATTGAATAGCCCATTGTTAGGTATATATGTTCAAAAAAATTCTCATAGCTAACCGCGGTGAAATATCCCTTCGTATTATACGTGCTTGTCGCGAGATGGGTATTCAGACTGTTGCTGTGCACTCAACTGCGGATGCTAGTTCCATGGCGGTGCGTTTGGCTGATGAATCTGTTTGTATCGGCCCACCGCCCGGAAAAGATAGCTATCTCAATATTCCTGCAATTTTGACAGCCGCATCTGTTACAGGGTCCGAAGCCATCCATCCCGGTTATGGTTTTTTATCTGAAAACGCACAGTTCGCCCGTATGGTAGAAGAACATGGTTTTACTTTCATAGGCCCTTCTGCCGATCTGATTGAAAAAATGGGTGATAAAGTAACAGCAAAGCAAACAGTTCAAGCGCTTGGTTTGCCGGTAGTGCCTGGTTCTGAGGGCGGCGTTGAAAGTGCCGAGCATGGTCAGCAAATTTCCGAAGAAATGGGCTTTCCGGTTCTGATCAAAGCAGCCAGTGGGGGTGGTGGAAAAGGGATGCAGGTCGTGCGTTCATCTGGTGAATTTAAAGAAGCCTACAGCACGGCACGTAGCGAAGCCAAGGCCAATTTCGGGGATGATACAGTCTATATAGAAAAGTATCTGGAAAACCCCCGTCACATCGAAATTCAGGTTTTCGGAGATTCTCACGGGAATGCCATTCACTTGGGAGAGCGTGATTGCTCTATTCAAAGGCGCCATCAAAAATTGGTCGAGGAAGGACCTTCCCCTATTCTGACCGATGAACAACGAGAAGAAATTGGAACGTTGTCTGCCGAAACAATTCGTAAACTAGGTTATGAAGGGGCCGGTACTATAGAATTTCTCTATGAAAACGGTAATTTCTATTTCATGGAAATGAATACACGGATTCAAGTCGAGCATCCGGTAACCGAAATGATCACAGGGATTGACCTGATCGCCGAGCAAATTCGTGTTGCTGCCGGGGAGCCTTTGATGATTCATAAAAATGGATTTCGTTTCCGTGGTCATGCGATTGAAATCCGTATTAACGCCGAAGATCCCGATACCTTTATTCCCTCTCCTGGAACAATCAAACGTTTTCATGCACCAGGTGGATTAGGTGTGCGGTTCGATAGTGCAATTTATGGCGGATATACAATTCCACCATACTATGATTCTATGATCGGAAAGTTAATTGTACACGGACGGGATCGTGAAGAATGTATCCGCCGCCTTCGCCGTGCGATACGCGAGACGGTTGTGGAAGGGGTAAAAACAACATTACCGCTCCATCAATGGATTCTCGATCAACCAGAATTTATATCTGGTGATTATACGATCCAATGGCTTGAACGAAAGCTGGAAGAGAAACATAAAAACGCCTGATTTTCCAAAAATAAGAATATCCTTTTGGGATGTTGAACCATCTGCGATATCATAAAACTATGCAGATTGTCCTGACCACCGACGTATTATTGGCGGCCTATTCGCAAGGTCTTTTTCCCATGGCTGAAAGCGCGCAGAGTCCCTATGTGCACTGGTATTGTCCGGAAATGCGCGGCCAGCTATCAATATCCGGTTTGCATATCCCGAAAAAGCTGAAAAAAGAAGTCCGTCAGATGAAAATCAAGGGAAAGACCTATGAGATCAAGATAGATAGTGATTTTGAGGCAACGATGGAGGCTTGCGCTGATCTCACGGAGGATCGTAAAGAGACCTGGATTAATAAAAACATCATCGAGGCTTATTCTAATCTGCATAAAGAGGGTTTTGCGCATTCTGTAGAGTGTTGGCAGAATGGTGAAATGGTTGGCGGGCTTTACGGGGTTGCTATTGGCGGCGCCTTTTTCGGAGAGAGCATGTTTTCAAAAGAAACAAATGCCAGCAAGGTTGCGCTGGTGCATTTGGTTGCACGTCTTCACAAAGCCGGCTTCGAAATACTGGATACGCAATTTACGAATGAGCATCTGGAGCAGTTTGGCGTCTATGAAGTGACTTATAAAGATTATATAGAATCTCTCGGGGCAGCGCTGATAAAGAAGTGCTATTTTAACGGGTCAGGTATTTCAGAGCAAGATCTTGTGCTGGATTATCTTAAGGTTCGAGAGGACGGATCACCTGTTTGATATAGGCGTCGGCATAAACTGTTCCTGCTGAATCTTGAATTTTTGCTCTTGCAATCCGCCGGTTGTCATTGGCTCCAACCCAACTACGCATCAAATCATCAAGATCGCCATATTCATCGGGTGTAAGGACATGGCCTGTGGTTGTTAATTCGCCACAGTCTTCTGTGATCGGCACGCGATAGCGCATATTTTCAATCCCTGCAGAGACATTGAAATGTCCCCGTGGGCAGGTGGTGACTACTGCAAACCCCGCTGCTGCGTCTAGCAGAGAAACCGCATAACCGCCATGGGCAGGGCCGTAACCATTACCGGTTACGGCCGGATCATAGTTTGACACAAGAGTTGCTTCACCTGCGCTCGCGTTCTTGAATGTAATCCCTAATGTATCATGAAAGGGAACGCGCTGTTCACCACCAATAATACGGCGCACAAAATCCATACCGGGATGCTCGCGTAAAAACGTTCTTATTGCGGGGAACAGAATTTTTTTCTGTGGCTGGCCTGACATGACAAAGTGTACTCAAATGTTAAAACTCAAGAATGACGTGTTATAGGGTTTTGCCAAAAATGTCAAAATTATTGCAGAATATCGCCCTGACTCTGGGTTTCTGCAGGAAGAGGAGCAAGCTCATCACCCTCTATTTCTGTTTCTGGCTGTGCGGGGGGAATGTCTTCCTGTGCCCCGAAACATGCTATAAGCCAGACGTCATAAATAGCATGATCCATGGATGATAAGCCCGGAGAAGAAGCAAACATCCATCCACTAAACACCCATTCAGCGTTGTCTTCCGCGTCGACTTCCCATACTTGAACAAAGGCCGAGGATTCAGGTTCATCCAGCGGGGAGGATTTCTGGCAGGTTTCGACCTTGATGTACATGGTGTCGAATTTCAACGTTGCGCCGACATCGGCTTCAAAGGTAACCGTTTTTGCTGTTATTTTATCAAGAGACTGCAATCTGACTTTTGGCTGTTCGGTCATATTTACAGCATGGGAGCATGACGGAAAAAGCGCAAAGAAAAGGGCGATAAACCAGAGCGTATTAAAAACGTTTTTATTTTTCTTCTTTGTCATCTTGCATGCTGAAAATGAATTGCCCCAAAAGTTGTTCCAGATTTTGAGGAGCCTGTGTATACTGGATGGCGCCGCCTTCTTCAATTACGTCTTCTTCTGCGCCGGGCTCAAGAGACATATAAAGCCCTCCCAAAAGACTTTCACTGCTAATGAGCGCAGCAGTATCTGAAGGAAGTTCATACCCATCTCGGATATTGATGTAAACACGTGCCAGATAAATGTCCGGCAGCAATTCAATCTTGGTTACAGACCCAACCTTAACGCCGCTGATTTGTACACTGTCACCGGGCTTTAGGCCTCCGACACTTGAGAAATCTGCCGTGACGTTATAGCCGCTTGTATCACCGACATCAGCTGTTTTGATACTATAGTTAAGGAAAACCGCCGCAATTAAAATCACGACAGCCCCAAGAACGGTTTCTGCTAAACTACGTTTCATGCTTTACTCACATGTTTGTTTAAATGCTCATTAGGCGTAGCATGAGTTTACAAGATCGTAAAGTATCAAGCGGCGTAATGACCAAGTTATCTCGAATTTATTCGGGTGGCGTCCATGCTTCGTAATCGGCGGAGACTTTGTCCCTGTGTCCACCTGCCAATATGTGCCCCGGCGGCCTATAGGCCATATTTGTCCCTGTCATATTTGCTTGATGGGGTTTTTGCCATGGTTGTCTGTATGAGTCCTGATCCGCCAAAGGGATGATATTGGATTGATGGTGTAACCAGCCATGCCATTCAGCCGGAACGGAGCTGGGCTCAGGTGCCCCGTTGTACATGACCCAACGACGCGGTCTTTTATATCCCTTGATTGGCGCGGCTTCGTAATACGTATTCCCAAGCTGGTCCTTACCGATTTTTTTCCCTCGTGATTTGAGCGTAAAGAAATTGATATGTACCGGTGATAAAACCCCGAAAATTTTTAATAATCCCATTGTCTTATAATTTCTTAGCTATAGATTTTTGTGCTTTTCCATTTATATTGGGCGATTATGGCAGAGGAACAGAAAATCTGAAAGGGTAAAAAGATGAATATTCAGTCGAGATTAAGTGAGCTTGGTTTGGTACTCCCGCAAGTTGCAGCACCTGCAGCGAATTATGTGCCCTATGTGGTATCTGGCAATACAATTTTTGTCGCGGGACAAATTCCCTTTCTCAACAGTGAAAAAATGCATATGGGCCGCGTTGGAGAGGATCTGACAGTCGAGCAGGGGGCAGAAGCGGCCAAGGCTTGCGCGCTTAACATTCTGGCGCAGATCAACCATGCTGTAGACGGCGATTGGAAAAAAGTGGAGCGCTGTGTGAAACTTGGTGGATTTGTAAATTGTACACCGGATTTTACAGATCACTCTTTGGTTATTAATGGTGCCTCAAATTTAATAGGCGAAATTCTTGGAGACGCAGGAAAACACGCGCGTTTTGCCGTAGGTGCACCGTCCTTGCCTTTGGGTGTTGCTGTGGAAATTGACGCAGTTTTTGCGTTGCACCCATCTTGAAAAGAAAAATGCACTGGTTTAGACTTTCTTCCTGAGTGCAGATCTTCTAGGGAAAGGGAGAAATCATGGGAACCAAATGTCCTATAACCGGCGTTAATATGCAGCGCTTTGTAATGATGTGTTTGGCGGGCTTTGTGTTCGTTTTTGTTTTCGATTATTTAATTCACGGTATTATCTTGAAAGCCGAATATAAGGATACCTCCATATTTTGGCGCAATCCGTCTGACATGAAAATATATTTTCCTATGGCAGCGATGTTGCAGCTGATGTCTGTCTTTGTGCTGGGTTATATTTTTACACGTAACTTCGAAGAAAAAGGTGTCAGAGAAGGCGTTCGCTTTGGCCTTACGCTTGGGTTGCTTGTTGGAATTTGCAGTTTTTCAATGTATGCCTATATGCCAATTACATTGACATTGGCACTGTCTTGGTTGACATCGTCTATATTAGAGGTGATTGGTCTGGGCGTCATATTTGCGTTGCTTTACAAGAACCCCTAGGTTTTTTCCTGTTGCCAGTTTTGAAACAGCGTCAGGGCTTCCTCGCGCTTTAACCTGATATATTCGACAGGGCGTTCTTGTGCGTTATCTGCGCTCTGGTCTGTGCTTTGTCCCCGTATTTCATTGATTTCTGTGTGGCTCAACCCGTAATAGACTGTTTTTATTCCAACACTTATGATCAGGGCTTTCCCCATCATTGTTGGCTCGCTGGAGCAATATAAAGAGCATTCCGATAAATCGGCTTTTCCTAGCTTTTCGGCTGCCTGACGTATAGCCATAATTTCAGCATGAGCAACCGGATCAAACCGTGATGAGGGTGCGTTTGTCCCCTCACCAATGATTTTTCCATCCTGATTAGCAACAAGAGCGCCATAAGGTCCTCCCCTTTTCTTGTGAACATTACGCTGCGCTATTTCAATCGCATGATGCATCAAATCTTCGGGTGTGTGTTTTATATCGTGTGTTTCAGTGACAAAAGATTTATGGCCTGATCCGTATCGTTTTTTAATTGTATCTGCAATATTTAGCAGTCGTTTTGGATCCACTGGTTTTTGGAGGACACGTGACACTCCCAAATCTGTTGCACGCATCAAAACATCACTGGATTCGTCTGCTGTTACAATAACGACAGGTAACTCAATGCTGTTAGATACAAGATATTTTACAAATTCAAAACCGCCTTTGGGCTGCATGTTCAAATCTACAAAGGCCATATCGACTTTTCTGCTTTTAATGGTATTAATAGCTTCTTCCCCGTCCGCAGCAGCAATAGTCTGATATCCGTGCGTCTCGAGAATTGAGCGCATCAGGCTCAAGCTAATTTCATTGTCTTCGGCAATCAGGATATGAAAATCATCAGGCATTATCGCGGTGCTTAATCTTTCGTTTTTAATTTTATCCCTTCATGGTACATTAGATGCGTAAAAAAATCCTACCAAAAATGTTTTCTTATTATGGCTACTCCTACATTTATAAATAATCAAAATGGTAATGTTTTGGTCATTCTTCTGATTGCGATCATTTTATTTGCGGCTTTGTCTTTCGCAGTTTCAGGAATGATGCGTGGCAATACGACGTCAATCAAGGCAGAAAATGAAAGTATTGTTGCCGCCGAAATTTTAAATTATGCCCGAAGTGTAAGGGAAGCCGTAAGTTTTCTAAGGATTACTAATCAGTGCGAAGATACAGAAATCAGTTTCGAGCGTTCTCCTTTTGACGGTTCGGATGCTTTTCTTGTTAATGCAGGTGCTCCTGCTGATTTTTCGTGTCATGTTTTTCATCCTAATGGTGGCGGTATCACGCCCATAGTGCCGGCACCCGAGGTCAGCCTTCAAGATTATATTTACACTGGTGGCTTTGCGGTGACTGATTTAGGAACAAGCACAACCCCGAATTTATCTATGGTTTTGCCAAATATATCTTTATCTCTTTGTGAAATACTCAATAAACGTTTGGGTTTGGGTGCCCCTCAGCAAGATGACTTTTTTAGTATGGCTTTTACCAATTTCACAGGCACATATGCTCTTGTCGATGGAGTTGGCTCTCTTGGCGGTGGTAATGCTATGTATGATGCAAAGCAAGCAGGATGTTTTTTCGAAGATAACGCAAGCCCCGGATGGTATGCATTTTATCAAACCCTGATTGTGCGCTAGACTTTTTGTTTTTCTTTAGGGGCTTTACGTGATTTTTTGCGCGGTTCTTGTTCGTACTTAAATGTAAGCTCCTTGCCATTGTAATCAATAACCACAAGGCCGCCTTTTTCAAGTTTGCCAAACAGGATTTCTTCGGCCAAAGGACGTTTGATCTTCTCAAGAATAATGCGGTTGAGCGGGCGGGCGCCCATCGTAATATCATAACCCTTTTCAGCCAGATATTTACGGGCTTTCCGGCTCAGATCGATGGTAACATTTTTGTCGGATAACTGTGCTTCCAATTGAATAACGAATTTGTCGACCACCTTTTCCACGGTTTCAGTATTAAGGTTTTTAAAGGGTACAATAGCATCCAGACGGTTTCTGAATTCCGGCGTAAATGTTTTTGTAATGGCCTCGTTATCAGCGTAATCAATTGTTGATCCAACTTCACGGCCAAATCCGATGGGTGTTTTTGCGATATCGGCGGCGCCGGCATTTGTGGTCATGATCAGGATGACATTGCGGAAATCAATTGTTTTTCCGCTGTTGTCGGTCAGCTTCCCGTAATCCATAACCTGTAACAGGATATTAAACAAATCAGGATGCGCTTTTTCAATCTCATCGAGCAGCAACACACAATGCGGGTGCTGGTCAACCTGATCGGTCATCAGACCGCCTTGCTCGAACCCAACATAACCTGGCGGCGTTCCGATAAGACGAGAAACAGAATGACGTTCCATGTATTCGGACATATCAAAACGCAAAAGCTCTATGCCCATGGATTTTGCCAATTGGCGGGCAACTTCTGTTTTACCAACACCGGTAGGACCTGCAAAAAGATAGCTACCGATTGGTTTTTCCGGATCGCGCAATCCTGCACGTGCCATTTTGATAGAACCACAAAGAACATCAATAGCGTCGTCTTGATCAAAAACCAGAGTTTTAAGATCGCGCTCAAGATTTTGTAATGCTTCCTTATCGCTCTTGTTAATGCTGGTTGAGGGAATACGAGCAATAGCGGCGATGACTTCCTCAATATCCTTATGACCAATGGTTTTTTTGCGTTGATCCTCGGGCACCAGCATTTGCGCTGCACCGACCTCGTCAATAATATCAATGGCCTTATCCGGTAATTTACGATCACCAATAAATTTAGCCGATAGTGTTACCGCGGCTTGAATAGCGCTATTTGTATATTTGACGTTATGGTGCTCTTCATAATAGGGGCGTAAGCCCTGCAATATTTTAACTGTATCTTCTATGCTTGGCTCCGGCACATCTATTTTCTGGAAACGACGCACAAGGGCGCGGTCTTTTTCGAAATGATTGCGGTATTCCTTATAAGTGGTTGAGCCAATGCAGCGTAGCTTTCCATTGGAAAGGGCAGGCTTAAGAAGATTAGAGGCATCCATCGCCCCGCCACTTGTGGCGCCTGCACCAATAATGGTGTGAATTTCGTCAATAAACAAAACGGATTCCGGAATACTTTCTAGCTCGGACAAAACGGCCTTTAAGCGTTCTTCAAAATCGCCGCGATATCGTGTTCCGGCCAGCAAAGATCCCATATCCAGTGAATAAATAATGGCGCCATGTAAAACTTCGGGCACATCCCGCTCGTTAATACGTTTTGCCAAGCCTTCGGCAATTGCTGTCTTACCGACGCCAGGGTCACCAACATAAAGCGGGTTGTTCTTTGAGCGACGACACAAAATCTGGATGGTGCGTTCGACTTCCTTTTCGCGGCCGATCAGAGGGTCAATACCCCCGTCAGCTGCCTTTTGATTTAGATTGACACAATAGGCATCAAGGGCATCTTGTCCCATTTTGGCTTCATGTGTTTCCTCTACACCCTTAGGGGCCGATTGCGTGTTGCTTTCGGATGGTACTTTGGCGATCCCGTGCGAGATATAATTTACGGCATCAAAGCGGGTCATGTCGCGTTCCTGCAGAACATAAACGGCATGGCTTTCGCGCTCTGAAAACAGAGCGACCAGAACATTAGCGCCTGTGACTTCTTCACGTCCCGAAGATTGAACATGAATAGCGGCACGTTGCAACACACGCTGGAATGCATTTGTTGGCTTTGATTCTTCGACCTCGGTATTAATCAGGCCGCTCAGATCATTTTCGATATAATGCAATAAAGACGAAGCCAGATCATCCAGATCAAGACCACAAGAGCGTAAAACCGCCATGGCATCCTGATCACTGGTCAAAGCCAGAAGCAAGTGCTCAAGGGTTGCATATTCATGATTCTTATCATTGGCGATGGCCAATGCGCGGTGCAACGTTTGTTCTAGATTTCTAGATAGCATTGAATATCCTCTACTGAAGTCAGTGATACGAGTGTATCACACTCTTTTTTACACTGCTATGCCTTGATAAAGGGTTAATTTTACTCTTTTTCCATGGTGCATTGCAGCGGTTGTTCATTAGCGCGGGCAAAATCCATGACTTGTGCAACTTTGGTTTCTGCCACTTCGAAGGTGTAAACACCGCAAACCCCAACCCCTCTACGGTGCACATGAAGCATAATATCCGTGGCTTCCTGACGGCTTTTCTTGAAAATACTCTCCAGAACGTGCACCACAAATTCCATAGGCGTGTAGTCGTCATTCAGGAGCAAAACCTTATACATCGAGGGTTTCTGGGTTTTGGGGCGTGTTTTTACAACCAGACCATGCTGTTCCTGGCCATCTTCGCGGTCCGGGCCGTTTTCATCAGACATTCTTTCAACCACACGTGCATGTTCCATTATAAACACCGTTCTTCACTCTATTCTTTCTGTCATTGATACATAATTTTGATATATTTTATTATAACAAGTGTAAAGGTCCCGCGACAACCGTGAAAATGCATATAAAGGCATGATAAAGCGCTAAAAATTTGACATAACTTATGGTTTTGTGATAACTATTTGCACGTTTAACAGAGAAGGAAACGACCATGCGTTTTATAAAAACAGTCTGCGTATTGAGCTTTATGGCTTGTTTACCATCACTTGCCCAAGCAGATGAGTATGGAGAACGTTTCTATAATCAGGCTCCGAAAGGCCTTGGTGACTTTAGTTCTGCTGAAACAGAAACCCCTGATATTGCCATGGATGACGCTGCTCAAGATTTGCAAGATGTTATGCCTGCTGCAGGTGAAGAAGAAGAGCAGCAGACATCATCAGAAGCGATCAAGCCGCGAGTCAAGCCTCAGCAAACACAAGAATAATTTAGGTAGTCAGATCAGGACGCCAGAGATTTCTTTGTATAATCCTGCGCCATAAGGCCGTAATCGATCAATGTTGACGCTCTTTTATCCCATATATAATGATCCTGAAGCATGTGATACCCGTTCTCAGCTATATATTCGGCATCTTTCGGGTTATTTTTCAGGCGATCAAGCGCCTTAACCCATTCTTCTTCATCAGAGGCATTTAAAAGCAACGCTGTTTCTTCATCGCTCAGAATATCTTCTATCGTTGGAAGCGCCGAAGCCAGTATCGGTTTGCGTGCTGCCATATATTCAAACAATTTCATAGGCGAAATCCAGCGCATGGCCTGTTGCCCTGTGCGCATAAGCGCACGATGCTGATACGGAGCGACCAGAACGTCACAGGCCAGTAGATAAGCAGGTATGTCTGCGTGGTTCTTATAGCCATAGAAATAAAGGTTTTCCTGCCCGTTTTCCAGCTCATGTTGGGCAATTTCGTCCTCATTTCCTCCAATAACATGAAAATCAAATTCTGGCCGCAGGGCTGCAACTCTTGATAATAGCCCAAGCCCCTTGCCCGGCGTTAAAGAGCCGGCATATCCGATTTTAAAAACATCTTTCCTGCCCTTTAGAGAGATTGCGCTCACGTCTTCCAAAATATCCGCGCCTTCATGAATGACCAGAATATCATCTGTATTCATGCCCGGAAATTGGTTCAGCAATTCATTTTTCAGTATTTCCGATGCGACAACAATACCGCTTAAATTAGGGTTTTTCAGAAGCTTCTGAAATGCGTTTCGACGTGCTGTATCTTGAGGAACGCTATGGGCTTCAAAAACAATAGGCGTATGATCAGGTGCAAATAATGTGATCGCAACAGCATCATGCCCATAAACCAGATCAGGGTTCTGGAGGTTATTGAGCTTGCGCGATATTTCCATCATACGTCGCGCGCCTGATAAAAACGGCAAGCCCACATTCGGTGATAAATGGACCTTAAAATTTTGATCAACCCCGTAAATCTTGAAAAGATCTTCTGGTGCTGTTTCGTTTAGTGTTTTTGCAAATAAAGTCACAGTATGGCCAGCTTTGCTCAACGCCTGCGCCATTTTCATGCAGTGTACGGATTGTGGCGAACGGGACGGCAATTTTGCCCCCGAAAAGTAAAAAATATTCATAGATCTCCCCCGAGATGTAAATAGTATATTAGTATTATTGCATTTTTCGTCGCTCCACCAGAATTTTTTTAAAATTTCTGTTCCCAAGTGGAAATAGTACGGCCGATAAAGTTAGAAATATATGTTTTATCAATAGATAATATTTCTTCCAGATGCAGACGCATCATCTCGTCCATCGGTGGATATTTTCTTCTTCTTTCCTCGAATCGCTTCATAAAGCTTTTTTGGGCATCAAAACCATCTTCGTGGGTCAGGGATAGTGAATCCCGCTTCAAGCCCAGAAAGCTCTCTAGCTCCCGCAACCCATTCTTCACAGGATCAGACCATTCCTCGTAAATCATAATGAAAATTTTGTTGCGCGGGTAAAAGGCGAGCCATTCCTGTATGTGGGTTTGATACTGGTTTTTAAAAATCCAGCAGCGACTTGAATTCTGGGGTGTTCTACGGCCCATCAATTCTGAATCAATGGCTTCTTCAAAGGTCTGGACAGTTTCCTTTTTACTCATCATTGCATTTTGAAATTGCTCATAGGCACGATCTACCGGGTTGCTCAGGGTAAACACGATTTTAGCGTGAGGACATCCATCAAAGGCACGCTGGGGATCAAATTCTTGCTCACCATGTAAAATGCGCTCGGAAGGGATTTGGACCTGATAATCTATGTTTGATGCATCTTCAAATGGGGTTTTACAGGTGTCAGGCGCAGGTTTTAGTATTTTCCCCTGATGGAAGAACTGGTGTTCCTTGCGTTTAGGGATAAAAATCTGTGAGTGATGGTCAAGAATCTGCGACAGGGTTTTAATGCCACCGCGTGTTGCGCCACCGATAATGAAGTCAGGTTGTCTCAATATTCTCTACCACTCAAAAGCCTGTAAAAAATGCACGCATTTATTTCTTGTTCAATAATAGGGATAGAAAATAGTCAATCTCTGGCTTTTTCTCAAGTTAAATAGAAATATAAGCCGTATCGTTTCTATTTTTCTGCAAGACATTGATTGTATTTTCTTTTTAATGCAGATAAATCTGTTCGTCATGATAAAGCACTGCACAGTGATAGCCCATAAAGGCAAAGATATTGCGCCAGGCCTTTTGGTGGCGTCTCTTTTGGCAGGTTGTGCCTATCTGGTTTCATTGTATTCTCCTCTTCCTGTTATGCTTCTTTGTATTTTTTTTGGCATGATCTGGAATATGAAAGCGCCAAAATCCAGTTTATTTTTAGACGGCGTTGATTTTACAGCGCGCTCCGTCTTGCGTTTTGGTGTGATTTGTATGGGTGCACGCATTGCTTTTGACGATTTTCGGGCGCTTGGGACGGAAATGCTGGATTTTGTCATTCTGGTAACCATATTTATTATTTTATTCGGACTTTTATGTTCGAAACTTCTAAAAATCGATAAAGATCTAGGGATTTTAATTAGTATCGGCACGGCGATATGTGGTGCTTCGGCGGTTCTTGCCCTCTCGGCGCTTATGCCCCGTTCTAAATCTCTGGATGAAAGTACAGTCAGTGCTGTTATTGCCGTTACTATGATGGGAACAGTAATGATGGTTCTTTATGCTCTGGTTTCTGGTGTTTTGGGTCTGAATCAAAGCCAGCTAGGGGTTATGGTTGGTGGCACAATTCATGATGTGTCTCAGGCCGTTGGGGCGGGCTATAGCATCTCGCAAGAAGCCGGAGATAATGCGCTCCTTGTTAAATTATTGCGTGTTTTCCTTTTGGTGCCCTTACTGGTTATTTTTAGTTTTTCTTATCATAGGTACGAGCATGCAGGTCAGTCTCTTTTTAAGTCTTTTCCTTGGTTCGTGTTGGGTTTTGTTGCCCTTATTTACGCAAATTCAGAAGCGCTTCTGTCAGCGAAAGCGCTCTCAATTGTTCAAAGTTTCGGTAAGGGCTTTTTGATGGCGGCTTTGACAGCGGTTGGTATGAAGACATCATTATTGTCCCTGAAATCTGTCGGCAAGCAGGCTGCGTTTCTTGTTTGTCTGGAAACAGCAATGCTATTTTGTCTGTATTATATGTTTATCGTCTTTGGACCTTAGAATTTGTGGGAGATATTAAAATAATATCTGGGGTCACGGTCGTTTCGTGCATCCACATGGCGTGTGAGCGGGAAAGCAACGGCTACACCGGCAGTTGTTTTATCGCTGATCTCCGCGCGGACACCAAGTCCTGTCGAGGCAATGGATTCGCGTTTGGCCGCTGATGTGGTGGCGTCTTTGTTCCACACCGTACCGACATCATAAAAGCCAAAAATCTGATAGTCCGCTACATAGTTTAGGGCATAAGGATTATTCCATTGTAATTCTGCCTTACCGGCTATCCCGTCTTCACCAACAATCTCGGAGGCATCATATCCGCGTCCGATATTCATTCCGCCAATGCCAAATTCTTCGGAACTTAGGAGAGGCGCAGCCGCAAGCTGTCCTTCACCGGCTAAAAGAATATTGAGTTTTGGTGTGAGGCGCTGCAAGCGCTGTAATTGTAGTTTTCCTTTCGTGTACTCAGGATCACCGGCCGCGCGGGTTAATTGCGGGTCGCCTTCATTACTGGCGCCAAGCCCGTCTATTCCTTGTGAAAATTCAAGATCTATCGCATTCACACCAATTCCGACCAGTGTATCCATAAATTGTAATGTGGTCCCTAAGCGGATACTGCGGATCTTATCTTGGCGTGAGGGCTCGATATTGTTGCGGCTGTCTACGTTGCGCACATCAAAGGTCGCACGTCCGTAGAAATTTGTAGTTCTTGAGCGAATAAACGGACGTGTAAGCGTCGCACTGAAATATTTGGACAGGCCATGAACATCAAAGTCACGTAGATCCGCACCTGGTTCTGTTGATGTAATGCTTGCAACCAGGCGTAATAAACTTCCGAAGCGATCGACTGGCTGCTCGTAAATCATTGAACCGAATAACAACTCGTTCTTCCTGTCTTTATCTCCGCCAAGGACAAATTGTCCTGCGATACGCTCATTCAGGCCAAAACGGGAATTTGCAGAGCCACTCACTGAAATTTGATAAGGACCTAGATAACGGCTGCCGTGGTTGTCAAATCCTACTTCTGCTTCATAGGGGTCACGCTCTATAACAAGTGTTAAATCCGATGCGCCAACTGTTGTTTGTGAAGGACTAAGTATACCGCGTGCCTTTACTCCTGGCAGGTCATTGATCAAAAGTAGATAGCGCTCAAGGCTTTTGGCGTTCAGAATGTCACCGGCCTTTACATTTTCAGCATATTTTCTGATTTGCTTCAGAGAGCCTTCATCGTCTTCGCCCTGAATGAAAATCTGGTCGACGAACCCTTCCACAACACGCAATGTAACAACCCCATCTTCAATGGTTTGAGGCGGGACAACAACCTGCGTCAGGATATACCCGTCATTACGGTATTTATTGGTTACAGCGCGCGCAATGCCGTATATGCTGGCTAAGGAGACGGTTGCTCCAAGTTGGTCTCTATATATAGGGTCAAGATCTCCGGCGGTATAAACGCCAACCCCTTCAATTTGAAGGCCGTTCAGAACAAATTTTATATCTTCCGCACCCTCGGGCACCTCTTGTAAAATGACGTTTTCGATTTCCACTTTTTCTAGAAGACTGGGTAATGTCCCTGTATCAAGCAGGTCTTGACCTACACGTGACGGGTCAGCTGTTTGCGTGGCACTTTCAACCTGACCGTAGGCTTGTGACACGCCCAGTACATAAACTGCAAAACCTGTAAGCAAGGTGGTTGAAAGGACAAGTCCGGTTTTAAAACTGTATGTCATATCTAAACTCTAATTATTGCTGGATGAACGTCAAACGCAGAGGGACTCAGAAAGACACAGAAAAGGGCGCATACACGACCCCACAAAAGAAATTTTATATTGATTATGTTTCAGAGAATACTGTTTTTTTATATGTTTGCAAGTAATTTAGGGTATTTTTTTAAACCTTGATTAACGTTTTTGATCTAAAACGATAGTTCAAGAGCGCGGCTTCAAAGTCTTTAGGGATATAATTATCCTTTTCAACCGCTCTATGTTTGTGTAAAAGAACTTGTATCTTGATAGAAAATTGAGTTTATAAATGAGAAAGTTTTATAAAACAGAGGGTTGCACTTAGACAATTTTCTGTCAGAATAAGCGAGTTGATGACAATCAATAAAGTTAGGTATTAAAAATGTATAATGATGACAATTGGAATGAAGTAGAAGGCGATGATCTGGCCGGTTTTCTGGAGCAGATTAATCCGATTGATGGTAAATATCGCACATCACCTGCAAGTACACAGGTAGCATGGCGCACACTACCTTTCTATGAAAGTGTTGCACTTATTCGTGTGCAAGATCCCAATTGGGTTAATAAAAGAATGACAATTTACTACCTAACAGATCAGGGTAATTTATTCCGCCTGAACGGTACTTCTCCACCTATTCATGAGGTAAACAGCAAGGCACCGATCAAGGTTAATGAGCAAAATGTTCTGGATTACCTTAGATTTTTCTGTTTCTTCGTTCGTGGCGATGAGGGGCCTTTCTACATTGCCGAAGATATGGCAGATCCTAACCTGCCGGATGATATGGATGATACAACACGCTCGGTGATCGAGGGGACAATCCGTCCGGCCAGCTTTGAAGGTATGAACGAGCAGGGGCATTTCCTTTGTGATGCGGTTGTGTTCTATTCAAATGCCCTGTTTATCGCGAATTTTGCGGTCCAACAAAGCGGTATGATTGAAATGCTGAATGACCAGCCAATTGCAGGAGATCTGGGCTCGAAGGTTGATAAACCTATTGCCTAGGAAATTCTGGATTTTTACAAATGGGCCGCTTTTTGCGGCCTTTTTCATTTGACAGTCATCTGATAACCCGCTATAAACCCCCATCTTTTAATAAGAACAGAATTTTACGGCTTTGACATTCAAGTCGTGTAGATAAGAGGTAGAGATCAATGAAACGTACTTTCCAGCCAAGCCGCCTTGTTCGCGCACGTCGTCATGGATTCCGTGCTCGTATGGCTACAAAAAATGGTCGTGCAATTCTTGCGCGTCGTCGTGCCAAAGGACGTAAGCGTCTAAGCGCTTAATATAATCCCATGCATACAAAGAAAGAAGAGCTGGCAGCGCTTGAAATGCTGATAGCTCGTTCTGATTTTCTGGTCGTTCAAAGCAAAGGGAAAAAATGGGTTTCCCATGGCATCATTGTGCAGATTCTTAAAAATGACAAAAACACCATTCGGACCGGCTACACCGTCAGCAAAAAGGTAAGTAAATCCGCAGTTGTACGGAACAGGATAAAGCGACGGCTACGAGCTGTGGCTGCTGATGTTCTACCGTTTTTTGCTAAAAAAGGATATGACTATGTTTTGGTCGGACGCTCACAGACCGAGATACGCTCTTACGATTTATTGGTTAAAGACCTGAAATGGTGCTTACAAAAAACCGGATTTTACGAGACAAAAGAAAGTCGGAGCGAACAGGATGGTTAAGTTTTTTCAAGGTCTGATCCGTATATACAGCTATTTGGTGTCACCATTATTCGGGAGATCTTGTCGTTTTAAACCGACCTGTTCCCATTACGCGCATGATGCGCTTGAAAAACATGGTGTACTAAAAGGCCTATATCTGACATTTTCCCGTATTATGTCTTGCCATCCATGGTGCCAGCGCTATTTTGAAGATCCAGTGCCGGAACGGTTTGCGTGGAGAGATATCTTGAGGTATAAACGCTCAATCTCCGATGATCGAATGAAGAAAAACCGGACTTTTACGGATTGAATAATAGGTAACCAGAGGGCTTTTAAAGAATGAATAATAAAGATCAGATGCACCCAGAGGACATGCGTAACCTTATTATTTTTGGTGTGCTTTCCCTTCTGATTTGGTTTGTCTATGACATATTTGTCCTGCAACCACAGAGCAAGGCACTCAAAGAAGCCAAAATAGCAAAAACCGAACTTATTAAAAACGATCCGGAACTTTTGGAACCCCAGAAATGGGTGCCCCGCAAAGAGGCTTTGGCGAAAACAGAGCGCGTCCCTTTTGATAATGGCGAGATTATCGGAAGCATCTCTCTAAAGGGCGGGATTATAGATGACCTGACCCTGCGTGAGTATTTTGAAACAGTTGAAAAAAAAGAACATGTCAATTTATTCAAGCCAAAAGAAACAAAGGAATCGCGTTTTGTAAATTATGGCTGGGTCTCCAAAGACAAATCCTTACGTCTTCCGAATTCCTCTACACCCTGGAGTATTCAAGGTAATCCTTTGCTCACCGATGAGTCGCCTATTACGTTGGTCTGGGATAATGGACAGGGATTGAAATTTGAACGTATGATCTCGATGGATGATCGTTATCTTTTTAAAGTAACCCAGAAAGTTTACAATAATTCAGGAAAAGATGTGACGCTCCATCCTTATGCTCTTATTTCCCAAAAAGGGGTACCCGAAGATCATTTGCGCACATGGATTTCTCACGAAGGGCCTATGGGCTTTATTGGAATCACGCTAGAGCAAATGTACTATGCCGCCATGGTCAAAGATCCGGATAAAAGTCTTGAGGCCGAAACAGGGTGGATCGGGATTTCAGATAAATACTGGCTGACGGCACTTATCCCTCCCCAAAACGAGATGACAAAATACCGGTTTAAATACACACCGGATCCTGTGAAACCCAAGGAACGCAGTGATTTCCAAACAGATTTTACTGGACCGGCCCATACAATCGCAAACGGTTATATTGATGAGAGTACCTACATGCTCTACGCCGGCCCTAAAAAAGTGCTTGCTCTGAAGGATTATCAGGATCAGCTTAAGGTCGAAAATTTTGATCTGGCTGTTGATTTCGGGTGGTTCTGGTTCTTGACTTTCCCGCTGTTTATTACACTGCACTATCTTGCTTTATGGACCGGAAATGTCGGTGTTGCCATTATTATCATGACACTTATACTGCGCAGCGCGGTTTATCCGCTAACCAATAAATCCTATAAATCCTTTGCCAAAATGAAAGTGGTCGCGCCACAGATCACAGAGTTGCGTACACAATACGGTGATGATAAGGAAAAACTTCAGGCAGAAATTGTAGAGCTATACCAGCGCGAAGGCGTAAACCCCATGTCTGGTTGTTTTCCGATGCTTGTGCAGATTCCGATTTTCTTTTGCTTTTATAAAGTTTTGTTTTCAACCATTGAAATTCGCCATGCACCGTTTTTTGGATGGATCCAGGACCTATCTGTAAAGGATCCCACGAATATTTTTGAATTATTCGGTTTGATGCCATGGGACGCACCAGACTTCATCCATGTTGGAGTTTGGCCATGCATGATGCTGGTTGTTATGTTGTTCCAGAAGAAATTAAATCCGCCGCCGCAGGATCAGTTACAAAAAGATCTGGCGAACTATTTCCCGTTTATGATTACGTTTATTATGGCTAATTTTTCATCTGGCCTAGTGATATACTGGACATTCAGTGGTCTGTTCGGAATGATACAACAGGGCATCATCATGCATAGAATGGGCGTGCCGATCTATTTGTTCAATAAAGATCATTTTGAAGAAGAGATGGAAAAGCAAATCGAGGAGGGGATAGGCGTTCATCCCTTGATGGAGATGGTCGAAGACGAATTTGAAAAAGGCCTTTTCGGTGATGAAGGCGAGAAGACAGAAGATTTAAAGCCGCCAAAACCAAAAAAGAAAAAGAAGAAGAAGTAGCAGCGCTCATGAGCGAGACGTTTTCAAATCAGGAGTTAGAGCAGGCCCGCAAGATATTTGCCGGGCCTTGCGATTTTATGCTAGGTGTTGCTGGCTTAACGCAACTGCCGGAAGCAAGCCATCCTGAAATTGCATTTGCCGGCCGATCAAATGTTGGAAAATCTTCGTTGGTAAACGCTTTAACGGGTCGCAATACATTGGCGCGTACGTCCAATACGCCGGGCAGGACCCAGGAACTCAATTATTTTAATCTGGGCGATTTGATTTATATGGTTGATATGCCGGGCTATGGCTATGCAAAAGTTTCGAAAGAGAAAATAGCGACATGGACGGCATTGATCATGTCTTATTTGAAAGGTCGCCCAAGCTTACGCTGTGTTTTTATTTTGGTGGATGCAAGGCACGGCCTGAAATCTAGTGACAAGGAATTAATGGACATGCTTGATAAGGCAGCCGTTTCCTATCGCATTGTTCTCACAAAAACCGATAAGGTCAAAGATCAGGGATTGAAGTTCATTACCGAAAAAATTGAAAAAGATCTAAAAACTCACGCCGCTGCCTATCCTGGAATTCTGCTCACAAGTAGCCATAAGGAAAAAGGAATCGCAGAACTCAGAGCGGTCATTCTAGGGTATGCGCAAACCTATCGTTCTGCAACTACAGAGTAATAACTAAAGGTATCCGCGCCCGCATTACTGACACATAAAGACAAATACCCCTCACAGCCCGCACAATCAGCAATATCAAGATCGTTATCTGTTGCTGTATCCACCAAATAATCATCCAGATCACCACCCAAGACCGGAATGGTTGTACTTCCTGTTATTGCCAGATTAATCTCCTCGCACACTTTTTGGGCAATCTGGTGTGCGGTGATCATCACGTCGGTGCCCGTTGATTTAGTCCACTCGACATTATTGAATAAACCGATATACCAGCCAGAAGGTGTTACAACATCGTTCTGGTTGATGGCTTCCACCGCAAGATTTGCCGGAACCAGACCACCACCTTGTGGGTGAAAAACCTTATGAATATGGGGTGGCGTGTTAAAGGCAGCCTCGCTGGGCAGGACAAAATCAAACTCGTTAAAATCTGTGCCGGTAAACATCATCTGGTCCAGAACCGATTTGGCTTGCGTGCTGTAGGTAATGATATCGGCGCTATACAATGTCGCTTTACCCTGATCGATTTCCTTGGTGTTTGAGCCGCCTGTTTGCCGTGAAAGAGAGAACCCCAGTGCCGCGAACAGAACAATTGCTATTAGAACATAGATCAGGGCATTACCGGATTCGGCTTTTACACGGGTTTTTTGCATAAATGTTCTCTTTTTGTCTCTTTTTTGCTGTGCTAAGGTTATGATCAACAGAATCACATCCCAAATGAAGGCTATCAAAGATGCAATTTGACGCAATACTTTATTCCGAAATCACACCGTTTGTTATTGGCGCAACTCTATTGGGTTTACTAGTTGGCGCTATGTTTATGCATATCCGTAGATCAGGAAAAATTACGGCGCTGGAGCGTCAAAACGCGGAACTAGCCCTTCAGGTAAAAATGGAGAGAGAGGCGCTGGAACGTGCCGGTACAGAACTGGATAACCGATTTAAAGTTACAGCGCAGGAAGCCTTACAAAAAAGTACCGAGCAATTTCTCCTGCTCGCACAGGAAAAATTTAAAAATGCACAGGCAGATGGCGTGCATGATCTCGAAAAACGCCAAAAGGCAATTGATGAATTGGTGAAGCCTGTTCATGAACGTCTTCAAGTTTTGTCCACTGCTATTGATGAAGTCAAAGGAACAGATAAGGCTCTTCGTGAAGATATACGTAATCTCAATCGTGAAACAGCCAAACTCGTCGGGGCGTTGCGTGATCCATCGGCGCAGGGGGCGTGGGGCGAATTTATTCTGGAAGGCATTCTGGAAAAATCTGGTTTGATTAAGGGGCTGCATTATAAAACACAAGTGACGCTGGATACTGAAAACGGCAAACAAAGACCCGATGCTATTATTGAAATGCAAGATGGGTTCAACATAATTATTGATTCAAAGGCACCACTCAATGAGTTCGCGCAACGTTTATCACAGGAGCTGAGCGAAGAAGAATATAAACAGATCATGAATAATCTTGCTGTGCAGGTACGCGACCATGTCAAAAAACTCGGTGGAAAAAATTATTGGGAAAATGTGAACAGTCCTGATTTTACTGTTTTGTTTTTACCATCTGAGCATATGTATTCTATCGCATTGCGGTCTGATCCTACGCTTGTAGAATTTGCGGCTGCCAAAAACATCATTATTGCGTCGCCGACTTTACTTATGTCTTTGCTCCGTGTTGTAGGGATGAGTTGGCGTCAGGTTGAGCTAGCACAAAACGCGCAGCAAATATCTGATCTTGGCCTTGATCTATATAAACGTTTCTTGAAATTTACAGATCACTTCGAAAAAGTAGGCGGCCATTTGCAAAAAGCCATGGGTGGATATGATGCGGCTGTAGGATCTCTGGAAAGGCAGGTTTTACCAGCTGCACGTAAATTCAAGGAGCTACAGGGTGCTAAGGCTGGTATTGAAGAGCTGAAGGACATAAACACAGTTGAACAAATGCCGCGTCCGTTATCTTTAAGCGTCGAAGACGAAACCGAGAAAAAGCGGGCCTAAGATTCCAGTGTTTGGACAGGCGCTGCATTCTCTGCCTGCGCTGCTTCGCGTTGTGTCAAACGTCTTGAGATGGCAACAACAGAAAGGGATAAAAGCAATACGGCACCTGCTATTCCTGCCCTGCTAAGGTGGCCTTCAATTTCGTTGTCGCCGCGTTGTATTCTTGCATACATATCAGGGAAAGTTTCATCATCAAAGGGGACAAGGGTGCCGTCAACTACCTGGCCGTTCTTATGCACATCAAGCTTATCCAATGCGCCAATAAGTTGTCCGCCAGCGTAAAGTCCTGCGCCTGCAGCCACCGCGGTTGTGCTTCTTTCAAATGTTTTTCTTGTTGAACTTGTCATCTTTTTACTCAGCCTCATTAAGGAAGGCGGACCTTAACATGTACAAATGAAATATGACAAGAATTTTGTTTCGTTTGGATTCTTGACCATAAAACCAAAACCACGTATCACAGTGACCTATGACAGATTACACAATTATTATGGTTCCTGATCCTGTTTTGAAGGCAAAGGCGAAACCGGTAGACAAAGTAGATGACGCCGTGCGTAAACAAATGGATGGCATGCTTAAGGCGATGTATGACGCGCCGGGCATTGGTCTGGCCGCCAATCAGGTGGGTTTGTTGAACCGGGTACTGGTGATGGATCTTTCAAACCGTGAAGAGGGTGAGGACCATGCGCCTATCTGCATGGCTAATCCGGAAATTATATATGAGTCCGAGGAAATGAGCATCCGTGAAGAGGGTTGCCTTTCTATTCCGAAGCAGTATGCAGAGGTAGAGCGTCCTGCCATTGTTCGTGTCAAATACTTTGATTATGACGGAAACGAAGCAGAACTTGAAGCAGACGGACTTTTATCGCATTGTGTCCAACACGAAATCGATCACCTGAATGGTGTTTTGTTCATTGACTATCTGTCCTTGCTCAAACGAAATATGATTCTGAAAAAAATAGATAAGATGAAAAAACAAAATCTGCTTTAGGAGTATTCATGAGCAAAAACCTGCGCATTGTTTTCATGGGAACGCCCGATTTTGCCGCTGCTGCGCTTAAGGCTCTGTGCGAAAGTCATCATGAAGTTGTTTGTGTGTATTCCCAGCCTCCCCGTCCGAAAGGGCGCGGCTTGCAGGAGCAAAAATCCGCAGTTCACGAGCTTGCAGAGCAAAACAATATCCCTGTTTTAACGCCGACCTCGTTGAAAGACCCTAAAGCCCATAGTGAATTTGCATCCCATAACGCCGATGTCGCGATTGTGGCGGCTTATGGTTTGTTGCTTCCCAAGGAAATTCTGCGTGCTCCGGAACATGGGTGCCTTAATATCCATGCCTCGCTTCTGCCGCGTTGGCGCGGGGCATCTCCGATACAGCGGGCCATATGGTCAGGCGATGAAAAATCGGGCGTGACCATCATGCAAATGGATGAGGGCCTAGACACAGGCGGTATACTTGCAACCTCTGAAATTGTTCTGGATCGCGATATAACATCGCCAAAGCTTCATAATATTCTGGCCCATATAGGCGGGAGTCTTACCCTTGATGTTCTTGATTATCTTGATGAATTCGTGGCCGAGCCTCAAGATGAAGCGTTTGCAACATATGCTCATCTTCTTAAAAAGAGTGACGGACAAGTTGACTGGACTCAATCCGCGCATGAAATAGACCGACAAATCCGTGCTCTTAACCCATGGCCGGGTGTCTGGACACAAGCCGATGGTAAACGTCTTAAGATATTAGGGGCAAAAATGAATCCAGACCGCAGCAATGATGCAGCAGGAAAAATTTTGAACCGCGATGGTCACGTTGTGTGTGGTGACGGTTCCATCATTATGCTGCAAAAAATACAGCCCGCAGGAAAATCCGTAATGGATTTTGGTTCTGCTGTGAATGGCGGGTATATAGAGGTCGGGCAGATTTTATCATGACCCGCTATAAACTCACTCTGGAATATAACGGTAAGGATTTCGTCGGATGGCAAAAACAACCAGACCATCCCTCGGTCCAACAGGCGGTTGAAGAGGCTATAAAGGAATTTTCTGGACAAGAGGTCGAACTTATTGTCGCTGGGCGCACCGATGCGGGCGTGCATGCACGGGGGCAAGTCGCGCATGTTGATCTTGACGGATTTTCAAAGCCAATGGATGGTTACGGGATTTTAAAGGCGATCAATGCCTGCTTGCGGCCCAAGGCAATCAGTGTGATAAACGTCGACGTCGTAGATGACGGCTTTCACGCGCGTTTTGATGCAACAAACAAGCTATATATCTATCGTATCATTAATCGTCCCGGTTTCTTATCCCTCGATCAGGGCTTCGCATGGCATGTTGGAAAAAAACTGGATGTACAGGCTATGCAAAACGGTGCCAATCACCTTCTCGGTCATCACGATTTTTCGACATTCCGTGCGTCGGAGTGTCAGGCTAAAACACCCATGCGTACGCTTGATCGTCTGGATATTATTGCACGCGATTATGACGGGACCGGAGGCAAAGAACTGCTTTTTGAAACCGAAGGAAAATCTTTCTTGCATCATCAGGTGCGCAATATGGTGGGCACACTTGTGCAAGTCGGGCTTGGAAAATGGTCGCCTGAAAAGATAAAGAAGGTTTTAAACGCAAAAGATCGTACTAAGGGTGGACCAACTGCACCAGCCCACGGCCTATACCTTATGCGCGTTGACTATGACACAGGCGAATGATAGCAATAAAAGCAAGGAGTCCTTAATGAAGACCGTTATCAAAGTATTACTTTTTGTTTATTGTTTATCGGGTCTGGCGGTGGCACAAGAAATGCCCGAGCCATTAAACGAAGTAACTTTTCAAAAGGCGGTTAACGATATGAATCGTTTGAAACCGCTCCAAAATCCGAAATTGGAAAAAGGTAAGGATGTCTTGAAGCGCAATGTTATTGATAACACCAGTAAATCGGTAGGAAGGGTGCAGGATATCCTGATTGATCTGATGGGGACTGTTCAGGCTCTACAAATTGTTTTTGACCGCTTGCATCTGAGCGATGCCGTATATATCAACTATGAAAATATGGGGTTGTCCAGCATGGCGGATGGCTACAGAATTGGTCTGGAACAAAAACGGATTGCTGATCTTTATACAAACCTTCCGCGTGATATGGCTTCAGAGGCGGGCGATAAACATTTGGTGAGTATAAATGCGATCACTGGCCTTGATGTAAAAACAACACGGGGCAGAACAATCGGAAAGGTGCGGGACATCCTGTTCAATGAAAAGGCCGATTTCGTCGAAGGTGTTTATATTGATATCAGTTACAAAACAACTCGCGATACCGGGGCTGCTGTTCCGTTTTCAGCGCTTCAATATAACCTAGATGCAACCACGCCGCATGTCGTTATCGATGAAAAATTTTCGGACATCGTTCTCGGATATCTTGAATGACATCTATTTTAAATAGATATCTAAAATACGTTCATAGACTTTTGCCAGGTTTTCCAGATCTTCCACAGTCGCGTTTTCGTCAATCTGGTGAATGGTTGCGTTAATTCCGCCAAATTCAACAACAGGACAATAATTTACGATGAATCGCGCATCGGATGTACCGCCATTCGTTGTATATTCTGCGGTTTGCCCTGTAATTTCCTTTACGGCCTGACGCACGGTATCCGACCAGTCGCCGGGTTGGGTGATAAAGCTTTCTGCATTTGAAAATGTTTTCAATTCATACTCGAAGCCGCAGGGTTTAATGATCTCGTGTATCTTTTCAAGTAATGTTTTTCCGCTCCAGTGATCGCTGAAGCGGACATTGAATTTTGCGTTTGCTGTCTCCGGAATAACATTTGTGGCATCATTACAAACATCAATAGTCGTTATTTCCAGATTGGTGGGAGGAAAAAATTCGGAGCCCTGGTCAAACTCGAATTCACCCAGAGTATCAAGAATTTTAACAAGTTTTGGTACCGGATTATCGGCCAAATGAGGATAGGCAACATGTCCTTGTTTTCCTCTCACTGTCAAATGTCCCGATAATGAGCCACGACGGCCAATTTTTATTTCTTGACCCAGAATTTTCGGACTGGTCGGTTCTCCTACGATGGCAACATCAGGTACATGATTGTTTTCTTTCATCCATTCCAGAACTTTTACCGTGCCGTAGTTTGCTTCACCCTCCTCGTCACCGGTGATAAGAAGGCTTATGGATCCTGCCGGCTTATGTGTTTCCAGATAATGGGACACTCCGGCTACAAAGGCTGCAATCGAACCCTTCATGTCGCTTACGCCGCGCCCGTAAAGCTTGCCGTTTTCAATGGTCGGGTTAAAGGGACCGAATTTCCAATTATCCTCGGGTCCGGGGGGAACAACATCGGTGTGTCCACCATAACAAAGATGTGGGCCGTCTGTGCCGTGGCGCGCAAAAAGATTGCGCGTTGTTTCCGGTCCTTCACCAAAAGTCATGTGGTGACATTCAAAACCGATATCTTCAAGTTTTTTGCCTAAATACTCAAGACAGCCTTCATCTCTTGGCGTAATGGTCGGGAATTTTATAAGGTCTTTTGTAAGTTCAATAACATCATATGGCATAATAAAGGGTCTTTTTACTTTAGTGTTTTAAGTGCAGGGATTTTAGTGCTCTTGCTTCGGGTGATCCGTAAAATCAAGATGCCTCTTTTTTCGTTTCCTTGCAATGGCTTTTGCACGTGCTGCTTTTGCGCCTTTAACAAAGAAGTAATAAATCGGATAACTAAATGGCATCGTTGCGAAAAGTAATATATATCCGCCAAGCAACCACGGCAGGGCAATAGACCAGAAATCTGTTTGAAGTAGGTCCCAAAAAATTGCAAGTGTCATATGGTCGGGGAGTTCACCGCCAACCTGAAGGCCCCATAAAGCAAAGAGATATTTACCAAGAGAAAACCCGCCCCACCATAAAAATGGAAATGTCCATGGGTTCCCTACAAACGTACCGATCATTGAGGTAAAAACATTGGCACGCAAAGCCCATGCTATAATTCCAGCCTGAATAAAATGTGTACCAAGGATAGGAGAAAAAGAAACACCAAGTCCAATAGAAAGGCCCAGAGCGATGCTATGTACTGAATCCGAAAGGCGGATAATGCGGTATTTTGTCATCATATAGGCACGCTTCCAGCCCATTGAAGGCCAGAACAATTCTTTGGTCATCTGGGTGAGCGTTAAGGGTTTGCGCCTTTTGAACATTGTCTATAAACTTGGCCTTCGAACGTTATCCGCAACATCACTATACAGAGATGAAACGGTGTGTAAATTTAAACATAGAGATAAAAGGTAAAAACACTGTGAATTTGCTCGATGAAATAGAAATTATACCCGACTTTCCAAAGCCGGGAATTAACTTTTATGATATACAGTCCCTTCTCAAGAAACCAAATATCTGGAAACAGATTGTGGATGATATGGCTGGCCGCGTAGAGGCCCAATCTATCGATCTTGTTCTCGGCATAGAATCACGCGGATTTTTAACCGGCCTACCTATTGCGCAAAAGCTTGGTCTTCCATTCGGCATGGTCAGAAAAAAAGGCAAACTTCCGGGGCCGGTGATCGGGCAAGAATATACACTTGAATATGGCACTGATACCGTTGAAATTCAGAAAGCCCTCATCGATGCGGGTACACGCGTGGCTATACTTGATGATTTGCTTGCCACTGGTGGCACAATGAAGGCCACAGGTGATTTAATCAAAAAAGCGGGCGGAGAGGTCGTTTTGGGTGCCTGCATTATCGAGTTGTATGAGCTGAAAGGCCGCGCAAAGCTTGATTTTCCGTTTGATGCCTTTTTTGAAGCACCTCTCGATCCGTTTGCAGATACAAAAAACGCAGTATCTTCTTGACTTGCATCGTATAAAGCGTCTATAAACGGCGCATATTTAAAAAGCGGTCTGGCTTATATATTTACGGCATGCCTCGATCGCGACTGTAAAAACCTCATTTTTAAGGAGAGAAAAATGCCGAAGATGAAAACGCACTCCAGTGCGAAAAAGCGGTTTAAAATAACCGCAAAGGGCCGCGTTAAGGCAAAATCAGCCTTTACCAGCCACATGATGATGAACAAGCCGAAATCAATGAAGCGTAAAGCGCGCGGTATGGATGTAATGTCCGAGCCGGATGAGCGTATTGTGCTTCGTAACTTGTTGCCCTATAGCCGTAAGAAAAGAAAAAGTAAGCCTTACGATAAAAGTGCAAAAGGAGCGAAATAATGGCCAGAGTTAAAGGTGGGCCACGCGCTCACGCAAGACATAAGAAAATTATTAAACAAGCCAAAGGGTATTACGGTCGTCGTAAGAATTGTTTCCGTACCGCCGTTCAGGCTGTCGAAAAAGCCGGTCAATATGCTTATCGTGACCGTCGTAATAAAAAGCGCGACTTCCGTCGTCTATGGATTCAGCGCATTAACGCGGCGGCTCGTTTGAATGGCATGACCTATTCAACATTTATGAATGGTATGAGACTAAGTGGTATCGAATTGGATCGTAAGGTTCTTTCAGATATCGCAATCCGTGAGCCGGAGCAGTTTGCAGCGATTGCAAAAGCAGCTTCAGGTGCTTTGGAAAAGGCAAAAAAAGCCGCTTAATGGTTTAAAAGAGTTTATAAAAACAGCCTTCCTTGTGTTATAAGGGAGGCTGTTTTTTCATGGAGCTTCGATGACAACACAAAAACTTGCCATTTTCGACTGGAACGGAACATTGCTTGCAGATACGCGCATTGCGTGGGTTGCGTCCAATAAATGTCTGGAATTTTACGGGAAAGCTCCGATTACGTTTGAAAAACAGTTAGAGACTTTTGATTTCCCTATTATTCATTACTACAAAAATAACGGGGTGTGCGTTGATGAGGTCTTGCGCACCAAGGAAGAATCCAACCAGATTTTTCAGGATGCTTATGAACCTATGGCTTCAAAATCCCGTACAAGGAGAGGTGCCCGCGCGCTTCTGGAATGGCTAAAGGATAATAATATAGATTGCATTATTCTCAGCAATTACCTTACCGAAAAAATAGAATTTCATTTAAAGCGGCTTGAACTTGATCACTATTTCAGTTTTGTTTCGGCAAATAACTGCAATGGCACAAGCATTCTAAATGTAACAAACAAACTAGAGAGACTGTCCGAGTTTATGGTCAAACGCGGTTATCAACCGAAAAACGCCTTCATCATCGGCGACAGTAAAGAAGAACCCGATATAGGTCGCCATATGGGTGTTCTCTCAATTGGTATCACAGGCGGATGCATTAACGAAAGGCGTTTACGTGGCGCAAAGCCCGATCACGTTATTCATAGTTTGTCGGATGTTAAGACAGTTTTGCAGAAGAAATGGAATATGAAACCCTGATCTCTAATTTGGTTCAGGCGCTGATGTCGTTTCAAGATGCTCGGCCAAACGAAAAAAACGTTCAACATGATCGGCCAACATAGCATCCGCATTTACATGCAGTTCAGGGTTGTCAGATGCATCACGTGCATTTTTTATCATGCTGTATTGTCCTGCAAAACCCGATAGTGAATCAGGATTTCTTCGGGCAAACACCAGAATTGCTTCTTCGGCGGAGCCGAAACTATCTTTTGCAAACTCGGGAACCTCAAGCGCGCCAAAGTTTTCTATCACGGCTTCTGGGTTCTGAACGCCGTAGGCGCTGAGTTGTTCTGCAAAGGTTTGGGGCTTTGTGCCTGCTTCAGTTTCTGCGGCGTTATCTGTTGTACGGCACGCTGTTATCAGCATTGTCGATGCAAAAAACACACCGGCCAACCAGCGTGTTACAGGAGATAAACCATCGTTATTCTTCATTGTGTTCTACTTTTTAGTCGTGTGAAAGATCAGGCGCGGGTTTTTTAGCAAGGTCCTTAAGTTCTATCTTGATTCTTGTCATTTCACGAGTTGCAGCGGCTTTAAAAGTTGTGTCAGTACTACTATTATGAGCCTCCAGAGCTTGCTGGTATCTAATGGCTAGGGCCATGACTGCTTGAGGATTTTTGCGAGTGGCTTCAAGAAGAATGGCTTTTTCTTCCTCGAATTTCTCATGATCAGGGTTTATTGGATGCAAAGGTGCAAAATAAAAACCTACGAGCGATCCATTATTAATACCCATATCTTCCAATTGTTCGGCAAGAACAAGAGATTCAGAGCGGGGTTCGCCATATTTGGGTGTGGCGCACCCTGCTAA
Organism: uncultured Micavibrio sp.; assembly: GCA_964352665.1. GTDB lineage: Bacteria > Pseudomonadota > Alphaproteobacteria > Micavibrionales > Micavibrionaceae > UBA1672. Next base: position 262,299 of record CAYGSJ010000003.1, read on the forward strand.
AGCTGTCGTTAGAAACGCGGCGGCTACTGCTTTGCTTAATCTACTAAAACCCTTGGCCATCTCATACTCTCCCTGAGTGTTATCAGCGGCGTGATTTTTACATAAGTTTCTTGCTTTTGTCAAATTATGCCGGTTGAAATTAAGACGATTTCGTGGGCTTACGCTATATTTCTTCTTTATTTGTGACGTAATCTCGTGTTAAATCCCTTTCATGATGACAGATATCAAAGATTTGAAAAATGAAATATCCGGTGAGATCGAGGCGGTAAGCGACCTGAAGACGCTGGATGATGTGCGCGTGACCGTTTTGGGGAAAAAGGGCCGTATAACTGCGCTTATGAAGACTCTTGGCCAAATGGATGAGCAGGAGCGCAAAACCAAAGGGCAAGAGTTAAACGCACTCAAAGATGAAATTGCCGCCCTGATAAAAAAACAGGAAACAGCCCTGAAAAGACAGGCGCTTGATTCTAAGATAGAAAACGAAACGATTGATATCACATTGTCGCCAAGGCCCCAGAAAACAGGGCATATCCATCCTATTTCACAGACGACAGAAGAACTTATCACGATTTTTGCCGATATGGGCTTCGAAGTGGTCGAAGGTCCGGATATAGAAGATGAATATCACAATTTTACGGCTCTGAATTTTCCTGTGGGGCATCCCGCGCGTGAAGAGCATGATACATTCTATCTTCCGAATAGTGCAGATGAAGATGGTGAAAAAGCTCGTAAACTTTTGCGTACGCACACATCAGCTGTTCAAATCCATACAATGCTAAAGCGCAAACCACCATTGAAGGTCATGTATATGGGCAGAACGTATCGCGCAGACAGTGATATGACGCATACCCCGATGTTTCATCAGTTTGAGTTTCTGATGGTTGATAAAGGCATTCACATGGGGCATTTAAAGGGGTGTCTGCAAGATATGATTCGTGCGTTTTTTGAAATCGATGATTTACGCGTGCAATTTAGGCCGTCTTTTTTCCCTTTTGTTGAACCGGGTGCGGAAATGGACATCGCTTGTTCCCGTAAAGACGGAGAATTAAAAATCGGGCAAGGGGATGACTGGCTAGAAATACTGGGTTGCGGTATGGTGCATCCAAATGTTCTTAGAAATTGTGGCATAGATCCAGATGAATATCAGGGATTTGCAGCCGGTATGGGAATTGATCGCATGGCTATGCTCAAATACGGTATTCCGGATTTGCGCACCTTCTTTGAAAGCGATACCAGATGGCTCTCACATTACGGTTTCGATCCGCTTGATCGGCCCAATAATGCAACAGGTGTAAAATCCTGACACAGGAATGAATCTCGTGAACCGCCTTACTATACGCCCCGTGGATTTTAACGATTTCCCCCAATGGCTCCCTTTATGGGACGGCAATAATCTTGGCCAACGTGACGAAGAGGTCACCGCGCAGACATGGCAACGTCTTTGCGATCCTGAAAACAAACAGGTTAACGGACTATGTGCCGAAATGGGCGGCCAGATTCTTGGTATCGTGCATTATATTCTTCATCCGACAACGGGCCATGTGAATCAGGTTTGCTATATGCAGGATGTTTATGTTGCGCCTGCGCATAGACGAAAAGGTATAGGCCGTAGGCTTGTTGACGAAGTTACAAAAATCGGGGCGCGCGAAAAATGGGGCCGCATGTACTGGCTGACACAAGACGGCAACAAGGAAGCCAGGGCCATGTATGAAAATTTCGGAATAAAGCTGGATTTTACGTTCTACGTTTTGCCAATCACTTAGCCAAGCTTGGCGCCACTCAGGGCCATCTCTTGCTCTGGCTCTTCTATCACGACGGCAGAAACGTCTTGGTCAACTTTTGCATCGACCTGTTCCACAAGCGCAGGATCAGGGTTGCCCAAACCATTAAAGCGGTTGGTTGGATCTTGCCCGCCAATAGTTAGAGTTGCGGTATCAACATCAAATGTAACAGGTCCCATAATTGGGTCATTTAACGTTGTTGTAAAGGCACCGCCATTTACACCACCCAAACCGTTGGCCTCGGGCACAGTGGCGGGGCCTGTATCTTCTCCTACCATTAATGGCTGTGTCACGGATCCTGGCTTTTCGGGTGCATCGGGATCAA